>JAVFAA010000006.1:0-4497 GCA_034002665.1 Dissulfurispiraceae bacterium | reverse complement strand
TACTCAAAATAAATCGGGTCTGCATGAAGCAGACCCGATTCTTTTTATAAGATATTTTGCTTTATTTTTTCACGATAAGGAATTCGCTTCTTCTGTTTTCTGCATGTTGTTCTTCTGTGCAGTTTTCTTTACAGTCTGTTTTAGGTTCGCTTTCGCCGAATCCTTTTCCTGATATTCTTTCTTTGGCTATTCCTTTCGAGATGATGTATTGAACAGTTGCCTGTGCTCTTCTGTTAGAGAGGTTTTGGTTGTATTTATCGCTTCCTCTGTTGTCTGTATGAGCTTTTGCGAAGATGACCATTTCTGGGTTTTGTTTCATCACCTGTACTAATTTATCCAACTCAAAAGCTCCTTCGGCAGTGATATTGCTTTTGTCAAATTCAAAATGAATCGGTTTCAAAATAACCTCGGTCTCGGTTATGATAACCTCTATCGGGTCTAAAGCTGCATTTACCCTCTGCTGTCCACCTTTTGAACCTGCCACAGGGAAAGAAGCACTTTCATAGCCGTCTTTTGATACTTGTATCGTATAGGCTCTGTCACACTCGGCATAGTACGATACTTCGCCTCTGCTGTTGCTGCTTTCTGTTGCTATTACGTTGTTTTTGCCATCTAATATAGACACTTTTGCTCCCGATAGCGGTTGTCTTGTTTTGGCATCGGTTACCGCTGTCAGAATATCAACACCACAAACGGGCGTAGCCAGATAGATGTTGTCTGTACCGGCTCTGTTGGAAGATACAAACCCAATATTTTTTTCTGTATTGAAAGTAAAGGCAAAATCGTCTTTTTCACTGTTTACAGGTTTTCCGGGATTGTTTATGCGGGTTCCGTCAAAACTGAACACATCATATCCTCCAAATCCGGTATGGCCGTTTGAGGCAAAATACAGCGTTTTGCTGTCTTCCGATATAAAGGGAAAACTTTCATCACCTTCGGTGTTTACTTTGCTTCCTAAGTTCTCGGGCGTGCCATAAGTGCCGTTGTCGTTAACGGATACTTTCCAGATGTCTATCCCACCGATTGACCCGGGCATGTCTGAAGCAAAGTAAAGCGTCTTACCGTCTTTGCTCAAACTTGGGTTTCCTGTAGAATACTCGCTGCTGTTGAATGGAAGCGGAACGATGTTCCCCCATTTGTCTCCTGTCTTGGTGGCTTTGAATAGGTTTACACGGCTTTTTCTTGCATTGGCATCTTTGTCTTTTTCATATAGCTTTTCGTTGAAACTTTCGCTTGAAAAATACATGGTGTTTCCGTCTGCACTAAGTGTAACAGGTCCCTCATGCCATCTTGTGTTTAGAGCCGTGAGGGGTTCTGCATTGGTGATGGTTCCGTCAACATTATAACTTGCCTGATAGATGTCAAGATAAGGCTCGTCGTTCCAACCATAGGTTTTAGAACCGCCTCTGGCACTAGCAAAGTAGAGGGTGTTTGCATGCAATAAAGCTCCAAAATCTGATTTGTCGCTGTTTATATCAAGCGGTGTCAGGTCATAGAGTTTTTGTTTGTCCTGAAGTTTAGGAAGGTAATTCGGGTCTGACAAGAACTCTCGGGCTCTTTTGTCCTGTGGAGCTTTTTGTGCAAAGACACGCATCTGAGTGTTGGACTCTTCATACTTTCCTTGTGCTTTGAGCATCTGTGCATAGCGGTAATATACCTCTGCAGGTTGCTCGGTTTCTGTAGCCCGTGCATACCACTTTACGGCTTCTGCCGGATTGTATGTGTTGTAATAAGCCTCTGCCAACTGTCCGTAAACATAGGAGTCTGCTTTACCATTCTCGGCGAGTTTTAAGTATTCTTGGGCAGCAGCCACATATTCAAATCTGTTAAACAACCTGTCTGCCTTTTGGGTGTCTTTGTTTTGGGCGGTCAGAGTAGCCCCGAACACCGTTAAAGTTACTAATGATATAATGATTCGTCTCATGTCGTTATCTGTGTTTGGGTTAGAAAAATCTTGGTGAACGCGACACCTTTTTAGGGAAGTTCAAATCAAAAAGAAGTATTACTTCGTGAGAAGCCGGTGTGGTTACCTTCAAATCCGACACTATGTGGTCGTAAGCATACCCGATTCGCAGATTGGGCGTAATGGCAAAATTGACCATACCGCCAAAACTGTCTTCTAACCTGTATGTAGCCCCTATTTCAAATCGTTCGTGAAACAAAAAGTTGGTCGAAACATCCACAGAGGAAGGTGCACCAAAAGCTGTCTTCCACATGGCAAAAGGTTTGAACTTCACACTCGGACTCAAATCAAAAACATAACCTCCGGTTAAGAAGAAGTGTTGGGTCTCGCTGCCGAACTTTTTGCCGTCGAAATCAAGGTGCTTTGACTTGAGCATATTGGGAACAGAAAATGCCAAATAGTATTTGTCCGTATAATAGAAAAGACCCGAACCGAAGTTAAAGTATGTATTGCTTGTGTCTTCCATGAAAGCAGGGTCGTTATCGTTGGGAAGCGTATGGTAAATGTCGCTGAATAATCCCACCTTGTGAAAGGTAAGACCTGCTTTAATACCTAATGCCAATCTGTGTTCGCCACCTAAATTTAAAGTATAGGAGAAATCGGCATAGACATTCTGCTCTTTTACAGGTCCTATCTCGTCTGAGATGGCAGATAATCCTAAACCTACATTTTTACCAACCGGGCTGTGTCCGGAGAAGGTAAAGGTTGTGGGTGAGTCTTCAATCTCAACCCATTGTTTTCTGTATAACAAACCAAAAGAAAGATTCTCTTTGCTGCCCGCATAAGCAGGGTTCATGATGTTCATGTTATACATGTACTGCGTATAATGCGGATCCTGCTGGGCAACCCCGGAAAAACACGCCAAAAAAGCAATTACTGGAATGATATATGTATTCTTCATATTTATTATTTTTTATGCTTAAAGAGAAGACAGATACCGGGATGTCCGGTATCTGTATCCCGTTTTTCTTAATACTTCCTGTTTATGTAAATCCAACCTGTTTTGGTCTCGCCGCTGAGTTCTATTACGTAGTAATAAGTACCGTCAGGAAGTTCGTTTCCTTTGTCATCCTGACCGTGCCATTGTCTTACATAGTTACCCTGACTGTAAACCTTAACTCCGTAACGGTTAAAGATGCTCAGTTGTCTTACATTAAAGCCGCTAAGGTCAAAATCAGGGTTGTCTCCACCGGGAGAAATACCTTTTTGAATCGTACAAATCGTTTCGGCTTGTGTTATTGTTATGGACTGAACTCCTGAACAGCTTCCGTCAGTTACCGTTACGGTAAACGTAAGCGGGAAATCCGTGTTTCCTGAAGAATTCAGATATTCACTTACGTTGAATGAGGCTCCTGAAGCAGCCAAAGGTTGTTCGTTTACAGACCAGCTGTAAACAACCGTGTCTTCGTTGAATGAACCCTCAAGCGGTGAAGCGTTCAGCCAGTAAACATTGTTTTCACAACCTCCGTCAAGGGAAATTAGAATCTCAGGCAAAATGCTCAAGGTAAACGACGAACTGCCTCCTGTATTGCAGGTTTCTGCATCAGGCTCGACAGTATAAGTAACCGTGTGAGTACCCGAAGAACTGTTGATGACATCGATTTCTCCTGTTAGTGGGTCTATGGTGAGACCGTCTGTAGCAGAGAATGTACCGCCTTCAAAGAAGTCTTCATTGTATGACGGGATGTCATTACCTTGCCCAAAACAATACTGGTCAGCATACCAAAAATCTGTGACAGGAGTAAACGAGGCTTCTATATAGAGAGTTGTCGTAAAACTGTCTGCTGCGATACAGTTAACATCATCTTGTAAAAACGTATAGGTTATCTCATGTATTCCCGCAGTTGGATTACTCATGTCAATTTCTCCTGTGTCAGGATTAACAGAAATTGAATCCGAACTGAAAGTACCACCGGAAGTAAAACCGGAAGCAAGTTGAGGAAGTTGGTTCTGTGTTGCTTGACAAGCATCAGTGTAGCTGAAATCAACAACGGGCTGTGTCAATTCATGAATGGTGATTTCTGTTGTTGATGACTGTTCTGCTGCACATTGTGAAGCTGCGATTGTATAGGTAATCTCATAAGTACCCGGCTGGGTCTCAGACAAGTCTATAACTCCTGTTGCAGGGTCAATAGTCAAGTCGGTCGAGTTTACGCTATAAACACCACCTGTGGTAAATCCTGTAACAGTTGTTGGAACAGGATTTGTTTGAGAAGCCGTACAAGCATCTGCATAACTGAAATCTGTAATGATATTTCCTGAAGCAAGCACCGTTACAGATACCGTATGTGAAGCATTCTCTCCGCATACTCCTGCTCCAATCGTATATGTGTAGGTTACTTCATAAGTGCCTGCGTCACTTGTTGAAAGGGTTATCTCTCCCGTGGCTGGATCTATGGATAATCCTTCTGTAGAACTGAATATTCCGCCAAGTGTGAAATCTCCAGCCAAAGTAATAACAGGATTCACACCGTTCTGACAATATTCATCAGCATCGTAACTGAATGAAACAATAGGAATGAAAGATGATTCGA
>JAVFAA010000005.1:0-16807 GCA_034002665.1 Dissulfurispiraceae bacterium | reverse complement strand
TGAAGTCTCCCAGGGAGCAATCCCTCTGAAGGTCTGTGGAAGACTACCACTTCGATAGGCTGGAAGTGTAAGTGCGGTGACGCATTCAGCTTACCAGTACTAATAGACCGTGTGCCTTGACTATATACTACACCTTGCCTTCGATGTCAAGTAAATTATTAACCAAAATAATCGTATAATTAAAGAAAGGGTCTAAAAAGGCTCTTTCTTTAATTTTTTTGTATCTACAGGGGATGGAAATGAAAGAGCGGGATATTTTTGAAGAAATAATCAGTCTTGGCAAGAAACGCGGCGTCATAACCTACGATGAGATAAATGAGGCTCTGCCGTCCGAGTATTTTTCTCCTGATGAACTGGAAGATCTTATGGATGTCCTTAACGACATGGGCGTCAAGGTTGTCGATTATGAGGAATCCCCGCAAGATGAAGAGGCAGAAGAAGAGCCTGAGGAGTATGAACGCGCTGAGGATCTTGTACAGGCGTATTTCAACTCCATGGGCGACATATCTATCCTTACCAAGGATGAAGAGACAGATCTTGCAAAAAAGCTCGAACAGGGCAGAGATATAATCAAGGAAACCGTTATAACCCTGCCTATGTATGAAAAAATCAAGGCTGTAATAGAGTCTGAAGATGAAGAGGGCATTCTTTCTGAAGAGGAAAAGGCTGACGAAGGCCTGCTCAAAACCATGATCAGACTCGAGGAAGTTGTTGAAGTTATTGAAATTGCTGATAATAAATGCACTAAATATGGTTCGCTCAAGCAGTTAAGGGCGGCTGTAAATGAAAAGAAGAAAAAGGGTACCAATACCAAAAAACTTGATCTGATTGTGAAGGATGTTGCTGCAGACTATAAAAGGGTCGAGGCTGAGGTTGGTATAAAGGTTGATGCGCTCAAGGATATGTGGAACAGGATATCCAAGGCCAGGTATCTGCTTACTGAAGCAAAAAATGAACTCATCACCCGCAACCTGAGGCTGGTTGTCAATATTGCTAAAAACTATGTTGGCCGTGGGCTGCCTTTGCTGGATCTTATTCAGGAGGGCAACATTGGTCTTATGAAGGCAGTTGATAAGTTCAAATACGAAAAAGGATTCAAATTCAGTACATATGCAACATGGTGGATACGTCAGGCGATTACAAGGGCTTTGATTGATCAGACCAAGACCATACGAGTGCCTGTTCATATGATGGAGTTTTATAATAGAGTTACAAAGGCTACAAGAGAACTTACGCAGCTTATGGGCCGCGAGCCGACAAATGAAGAGATAGCAAAGAAACTTGTTGTGCCTGTAAGAAAAGTAGAGGAAGTGTTCAGGGCTATTCAGGACCCGATTGCGCTTCAGACCCCGATTGGTGATGAAGATACGGAGCTGGAAGATTTTATAGGCGACAAGACGAGTCCATCTCCTTATAATGAAGCTGAGCGCATAGAGACATCCGAGCAGATTCAGCGTGTTCTCAGAACACTTACTCCAAAAGAGGAGACTGTTGTGAGGATGAGGTTTGGAATAGGCGTTGACAGGGATCATACCCTTGAAGAGGTTGGAAGATTTCTCTCCATAACAAGAGAGCGTGTTCGACAGATCGAGGCTAAAGCTCTCAGAAAGCTGAAGCATCCAAGCAGGCTAAGAGCCTTGAAAATACTTACAAGTTAGGATTTAGACTAATAAAAGATATAAAGAAGAGGGGATAGCAGCTTAGCTGCTATCCCCTCTTCTTTATTGGGAAAAAGCTCTTACAGGTTTCTGAATATGTCTCCTGTTGCCACTTCGCGCACTGCTTTTTTCATTATTCCTATAGAGGTATTCTTCTGCACACTTATTATCTGAACATCCCCAAGCGGAGTGTGCGGTTTTCCACCTGTAACAACCTCGAACAGGTCGCCAATTGATATGCCGCTTGAACGACCCTTGTTCAGGTAGAGAATGTATCCAGTCCCGCTCACAGTACGACCAGAAAAGTGTTTTGCTATTGTTCCGCTCTGGTTGGGTCTGCTCTCCTGATCCGGAGCTATCAATGCTTCAACAGAATAGTAGTTCATCAGCAGATCGTTGATGACTATTTCTTCAAAAGATTCCGTTATAACGGACTTGCTGTTGCCGTTTTCCTCTCCAATATAGTGGAGAGTTCCCTTTATCCGCACAATTTTGCCGAGCTCTTTTTTGGTGGTTGGGTCAATAAGAGGCTCTGGTTTGCTCAGAACATAAAACTGCGCGCCTGGCAGTGCTTTTGACTTGAGGTTTATATAGGCAGTATCGTTTTTGCCCATAATGGTCTTGCCGAGTGGGTTTGCATGGACTTTTCCTGCATCCATAATATTGTCTGCAACAAAACCGCTATGTAGAAGAACCTCACGGGACACCATGATTTTAAGATCTTTTGAGGCTATTTTGCTTCCAGAAAGATCATAAGGTTTAAGTACAGAGATGTCTTTTAGTTTTGGACCTGTTGATTCCTCTGCAATCTGCTTGTCATCAGATTTAGCGATATCATCCGGAATAAGCAGCTGCTGTCCAGGATAGATCAGGTGCGGATTTTTTATTTCAGGGTTTGCCTTCCATAATTTTGGCCAGAGAAATGGACTCTGAATTTTGTCGGAAGATATGTCCCACAAAGTGTCGCCCTGTTTAACAGTATAGGTTGAATCAGCTGCTGCAAGCGGAATCATGCAGACGGTTATTAGTGCGGCTGCAGCCTGCATAAAAAGTATTTTGCTGCTTCTATTTTTCATTACCCCTCCAAAAAAATTTGGGTTTCCCGTCAAAATTCATCAGCTACTGCAATTATAGTTTTTTTCAAGCTCTCAAGCAAGTATTTCAGATCATTAATTAAAATACTCAGCGGCGGCATTAGCACTATTACATTTCCAAGAGGCCGCATCATAATTCCGTATTCCCTCATTTTAACTGCAACCTTCAAACCCGCAGCAACTTCCCAGGGAAAAGGTTTTTTGGTTTTTTTGTCTTTAACAAGCTCTATACCTGCCAACAGACCCAATGACCGCACATCTCCTACTATCGGAAGTTTTGCGATTTCATTTAGCATTTGAGCGAGCAGATCAGCTTTTGGCTGCATGGTTTCGAGGGTATTGTCTGTTTCGAACAATCCAAGAGATGCCTCAGCAGCAGCGCATGCAAGAGGATTACCTGTGTAAGAGTGGCCATGAAAAAAAGTTTTAAGGTCGCTGAACTCACCAAGAAAAGCATTGTATATTTCATCTGTTGTCAATGTCGCAGCAAGAGGCATATAGCCGTTAGTGATGCCTTTTGACACGCACATCAAATCAGGTACTATCCCCTCATGTTCGCAGGCAAACATCCTGCCTGTTCTGCCGAATCCTGTGGCAACTTCATCTGCAATAAGCAGTACATCATATTTTGTGCAGAGTTCTCTTACGCCTTTCAGATATCCTGCAGGCCAGATAATCATTCCGCCTGCAGCCTGCACCATTGGTTCAAGTATTACTGCCGCGATAGTTTTAGAATTCTTTTTAAGGATATTTGCCATTGCATCAAGACATATAATTTCACAGTCAGGATAATTTTTACCGAACTCACAACGGTAGCAGTATGGAGACGAAGCTTTTTCAGTCTTAAAGAAAAGCGGGCCGAAAGTGCCATGAAAAACATTGACGCTTCCTACGCTCATAGCGCCGATTGTGTCTCCGTGGTATCCTTTTTTTATTCCGACAAACTGCTGCTTTTGTGGCTGTCCTTTATGCATCCAGTACTGAAATGCCATCTTAAGTGCAACTTCAACAGCTGTTGACCCATTGTCAGAGTAAAAGACCCTGGAGAGTCTGGGCGTTAACCCAGTGAAAGATTTGTCAGTTGTCTGAATCAGTTTTTCAGCAAGGTTGGCTGAAGGAATATTGGCAAGCCCCAGTAAAGTAGAATGTGCAACCTTGTCAATCTGAGCTTTTACAGCATCATCGATCTCTTTTCTTCTGTGGCCATGAATGTTTACCCATAGAGAAGATACTGCATCAAGATACCATCTGCCTTTTTCATCTTTCAGAAAGCAGTCCCTTGCCTCTGTGATGACAACGGGATCAGAATCTGACCACTGCTTCATCTGTGTAAACGGATGCCATATAAAATGCTTGTCAGAATTTTTAATCGAATTTATATGTTCAGAATAAATCATGTCAGGTTTATAAGTATATCATAGTGCAGACTCAAAGATTGATCTGCAATAAGGCTGCTGGCTCTTAAATTGCTGTTGTATTCATACATTATATATGTCATTATTGAGCGAATGGTGTTTGTTGAATTAAGGATAAGCATTCCATGCCAGAGACAAACGCATATATGATTATTTCCTGTTGTGGCAGCAGTATTTTTTTACCTTTTTCAGCTCCGGGCTAAAATTTTCAGCAGCGTTCCTTGGAGCGCCTATTTTAATAAAAGGAGCATACAATGAAATGTATTGCAGTATTATTTCTGGCATTTATGTTGTTTGCATCATTCTCATTTGCAGCAGTAAATACTTATCAGGTTACTGGGCCTGTGCTGGAAGTAAAGGATGATTCAATAACCGTACAGAAGGGTAAAGAAAAGTGGCAGATAGCACGCGATAAAGACACCAGGATAAACGGTGATCTTAAGGTCGGATCAAAGGTCACAATTCAGTACAACATGAAGGCTGTGTCAGTAGAAGTAAAAGAGGATAAGAAATCAGGAAAGAAGACTGAGTCAAAAAAGAAGTAGTTCCGGATACACAAAAAAAGGGAGGCGGCTCTTTGGGTGTCGCCTCTTTTTTTGTGCGGCAACTGCTATTTGAAAGGACACGCAGATCATTAATGACTTGACATGCTGAGACTGATTGCCTAAAATGCGAAAAAGTGCGGAATGCACCACTAAATCAATTCTGAGGTGAAGAAGATGATGAGGGCTTCGGCATATGCAGTGCCTAAAAGTGTTGTTGCGGGGGCTGTTTTTGCTTTGCTTGCTGTGATGTTTGGTTTTGTGCTTGGCGGGTTGTTTGGGACTATGGAGCACAAACTGAAAGACTCATTGAGTGATTCAGGCAGGGCAGTTTTAGAGACAGTTTATCAAAATGATGTTCAAAGGATGGATGCTGTCGTCAAAAAATCATGGTCTTATATGATAAGGGCGCATATTCATGGAGGTGTATTGGGTGCTGTTGCGCTTGGAAGCATAAGCATAATGATATTGATAACAAACCTTGGGATTGCTGCAAGACTAAGTTCTCTTGCGCTTGGTATTGGTTCTCTTGCCTATTCTGTAATGTGGTTATGTGCCGGGTTAAGAGCGCCTGAGCTCGGCAGCACAGGCGTTGCAAAGCAGTCTGTTGAAGCGCTCGCAATAGTTGGAGCAGGGCTATGCATACTTGGACTGCTCGGCACATTTCTCACTGTGGTTACGAGGCTGTTCAGCAAAACAAAAAAATAACAAATATTTTAGCCCCAGGTGAGGTATTTGATCCATACCTCACCTGATTCCATGATCAATATACAACTCTCCAGCATTGAACAGGCATTTTTGCGTGTGTTATCCTCATCAAATGAACAAAAGCAGATTTCGCCTCTACCAGGCAGAAGATGGAACTGTATATCTCGCAAAGATCATAATTTTTATTCCTGACCGCCCTGGCTCTCTTGCAGAGCTTGCTGCTGCATTTGCAAGACATGGCGCAAATATAATTCTTTTCCACTACAACCGATCCGAGCACCAGAACAGGGTGATGCTCGAGGTTGTATCAGAATCAAGGGAATCACTCCAGGCTGCATGCGCAGATGCAGTGGCAAATAGCGCTGATCCATCAGAGATGGGGTCCCCAGGTCTTGAGCTCGGACTGCTCGATACAGAAAATATACTCAGGATAGAGGTGCATCTGGAGCATCAGCCAGGCACACTTGGAACATTTGCAGCGCTGCTGAAAGAGCATGACGCCAATGTCATAAATATGGAGTACAGCGAGGATATTTCTGCTTCATCAGCTCTCTTTTCCATTGTCACAAAGACCACATCAGAAATAGATACCCTGCTGCGGAATATGAACAGCAGAGGATTTCACTACTCGCTGCTCTATAAGGGTTCCGATAGTCAGGAGGTGGAGCATATCATAGGGCTTAATCTTGCTGAGCGCTTTTTCTTCAAACTCAAAAAGTTATTGAACACTGCTGATGTTGAGAGGATGAAAAAGCTCTTCAGTTCTTCACGCCTGCTTTCTGATACGCTTGTGCAGTTCAATAACGAGGCTGGCCGCGATCTTGAGGCAGGCAATATCTTTACAAATTTACTCGCTTTTGCATCAGCATCCATAATGAGGTCTGGTGAAAAGTTTAGTTATAAGGCTCTGCCTGTGATTGAACGCGGCAGTCTAAAAGTTCACGCATTCCGGCTGCCGACAGGAGGAAATGTTTTTATTCTGGAAGGCAGAGATGAATTGGTGATGATAGATGGCGGCTATGGCCTGTATTATGAAAAAACAAAGGAGATGCTGATAAGCAGAGGACTCGAACCGTCCCGGATAAAACGCATCTATATAAGCCATGCTGATGCTGATCATGCGGGCATGGCCGGTCTCTTTGCCGATGAATTTGGATGCAGGGTATGGATGCATCCTGAGGCAGAGGGCATTATAAAAAACCATAACCGTGCCTGGGGCAGCTCAACACCGTATATGGATCTGAACCGCTGTTTTACTGTGCTGGTGGATGAGTTTACACAGGCATCTTTTCCTGATGAGTGGAAGGGCTTTAAAAAATCTGTCCATGATAATGCAGGCGGTTTTGGAGTTATCGATGAATTTTCTCTGGATGGCCGTTCTTTCAGCGTGCTTATGAGCCTGGGTGGACATGTGAAGGGTCAGGTCTTTTTCCTGAGCAGAGAGGCAGGTCTCTTTTTTACTGCTGACTATCTGCTGAATGTTGACAGCCTGCCTGCTGAAGAACGCGAGGTGCTCAGCTTTCCGAAGTTCATGATGATAAGCACCAATGTTGACAGTGTTGTATTCAGGCAAGAGATGGGTATGCTGAAAAAACTTGCATTGGATTGTGATGCAGAGCTGCGATCATGCGGCAGTTCGCTTATAATAGCTCCTGGTCATGGTGATTATTATGAGACATCAGCTCTGGATGCCTGAAAATTTGTATTTTGATCCGGAATAAAGCTACCCTATTATAAAGTTATGAGAGCAGGATATTTTCAGTTTTCTCCGGTATTCGGAGATATTAAAGCCAATGTTAGCCGGGCTGTTGATGCGATCGCATCAGTCAGTGCTGATCTTGTTGTACTCCCTGAGCTGTTTAATACAGGCTATCAGTTTGTATCAAAGGAAGAGGCAGGTTCTCTTGCTGAAGATGTGCCTTCAGGATACACAACAAAAAGACTTTCAGCGCTGTCTATTAAAAAACAGATGTATATAGTTGCCGGCATCGCTGAAAAGAGCGGAGATCTGCTATACAACTCTGCTGTTATAACAGGGCCTCAGGGCTATATGGGCACTTACAGAAAGACGCACCTGTTTTTTGAAGAAAAGCTCTGGTTTGCACCAGGAGACACTGGATTTAAGGTATGGCCAACTTCTGTTGGCAAGATAGGCATTATGATATGTTTTGACTGGTACTTCCCTGAATCATGCAGAACATTGGCGCTAAGGGGCGCACAGGTGATAGCGCATCCATCCAACCTTGTGCTTCCTCACTGTCCTGATGCGATGGTTACAAGATGCCTCGAAAACAGGGTGCATGCTGTAACAGCAAATCGTACGGGTTTGGAGGCAAGAGGAGGCAAAGGTCCTCTCACATATATCGGTTCAAGCCAGATCACCTCATTTGAGGGTAAAATTATTCAGAGGGCATCCAGAGACAGTGATGAGATATTCATAACAGAGATTGATCCTGAAAATGCGGAATCAAAAGACCTTAATCAGTTCAACAATCTTTTTGATGACCGCCGAAAAGATCTGTATGAATGAGCTCTTAAATGATTAGTTTGGCTTTTATTTGCAGTTGCATAGAACGCACTCAGGGTCTTTAAAGGCCTTGAATGTTCTAAACTCCATTTTTCTGCCTTCCCATACCAGGATCTTGTTTTTAAGGTTCTGTCCTGTGCCGGTAAGATATTTTATCGCTTCAATAGCTTGTAAAGATCCAATAACTCCCGGAGTTGCGCCAACTACAGGAAATGTCTCTGAAGGTGGGGCTTCAGGGAACATGCATTTTAGGCATGGTGTTTCTGGCGGAGTCAGAAAACTGAGCCTGCCCTCCATCCCCCAGATGCTTCCAAAGACCAGAGGGATTTTTTTGCGTATTGCATATTCATTCAGAATATATCTTGTTGGAAAGTTGTCCATGCAGTCCATTATGATTGCTGATTCTCCAATAAGCTCATCAACATTTTCAGCGGTTATTTTTACAGGCAGTGCTGTAATATTTATCTGAGGATTCAGTTCATCAAGCGTCTGTTTGGCTGAAATCGCTTTGTTAATGCCAATGCGGTTGTGGTTGTGAAGTATCTGCCTGTTCAGGTTAGACCAGTCAGGAGAATCAAAATCACATATCCTGATGTTACCAACGCCGGCAACAGCAAGATAAATGGATACCGGCGAGCCGAGGCCTCCAGCGCCAGCGATAAAAACAGTGGAATTTTTTAGTTTTTCCTGTGTCTCTTCACCCCATCCGTCCATCATCATCTGTCGGGTGTATCTTTTGATCTCTTCCTGTGAAAGCATAATTCCCCCCCTACCTAAGGCCCATGCAGTGCCTTACCGTCTCCATGGTCTCTTCAGCTGCAAGAGACGCTTTTTCAGAACCCTTCTGCGCTATGTCTCTGAGCAGTTCCGGGTTGCTGGTAAGTTCAGTCCTTTTTGCCCATATAGGTTCAAGATAGTTAAAGATATTTTTTATAAGTATGCGTTTGCAGTCAATACATCCCATGCCTGCTGTTCTGCATCCTTCTGCAGTTTCAGACAGCTCCTGAGTATTGGAAAATATCTTGTGCAGCTGGTAAGCAGGGCATAGCTCAGGATCTCCCTTGTCTGTGCGCCTCTTTCTCGCAGGATCAGTCATCATGGTGCGTATCTTCTGGTCAACAACCTCAGGCGCATCGCTTAGGTAGATGGCATTATCATAGCTCTTTGACATTTTCCTGCCGTCAAGACCTGGAACCTTTGGAAATTGTGTAAGCAGCCCTTCCGGATCAGGAAAGACCTCTTTTTTGTACAAAAAATTGAATCTTCTTGCTATCTCTCTTGATATCTCGAGATGCGGCATCTGATCTATGCCAACAGGCACATGCTGCGCCCGGTAGATCAGTATGTCTGATGTCATGAGTACAGGATAGCCCAGAAATCCGTACATCGAGAGGTCGCGATTTTCGAGGTTCTCCTGTTTTTCTTTGTAGGTTGGCACGCGTTCGAGCCATCCGAGAGGCGTTATCATGGAGAGCAGCAGGTGCAGTTCAGCATGCTGAGGAACCATGGACTGTATGAATATTGTTGATTTTTCAGGGTCAAGACCTGCTGCAATAAAGTTAATCAGAAGATCATTGGTGCTCTCTCTTATTTCTGAAGGATCAGCATATCCTGTTGTGAGCGAATGCCAGTCAGCTACAAAGTAAAAACAGTCATATTTGTCCTGTATGTCTACCCAGTTTTTGAGCGCGCCGACCAGATTGCCGATATGCATCTTGCCGCTGGACTGCATGCCGCTTAAAACGCGTTCCTTTTTCATAATGCCTTGAAAATCTCCTTATTTTTCAGATTAAAGTTATTATTCCATAAAGTATTTTTATCACCGGCAGAATTACCAGATGCGCCACTCCTGTTATAAGCAGCAGAAGCACTATTATAAATCCATACGGCTCTATGCGTGCAATGCTTTGTGAGTATTTAAAAGGCAGGAGCCCCATCAATACTCTGCCGCCGTCAAGAGGTGGTATAGGGATCATATTGAATACAGCAAGCACGATGTTTATGGTTATGCTTGCTGTAAGCATCATTGCAACGGGTTTTATTACTGAAGATATTAACTCGGCAGACAGCATGTCAGAGCTGAACAGCAGTATTTTAAGCAGAATAACACTCGCAACAGCGAGCAGCAGATTAGTGGCTGGTCCTGCTGCTGCTGATATGGCCATGCCCTGCCTTATGTTTTTGAAGTTCATCGGATTAACAGGAACCGGCTTGGCATAACCAAATACAAACTGGCCATTGGTCATCACAAGGAGCATGACCGGCATAAGAACTGTGCCAAAGATATCTATATGCGCAAGAGGGTTGAGCGTGAGCCTGCCCATGACCTTTGCCGTGCTGTCTCCAAGCCTGTAAGCTGTGTATCCGTGTGCAACTTCATGAAATGTTATAGCCACTAAAATCGGTATTGCTGATACCGCGACCTGCCTGATAATATCAACTGTTTCCAAATAAGACCGTCCTATACTGGATTTAATATTTTGTCAATTACAGTACGAGCTGATACCAAAGGATCTATAAATGCGTTTTCCATATCATTTTCAAGATCTCTTTTATTAGAAAGGAATGTTATCCTGTCCTGCATCCTGTCTCTCAGAAAATCGAGGTATTCAGGAGTCTTGAGAGGCTTATATTTTTTGTCATAGTCTGAACATAATATTTCAGTTCCGTTTTTAGGCACTAAAAGACCTGAGAACCTTTTCCATTCTCTCCACTCAATTTTGCCTCTGACAAGCTGAGTAACAATATTTAAAGAGAGCTCTTTTGGTATGTCTGTAAGATTATCAGGCAGACCAAAAGCATGAGTATTCATAATGAAACATTCGCAGCCTGCCTTGAACAGTTTCAGGAACTGATGGCAGTCAAGAACAAGAGGATGAACCCTGAATGGATTTGCAAAAGGTTCGATTACAAGTTTTCCGAGTTCTTTTGGATCCATGTTTTCTACGCCCTTGGCACGCAGGGTGCTGAGAGATGCTCCCATTGCTACTGCAAGAGCGGGAGTTGCAACCTTTGAAATCGGGGGCAGGCTTGTATCCTTCTGCAGCCAGATCACCATGCCGGGCTGTTTACAAAAGTCATTATGAGTAAACATGTCTCTCGACTTGATGCAGCGGCCATTATCATTTCTGATATCCTGTCCGACAATTCTGCGCTTGCTGTCTTTATCGAGAGTAACCGCCACATTCTGGGCAGAGTAAAAATATTTTGTTATGGAGTCCCTGAAGTCGAGTGAGTCTGTCTTGTCAAAAAGCGCAGGTTCCAGAGCTATAGAAATATTGTGGTCCAGATCGATCAAAAAAGCATCATCATGTATTACCACAACTTTTTCATTTTTATGCAGTGTGCCATCGTGATCAAGGCTATTTGTTATTGATGATTTTCCAGAGCCTGAGAGTCCGAACACAGCAACAGGGGGTTTGTTGCCTATTGTTTTTATGCCGCCATGGCATGCGACCATGTTTTGGCGCACTCCAGCAGTCCAGGCTATTGTCAGGGTGCCCTTTTTCCTTTCGCCGAAGTAGCGCAGTCCAAGTATCGCTATGCAGTTCTGGATCTCATCAATAATTACAAGTCCATTGGGAAATTCCGGATTAGACCATTCCGGATCAGCAAATACTAATATATCAGGCTCGTCAAGCTGTCTGGACCCGGTATATTTTTTGGACCAGGGTTCCATAAAAGGGGCAAAGTTAAATCCCCAGTCAAGCATGTTTTTGGCATCTGTCTGAGGGCTCAGCAGATGTGCCTTTATCATGAACTTGGGGTGCAGACCTATCATGCCCTCAAGCCAGAACCCCGGTTTTCGTGAGAATGAATATACAGCTTCTCCAAGTATGCCGAGGTATTTATCAGTTTCAGTCCTTGAAAATTCCCTCACGAGCCTTCTTGCCCTTGCTGTGCGTCCTACAATGCCGCCGTCATTAGATATCAGTACCTTTGCGTTTTTAGGCAGTCCGAACTGCTGCGGCTTATACATTGGTTCATCAGTCATCATTACTTCCGGTTGTTTTGATGCATGATTGTAGAGTTCTGCCATATCAGTCTTTTTAACCGAATTGGCAAAGAAAGCGCTCTCTATAACAGCACGCCACGGAGACTTGGGAAGTTGTCTTAAAGAAGCCATTATTCACCTCATTTTTCAGTATTGGACTTCATAAATAATAGCATAACAGGTAGATATAGCGTAAAAGAGGTTTCTGCTTCCTGTATAATATTTTTATGAAAAGATATGTTACAGCCATAACAGGAGCAAGCGGTGCAGTGTTGGGTCTGAGACTGGTGCAGGAGCTGCTTAAAACTTCAGAAGTGCATCTGATCCTGTCCGCAGGAGCGCTGAATGTTATGAGGTCAGAAACAGCACTCGATTTCAGTGCAGATATTCCGGACTCGGCAAAAAAATATTTTGACTCTGAGAGTCTTTATGTTCACGAAGATAATAACTTTTATGCGCCTGTTGCGAGCGGTTCATTTATAACAGATGGCATGTTTATTGTGCCCTGCTCAATGAAAACCTTGTCAGGGATTGCAAATGGATATGCTGAAAATCTTATAGAACGCGCAGCAGATGTGACTATAAAAGAGGGCAGAAGACTGGTCGTATCTCCCCGTGAAATGCCTTTAAGTGCCATACATCTCGAAAATATGCTGAAACTTGCAAGAATTGGAGTGACTGTGGCACCTCCAGTGCCCGGATTTTATCATGGATCAGATTCTCTTGACAGCATGATAGATTTTCTGATCGGCAAGCTTCTTGACAGCATGTCCGTCCCTCACCATCTCTTCAAGAGGTGGGGACAGTAAAATATTATTATCTGGTAAAATATAGAATATGAGAGAGAGCTGCCCTGGAAGCAGGGAAATAACAAATCCTTATCCTGAAGACCTTGTCTGTGTGTTCTGCGGTCAGAAAAATGAAATATGGTCTGATGAGCCTGACATGGCCTGCAAAAAGTGCGGCAAGACCATTACCCGAGATATGAAGCCATCCTGTCTTCAATGGTGCCCTGCTGCAAAAGAGTGTGTTGGCGCTGAAAAGTATGAGAAGCTTATGCTGAAGTTCAAGGAACAGGATTCAGTTAAGAATTGACCGCGGTCTCTTGAATGATTGAGCTCCAATTCTGTATTCTAAGCTGTGACCGGCATTCTCCTTTTAAATCTTGGAGGGCCTGATTCTCTTGAAGCCGTCAGGCCGTTTCTCTACAATCTGTTTTCTGACAGGGGCATTATAAGGCTCGGTCCTGCTTTAATGCAGAAGCCGATTGCTGCATTAATATCCAGTGTCAGATCAAAAAAGACATCCGCGCTTTACAATCTTATCGGCGGCAGATCACCGATCGCTGAAATAACCGGAGCTCAGGCGCAGCTCCTTGAAGATTCGTTGAAATCATCAGGACTCAACAACATAAAAGTTTATGTGGGTATGAGATACTGGCATCCGTTTATTGAAGATACTGCCGCAATGATGTATAGCGACGGAGTTAAAAAAGTGTTAGTCCTGAGTCTTTATCCCCAATACTCTGCAGCGACAACAGGCTCATCAGTAAATGTATTTAAAAAGACTGCTTCAAACTACGGATTTCAGTACTACTGCGCCGGTTCATGGTTTAATGATCCTTTGTATATTGATGCCCTTGTTGAGAAGATAGAGGCTGCATGTCTTCAATTTTCTGAAAAACCTGATCTGCTTTTTAGTGCGCACAGTCTGCCCCAAAAACTTATTGATGAGGGAGATCCGTATTTTGATGAGACTATGGGTACAATTTCAGAGCTCATGAAGCGTATTGACCTGCAGTGGCATCTTTCTTTTCAGTCAAAGAGCGGGCCTGTAAAGTGGATTGGTCCTTCAACTGAAGATATGCTTGCATCTCTGGCTTCTAAAGATGTGAAAAATTTGCTGGTTGTGCCTCTGAGCTTTGTTTCTGACCACATAGAAACTCTTTATGAAATCGATATGCTTTATACTGATATGGCGGCCAGGCTGGGCATTAACATGAAGAGAATAGAATCTTTGAATACTTCTGAAAAGTTTATAAAAGCGCTTTGCGGTATAACCGTAAAAAATCTTGAACACATGAGGTGGATATGAGAGTCATTATTGCAGGTGCAGGCATATCTGGGCTGTCTCTTGCTTTTGGGCTCCTGCAGAGGGATCCAAAGCTCGATGTTGCTGTTTTTGAAGGAGAAAAGCAGGCTGGAGGAAAGATACGCACTGAGAAAGTTGATGGATATGTCTGCGAAGCAGGCGTTAATGGTTTCTTAGACAACAAACCATCGACTCTTGAACTTGCAAAGAGTCTGAATCTTGCTGCACTAAAGAGTAATGACAGCAGCAGAAAAAGATATATATGTCTTGATGGCGGACTGAAAAGAATACCCGAGACCCCTGTATCATTTTTTATGTCGAATTTCCTTTCTGTTGGCGGCAGGCTCAGGATGATGTCAGAGTTTTTTGTCCCTAAAAAAGTGTATGAAGACGAGTCGCTCGAGGAGTTTGGAGTCAGAAGGGTAGGCAGGGAGTTTTTCGAGAAGCTGCTCGATCCTATGGCATCAGGCATTTATGCTGGAGATCCTTCAAGGATGAGCATAAGGAGCTGCTTTGGCAAGGTCTATGATCTTGAACAGAAGTACGGCGGACTTATAAAAGGTTTTATGGCTATTGGCAAGGAAAATAAAAAGAGCGGTAAAAAGACAGAAGCTGGCCCGGGTGGTACGCTGATGTCATTTGACGGTGGTATGGGCAGTCTTGTCGATGCGCTCTGCAGCAGTCTGGGCAGCAGGGTAAAGACAGGCAATGCTGTCAAGGGAATAGAGAAGAAGGGGAGCATCTATTCTGTTCTTACTGAAGATGGGTCATGGCATGAGGCAGACTGCGTTGTCTTTGCCTGTCCTGCTTATGATACCGCAGAAATAGTCTCTGATATGGATAAGGGCATTGCAAATATACTTTTTGAGACGCCTTATCCTCCTCTTTCTGTTGCTGCATTCGGTTATAAAAAAGAGAAGCTGAAGATTGATACAGACCTCTTTGGATTTCTTGTGCCAGGCAAGGAGAAGCGTAAACTGCTCGGCACTCTTTATGATTCATCAATATTCACAAACAGGGCGCCTGAAGGATATGTGATGCTCCGTTCAATGGTTGGCGGAGCGAGGCATCCTGAGCTCGGCATGATGGATGCTGACAAGCTTGTTGCAACAGTGAGGGCTGAGCTTAAGGCAATAGCAAAGGTCGATCCAGAGCCTGATTTTGTATGGACATACAGATGGGAAAAGGCCATCCCTCAATATATTGTAGGACATCATGAAAAACTTAAGGCCCTTGATGAGATGACAGCAAAACATAAAAATATTTATCTTGCCGGCAATGCGTACCGCGGGGTCAGTGTTAATGATTCCATAGCTAACAGCATGGAGCTTGCTGATAAAATCGTTCAGGGAAGCAGATAGTTGTAAGGCCTTCTGAAGCCTGCCATGCCTCCGCCCGGAGGTCAGCAGGCTCTTCAGAGGCTGGATGAGACAATTTCCCCCTCTGGCTCATAAAACAGGTGGCAGTATGTCCGTGTTGAAGGGTTGATAATTTTTGATTCGATTGTCCCTTTGGTGGCGTAGCAGATCTTTTTGAGCACCTCATGTTTGTTTGAATAGTAAAGCCAGGGGAATATATCTTCAATGTCGCCTGATAAAAAAGGCTTAAGCTCCTGAGATGAGATGCCCACCTTGTTGAACACAAGCACAAGTTCAGTGACAGCAGGTTTTTTTTCAGCCCAATGAGTAAGCCTGAGCATATTTACCCAGTTCATAACAATATGGAGCTTTGCAGGACAGCAGTCCGGCTCTGTTGAGTTGCATCCGGATATCACATCAGAAAGTCTGCTGATTATTGAGGCGTGATTGTCTTCGATAATATAAGCATCCTGCTTAAAGTCAAAAAGCTTCCTGTGCGCCCTGATAGCAGCGCTGCTATCGCAAAAAATCAGGTCTCTGCCATGAAATCTTTTAAGGGTATCAGGCATTCGACTCTAATTTAGCATATAAATTGCTTTTTGTGTGTAAGTTGATATGTGCAGGAGTATAATAAAGCGGGTTAATGCTTTGTCTAAGGAGAAGATCATGACACTGACATTCAGGTCAGCTTCTATTGCAGCAGTTGTAATATATGCTGCCGGTCTGGCAGGATGCGCTGTATTTGATTACGAACAGAGGCAGACAGCCCCATCTTATTACACTAAAAAAAGCATCTGTTCAGACTCGGAGTTGAAGTATATATCTGAGCGGATACTGCAGGTTGTTAATGCTGAACGCAAAAAAACAGGACTTTCATTGCTGGAGTGGGACAGCGGTCTTGCATCAGTTGCCGCAAGCCACAGCGCTGATATGGTACGGAGAAAATTTTTTGCTCATGTGAATCCTGACGGAGAAGACGCGATCGCAAGAGCCGAGAGAATGGGAGTGCCATCATACAGTGCAAAGGGATCTTGGAAAATCGGGGTAGGAGAAAATGTTGGTATGCTTTCAAGGGGCAATCTCAAAGGCTATGGCGAGATCAGGACATCAGAAGATATTGCCACTGTGATGATGGACATATGGATGAAAAGCAGTGGTCACAGAGAAAACATTCTTTCATCTGATTACAGACTGCTTGGTGTCGGAGTAGTATGCAGCTCCACGGGAACATACTATTTTACCCAGAATTTTAGATAACCCTATCGCTTCTCAAGAAAGGCAAGGGCCTCAATGTGTTTCGAGTTGCCTTGATAGCTATCAAAACTGCGTTCTCAACCCCTATGGTTATGGGGACCATATCCACGCTCGTAGATGGAAACATATCCAATATTGGCTCTCGTTTGTGGAAACATATCCATAG
>JAVFAA010000004.1:112156-125986 GCA_034002665.1 Dissulfurispiraceae bacterium | reverse complement strand
GGGCAAGAACTTTTGTGATCGCTGCCGTGAGGGTCGTCTTGCCATGATCAACATGACCTATCGTTCCTACGTTTACATGCGGCTTGGATCTCTCAAATTTAGCCTTTGCCATATATCCTCCTTGGTATCCTAAATAATCCCTGATTTATAATTATTCGCCTTTAACCTTGGCGACCACTGCTTCAGCTATTGTTTTTGGAGCTTCTTCATAACTTCCAAAATGCATGGAGTAGTTTGCCCTGCCCTGCGTCTTTGACCTGAGGTCAGTCGCATAGCCAAACATCTCGGACAAAGGAACTACAGACGATATAACCTGTGAGTTGCCCTTCTTCTCCATTGACTGCACCTTGCCGCGCCTTGAATTAAGGTCTCCTATAACATCACCCATGTAATCTTCAGGCGTCACAACCTCAACACTCATTATAGGCTCAAGCAGTACAAGCTTTGCCTTCTTGCATGCATCTTTAAAGGCCATTGATCCTGCGATCTTGAAAGCCATTTCTGAAGAGTCAACATCATGGTATGAACCATCGAACAGAGTAACCTGAACATCCATTACCGGATAGCCCGCAAGAACTCCGCCCTCTGTTGCCTCTTTAATTCCTTTTTCAACAGCAGGCACATATTCCTTGGGTATTGCACCGCCGACTATCTTGTTCACGAACTTGAAGCCGCCGCCTCTTTCGAGAGGCTCTATTTCTATCCAGACATGTCCGTACTGGCCGCGTCCGCCTGTCTGCCTTACATATTTGCCCTCAACCTGGGCCTTGCCCTTGATTGTTTCCTTGTATGCGACCTGCGGCTTGCCCACATTTGCTCCAACCTTAAACTCCCTGAGGAGCCTGTCAACAATTATCTCAAGGTGAAGCTCACCCATACCAGCTATAATGGTTTGTCCGGTCTCTTCATCAAATGAGACCTTGAACGAGGGGTCTTCCTGCATCAGCTTTGCAAGCGACATCGAGAGCCTCTCCTGGTCAGCCTTGGTCTTTGGCTCAATAGCAACAGATATAACAGGCTCCGGAAACTCTATGGATTCCAGGATAACAGGCTTGTCATCACTGCAGAGAGTATCACCGGTGAGGGTGCTCTTCAAGCCGACAATAGCTGCTATGTCACCAGCCCTGACCTCTTTAATCTCTTCTCTTTTGTTGGAGTGCATCTTTAACAGCCTGCCGATCCTTTCCTTGACACTCTTGCTCGAATTGTAAATATACGAACCGGAATTAAGTACCCCGGAATAAACCCTTACGAATGTGAGCTGTCCGACAAAAGGGTCAGTCATTATCTTGAATGCCAACGCTGAAAAAGGCTCATCATCAGCTGACTTTCTCTCTTCTTCCTGCTCATTATTCGGGTTAATTCCCTTTACCGGAGGGATATCAAGCGGAGAAGGCAGGTAGTTGACTATCGCATCAAGAACAAGCTGGATTCCCTTATTCTTGAATGCGGTACCGCAAACAACCGGAGTAAGCTGAAGAGCGATTGTGCAGCGCCTTATAGCTGCCATTATCTCGGATTCTTCTATCTGATCTCCTGAGAGATATTTTTCCATTATTGTTTCGTCGTAGTCTGCAAGCGCCTCGATCATCTTATCCCTGTACTCAGATGCCTGCGCCACAAGAGACTCAGGAACATCCTCCACAGAATACTTTGCGCCGAGAGCTTCATCATCAAAAAGATATGCCTTCATCTCAATGAGATTCACAACGCCCCTGAATCCATCCTCCTTGCCCACCGGTATCTGTATAGGCAGCGGAGATGCTCCGAGCTTGTCTATCATTGTCTGGACAGAAGCGAAAAAGTCAGCTCCCACCCTGTCCATTTTATTCATGAATGCTATTCTTGGGACCTTGTATTTGTTGGCCTGACGCCATACTGTCTCTGACTGGGGCTGCACGCCTGCAACAGAATCAAATGCTGCAACAGCACCGTCAAGAACCCTGAGTGAACGCTCAACTTCAATTGTGAAGTCAACATGGCCGGGGGTATCAATAATGTTGATTGTGTGATCTTTCCATGAACATGTTGTAGCAGCTGAGGTGATTGTTATTCCCCTCTCCTGCTCCTGCTCCATCCAGTCCATTGTAGCTGCGCCGTCATGCACTTCACCCAGCTTGTATGTAACGCCTGTATAAAAAAGTATTCTTTCAGTAGTAGTAGTTTTACCGGCGTCAATATGCGCCATAATGCCGATATTTCTTGTTTTATTTAAACGAGCCGTGGACATCTGGGTTAAATCTCCTTACCATCTATAGTGTGCAAAAGCCCTGTTGGCCTCTGCCATCTTATGGGTATCTTCCTTCTTTTTTATAGAAGTGCCTGTATTGTTATATGCATCCAGCAGCTCAGCAGCAAGCTTTTCATGAATGGTCTTTTCCTTGCGGTTGCGGGCATAGTCAACAACCCAGCGGAGCGCAAGCGCTATCCTTCTGGCAGGCTTCACTTCCATAGGCACCTGATATGTTGCGCCGCCAACTCTTCTGGGCTTCACTTCAAGCACAGGCTTTACATTATCAATAGCAGTCTTGAATACCTTGAGCGGCTCATTGCCGGTCTTTTCCTTGAGCACATCAAAAGCGCCGTAGCATGTGCTCTCGGCAATAGACCTCTTGCCGTGCTCCATGATAATGTTTATGAACCTGCTTACAAGCTTGCTGTTGTATTTAGGATCCGGAACTACTTCTCTTTTTGCTATCTCTCTTTTTCTTGCCATTTAAGTTTCCCCAAAATCGTTTATTTAGGTCTCTTAGCGCCGTATTTTGACCTGCCCTGACGCCTGTCATTAACGCCTGCGCAGTCCAGAGCACCTCTGAGAATGTGATACCTTACACCAGGAAGGTCCTTCACCCTTCCACCCCTGATCAGAACAATTGAATGCTCCTGAAGGTTGTGCCCGACACCGGGAATATATGCTGACACCTCCATGCCGTTTGTAAGCCTCACCCTGGCCACCTTTCTGAGAGCCGAGTTTGGCTTCTTGGGTGTGGCTGTGTATACCCTGACGCAGACGCCGCGCTTCTGAGGACAATTCTTCAGAGCAGGGCTCTTTGTCGTCTGTTCAATTTCTGTACGCCCGTGTTTGACTAACTGTGCAATTGTAGGCACGTTTCCTCCAGACAAATTACTGATATGAATAGTATTTTCTCTAAAATCTCCGAAAATTCGGAAAACCTGCTAACTTTACCAGAGAAATTCTTGATTGTCAACTCTTATCGGCAGTTGAGCGCCATAATTTCCCGGAATGCTAAAGAAGTGACAATATACCATATGCATTTTCAAAATGTAAAGCCTTTTTTCAATATTTTTTTCAGGGCAGGATTGCGGGGTGTTTGAGAGGGCTGTATTAATGGTTGTGTCGAGCATTGCTAACATTCTGCCAATTATATTGAGGTCGATGCGCGCTCTTCATGTTTTCGCTCTACACTCGCCGCTAAACAAGTTTTATCCAGCCTTCATTTTCTATTTCTCAATATAGTATCGGCTCTTCTTTGTTCAGCTTACGAAATTCATCAGCAGTATGAATTGATTCAATCTCTTTTTTATATTTGTTGTGAGCTTCTTCAATATCATAAAGCGCTTGAAGGTTCATCCAGAATTCAGCAGGCACACTGAAAAACTTCCCAAGCTTTAAGGCAGTTTCTGCTGTAACAGCTCTCTGTCCTCTTATTATCTGAGCAAGCCTGGTCTGCAAAAGACCTGTTTCTCTGGATAGCCTGTAAACAGATATGCCCATGGGCTCCAGGAACTCTTCTTTAACCACCTCACCGGGATGTATATTTTTAAGTTTTCTCATAACCAAGCTCCTTTTTAATGATAGCGGTCTGAAAACAAACATCCTGCCCCTGTGATTTTGGACAGGCTTTATGTGTAAGCTTGTGAATATATACAAAAGCGTGGTAAGCCCGACTGCCATATTAATGTTCTAACTCTACTTATATGCATCCCCTCACGGAAGGATAGCGATAATTTCGACTACTTTCTTCTCTTTATCCACTCTGTAGATAACTCTCCACTCCCCCACTCGGTATCTTGCAAGTCCTTTGAGCTGACCTGCTCTTTCCATTGAAAGAGGGGCATCCACTCCAAGCCCATGCGTGTACCTTGCTTCAAGCACTCCTGCATTGTTGTATTCAAATAGTATGTCTTCGTTGTCATAGATATATCTTGTTATTGTTCCGTTTACGCTCTTTTTCCTGCCAAATGGAGTATTGAAATAATTGGCGCTGTCTCTATTTAACATACAGGATTAATAGAAAATTGAGAAAATAGATATGATGAACATACAGACATTCAAATCAGCTTCATAAAATCATTCGAATCAATTATGCTGATATTTTTGTAAACAGCTAATGAGAGCAGATCAGCATCGCCTGTAACTATGAAGTCAGCTTCAGCAGCGACAGCGCACTCCAGAATAATATGATCATCATTATCCCTGCATACACCATATACCTTTTCCGATGGATAGCAGATTTCGGATATTGACTCTATCTCAGCAATAAGCATCTTTATCTGGCTATTTGCTAATTTAAAAGCAGGACGCTCCAGCACACGACTTAACTCTCTAATGATACCTTCAGAAATAGCTATTCTGAACCGCCCCTCAATAGCAGACTCAATAATTCTGCGTTGTTTACCATTGAATAAAAAAGCAGATATGAAGATATTGGAGTCAAGGACAGCAATAATCATCAGGCCTTTTGCTCTCGTACTGACCTGATCTCTTTTAGCACACCATCTTCTGACAGGCCTGTCTCCTTCCGCACCTTGTCACCCAGCTTGAACAGATAGCTCCATCTAGACTTTTTTTCTATATACATGCGTGCGGCTTCTCTGATAAGCTCAGAACGCGAACGCGACTCCTCTTTTGCAATCTTGTCAATTTTCCTGAGCAGATCATCCTGAAACGATATATTTACTGTATTTACCGGCATATCCACCTCCTGCAATAATATACATACAAACTTTGTATATTGTCAATAACAGACACTTACTGTACAACATTGCCATATTCGTCATAGGTGTCCGTCATTGCCACTGTGCTGCCTATGCCGTTGTAGTGGTAAAAAGTTTATATATAGAACCTTCTCATTAAATACGCATTAGATAGTTCTGAACAGGAATCAAAACTAGTACAATGTACTTTTAGTCCAGCTAGTGGGTGCCAAGGTCCACCAGTTCCCTCTAATCCCCATGGATCCACCCAATTCACAGGATTGTTCCCTACATACCTATACAAGTTCACATCTCCTGCGTTGAAGCCAATTGGATCTTTTGATATAAACCTTCCTGTGTTTGCATCATAGTATCTATTTCGGTAGTAGTACAAACCTGTATCCTGATCAAGTTCCCTGCCTGTAAAGGCATAGGGCTGTATAAATTCTGCATGCATAGCCGTAGCACTTAACCCAAAGCTTTTATAATCGGGAAATTCAAGCATCTTATCTCCTGATGCATCTGTGATTGCTGCCACTGATCCCAATCCATCCGCATGGTAGTAGTAGAGCTGCCCTGCTCTTTCCATTGAAAGAGGTTCATCCACTCCAGGCCCATGCGTGTACCTTGCTTCAAGCACTCCTGCATTGTTGTATTCAAATAGTATGTCTTCGTTGTCATAGATATATTTTGTGATTGCTCCGTTTATGCTCTTCTCCACCCTTCTGCCAAATGGATCGTTTTAAAATAACGGCATTAGTTACTGTTTAAATGCTCCATTTATGCCTTGTAATTTAATAATTTTAGATGGTCATTATTGCAATTATTAAAACAAGCGCCAAGGACTCATCGAATGTTATTCTACGAATATTAAAAACATCAGAAATAAATCTATTCCAAAATATATTTGCAATAACTGCTCCAAGCATAGCAGAAATAATGAGAAGCACAAGTGCTCCTAAAATACCAAATGTAGGAGACCATGCATATACTTTATCCCAAGGCACAAGTTTGTTCCCCATAGGGTCAAATAAATAACCTATACAACTGTTAAGTAAAAAATACAAAAACAATGCGATGTTAAATATTTTATTAATCACTTTACGGGATTCCATTTTATACCTCCTATATATAAATAGAGTTTACAATACATTTATAAACCGCTTTTGGCTTGATAATGCCTACTGCAATAAATACAAGCAGCAAGGCAATACATACAAATTATATTTTCTAACGGCATTTCGATGGCTCTAATGGTTTTGCACAATTTACTTTGCAGTATTGGGAGTCAGGATCCATAAAATTTGGAATCCCATCGTTATCATCATCACCTTCATATGGCAGATTAAGTCCCTTGTCTGGCTGTGCTTTCTTCCCAATCCATTTGCCAATTTGTTTCCATGCTTCTTTACCAAGCCAACGCCCGATAGTATCTAATCCGAATAACCCCTCTGGATCCACCCAATTCACCGGATTATTCCCTACATACCTATACAAGTTCGCATCTCCTGCACTGAATCCAATCGGATCTTTTGATATAAACCTTCCTGTGTTTGCATCATAGTATCTTGCTCTGTAGTAGTACAAGCCTGTCTCCTGATCAAGTTCCCTGCCTGTAAAGGCATAGGGCTGTACAAGCTCTGAATGCATAGCCGTAGCACTTAACCCAAAGCTCTTATAATCGGGAAACTCAAGCATCTTGTCTCCTGATGCATCTGTGATTGCTGCCACTGATCCCAATCCATCTGCATGGTAGTAATAGAACTGCCCTGCTCTTTCCATTGAAAGAGGTTCATCCACTCCAGGCCCATGCGTGTACCTTGCTTCAAGCACTCCTGCATTGTTGTATTCAAATAGTATGTCTTCGTTGTCATAGACGTATTTTGTGATTGCTCCGTTTATGCTCTTCTCCACCCTTCTGCCAAATGGATCGTATTAAAATAATGTGCGATATCTATATTTGTTCTCTAAGACTTCTTGTTCTGCCACTTTTCTATTATGAAGGGAATCAACTTAAACCACTGAAGGTAACCCACGATAAAGAAGCCTAGCCATAGGACGAAATTGGTAATATAAAAATCCAATCTCCCAAAGCTAAATGGGACTGATAGCCCAAAGTAGTCAAGTGTGTATATAATCCCACCATAAAGAGATACCCAGAGGTAACCTGATGGAAACGAAAATACCATCATAGGATAGATGATAAAAGCGCCCGCTGCAAAATAACTATCTGATTCTTGAGAATCCATAATCGGTACTTTGAGAGTGAAAATAATAACGAGCATACACAAAAAGCTCCACACTATTTTAGCGAACTTAAAGCCATCCCTTGCAGTACTGGCAGTACTGTAAGAAATAACAATACTTATATTTACCAAAACAGCCGCAGGTAAAAAGCTGAGCAAAATATAGCCTATCAATTCATTCTGGAGATAACCAGTAATAATGAACCCTACAAGGACTGTTATAGTTAAAATCCAGATTGCAATGAGGACCTTCCCTCTATGAGAGCTGCCTCCCTGCTTAATAGAGTTTGCTCTATTTGCCATTGCACTTCCTCCAGCAATCAACCATTGCATTATCTGCCCATTCCTGACAGTTCGTTGTGAAGGGTCCAGCTATCCCATAGTAGGGGCGAGGCTCTCCAAACTTTTTCATCAGGCACGCTTCTATACAATCATTATCCTTCTCTTTTTCCTTACATCTATCTGGACTAAATTTATCATTGCTTGGCTTCCCTGGACCATAAGGCTTGCCGTTGCTACTTTGACCACCGCAAATTGGAGACTTTTCATTTCCAACGCAAATGTATTGATGATAGAGAGGATTCCAAAAAAAATCTGCAAAATTTTTCGTTCCAGAACATTCCATTCCTAACTTACAAATTACATCAAGCGGCTTTTCACACATCCATGTCTTTAACCCCTCCGGATCCACCCAATTCACAGGATTATTCCCTACATACCTATACAAGTTTACATCTCCTGCACTGAAGCCAATTGGATCTTTTGATATGAACCTTCCTGTGTTTGCATCATAGTATCTATTACGGTAGTAGTACAAGCCTGTCTCCTGATCAAGTTCCCTGCTTGTAAAGGCATAGGGCTGTACAAATTCTGAATGCATAGCCGTAGCACTTAACCCAAAGCTTTTATAATCGGGAAATTCAAGCATCTTGTCTCCTGATGCATCTGTAATTGCTGCCACTGATCCCAATCCATCTGCATGGTAGTAATAGAGCTGCCCTGCTCTTTCCATTGAAAGAGGTTCATCCTGATTTTAATCTTGTCACATTGTAAATCACTCGTGTATTACAAAGGCGATCGTGCAAAGCTCTTTTTTCAGAATCAAAAACAACAATAAGATAGCCAAGCAGTAATAAACTTGTGCTAAGCATTTCAGCAGCAAAGCGTTTTAGAGCATTGAAATACTGCACCTTACCACCCTGTGCAGTTATAACTACCAAACCACATATTTTTTTGCCAATAGTTTTGCCATACTTGCCTATTGAAATAGTAAAATATAATACTGCAAAAACAAACTGTATAATTATAAAAAAGCATATCATACTCATAAATGCCTCATATGTAGTAACAGTCTCCTGTAACTTTCCAGTGGAAAATCCTATTGTTGCCATCAAAGACAATAGCGGATATATTGAACTGACAATTATGATATCAATTAGTTTTGCTATTGCACGAACCCAAAAGCCGGCATATATCATATATATTCTCCCTTCAATCAAATATCAATCTGTTATCAAAACAATTATTTAGTTTTGGATCTTAATAAAGAAAACGGGCATTTTAAAAGTTTAATAAAACAATCAGAACATGCGCCACTTAAACCACACCTAACAGTATAATGCGCACTGTTTTCATAATAGGCATCATCAGATTCACATGTTTTCTTATGTTCAGCAGCACATTTATCTGCTTGATCTTTACAGTCTTTTGTACATTTTTTATATGCTTCATAGCATGATACAATGAGCCCCTCTGGATCAGTCCAATTCACAGGATTATTACCTACATACCTATACAAGTTCACATCTCCTGCACTGAACCCTATTGGATCTTTTGATATAAACCTTCCTGTGTTTGCATCATAGTATCTTGCTCTGTAGTAGTACAAACCTGTCTCCTGATTCATCTGTCCCCGCTCCATGGGTATATTTCAATGAATATGCTGTTCCTCTGTATGTATTTATTATTTATTTATTGTTATAGATTCTTTATTTTTTTCTGAAAATATACTCTAATGCGACAATAAAAAAGCACAAGACAACCCCACCCAAGTATATTTACAAACAATACATTAAAAGTGAACCATCCAAATATTTCATATACTATACTCCCATCAAGACTATCAGCATATGGATATAAACTCAATAATAAACTTGGCCAATTTGCCATATAGAATAGGATCTTATAAATATTCTCGGAAAACTTATCATCATAAAATTCAGAGAAATGATGCAACTCTATCATCATCGCAATAATATTCAAAATAATGGACAAAAAACTGCTCACAGCTATTATTGCAAGCATTTTTTTTATCCGCCTATCTATATTCAGCTTAACCTCCTTTGATAACCATCTAACTATTTTTATCTAAAATGGAAAGTTTATTTTTTCTGCTTATTTAAATTACATGATCCCGCATTTGGGCCAATTGAAGGCACATCATCGATTGACATCCACCATTTTATAAAAATAGAGCCTTTTACACTTGATTTTCCTGAACAAGCTGATAATTTCTTATTACACTCAACCATACATTCTTTTCTATCAACCTGATCACAAGGATGTTTCTGCCTACATTCGTGAAAGCAAATATCGTGCATCATACAACATTCATCTAGATCATCGTCAGGGGGATAATAAACATAATTATACGGACCCTTCATTCCAGCAGTCCAATTTGGTCCACACCATTTCCCATGCACTCGCCACAATCCCCATGGATCCACCCAATTCACCGGATTGTTTCCGACATACCTGTACAGATTTACATCTCCTGCACTGAAGCCAATTGGATCTTTTGATATAAACCTTCCTGTGTTTGCATCATAGTATCTTGCTCTGTAGTAGTACAAGCCTGTCTCCTGATCAAGTTCCCTGCCTGTAAACGCATAGGGCTGTACAAATTCTGAATGCATAGCCGTAGCACTTAACCCAAAGCTTTTATAATCGGGAAACTCAAGCATCTTGTCTCCTGATGCATCTGTAATTGCTGCCACTGATCCCAATCCATCCGCATGGTAGTAGTAGAGCTGCCCTGCTCTTTCCATTGAAAGAGGTTCATCCACTCCAGGCCCATGCGTGTACCTTGCTTCAAGCACTCCTGCATTGTTGTATTCAAATAGTATGTCTTCGTTGTCATAGACGTATTTTATAACTGTTCCGTTTACATTCTTCTCCACTCTTCTGCCAAATGGATCGTATTTGTATGTGTTGATCAGTCCATTGAGCATTATTACTTTGATAAGTCTGCCTTCGTAGTCCCAGGTGTATGTTATTACTTCTGATGTATATTTATTCGTTTTTGTTGTCAGGTTGCCGTCTGCGTCATAGGTGTATGTGTTTGTACCATCATCAAGCAGCCGGTTGGCTTTGTCTGTTATGGTTGCTGCTCTGTTGCCTGTTTTGTCATAGGTATATGTTTCTACAGGCAGGTTTGTATGCGCAGCCTGTGTGAGCTGGTAGGTTTTGTCATATGTGTATGTGTATGTGCCGTATTGGCTTTGGTTGGTTGTTCTGTTGCCTGCCTTGTCATAGGTGTATGTGTTTGTGTTGATAGTGGTTGCTAATTTTTTGGATAGTATGTTCTGTATGTTGCTGGCTGCATCATAGGTGTAGGTTGTCTGCACTCCGTTTGGTTGGCTAAAGGCTGTTCTTCTACCCATGGCATCGTAGTTAATTGTGTGTATTCTGACGGATGGATCTTTGATGGCTGTTATCTGGTTAAGGTTGTTGTATGTGTAGGTAGTTGTGCCTCCGGCAGGGTCTATCATGCTTAGTCTGTTTCCGTTTTTGTCGTAGGTGTATATTATTGTTCTGGCAGCGTTGTCTGTTACTGCAGTGAGTCTGCCCAAGCTGTCATACTGCATATTATAAGCTGAGTGCTGGTTGCCTGCGTAGATGACTCTGCCTGCTGCGTCATATTGGTATGCTGTTGTTGTGCCGTCCGGATACTTCTTTTGCAGTAGTCTTCCTATGCTGTCATATGTGTGGATTATGGTGTTTCCTTTGGCGTCTGTGCTGGTGAGCAGATTGCCTAATGCATCATAGGTGTACGTTTTGGTGCTGCCCATTGGGTCAACTTCTTTGATGAGCCTGTCTGCCTGGTCATATGTGAAGACTGTCGTATTTGCATTTGAGTCTGTAATTGATGTGAGTTTATCTATGCCGCCTCCACTGCCGCAGCTTCCACAACCTGCTCCTCCATAGGTCATTGTTGTTATATTCCCTATAGCATCTGTAATTTCTATGGGCTGTCCTCTGTAGTTATATTCGTAGCTGGTTGTATTGCTGTTGCCGTCTGTCTGTGTTGTTCTGTTGCCTGCTGCGTCATAGGTGTAGGTAGTTATTGCTCCCAAGGGATCTATGGTTTTGATCAGCTGATTAAAGCTGTTGTATATGTATGTGGTTGTTTTGCCTATGGGATCTGTGCTGGTGAGCAGGTTGCCCATGATGTCATAGGTGTTCTTTGTGACTGCTCCGTTTGGCTGGGTAATTGTTACAGGGTTGTTGTACTGGTCATAGGTTATTGTGGTCTTTAAACCTTTGGGGTCGGTTATGCTCAATATGTTGCCTTTAGTATCATAGGTGTATGCTGTTATGCCTGCTGTCGGGTCTGTCTTGCTCAGCAGATTGCCATTGGCATCATAGGTGTATGTGGTCTTGTTGCCTAATGGATCGGTGATACTGATTACTTTGTTAAAGCTGTTATATGTGTATGTGGTTATGTTGCCCAATGAATCGGTCTCTGTGAGCAGGTTGCTATTTGCATCATATGTGTAGCTGGTAATTTCTCCTTCGGAGTCGGTCTCTGTAAGCAGATTGCCATTGGCATCATAGGTGTATGTGGTCTTATTGCCTAAAGGGTCGATCTTGTCTTTGAGTACACCAAGTATTGTGTCATATCTGTATGTCCATATTCCGCTGTCTTTATCTGTATATACTGTTTCTGCTGCGAAGGGGTTGTATGTGATCGCTCTGATTCTGCCATAGGGGTCTGTTGATCCTGATATTTTATGGTCTGCGTTATATGTATATGTAGTGGTGTTGCCAAGGCTGTCTGTTTTGCCAAGCAAAAAGCCCTGGGCATCATAACTGTATGCTGCTATCTGTGTTGCTGTTGCTGATGGGGCTTGTCTGGTTATGCCTGTAAGCATACCCGCTGTGTATGTCATGCTGTAAAGATTGTTGTTAAGGTCTGTGATTGTGCTGATCTGATTCGCTGTGTATGTGAAAATGATCTTTCTGCCTGTTGCGTCTGCTACTGCTGTAAGGTTGCCTGCTGCGTCATGGGTAAATGTTGTTGTGTTTGCGTTTCTGTCTGTTATGGCTGCGATATTGCCTGCTGCGTTAAAGCTGTAGGTTCTGCCGCTTTTGAATTCCGCTGATGCGCTGCCATCTGCATTAATAGTTACTTTGGGGTATGCTGCGTTCTGTGGTGTATATACTGCTCCATTCTGATACAGAGTTGTTATGCTGCCCTGCTCCATTAGGCTGTATGTGTTGTTATTATTCTTTGTGAATGCTATGTCGTATGTATGGCTCCAACCTGTGCCAAGGGGCGCTATGTTTGGTCTGATGCTGCTGTAGTATAGTTTGAATTCAGGCATCAGGTGTGTCTGGGGCTGCCTGAACAGCGATACTGTGTCTGTAAGAGCTCCGCTTGCCACATTTGCTGTTGAGCCTATCTGGACATATAGTTCACAGCTGGATTCGTTCTGAGTGACAGTCACTGGCAAGGTAGCTGTGGCGCTGCATCCGTCACTATTCTTGACTGTAAGGGTGGCTATGTATGTACCAGGGGATACTACTTTACCTTGACCATCTGTACCATTCCAACTAGCTTCAAACATCATTGTCTGTGCCGCTTAAATACGCTCCGGCTATGTCTATTGTCCAGGTGATCGGCTTGCCTGATGTGTCTGTTATACTGCCGCTTAACAGTATCTCTCCGCCTGCTGTAGGATCTATAATCGTTGAAACACCTTCAAATTTGGTGATAGCAGTGTCACATGTATAAACTTCAAACTCTTTCTCATCTGTTTTTGTTGATCCACCGCCAACTGCAGTAATTTTAATCTTATGAGGTCCGCCAGGAGCCATTGTGTAGAGGACACCTTTTTCTGCTTTGTAGCTATAATCACAGCTTTCTGTATTACAAGATTTTCTTGAAACTACATTGTTGTTCAAATAGACAGTATAAGAACCCTTGGACGAATTCAAGGTGGGTTTGAATGTAATCTCCCCTGCTATATCAAACGGCGACAAAACTTTGCCAATAGGACTCGTAATAGAAACGATAGGGGTTTTATCTACTTTGAAATTTTTGGTGTCATTTGCACTTCCATTGCTGCCAGCAGTAGCTTTACAGACCACTCCATACTCACCAGTAGGCGGCTCCCATAGCTTTCCTTTTAGTTCACTGTGCTTTATTGTGCAGCTCTCAGTGGTGCATTGTTTGCTCAGAAAAAGATTGGTGGGATTGGTCGGTGATCCATAATAGCAGTTTATTGATCCTTTTGCACTATTAAGTGTTGGCTTAAATGTAGCTGTTACTTTTACATCAAATGGTCCGGTCTGCACGCTGCCATCTTCAGGACTGATGATCTGAATGGTTGGCACTCTGTCCACTTTGAAATTTTTGGTGTCA
>JAVFAA010000004.1:0-112056 GCA_034002665.1 Dissulfurispiraceae bacterium | reverse complement strand
ACTATTAAGTGTTGGCTTAAATGTAGCTGTTACTTTTACATCAAATGGTCCGGTCTGCACGCTGCCATCTTCAGGACTGATGATCTGAATGGTTGGCACTCTGTCCACTTTGAAATTTTTGGTGTCATTTGCACTTCCATTGCTGCCAGCAGTAGCTTTACAGACCACTCCATACTCACCAGTAGGCGGCTCCCATAGCTTTCCTTTTAGTTCACTGTGCTTTATTGTGCAGCTCTCAGTGGTGCATTGTTTGCTCAGAAAAAGATTGGTGGGATTGGTCGGTGATCCATAATAGCAGCTTATTGATCCTTTTGCATTATTAAGTGTTGGCTTAAATATAGCTGTTGCTTTTACATCAAATGGTCCGGTCTGCACACTGCCCTCTGCAGGACTTGTTATCTGAATGGTTGGCACTCTGTCTACTTTGAAATTTTTGGTGTCATTTGCACTTCCATTGCTGCCAGCAGTAGCTTTACAGACCACTCCATACTCACCAGTAGGCGGCTCCCATAGCTTTCCTTTTAGTTCACTGTGCTTTATTGTGCAGCTCTCAGTGGTGCATTGTTTGCTCAGAAAAAGATTGGTGGGATTGGTCGGTGATCCATAATAGCAGTTTATTGATCCTTTTGCACTATTAAGTGTTGGCTTAAATGTAGCTGTTACTTTTACATCAAATGGTCCGGTCTGCACGCTGCCATCTTCAGGACTGATGATCTGAATGGTTGGCACTCTGTCCACTTTGAAATTTTTGGTGTCACCTACAATACCAACATTGCCAACACCATCAGCTCTACAGTACGCTCCATACTCACCAGTAGGCGGCTCCCATAGCTTTCCTTTTAGTTCACTGTGCTTTATTGTGCAGCTCTCAGTAGTGCAGTTCTTGTGCATAATAAGACCTGATGAAGGATTAGTTGGAGTGCCATAGTAGCAATATATTATCCCCTTTGAACTGCTTAACGTTGGTTTGAATGTAGCTGAAGCCAAGTACTCAAACGGTCCGGTCTGCACACTGCCCTCTGCAGGACTTGTTATCTGAATGGTCGGTGTATTATCCAAAACAAGAGTATATGTCTCTGTAGTATTCCCGGTACAATCATTAGCACGAGCCTTAAATATATGTGTTCCATGGAGATGTGCTCTATCACGAGTAGGAATACTGCATGAAGCTCCACCATGGCCACTTGCTGAACAGGAAGGGTAAGGAGAATTATCCACGTATAGATTTATACTCCCGCTATCATTAGTACTACAATTCCCCTGGGCGTCACACGTAGTGCATGTTGAAAAGCTGCCTGAGGCTGAAGCATTTACAGCGCCGCCGTTTACTGAAACACTCACCGATGCTGTTGCTCCAAACGAATGGTTAGTAATCAATAAAGGCAAAAAGCTAAATAATAATATAGGAATTAAAGTCTTTGTAAGGTTATTTATTCCGGCAAAACAATGAGATGCGAATTTATTAGCATTGATGCAGAACAGCAGTTTGTGTGGCATGGGACCCCCTTCTGTAGAGCAGTTAGTTATGCATCATTTCAGTAGGTCCCTCTAACAACAAAATCAACAATACCAAAAAACATTCTCGTTTGCAAGCAAAATCTGCTGCTTCCAGATCTACTTCCAACTGACTATATCAGCATTCTCGCCCTCACCGCCTTCAGTATTGTCAGCCCCATATGAGTAAAGGTCATATTCGTCATGAGTACCCGGGCTGGTGTAGTGGTAGGGATGACCCCAGGGATCATAGGGAATCTCTTTTTCTATGTAGGGTCCTTTCCAATTTTCTATGCCAGAGGGCCTTGTTCGCAGCGCCTGAAGGCCTTCGGTGGTCAAAGGATATCTGCCCACGTCCAGCCTGAACATGCCAAGAGCTGTTGAGAACATCTCGACCTGGGCCTTTGATATCTTTTGTTTAGATTCACCAACTCTGCCGAACATTTTTGGCAGCACCAGCGCTGCCAAAAGTCCGAGTATGACCACGACAACCATCAATTCAATGAGTGTAAAACCACCACTGTTTTTTAGCAATTTCATATGGCTAACCTCCGTTTATAATTAAAACAGTTCACTCTAAAAAGGCAGATCATTCAAACTGAAAATTGCGAGCAGCATGGATATTACTATGAATGCCACAACCATGCCCATTAGCAATATAAGCACAGGCTCAAGCAGAGAGAGCAGTTTCTTTACCGTTGCCCTTACCTCTATGTCGAACCTTTCAGCTATTTTAAGCAGCATTTCATCAAGCCTGCCGGTCTCTTCTCCAACTGCTATCATATGTATTGAAAATTGTGGAAATATATCGCTGTTTTTCAGAAGCGCTGCCATGCTCTTGCCTTTTCTTATGCCCTCTCGTGCCTGTGCAATAGCTTCAGCGCCTTTAATGCTGCCCAGTGTGCCCTCTGAGATTTTAAGGGCATTGAGTATAGGCACTCCGCTGCGGATGAGCGTGCCCAAGGTGCGGGCAAAACGGGCTACTGCAAGCTCCCTGTAGAGTTTGCCAAAGACAGGAGTTTTAAACTTTAATTCTTCAAGATATCTGCTGCCTGCATCTGTTTTGAAATATGAGCGAAGGCAATAAACTCCGGCAGTCAGCAGGCTGAGTATTATCCACCAGTAGTGCTTGAGAAACGAGCTGAATCCGAGAAGCAGTAATGTAGGCAAAGGCAGCGTATGACCCATGTCTTTAAAAATTACACTAAATCTCGGCACAACAAACATAAGAAGGACAGCTACTGCAGAGCCGCCGACAAAAGCGAGCAGAGACGGATATATGAGAGCTGACCTGACATCTTCTTTGAGTCTTCGTGCATTTTCGAGATACTCAGAAAGCCGCATTAATGTATCTTCTATTGCTCCGCCTGACTCGCCTGCCTTTATCATATTGATATAAAGCTGTGAAAACAAGCGTGGGTATTTTGAGAGCGTATCTGAAAATGCCTTGCCGCTCCTCACATCAGAAAGTATGTCTATGAGAATCTCCTGAAATCCCTTTTTGTCTGTGAGGTCAGCAAGTATTGCAATGCTGCGGTCCAGTGGAAAGCCTGCTTCAATAAGCACGCCGAGCTGATAAGAAAATGTCATCACATCACGCTCGCCTACGCGAGAGCCGGTCAGCAGAAGCAAAGAATCAGCGAGGGTTTTTTTCTGTTCAGAGCCTGTCACTTTAACAGGATAACAGTCCATCTGCTGAAGCCGGTCAATAACAGTCCGCTCATTATCAGCCTCTATAACGCCTTTTACTACTGAACCTTCTCTGGTAACAGCCTCATAAGAGTATGCTGTCACTCGTATCCTCCTGTGTAACACGCAAAACCTCATCTATTGTGGTTATACCGCATCTGACTTTATCCAGCCCACACTCCCTTAAAGTCTGCATGCCTCCTTCAATCGCTTTCTGCCTTATAGCATCAGCGCTCGCCTTGGTAAGAATAAGCTGCCTTATCTCATCATTCACAACCATAAGCTCAAAAATGCCTGTTCTGCCTTTGTAGCCGGTATTTCTGCATGATTCGCATCCTCTGCCAAGATAACCCTTGATGTCCCTGCCGGATGTTCCAAGTTTGCTGAGCATATCATCATTAGAAAGATATGGTGCCTTGCAGTCAGGACATATTACACGCACAAGCCTCTGCGCAAGCACGCCTATGAGTGAAGAGGCGACAAGAAAACTCTCCATTCCCATATCCAGAAGTCTTGTGACTGCTCCTGGAGCATCATTTGTATGAAGCGTGCTGTATACAAGATGCCCTGTGAGAGCAGACTGTACAGCGATATCTGCTGTCTCCTTGTCTCTTATCTCACCAACCATTATCACGTCAGGGTCCTGACGCACAATATGCCTCAGTCCACTTGCAAAGGTTAGCCCTATCTTGGGCTTTACATGTATTTGATTAATGCCGTCCACTTCATACTCAACAGGGTCTTCTATTGTTATAATCTTTCTTTCAGAAGAGTTGATGCGGCTTAATGAAGCATATAGCGTGGTGGTCTTGCCACTGCCTGTGGGTCCTGTTACCAGAAGCATTCCATGGGGCATGTTGATTATTTTTTTGTACTGCTCAAGCGCGTGGGTAAACCCCAGATCTTCAAGACTGATGAGTGAACTACCGCGATCAAGAATCCTCATAACAACGCTCTCGCCATACAGCGTAGGCAGAGTGGAGATCCTTAGATCTATCTCCCTTCCTGAAACTCTGAGCTTGATCCTGCCATCCTGAGGAAGACGGCGCTCGGCAATATTCAACCTCGACATTATTTTGATACGGGAGATTATGGCTGCCTGAAGCTTTTTTGGAATTGATTCAGCCTCAACAAGCACTCCGTCTATTCTGTATCTAACCTTAACCCGGCTCTCAAACGCCTCAAGGTGAACGTCACTAGCCCTATCTTCTATTGCCTTTGTGAGAAACATATTAACCAGTTTGATTACCGGTGCCTCAAGGGCCATATCCCTCAGATGATGAACATCTTCCCTGGTGTTGTCAGCCTCCTCAGCTTGATCTTCCCTTATGCCCTCCATAATTGAACTCATCTGCATGCTGCTACTGAAGTATTGCTCAATGGCTTCCTCAATATCCTTGTCGCTGCTGAGGCATACATCTACAGGACTATTTGAAAAACATTTGATCGCTTCAATAGCATAGTTGTCGAACGGATTTGCAACCGCTATCCTGAGCCTGCCATTATTACTTCCTATCGGCACAATCTTATACTGCTTCATGAACTTTAACGCAGGATACTGACCATCCGGGATCTGTTTTGGAAAGTCAGAAAACTTCAGATACCTGATCCCAAGCATTGAGCTAATGGCTTCGAGTGCAGAGTCCCTTGCGAGAAAACCCAGTTCGACCAACACATCAGCAAGAGATTTATTGCTGTTTTTTTGGAGCTCCTTTTCTGCTATATCGAGCTGCGTCTGTGTAACAAGCTCTCTTTCTAAAAGTATATCAGCAAGACTTACAATGCTCATATTATTTTTCCGTTAATCTTAATATTTCCTGCAAGTTGCTTATTTTCTCTCTTCATCAAGTCTCTTTTTTATGGTCTTGACTTTATTCTGAAACTCTTTAGTTATCATGTCTGCTTCTTCAACTGAATTTATCACATGCGGAGTCACCATGATAACCAGCTCTGTTTTGCGAATCTCTTCAGTGTTAACTCCGAATAGCGGTCCTATGATTGGGATGCTGCTCAACAGGGGAATACCTTCTCTTGCATTATTCTTATGCTCAGAGATAAGACCGCCTATTATGAGGGTATGCCCCTGCTGCACAGCTCCTATTGTCTCTGCCTTTCTCTTTGAAAAGCTCGGAGATGTTACCCCTGCAAGTGTAACATCAGCGCCTCTGCTGCTTATCTCCTGGGCTATCTTCAGTTTGACCATATTCTTTTCAGTAATATGCGGCGTGACAGTAAGAATTATTCCTGTTGTCCTGTACTGTATCTGCCCGGCTGCCACAAATGAATTTGTTCCAGCTAATGAAGTGGCTGGCTGCTGCTGAAATCCGGTGGCAATCGGTATTTCATCTCCTATCTCTATCTTCGCCTCTTTATTATCCATCGCGAGTATATTCGGATTCGCAAGCACATTGAGTTTGCCTACGCTTGCAAATGCATTTAGTATTGCTCCATATCTACCCGGATTTATAATCGAAGCAAACACAGTACCTGATGCAGGTGTGGTGATTATGTTACCGACCTGTCCTGTCGTGGCATCTATAACAGGCTCAATCGTGCCTGCCTGCGTGCCTGTTGTGAAGCCTGACAGGCTGGTCACGCGCTTGCCTTCAATGGAAATAGGGCCCTTGAGCATCCACTCAATCCCGAACTGGGAGCTGTCTGTAAGTGTGACCTCGGCGATAAGCACCTCTATCAAAACCTGCTTGGTTGGTATGTCAAGCCGCTTAAGAGTCTCTGAAATGGCTAAGTAGTTTCTGGCGCTCGCCTTTATTATAAGTGCATTAATATCCTCATACGGAGTTACAGATATATCTCCTTCAAGAATTGTCGAAGCAATACTGGATGCAGACTGGTTAGTATAAGATGTCTGACCTGATACAGGTGACGGAGTAATAACACGCGACTGATTCTTCGCTGAAGACCCCTTTTCACCATATATGTTGCGCAGGAGTTCTGCAAGTTTCTTTGCCTCTCCGTTTTCTACATAGTAGACATATGTTCTTACAGATTCTCTTTCTGTAGAAGGGATATCTATTGCCTCCAGTATCTTCATAAACTTCAACAGCCCTGAAGGCGGCGCTGTGACGATCAGCAGATTTGACGGTTCATAAACTATAACCTCCGCGCCGCGAGGCATAAGGCTTCGTGTTATATTCATCACATCAGAAGCCTTTACATATTCAAGAGGTACGACCTGAGTGATAAAGCCCGCGTCAAGATAGGTTATAACCTTTTTGCCAGACTGAACCTCATTGGGCTGCTGCTTTGCTGTTTCTATTGGTACTATCTTGTATATAGAGCCATCCTTAACAGCTGTAAGTCCATTTACCTCCAAAATATTCTGAAATATCTGGTGCATGTCTCTGAGCGGAAACTTTTTTGAGGACTGAATAGTCACATTGCCCTTTATGCCGGGCGAAAGTATGTAGTTGATATCAAGTATGCCCGCAACAGCGGATATGACAGACTCTATATCAGCATTCACAAAGTTCAATACAATATTTTTGTCCTTTGCATCCTCTTCAACCCTTATCTGCTCAGACCGAGCAGGCTTTTTTGGCTCTTCAGAAGGCTTTACCAGAGAAGAAGGATCACCCTTCTTGTCAATATAGGTTGACTTCTCAGGAGCTGGAGCCTTTTGCTGGATGCCCAAATCACCTTGCTTAATCCCCTGCTGTCCTGCACAGGAAGCTACCATAAAAAGGATTACAACAAATAGACAGAGATTTCTGTAGAACGTCATATCATACCTCGTTATAAAAAACTGTAGTGAGTGTATTTTTCATAGTCTTAAACTTTAAGTCCCTTTGCGTGGCGGCACATCGGCCGGTGGCGGTGGCGGAGGCGGTTGAACAGGTTGTGGTCTCACAATTGGCGCAGCAGATTGACTACCGGGCAGAGGAGTCGTCATTGGAACAGTCGGCGTACTATTCAGAACCGGAGCTGTTCTCCTGCCCTGTCTTTTATCAATCTTTTTCACATCATTAAGATCAAGCACCACTTTCTGTTCTCCTCTTTGGAGCACCACTTTGTTTAAATCGATTTCCATCAATGTAAAGCCTGATACTATATCGTTCACCCTGTATGCTTTCTGTGACCTCGCATCAGCTGCTTCGAAATACGCCACACTGCCTTTAGGCGTATTTATTGTACCTATCAATCTCGGAGGCAGAACCTGCTGATCTCCTGGCTGAACACCTTTCTCTGGCGCCTTTCTCGTCTGCCTGAACAGGTCGTTCTGTACAATAAGCTGATAGTTTCTGTTCACTGTATTTACATGGTCCGCATCCTTGGCATTCTTTACTCCAACAGTCCTGACATTGTCCCTGACAGCCTGCTTTTCGGCTTTAACAGCTGAAGCGAGATAAGGAGTGGTTGCAGATAAATACAGCTCATACCCGAGATAGCACGCAAGAAAAAAGAGTACGATGTTCAGGATATAATATTTTCTCATCACAATACCTTGCCTGTTGCGCTCTTGGTCTTTTGTGCTGTACGGTCTTCCCCGCTGTCTGAAGCGGTATTCTTAATATATCCGCGCAGAGTCATGACAACCTGAAGATCTTTTGTATTCTTGATGTCAACGACCCTCACCCTCATATCAGAAATTGCAAGATAATAATTCGAGCCTTCAATAAACTGGAGCATATCCCTAAGTTTTGCCGTAGACGCTGCAAAACTCACTTCAACCTGAATTGCGGTATAACTTTCATGTTCAACCGGGTTCAGTATCTTTTCTGATCTTATCTCAACAGCCAGAGCAGAAGCAGCATCTTTAATAACTCTTTGAAGTTCTGCTGCTGCTACAGAAGGTTTCTCACCGACAAGAAGCCCCTTTTCAAGGTCCTTCATTTCAGCATTGATCACATAGAGCCTGTCCTGCACCTCTTTCATTTCTGATATCTTTGTGGTCTGCTTCTCGAGATAGAGTTTTTTTGTAGACAGGCGGCTCATATGCTCTGCCCTGTACTGGCCGTACCATTCATAACAGTAGCTGCCGATTATAGTCATTGCTATCAAAAGCCCTGCTGCCAGCACAATTCTCTCTCTTTTTTTCAGTCTGCGCAATGAGAGTATTTTCATTTAATCCTCTGCGCTTTTGCGGTAACAACAGCCGCCCTTATTTTGAATCCTTCACCATTTGGGCTCTTGGTAACACTGCCTTCAAAAGAAGCGTTCTTCAAAAAAGATGAATTTTCTAAAATAGCTATCAGCTTTGAGGCAGATCCAGAGAAACCGCTAATGCTCAACTCTCCGATGCGGCCTGCCTCACTCTTTTTAGCTTCCTGAAAAGAGAGGCTCGTGACCCATGTATCCGAAGGAATCAGGGCAGTGAGATCAGCAATAATATTAAGCATCGAAATCGGCTGTTTTCCACTAAGAAGAAAATCTCTGTCAGCCTCAAGTCGCATGATCCGGGAAGAGAGTTTTTCAACAACAGCAACTCCTGATCTGTTCTTTTTTATCGAACTCTCAATAGAATCAAAGTAACTCCTCTCCTTCAAAATCACTGAAGCAGCCAAGGCTGAAACAAGCAAAACACAGAGAGCGGCAAGCGTCTTGAAGATTATCGCTTGATTTTTTGTGCTACTCTTTTTTCCGGCAGGGGCCAGGTTAACCAACATACTTTCCGCACTGGATATAGAGACAGCAGCACCAAAAGATGACAGCCCATTCAAGAAACTTTCATGACTCTCAGAACTTTTAATTCTGATGCAGTCAGCAAGCAGCACTGTTTTCAGATTGTAGGCCTCCGCTATTTTGGCAACAATACCTGCATTCAGGCTGCCTGAAATAATGACCATATTAACCGGCGGGATGCTATATGTTTTAAGAAGTGGATTTATACGGGTCATCATATCCCGAAAGAGCGAGTCAAAAGGGATTGTACTGCCAAATGACAAAGTCTCTATATGAAGGCAACTTCTGCCATATATGAGCGCAGCCTCTGCTGATCCTGACTCTGCTGTAATAAGCAGATATACGCTGTTCTTGCGGAGATTGAGCTTTGCGGACATGGCTGACACTGAAGGCCTCTGATTGATTACAGCATGCCTCAGACCAACTATCCTTGCAAATGAGTCTGCAACTATCGTATGAGGAGCTATTCCACATGTTTTCAGGAACTGGATCACAATGTCTAGCAGATCCTTTTTAATAGCTGAAAAAACCACCCTGTAAGCGTTGCCTGTCGAGGCTGCTATCCCGAAATTATGGTAAACCTCTGAAGGATGAAACGGCATGTGTCTCTCCAGTTCAAACGGCATAATATTCTGAAGAAGCTCCTGGTCAGGGGCAGGCACATCTATAAATCTGGTTACTGTCCATGATTTTGGAATGCATACACCCACATCTTTTGGAGAGACTCTATGCTGAATAAGAGACAACTTTATTGCAAACAAAGAATCATCATTGTTTCCTGCAAGCAGAAACGGAAAGGTCTCAGAAGCAACCAGCCTTATTCCATCAATACGCCTTTCCAAAATTAAAAGTGTTATCGAGGAATCTCTTAACTCGATACCTGCTGACCTTCTTGCAAATATCCTACTAATCAACCCTCTCTCCGGCGCTGCCTTTTTTGTGATCATACTGGTCAAAACCTGTCCAGTTGTCATTCCATGAGATTACATCCAGTGTAGTATCATTTCTTTTTACTACAACAGCCCGTATAGTTCGTACGATTTTACCACGGCCACCTGATGCAAATATACTGAAATAGCCTGACCTGATAATACCGCCCGCAATGGGTATGATTATTGGGCCTGCGGTTCTTTGCTGAATAATATTTGCTGCAGCAGCGGGGCCAAAAACAGACTCCAGCACAATCCAGTCAGCTGTATTGATGTTGACCATGCCGGAGCTTCTGGCAGTCATATATCTATGCAGCCCCCTATATTTGCCATCCTTTGATCCATATATCATCTCCGGCTTGAAGCCATTTACAAGGATCAGCTCATCTATGCTATCAAAAAGATCGTCCTTACAACTGTATGGTTTTGTAAGAGAGCCATAATATTCATCTTCAGCCCCATTGAGTCTGAGCAGGTTGTCAGCATCCTTCCAGTCCATTATGGAATCAACCAGCATATCCAGGACAGAGTCTTCTATGCCGGATTCTTTCAGCACATACCTTATCTGTTCAGACGAGGCTGAATTGATATTGAGCTTTCTGTCCTCATCAATAATTTCATAAGAATACTCTGTGTTCCCGATAATGCTGCTTCTTTCGGGCCCTTTTTCACCAAAAACAAGTCTGCCGCTTTTGTCGAGATAGGTATTATTATTTCTATCCAATATCTCTGCCTTTGCAAGGTTCAGAGCAGCCATTGCAGCATAATACATCTCAGCGCCTTCCTTGAAGTTTCTGGTTGATGTAACCTCGGTTTTCATGGAGTAAGCGAACTCTGTAACCATTATTGTCAGTAATACCAGCGCCCAGAGCACAAGCATAAGCACAGCTCCGGATTTGTCGGAAATCAGCAATAGATATCTATTTGTTCCTTTCATTTGTCTCTCCAGCAGGTATCGCTATAATAAAAGGCGCTCTGTTATTGAATGCTATTCTCACAGCAGCTGGAAGCTTCTGTTTTAGAATCCAGGTTTCCTCCCATTTGTCATCAATTGCTGAGTAGTATTCAAACTTTACCTTTTTTATTTTCGAATCAAGGACCTCTCCATTTTCAAAAACCTTTTCAGCAATCTTTTTGTCAGGCACAATACCACTGCCGGTCACAAGCAGTTCGTCCTTTGCATAGTATGAAACCCATCTGAAGCCGGTCTCAAACGGATTGGAGAGCATAGTAACAAACCAAAGCGAATCAGCAGCACCCTCAAAAGCTACTACTTTTTTAGCGTTTACCTGCCTGTAATAAGGAAACGCTGACTTTATTTGCTGACCCAGACGCTCTGAAATTGCCCGTTCTCTCTGGTATATATCAGCCTCCTGGCCACCGCGCTCCCATGCTCTTACCCCAAGCCTCAGACTCATGCTTACAACAACAGCCACAACGCCCAAAATGGCGACAGCAATAATCACCTCAAGCAGTGTGAATCCGTTTTTCTTCATCTAATTACTCTCTTCCTGAAGCAGCTTCAGTGTTGACAGTTCCACTGATCTTGCCTTGCCCCATCTGACAGTCACAACAATTTTTTTTATCTTTGCCCCAACATATTCAGGCGAATCGAAATCAGACAGATCAGCCTGCCAGGTGTATCTATCATCAAAAGAACCAGCAGCCTGCTCCGGCTTCAGCAGCTGCTCCTCCATTATCTGCCTTGCATAAATAACAGCGGTTGTGTAGTCGCCTGATATGCCGGCTGAACGCAGGCCGCCTGAGAAGAGCTGCAGCACAAGAACAATGCCGACAGACATAATCGCAAGCGCAACTATGGTCTCAAGAAGAGTGAATCCGTTTTCGCAGCACCTTTTATCCATAACCTATCGCAGCTCTGATGATACTGCCTCGGCAATACTCACTCTGGCTGTTAATTTTTCTACTGACACGCGATACGCAGAGCCTTTGCTGTTCTTCAAATATATGTGCCCACCGGTAGAATCGCCAAGAGGATAAAAAAGTATCTTCGTAGGCTTGTCCTGACTGTTTTGAAAAGCCACGCCATTTCTTAATTCCCGCTGCATTAAAAACTTCAGACGATCATCCTTCTCGTTTTCCAGCACATTATCTCCATCAGCCTTGAGCGCATAGCTGTTTTTATCAATCAAAAATATATATACATTTTTCTGAGATACTGCCTGCTCGCGCGCATGCCTGAGGGTTGCTGCCACCTCTTTTGCAGATGCCTTCAGCTTTACAGCATCGAGCCCCTGAGTAAAAGCCACTGCTGCAACCGCTGAAGCAAGCCCTATAATAAAAAGGACTATAACGAGTTCAATGATAGTGAAGCCATCTTTATATACGTTGGCACGTTCTTTCATACCTAATAAAAATACTCCGCATTATCAACATATTTTTATAATCTTACATAAGCAAGCAATTATCTTATGAAGCAGACCCCTATCTAATGTATAGAGACTGAAAAGTTGATATTTAACTGCTAAAAAGTTCTTTATTATTCAATTCTGTATTGCACAACCAATTCTAATGGAAGGCAGAGCATTGTCCGACTCGACCAAGCTCTGCCTTCTTATCCTCAAGTTTTGTGTAGTCAAAGTCTCTTTTGCTGCTGCGCCGTTCGTCTTCATTGATGTAGCTGGTGAGATTTTCGCTGATAAAGCGATAAAAAAGCATTCCCAGCACATACTGCTTGAAGTCCCATCCATCCACGCTGCCGCGAAGGTCGTTGGCGATCTGCCAGATGGCGCGATGCAGTTCAGCGCGTTCCTGCTCTTTTGTTGCATTGATGCTATTTGCCATGGTAATTCTCCCAGCTTGCCGTTATTTCTTTCCACTCGCCGCAGATGGCAGCGTTTTTGGGGCAGGATCAATCAATCCAAAACTAAAAGATATGGTTTTATTTAACTTTTATCAATCTCTTTTGTCTTGATCTCAGCATAAAATGTATCACCTTATGCATTATCTGTCAATTAATTGGGACTTCTCTTTTGTTTTTATAATGCTGATCTGATTTGACAGACCCTGATCAAGACATTAATATATTCCTTACGCTTCATAACCAGACATGGGAGCGCATAGGGTTCTGGTGTCCCTCCCGGACTTCAAATCCGGTGTTGCCGCCCAAAAGGTGGCAGGGTGGGTTCGATTCCCACACGCTCCCGCCAATGTTATAATTGATTAAGATCTATGGGGATGCCTTGATGAAATTTAACATTGTGCTTGAACATGCGGAAGAAGGCGGTTTCAATGTAACAGTACCAGCACTTGATGGCTGCTTTACTCAGGGAGAAACCGAAGAGGAAGCGATTGAAAATGCAAAAGAAGCCATACACGCATACATTGAAGGGCTCGAAAAGCTCAACCAGATAAAGTCCCGTCCTGATATGCTCCTTAAAGAAGTGGAGATGGCTCTTTGAGCAAAACATTCTCTGGAAAGGATATTTCGGATTTGTAGTTGACCATCAACGCGGCAGTCATATCTTTATGCATAATCTTGAAAAGAATATATCTGTAATTATCCCGTTTCACGATGAAGTTAAAAAAGGAACCCTGAACAATATAATAAAGAAAGCAGGCCTCACAATTGATGAACTTAAAAACCTCGTATAATCAAAACAGTCCATGGATTAATCTAAACTATTTTTTCTATTGCTCATATTGAATTAACCATCTGTTGTATTTATAATGATGCATTACCTGCCAGCAGCAAACCGGAGGCATTGATGTCAGATATAAACAGCGGTTTTTACTATCAGCCGCAATTTCCACTTGAACCTAAGGATACAAAATACCGCCTGCTCACCAAAGAGTATGTATCTGCATCATCGTTCAAAAACAGGGAGATCCTGGTTATTGATCCTGAGGCATTGACAATACTCACAAATGAAGCTTTAAGAGATGTCTCTTTTTTATTGAGCTCTGAGTATCTTGAGCAGATAGCCGCGATTCTTTCAGACCTCGAAGCTTCACAGAATGACAAAGGTGTGGCAATAGCCATGCTGCGCAATGCTGAGGTTGCAGCAAAATTTGAACTGCCGCTCTGTCAGGATACAGGCACTGTTACAGTATTTGCAAAAAAGGGCCAGCAGGTCTGGACAGGCGGCAATGATGAGCTTCATATATCAAAGGGCATCTATAAAACTTATGCTGAGGAAAACCTCCGCTACTCTCAGACAGTTGCTTTAAATATGTACGAAGAGCTTAATTCAGGCAATAACATGCCAGGTCAGATAGATATTTATGCGGCTGACGGTGCTGAATACAACTTTCTTTTTGTCACCAAAGGCGGAGGCTCTGCAAACAAGACAATGCTGTTTCAGGAGACAAAGGCAATACTAAATCCTGAGGCACTCGAAAATTTCCTTATCAGCAAGATGAATACCATAGGCACAGCAGCCTGTCCTCCATACAGGATAGCTTTTGTGGTGGGAGGAACATCAGCTGAAGCATGTCTCAAAACAGTTAAACTCGCAACAGCAAAGTATCTTGATAATCTGCCTGCAGCCGGAAGCGTGCATGGTCAGGCGTTTCGTGATCCTGAACTCGAAAAAAAGCTGCTGAATGCTGCTCATAAATCAGGCATGGGAGCGCAATTCGGAGGCAAGTATTTTGCAGTTGATGTAAGGGTTATAAGGCTGCCGAGACATGGTGCATCATGTCCAATAGGCATGGGGGTTTCATGTTCAGCAGACAGAAATATCAGGGCAAAAATCAATATGGATGGCGTATGGCTGGAAGACCTTGAACGAAATCCCGGGAAATATATACCGGAAATGTACAGAGAGGGGCATGAACATGGCGCCATAATGATCGACCTTAACAGGCCAATGGAAAAAGTACTGGCTGAACTCTCAAAACATCCGGTAACAACACGCCTGTCATTAAGCGGCACACTCATAGTTGCAAGAGATATAGCTCACGCAAAATTTAAAGAGCTGCTGGATAATGGGCATGCTCTGCCTGAATACCTCAGAAATCATCCTGTTTACTACGCTGGTCCGGCAAAAACACCTGAAGGCAAGCCTTCAGGCTCTTTTGGCCCTACAACAGCCGGCAGAATGGACTCTTATGTTGATCTGTTCCAGTCTCATGGAGCCTCTCTTATAATGATTGCCAAGGGCAACCGGGGCAAGCAGGTTACTGAATCATGCAAAAAACATGGCGGTTTTTATCTCGGCTCAATAGGCGGGCCTGCTGCTCTTCTTGCTGAAGAGCATATAAAAAAGGTGGAATGCCTTGACTATTGCGAGCTTGGCATGGAGGCTGTCTGGAAGATAGAGGTTGAAAACTTTCCTGCCTTTATCCTTGTTGATGACAAGGGGAATGATTTTTTTGAGCGATTCAACATCCAATAAAAAAAAAGCCGAAAGATCATGGATCAACCGGCTTTACAGAGTAGTACTTGATACTGAACACACGGTTCAGTAAGAGGGGCCTCACATACTGCCGCAATCAAAGGGGGAACCACTTCCGCAGCTAAATGGTGAGATAAGCTTGCTCACCTCATCAGATCCACATCTTGGACAAACAACCTTGTCATCTGCAGCCTGCACTATTGTGCTGAATTCTGCACTGCATTTATCACAACTGAATTCATATATAGGCATATTTACCTCCCTGCCTTTTTCTTGATTATCACACAACTGCTGGACTTAAAACTATGAATTTACTGACCCGAGTCTAAAAAAATCATCTCAACATCATTTCTACAGCATCTTCTTCAGGGTTTTGATAGTAGCCTTTTCTGATTCTGGATTTAACAAAATTAAATTTATCATATAGATTCTGAGCCGCAATATTGGATGCCCTCACCTCAAGAAAAATATGTTGACAGCCGTCAGACCTGACATCATTCAGAATATCCTTCAGGAGCATTGACGCAACACCAGAGCGTCTGTACAGCTCATGCACAGCCAGAGTCAGTATATGGCATTCATCTGATATATGGCGCACAAATATATAACCTGCTATTGTTCCGCTGTTTTCAGCCAGCCTGCATATAGAATATCTGTTATAAAGTTCACTCAGAAAAGAGGCCCTGGACCACGGAGATGTAAAAGAGGTCTTTTCAATATTAAGTATCTGGACAAGATCTTCTTCCCTGACAGGTCTGATGATAAAATTCACCATCTATCTATTTTTAGACTCCTGCTTGATCTCTGCCTCTGATTTTCTCAGATACCTTGGTGCAAGCGCGGCAGACTCTTCAAGCATTCCTTTCTCAGCTTTTAACAATCCTAAATAAGCAACATTGGCAGGAGATGGAACCGATTGCTGCGGAGGGACAAAGAGTGCAAGCCCGCCAAGTCTGTCGCATATGATATTTCTCCATAGATCAGCCCCCTCGCCCAGAAATACGGTGGGCTTGTCAATGCCTGCAAGCAGATCATCAAGACTCATGGCGCACTCAGGAAGCAGCAGATCAAAGCCGCTGCCATTCCATCTGTATATGCCTGTATAAACCTCTTTTTTTCTTGCATCAAAAATCGGACAGACCTGATGCTCGCAAAAAGCCATGTTCCATGCAAGCGCTTCAAGTGAAGATACGGTTGCAACAAGCTTGTTTGAAGAAAATGCAAGCCCCTTTATTGTGCTGAAGCCTACCCTAAGCCCTGTGAAAGAACCAGGGCCAGCAGAGATGCTTAATAAATCAATCTGTTGCAGATCAATTTTTGCGCTGCGCAGCATAAAGTCAATTACAGGCAGAAGCCCTTCTGAATGCGTGGTCTTTACATTAACCCGCACCTCAGCCACAAGTCTGTTGTCCTCCACTACTGCTGCTCCGCCGAGCATTGTGGATGTCTCTATCCCAAGACATTTCATACTGCTCCTCCGCGATATTCGTTTATGAACAATCTCATTAAAACAATTGTACCAGCAATACATACTGCAGCAAAAAGACCTATCGACGCCACAGTTCCAATATTATGCGCACTCAAGCCTATCAGTGAATTTCCAAGCGGAGCAAATCCCAAAAAAACAAGGGTATAAAGACTCATCACCCTGCCCCTGAGGGCATCGCTCACCCTCTGCTGGATAAATCCATTGGCAGTCGCCAGAAAGCTCACAATCCCGAATCCTATTGCAAATACCAGAGACATGCTGAGATACTGGTTTTTTGATAGGGAAAGGATAAAGAGTGACAATGAAAAAAGCATGGCAGCAGAAGGCATAAACAGCTTTTTATTCTTTATTTCACCCTTAAATGCTATTGCAACTGCAGCTGTAAGCGACCCTGCTCCGCCAGCAGCAACCAATGCGCTGAATGTGTCAGACCCGCCTGAAAGCACTTCAGCAGCCAGTACGGGAAGCAGCGCAGCATAAGGAATCCCGAACAGGCTCAAGACTGCTATAAGGCATAAAATATAAAATATCTTTTTTTCTTCCAACACAAAACTCCATCCTTCAGCTATTCCCCCAAGCATGCTGCTGCGCTCAGATATCTCAGAAACACCTCTTGCTTTTACAGATAGCAGGGCAGCCACAACAGGAACAAAGCTGACAGCATTTATATAAAAACATGCAGGAATACCGACTTTGGCTATGATAATGCCGGCTATAGCTGGTCCAGCTATCCTCGCCCCGTTAAAAGCAGCCGAGTTCAGGGCAATCGCATTTGTGATATCCCCCCTGCCAACCAGATCAAACATAAAAGCCTGTCTCGCCGGGATATCAAAAGCATTGATAGTGCCCAGAAAAAGAGCTGCGAGCGCGATATGCCAAAACCGTACAACACCATAGTCAGTCAACAGACCAAGGGACAGGGCAGGTATTATTGAGAGCACCTGGGTTGTGATAATTATGTTCCTTTTTGGGTATATGTCAGCAAAGTGGCCTCCAAGCAAGGAGAAGACGAGTATCGGCAGGGCAGCAAGCGATGCCACAATACCCAGATGCAGAGCTGATTTTGTGAGTGAATATACAAGCCAGCTCTGAACAACAGTCTGCATCCAGGTGCCGGAGAGCGAAATGATCTGTCCTACCCAAAATAGCCTGAAGTCCTTAAAATATAGCGCTGAAAATTTTTGTGCCCCTGCCATCTGTTATAATAACAATTATTCAAATCATCTTACTCGGATGTTGAGTCTGCAGCATGGAGGAGCATTGAATAAAAGAGCAGTACTGACAATATCGCTTTTGCTCTTGATATTCGCATCTGTTGCTGTTGAGTCACAGGCTGATCAAAGGCTGACAGTCATTGCTTCAATTCACCCTCTTTCTGACATCATAAAAAATATCGGCAAAGATCGGATAAATTCAGCAGCTCTTCTGCCGCCCGGGGCTTCTCCCCATATATTTGAACCAACGCCTTCTACCATGCGCACAATTCGACAGGCAAAGATCTTTTTCAAAATCGGTGCAGGACTTGAACTGTGGGCAGACAGGATAATCAAATCCGCTTCAGCTGAAAATCTGAGGGTGGTTGATCTTTCTGAAACAATGCCTCTGCTTTATTCAACTCACAACCATAAATCAAAAGTAGGACATAAAAATAATGGCAGTCACCCTGATCCTCACTACTGGCTGGATCCTGTATTATGCATCCGGATTGTCGATAAAATAGCAGAAGGCCTGAGCAGCATTGATCCGGCATCAAAAGCATACTACATGAAAAATGCAGCCTCATACAAAAAAGAACTTGGCGAACTCAATAAAGAGATAAAAAGCAGGGTTGATGGTTTTTCGCACAGGGAGTATGTAACATTTCATTCTGCCTGGAGGTATTTTTCAGAAAGGTACAATCTTAAAATACTCGGCGTCATAGAAGATGCCCCTGGCCGTGAACCGACTCCAAAAAACATCTCAAACATAATCTCAAGCCTCAAAAAAAGCAACGCAAAGGTTGTATTTGCAGAGCCCCAGTTCAATCCAAAAATTGCGGCAGCCATTGCAAAAGAAGCAGGTGCAAGGGTTATATTTCTCGATCCAATAGGCTCGCCCCAGGACAGCAGAACAAATACATACATAAATCTCATGAAATTCAATATAGGTCAGATGCAGCAGGGTATGAAATGAAAGCTGTTGAGATAAATGACCTGTCAGTTGTATTCAGAAACATAGAGGTTATCAAAAACATCAGTCTCTCTCTTGATCAGGGCAGATTTCTTGGCATAGTCGGGCCTAACGGATGCGGCAAGACAACGCTGCTCCGCGCAATTATTGGCAGCATCAAGCCCACTTCAGGCAGTGTAGCTGTTTACGGAATGACGCCGGCAGAGGCTGTAAAAGCCAACATATTCGGATATCTGCCCCAAACACAGAACATTATAAGAAACTTTCCGGCAAGAGCTCTTGATGTTGTGCTGATGGGGCTTTACAGTGAGCTTGGTCTATTTAAATGGCCAACAAAGCAGCATAAGCAGCAGGCATATGACGCGCTGAATACCCTTGGAATGTCTGGCATGGAGAATGCTCCTTTTTCAAAATTATCAGGGGGTCAGAAACAGAGAGTTTCAATCGCACGGGCTCTGATTAACAAGCCAAAGCTGCTTATACTGGATGAACCCAATACTGGCATTGATATTATCGGACAGAATGACTTTTATCAGCTTCTCAAGGATCTGCAGAAGCAGATCGGTCTGTCAATAATAATGGTTTCGCATGATATAGGAGCCATAACAACATTTGTTGATGAGATCGCATGTCTTAACAAATCCCTGCACTACCATGGCAGCCCCGGGGGCGCATTAGACAGAATGATACTCGAAAAACTTTATGGAAGAAGGGTTGACCTGCTTATCCACAGCGACTGCTGCAATCAATGCGAGAGGAATAAAAATGGGTGATTATCTGAATACAGCCGCTGAAGCACTCTCAATGGGCTTCATACAGAGAGCCCTGCTCGCAGGAACAATGCTCGGCATATTTTCAGGTATTATTTCAGTATTCATTGTGCTCAGGCGCATCTCGTTTCTGGGCTCCGGCATATCCCATGCAGCATTCGGCGGAGTTGCCATAGGATTCGTAACTGGAATCAATCCGGTATTTACTGCGCTCGCATACTCAATAGCAACAGCAATCGGCATCGAACAGATCAGCGCCAGAGGCAGAGTGTCTGAAGATACAGCCATCGGAATATTTTTTGCATCCTCCATGGCGCTCGGAATAGTGCTGCTGGGGCTGTCATCATCATACAATGTAGATCTTTACGGATATCTGTTTGGAAGCATTCTGGCAGTAACCCATGCAGACATGATGTCTGCGGTGTTCATGACTCTGATACTCACATCCGCAATAGTATTGATCACAAAAGAGCTCCACTTCATCACCTTCAATGAAGAACTCGCCTACGCCAGCGGTATCCGCGTCCGTCTGATCAAATTTATATTCATGATCTGTATGGCCATTGCCATAGTAACAGGGATAAAACTTGTTGGTGTGATTCTGGTTTCTGCACTGCTGGTAATACCGGGGGCTACCGCCAATCTGCTAACAAACAGCCTGTTCAAGATGATAATCGTCTCTTCACTCATTACGCTGTTTTCTGTTGTCACAGGAATTTTTACTTCATATCTGTTCAATCTCGCGCCGGGCGGCACCATTGTATTAATTATGTCCGCATGCTTTGCAGCTGCGTATCTGTCAAGAAGAAATTGCTGACAATAAGTGTATTTTTAACTGATTAAAATTTGCTTTTTAGAAGAAATCGTTGTATATTGAATAAAAATAAAGACCAATATTCTTGAGAGGAGGTGTAAATATGAAGAAAGTTTTGATGTTGGCACTTGTAGTTGTCCTTATGTTTGCGTTTGGCTGTGCAACCAAGGACTATGTCAAGCAGGAGATTAATCCTCTTGTTGATAGGATCAGCAAACTCGAGGCAAAAAATTCAGCTCTTGAGTCGAGAGTTGCAGCTCTCGAGAGCAGAAGGACTGTCTCAGCTTCAGATCTCGATTCAGTAAGAAAAGAGGCTGCTGACGCAAAGGCTGCTGCACTTGACGCAAAGAAGTGCTGTGGTGTTAATGATGCCGCTCTCAATGATGCTGTAAAGCGCGCTGAAGCTGCTGCAGCAAGAGCTGAAGCTGCACTTGGAAAGGCTGAGTCTGCTTCTGATAAAGCTAAAAAAGCATTTGAACTGCACCAGAAGAAATAACTACCAAAAATCTTTTTGTGACAAAGCGGGTTGTTGGACATGTCCAACAACCCGCTTTAAATTTTTAATCCTGATTTTTTTTATTCAGTTATATCGACAGGATATCCGAGTTTAAGCTCAACGGCTTCATAAAGTCTACCGGTATTTATCCTGCCAAGAAAATTTTTCTGTTTAAGCAATCCGATAGCTGCACCCAGATAGTTGAAATCCTGAACATGGTCATCATCATGAACAGAAATATAAACCCTTCCTTCACGCTGCCCCACCTTCACAGGCTGCTGAATTATAGTCACCTTGGTGCCTATGGCGCTGATGCTGAAAAGCTGCGGGATATGTTCTGGATACAGTCTTATGCAGCCATGACTTACTCTTCTGCCCACACCATAAGGTCTATGCGTTCCATGAATAAGATATGATGAAGATGACAGTCTCATGGCATGAGTTCCCAACGGATTCTCAGGACCGGGAGGCACTATTTTCGGCAGCTCAGGCCTCTCCTCCTGAACAGACAGCGGAACATACCAGCTTGGGTTCACAGTTTTATGAGAGATTTTAAAAGTACCCGTAGGTGTGCTCGCTATATCCGTGCCTATTCCTATCGGAAAGGTGCTCACATATCTGGACTTTCCTTTGCTGAAGAAATAATAAAGCCTCATCTCTGACAGATTTATAATTATGGAACTTTTCTTTTCATCAGGAATTATAAATGATGTTGGTATCAGAACCTCTGAGCCGTCGCCTGGAATAAATTCATCAAGAGTCCGATTGGCAGCATGTATGGAGTTGAATCCAATGCCGTACTTCCTGGCAACCTCTATAAGCGACTCCCTTCCTGCAACAGTATAATGCTGGTTAATGCCTATGACAGAGTCATCGCTGCTGAGAGCGTATGTCTGCGCAGATGTGTTACCAGAGCTGAACAAAATCAGCAGAAAAGAGGCCAGAAAAACCGTCATGTACTTCACTATAGATTTAGTCATAATGGTTGATAATACCGAAGCTTATAATCTTCAATCAAGGCGTTGACAAAACCACGCCTTGTAGTGTTTAATATACTTTCTCTTGGGCGGATAGCTCAGCTGGGAGAGCGCAGCCCTTACAAGGCTGATGCCACAGGTTCGATCCCTGTTCCGCCTACCATTTTTACCGCTGTTGGGGCGGTAGTTCAGCTGGTTAGAACGCCGGCCTGTCACGCCGGAGGTCGCGGGTTCGAGCCCCGTCCGCCCCGCCATTTTTCCAGGCATATTTTGATTTTCTGAATTTCAATCAGATACTGCAATGAATACCAACATAAACTACAACTGTAGCGGCAGTATTTTAAACAGGTAATCTTTTGATCAGTGCAGAATAATCAAGAGCATCAGGTCCAGTCACCCTCTGCAAATATCTTTTCCACCCTGACAGCGCATGCTTTATATTCTGGAGTGCCTGTCACAGGATCCCTGAATCCTGAAGTTAAATTATTGGTCAATGCATCAGGGTGATGAAATGACATGAACAGGTTGCCTGGCTGCGAGCGATCTGTAACTTTTGCCCTTGCCTTGACCTGCCCTCTGCGTGATGATACATTCACCCAGTCGCCATTAAGCACACCAAGCTCAGCCGCGTCCTCATGGCTTATCTCAACTAATTCCTCAGGCACAAGCTCCAAAATCCCGCTGCATCTTCTTGTCATTGAGCCATTATTGTGATGCTCTCTCACCCTGCCTGTTACGAGTACATATGGATACTCAGAATCAGGAGTCTCGCCCGGACCTGTGTGGTCAAGCGGCACAAATTGGGCCAGACCTCCAGGTCTCGAGAATATGTCAGTATAAAGTGTGGTTGTACCTGGATGATCTTTTGTGGGACAAGGCCACTGAATACCCTTATCATCAATTCTTTTATAGTCAATACCGCCGTAATTAGGCACAAGAGAAGCAATTTCATCCATAATCTCTGACGGATGAGCATAGCTCATTTCATAGCCCATTTTAGAAGAAAGCTCACAGATAACCTGCCAGTCTGCCAAGCCGCCAAGAGGCTCTATTGCCTTGCGAACGCGCTGCACCCTGCGCTCTCCGTTTGTAAATGTCCCGTCTTTCTCTGCAAAGCTGGCTCCCGGCAGTATCACATCAGCAAATTTTGTTGTCTCTGTATGGAATATTTCCTGGACAACAAGAAATTCGACAGACTCCAATGCTTTTCTGACATGATTAAGATTTGGATCTGTCTGGGCAACATCATATCCGATAATATATAGTCCTTTAAAATTGCCTTTTGTGCATTCATCCAGCATCTCGACAGATTTCAGACCCGGCTTCTCCTTGATCTTTACGCCCCATACCTTCTCAAACTTTTCGCGCGCCTTTGGATCGAGCACTGACTGATAGCCTGGCAGGGATGAAGGATAAGGACCGAGATCTGATGCCCCCTGAACATTGTTCTGCCCTCTGAGAGCCATTATGCCTGTTGATGGTCTGCCTATCTGTCCGCAGGCAAGTGCAAGATTGGCTATTGCAATCGCATTCTCAGTGCCTGTTCTGTGTTCAGTCACTCCAAGACCATATACAAGCATTGCCTTGTCAACATGTGAATACAATCTTGCAGCCTCAACAACCCTATCCCATGAAACACCTGTAATCTTTTTGACAACATCTGGTCCGTATTCTGATACCTTTGCCTTGAGCGCTTCTATACCCTCTGTTCTTTTGGCAATAAAATCCTTGTTTTCCCATCCGTTCTGGAATATGGCATTAAGTATCCCATTGAGGAGTGCTATGTTACTTCCCGGCTTGAGATTAAGCCATACATCAGCCCTCCTTGCCATCCATGTTTTTCTTGGATCACCTACTATCAGCTTTGCGCCGTTTCTGAGGGCTTTTTTAAGCCATAAAGAAACAATGGGATGAGCTTCAGTTGGATTTGAACCAAATAGAAACAATGTGTCCATATCAGGCATCTGATTCAGGGAATTTGTTGCTGCTCCTGCTCCCAGGCTGGTGGCCAGACCGGCCACAGTTGGAGCGTGTCAGACCCGGGCGCAGTTGTCCACATTATTGGATCCGACTGCGCATCTCACCCATTTGGAGAGCAGATAGTTTTCTTCATTAGTGCCGCGAGCTGATGAGAACCCGCCCACCTTGTCTGGCCCGTATCTTTCAATAAGGCTCTTAAACCTTGCTGCAACAAGATCAAGAGCCTCATCCCATGATGCCTCATGAAAAACACCTTTTCTTTTTATTAAAGGTGTTGTTATCCGTTCGGGGCTGTGAATAAACTCATACCCGTATCGTCCCTTTATACATAGATTGCCTTTGTTTACAGGCGCATCAAATGCTGAAGTCACCTTAACGACTTTGTTGTCTTTGACATTCAGATAAAAGTTGCAGCCTGTGCCGCAGTATGAGCAGGTGGTCTTCACCTTCTTCATCTCATAATCTCTGCCCAACCCTCTTCCCCGCTTGTCAGTTAAAGCTCCTGTCGGGCAGGCTGAGACGCACTGTCCGCAGAACTCGCAATTTTCGAGAGTACGCGGTTTGCCATAGGCTGTATCAGGCATTGTTCTAAATCCCCTGCCTGTAAGATCTATTGTTCCGGCCATCACAACCTCATTGCAGATCCTTGTGCATCTTCCGCAGAGAATGCACTTGTTGGGTTCATAGGATATGAAAGGATTGTCCTCCCTTTTTGGCAGGTCCCACTTTTCACCTTTGTACAGATCTCCATCAGCGTCATACTCATATGCAAGGTCCTGAAGAGCGCAGCTGCCTGTCTGTTCGCACTTCATGCAGTCGTTAGGATGGTTCGAAAGTATAAGAGAAAGCGTTGTCCTTCGAAGCTGTCTCAGCATCGGACTTTCAGTAGTTATCTCCATGCCGTCCTGCACAGGAGTTGTGCATGAAGCGAGAGGGCGTGCCATGCCCTTGATCTCAACAACACACAGCCTGCATCCGCCATAAGGATCAAGACGGTCATCATGACACAAAGTAGGAATGTGTATGCCTGCACTGCGGCAGACCTCAAGAACTGTTCTGCCAGATTCTACAGCCAGCAGCCTGCCATTTATGGTAACATTGACACTCACAAGAGACCTCCGCAAACAAACCGATTTAATCCATAATGTTTAATATATCAACTGATGCATTGATATTCCAATAGATAATAATAATAGATGAATAAACCCTGCAGCAGGAACTGCTGTTGATAATCTGAAGGGTATGAAGAAAAATGTGATGGTTGGCAATCCTATACCAGCTGGCACAGGACACAGAGAGTATCAGAATAAATAACAAACATCAAAAATCTGTCCTCATCGTCTTTGTTACCATATTTGTGAGTGTTTCTGATACTTTGTACTGTTTTGCCAGCTTCTTGAAGTATGAGAACGCATCAATCGCCTCTTCAGCTATCTGATGTGCCTTGCTGGCGCTGAGATCGCAATAGCTGCCGAATGCCAGCAGGTCATTCAATGTGAAGCCATCCTGTTTTTTGTTGAGCTTTATCTGGTGTGTTTTAGTCCATTTGCCTGTTGGATCAAATGAGTATGTCATATCAAATGCAGGAGAAAGAGACCATTGCCCTGCCCTGTTCATCTGAAATCCGAAGTTTTTGGTGTGATCGTCCTGATTCCTGCCGATAATATTGAATACTGCCCTGCGGTACAGCTCTGTAATATCATCCTGTCCAAGCCCCAGTTGTCTTGCGGTCAGGACAAGCTGTTCGTATGAATATGCCCCTGTAGTTTCCCTGTCAGAATGAGCGAGTCCTGCCCAGGATGAGTAGTGCAGTTTTTTACCATCTTCATTCCTGTCAAAACGCTTAATAAGAAAATGAAAACTCCGGCCATCCATTATGAAATCGGTTTCAGGCATATTAATACCGCATTGTCCGGCTATGATGCTATAGATATACTCTATTTTCGTCATGCCTTTTGGGTCGTTGCTGTCCCTATCCCTGTTTTCTGAGGAATCAAACTTCACCATCCAGTAACTGTATCCTTTCTCATGCTCTACTGTTCCATCAAAAAACTTCCCGCTGCTGTCCCTTGCAACCAGCGCCTTTGCCCTTGCGCCTCCGGCACTTGATCCAACACGGATAAGATTAAGGGCTTCTTTTTTTGTGGAAGCATCCTGCATCTTGAGTTTTAAGTCATCCTTTTGTGACAGCACAATTTCTGCAAGCTCACTCAACAACGGAATATCCAGAGCCAGCTCGCTATTGTAGTCCGGATCATCCTTTTCAGCAGGGTGGTATTCAAAAGCGCCCATGCTTCTTGTGCCCACATACAGCAGTCTGTCAAGAGCAGTCACTTGTGCCGGCGGGATTTTTTTCTCTGCCATAAATATATCAATAAGCTGATTGCCGTACTTATCCGGCAGCGAGTCCGCAAAAATACCAGGCAGTCCTTTGAATGTCTGCCTGCTTATATCAGGGAAGGTGAAGAGCTTTGGCGGATATGCCATTCGAATAGGCGAAAGCTGAATATCTGACTTCATGAACTCTTCATCATAAACAAATGTTGCTGAATCTGTCTGACCAGGCGAATAAGCAAGATATCCTACAACTGTGCCCCAAAGCCTCACCTCAACTACCTTGCTCACTTTTCATCACCCCACTTAAAAGCCCCGGGCTTTTTGTTTTTTGCGTATATTCTTTTTTTTGGCACAGCCGGTTTTTGCTGTACAGGGTTAAACTCATTTGAGATGACAAACAACTTGTCCAGCTTATCCATCTCTCCTAATCCTTTTATAAGACGTACAAATGTTTTCAGGCTGATCGAGCCCTTTCCATTGAAAAAACGGTTCAGTGAATCATGATTAGCTCCGCTCTTTTTGACCAGCTCCGCAAGCTGTATCTGCTTGCTGCGCCGCACCAGATCAAGCCGCTTGCCAAGCTCTTTTATAATCTCATTTTCAGTAAGAAGCTCCAGACTCATTTGACCTCCTTCTTTGTCATGTTTGCACTTAACAAATACAAACAGCTGACAACTACTATGTTGATATGAGTAATTATATCACAATTTCAGTAAAAACTGATATTATATACTTGATTTGAGCTTAATTTCAGTATTTATTGATATTGCTTGTAGATGCAGCGGGAGATATGAATTTGTCTGAGGTTGTTTATTCAGGCATTTGAGTCCAAATGCTGACTATAATGTTTAAGACACATAGCAGAGCAATTTATGCCCAGTTTTCGACTTGCAGACCCGGAATCCTTTTATACTCCCTCAGGTTGTTTGTTACAAGAATCAGGTCATGGCATATAGCCTGGGCAGCTATCTGCATGTCATACGGCCCGATTATACTGCCCTGTTCTTCAAGATAAGCTCTTATCTGTCCATAATATGAAGCATCAGCATCTGTAAATGGTATCACTTCAAACATAGAGACGAATTTGACAAGATTAAAGTGGTTTTGTGATTTTGCCCTGCTTTTTGATACTCCATAATACAGCTCCGCAAGACTGATTGAGGAGAGTTTGATCTGGCGCTGCTTCATGGTCTTAATTTTTTCGATTACTTTTAAGGGCTTCTTGTTGATAATGTAGATACAGATATCAGTATCAAGCAGATACATTACTGACCTTTTCTCTTCTGTATTTTAGGCTGCTGCCTGCCCTCTGCAAAGAAGTCCGCAGGAAATTCATTAAGACTCTCTTCAAAAGCTGTCCAGGGCTTGTTCTTTGGAAATAAAAGAATCAAATCCCCGATTTTCTGTATAAACAGTTCAGAGTCTTTAACCTGATACTGCTTTGGCAGTCTCACAGCCTGGGAGTTGCCGCTTGTAAATACCTTTGATGTTATCATTTGTATCACCTCCACTTAATAATTTAAGTATATACACGAATATATACATTGTCAATAATCCCTTGACTGCTGCTTTACAAAATTTATGAATAATGTATAATTTGATTGGAGGATTCAGAATATGGGAATATTGGATACAATATTATATGCATTGCCTGTTGTAGCAATATTTGCAGGCTTCTATCTGTTGTTGATACGGCCGCAGCAGAAAAAAAATAATATAGCAATAAAACCAGAAAAAAATTATTATCCGCCAAAGTTTGAAGACGATACCTTCTTTGACCCTGCGTTTTCTTCTATGAAAGGGAATTTATTTCATAATCACCAAAAAAATAAATTCTGATTTATTTAACTCCAAACAATCCCCTGACAAAATTTCTGCCGGCTTCATTTGCTGACTTTATCGCCTTGGTTACAGCATACCCTGTCGCACTGGCTCCAAAGGCCGAGGGATTATTGTTTTGAAATTCTGTAACAGCTCCTTCTGTAAAGGCTTTTAGTTTTTCTGTTACAAGACTTGCCTCTTGCTGCGTGGTCATGCCACTTTTTATCGACTCAACCTCTGTGCTTCTGAGCTTCTGAGTAGTGCCTCATACTGTTGTGCAAACAAATTGGTTGTCTTTTCATCTGTCCGTTGCCCTCCTATACTGCCTGAACCGCTTATGCTAGCTGATGAGCCGGTTCCTGGGGGTGTGCCAGCTGATGCATTAAGCCCAATGTTCCCTCTTGTATAATCCTGAGATACCCCCATCCTTGATAACGCATGACTCAAATCTGTGGCAAGAGCCATACTAAGAGCGACTCTCTGGGCTTTTTTCGCTTTATATGATATGGTGGGGTTAAGATAAGCAGACAGCAGCTTTTCTGTTTCGCCTGATAAAACAGACTGCATGGCTGAGCCAGATGCATAAGAAGTGCCTACGTTTATTTCTGTAGCGTCTTTCTCTATAACTGTCCTACTGTTTTCATATGTAAATGACTTGCCTTGCCGCACCTGCTCACCTTGCCACACTTTCTTGCCTTCCTGTATCTCTGTCATTTTAGAGGTAAGGTTATTGTATCCCAGTCTTGTGGCGTTGAAGTTTTCGGTCATGCTCTTGCCGCTGGCTGTTATGCTTACTGTGGCAAACTGGTTGCCGAACCCGCCAGTCTCTACTGTATCTACATGAGCGGCTTTGATGCCCATGCCCTTCATGTTCTTTATTGCATTATTAATGTGCTTGGATAAAACGCCGTTGCCCCGAGCAGCAACAGTTGTACTTAATTCTTCAAGCTGCTTTATGCTCATAGCCCCTTCTTCATAAACACCGATCTTTGAGCTGCTGTGGTCATTATCATATCTGCTTGCGCCGGCATCTCCTTTTGCAAGGGTTATTCCTCCATCTTCAGTTTTGGAAAGGGTTACTGTATCGCCAAGCTCAAACCTGGTATCTTTCCCCTGCTCTGCCATCTTCTTGTTAACTGCTTCAACTGCCTCTTGAGTATTAAGGACTGTTCTGTATCCAGCGCTATGCTTGTCTGTTAATGCAGAATACAGGCCTTTGTAGTCATCATCACCATTTGCTCTTGCAAGCGTTTTTGCAAAGTCCATACTCACCTGAGCTCTGGCAGCATTATCAACCATGTTTGTTGTTGCTGATGATACAACTCCTTCCGGCCCAACTGTATCAAGACCCTGTTTGAGTCCGGCGGCATTTGCTCCTGTAACTATACCCAGGGTTTCACCCAATTCTCTGGAAGCCTCGTTAAAATCTTTAATTCCTGTTAGCGCCATATACTGCCTGACTGCTGTTGCACGCTCTGTACTGTCTTTTGTTTCAAATGCTCTTTGAAGTTTTTCCACTCCGCCAAAGTTGCTCGCTACCTGTGCAAATGCCTCCTGTGTTGCGATATTTCTCGTCTCCTGTATACCGCCTGCCTTAAGAAATCTATCTATGCCATCAGGCCCTACCGCTCCAAGTGCTCTTGATGCCAATGCAGGTGAATGAAAGTATCCCATAAACTCACCGGCTTTGGAGCTGGCCTCTGATATTGATGCACCAGGATGGGATTGCATATAATCAGACATAAACTTTGTTTTGAACTGCTCCTGTGATTCCGCTTTTCCAGTTTCCATCCATGCACGCTGTCTTCCAAGCATCGCAGCCTGTGTTGGAGTTATATTTCTTCCCCACTCGGAATGTGAAACATTCTGCAGACTATTAGCATTCGACATATTTTGCACTGCAGAACCTACATCGCCAAAATGATGCGTTGTCCTCAGCGCAGTTTGCAGTTGATTTCCTTGATTGAAGATTCCGGCAGTACCATGTTGGGTATAACTATGTGCGTTTGCCAATGCCATTGTCGGCATTGTGCTCTGGTATCTGCTGATTGCGGAAGATGCATTCCCAGGATCCTGTGATGTGAGAGCTGCACCTGCTCCTGATGCCTGCATCTGGCCTGATAAATTGCCTGCCATCATCGCAAGGGCATTAAATATTAATTTTAACAGCTCCCTGTCTCAACACCTTGATTCTGCCATCTGTTATATCAACTATTGTAGAGGTCAATCCGCCGGGTGATGTGCCTGCATCAATTATAATATTCAGCTTGTGACTGAAATATTCCTCTGCCTCTTCTGCTGTTTGCGCAGCTGACATTCCCGAGATATTGGCACTTGTGGCAGTTATTGGTAGTCCGGCTTTGATGCTCAGGTCAAGGGCAAATGACCTGCCCGGCATGCGCACAGCGACCTTACCCTCATGAACAACCGCGTCACAAAGTCCGGGCAGGGCATCAAACAGTATTGTGAGCGGTCCGGGCCAGTATTGATCAATAAACGCCTGTGCCTCAGCAGGTATTTGTTGAGTTAAAAGATACAACTGTTCCATGCTGCCGATTATAAGGGGAAAAGACTTTTCTGCAGGTCTGTTTTTAAGAGTCTGTATGCGTTCAAGCGCATCAGGACAGTCATACCCTGCAGCAAGACAGTAGAATGTTTCTGTTGGACATGCCGCAATTCCGCCGGCTTTGATCACTTCTGCAGCCCTTGATACAGCTTCAGCATGGTTGTTCTCCGACATCTTGAATATCATGTGTCAATTATATCATTGTGCCTTTAATGCGGCATACAAAAATGGAACATTAATTCACAATATTTATAAAAATGAAACTTTCGTTTGCTTATATGATTTTTTTGTTGACAAATGCTGATCAATAAAATACGATTAACTCATGAAGGAGTTAGCGGGTGCTTAAAGGCCTCTTCTCTTCATCCATCAGGGCGGATGTTCTGGCCCTTCTGCTCAACAATCCTGAAAAAAAATTCTGCCTTAGAGAAATAGCAAGACTGCTCCTAAAAAATCCATCGGGTATAAAATTGATGAAGATGAATACAGAGTGAAGAAAAAAAGGATGCGGGCCTCAAGCGCATACTCGCAAGCAGGAGGATTCAGCTCTGGCAATGCGCTTAGGCTAAAGATTTCCCCTGATTAAACGATTACTAAGGGGAAAAAAGGAGGTGAAGATTATGGCAACCAAAAAGGCTCCCGCAAAGAAAGCAGCTCCTAAAAAAGCTGCTGCCAAAAAAACAGCAAAGAAAAAATAAGTTTGTATGTCGTCGTGGTTTGAGTAAGGGGATACCCATCCGGCTGTTCAAGCTGGATACTTTGAAAGAGTTAAGGGTATTCCCTGTTTTTTATATTGTTCGCTTCAGGCAAATGCAGGCTGGTAGCTGTAAGGATAAGACACAGGATCAGAAACAAGCCTGTATGCATCAGGAGAAGCAAGAAGTTTTTTGAGGAATCGGACATTTGCTGTATGTCCTGATTTTTCGAGTATAAGATGACCCTGAATCGGATAACCTATAAGCGAAAGGTCTCCAATAGAATCAAGTATTTTATGACGCACAAATTCATCGTGAAACCTCAGGCCGCTCTTGTTCAACACACCGTTTTCACCAACTATCACAGCATTATCAAGTGACCCGCCCCTTGCCAGACCATTGGCTTTAAGCGCCTCTACATCATTGAGAAAACCAAAGGTTCTTGCCGGAGCAATGTCTCTGGTAAAAGCTGTCTCATCAATATCAAGAGTAAGGTCCTGATGCTTCAGGTAAGAATGGTTAAAGCTGATATGATAGGACACCTTTCTGCCATCGTAAGGCAGCGCCACTACTCTTGAATGGGCATCTTCATATAATACAGGCTTCAGTATCTGGATAAATGTTTTATTCTTTGCCTGCTTGGCAATACCAGCCTCGAGTATGATACTAACGAGCTCTGTTGCGCTCCCGTCGAGTATGGGAATTTCAGGACCCTCAATCTCTACAAGTACATTGTCAATGCCTATGCCTGCAAGAGCTGACATCAGATGCTCAATAGTCCTTATCTTTATATTGTCAAAACCTATTGTTGTGGCAAAAGCAGTATCAATGACAGATGCCACATTTGCCCTTATCAAAGCGCCTTTATCAACTCTGTAAAATACAACTCCTGTATCACGGGCAGCTGGCTTTAGCTTTACACTCGCATACCTGCCTGTGTGCAGACCAATGCCGTTAAATACCACTTCTCTTTTAATTGTTCTCTGTAGTCTCATTGTAAGCACATATTTAGCAATTAGTGTGCCAATCCTGATTTACTTGAAAATCAAATGGTTAGCATAGGCAAAAATGTGTTGCTATCACTTACTTGAGGTCAAATAAACACACAATAAAAAATGAATACAACCTGATTTATCTTCGTCCCTTAATCTCTCCGCCAACCACCAGCTCAGGAATACGGAGAGTTGGCATGGCATCGGACACCGGCACACCCTGCCCATCTTTTCCGCATGTTCCTATGGCAAAACCGAGATCTGATCCTACCATATCAATTGACATAAGCGCATCAGGACCATTCCCTATAAGCGTGGCACCTCTTACCGGTTCACATATTGATCCGTTTTTTATCAAATAGCCTTCCTGAACCTCAAAAACAAAGTCACCGTTTACTGTATTGACCTGGCCACCACCTATTTTTTTGACAAAAAGACCGTTTGGCACAGACTTTACGACATTTTCCGGACTACTCTCGCCGGGAGCTATATATGTATTGCTCATCCTCGAAATCGGCCTGTAATGAAATGACTCTCTCCTGCCGTTGCCGGTAGATACGGCGCTGTCCAGGGATGCTGACAATTTATCGTACATAAAACCTTTAAGCATGCCACTGCTGACAAGAACATTCTTTTGTGCAGGAGTGCCCTCATCATCAAATGAATACGAACCTCGTGCCCTGGCTATGGTCGCATCGTCAATAACAGTTATTAACCTGGATGCAACCTGCTGGCCGAGTTTTCCAGAATATACAGACAGCCCTGACCTCACAAGGTCAGCCTCCAATCCGTGGCCAATAGCCTCGTGTATCATTGTGCCGCCAGCTTCTGAAGATATGACAACAGGCATTCTTCCTCCAGGAGCCCTCTGAGCAGAAAGCATCATAACTGCCCTTCGGGCTGCTGTTTCAGCCATTCGCTCAATGCTGTACTCTTCAAAAAGTTCAAACCCTGTAAGTCCGCCCGCTGTTTCATATCCTGTCTGTATAACCTCTGCATCAGATGCAACAGCATGCACAAGTCCAAGCACATACACCCTCTCATCCTTGCAGTATGTGCCGTCAGAAGATGCTATAAGCACATTCTGCCTCATGTCCCTGCAAGTGACAGAGACCTGCCTGATTCTGGAATCCGTCTGTCTTGCAGCAGCATCAGCAGCCTTTACAAGTTTAATCTTTAACGATGAGGGTACTGACAACGGATCAACCTTTATATCAGCTTTAACTGGTCTGGACTTTATAAAAGCCATCGGCTCCCTGGCTCCTTCTTCTGCAGCCCTGCTGACAGTGGCAGCCATATCCATAAGCACCTTTTCTGAAAAATCATTTGTGTATGCGTAGGCGGTTTTACCAGATTTTATAACTCTTATACCTACTCCTGCTATAGTGCCTGATGTAACTTTTTCTATAATGCTGTCTTCAAGCTGCAGAGCAGTGGAGTTGCGTTTTTCAACAAATATATCTGCAAAGTCGCCGCCATTAGACAGCGCCTTTTTGAGCAGTCCGGACAGCAGATCCTCATGTATCAATATATCCTCCCCTTAGACAAAAAAAGACATTAAATAGTTATAACACAAAATCCATCTGATTTATCAGAACTGCAAGTAATCAGTTTTATACAATCCGCAGGTCCGTTATTTATTTTATTCTACTGTTATCAGCTGTCATTGCCGGAGTCAGTATCCGGTTGCGGCCGCCGATTGAGCAGCATTGCATTGTGTCAGGCTCTGAAGGTCAGCTTATCTGCAATTGTTGCTTTTTTTGTGAGTTGTTATATTTTTTGCTGCCGCTCTATCGCGCTGTTTCATGCTACACTATTATATGCCAACAGGATTGATAAGCGGCAGTGGACTATATGAGATTGAAGGCCTGAAGCTGGAGTGTGAAAAATTTGTTTCTACACCATACGGCGATCCATCTTCTCCGTATAAACTTGGGATGGTAGACAACACCCCGCTTGTATTTCTGCCCAGACATGGATCACCACACAGCATATCGCCACACAAGGTCAACTACAGGGCGAATATCTGGGGATTAAAGTCACTCGGTATAGACAGGATTATCGCTGTTACGGCAGTTGGAAGTATTGATCCTGATATCAGGCCCGGATCCATAATAATACCTGACCAGATAATTGACAGCACTTACGGAGCAAGAGAATCAACTTTTTATGACGCCGGCAAGGTAGTACATGTGGATTTTACAGAGCCATACTGCAGCGAACTACGAAGCAGCATGATATCAGCAGCCCTGAAAACAGGCATCAATATTTACCAGGAAGGCACATACATCTGTGTAAACGGTCCAAGACTCGAGACTGCCATGGAAATCGAATTCTTTAAAAAAACCGGAGCAAACATTGTAGGCATGACCGCAATGCCTGAAGCTGTTCTTGCCCGGGAACTCGAAATATGCTACTGCGGCATATGTATAGTCACAAACTTTGCAGCAGGCATAACTGATAAAAAGCTCACTACCACTGAGGTTATAGAGACCATGAAAGCCTCATCTGAAAAGCTGAGGCAACTTCTCAAGACTGTTTTTGCCGAGATACCTGAAAACAGAAGCTGCGGATGCAAAGACGCTCTGAAAGACTCGGGACTCTAAATCATAATAATAAACAAATATGTTTCAGCATGTTTCTTGACACCTGCTTCATACTGTTATTACAATATTGTTTAAATTTTTATCGGAGGACAGATGGCAGGACATTCGAAATGGGCCCAGATCAAACACAAAAAAGCCCACACTGATGCCAAAAGAGGAAAAGCATTCACCAAAATAGTCAAAGAGATTGCTGTTGCAGCAAGACTCGGCGGCGGCGACCCTGGTGGAAACCCAAGGCTTCGGACAGCACTCGAAAAAGCAAAAGAAGCCAATATGCCCTCTGACAATATAAAACGCGCTATCATGAAAGGCACAGGAGAACTGCCTGGAGTTTCATACGAGGAAATAACATACGAAGGTTACGGACCTGGCGGCGCTGCCCTGCTGATAGAGGCTCTTACTGACAACAAAAACCGCACAGTCTCTGAAATCAGACATGTACTTTCCAAGAATAATGGCAACATGGGCGAGGCAGGCTGCGTGTCATGGATATTTGAGAAAAAGGGCTATATACTTGTTGACAAGAAAAAAAGTGATGAAGAGACCCTCATGTCGCTTGTTCTTGATGCTGGAGCAGAAGACATGGTGAATGAACCTGATGAAGACAGCTATGAAATAGTGACAGCTCCCGAGGCGCTCGAATCAACCAAAGAAGCCCTCCTGAATGCAGGCATTGAATTCAGCTTGGCAGAGGTTACGATGCTGCCTAAAAACTATGTTGCCCTGGACGGAAGTGCTGCAGAACAGATGGTAAGGCTTATGGAGGCTCTGGAAGATAATGATGATGTCCAGAATGTATACTCAAATTTTGATATGCCTGATGAGGCATAGGCCTGCTGATGCAGCCCCTTTAATTCTATAAAATCATGCACATACATCAAGACGATTTTGTAAATTTTTTCAAGGTTACATTCAAGCGCAAATTCCTTGCAGGCCTGCTGATCACAATACCCGGCGTCATAACCATATTTGTCATAGCAGGGCTATTCAAATTTATTGACGGCATCCTGGGCCCCTTGCTCAACTCCCTGATAGGCAGAAACATAGCAGGCCTCGGATTTATAACTGCCATTCTTTTTATTTTTCTGATTGGAATAATCTCAACCAATGTGTTTGGCAAAAAAATCCTTTCCTATATAGAAAGGGCCTTTCAGGGGATACCGGTTTTCAAGAGCCTGTATAACGCAATCAAGCAGTTGATTGATGCATTTTCTCCTGACAACAAGACTTCATTCAAAAAATTCGTAATTGTAGAATATCCCAGAAAAGGCGCATACGCATTCGGTTTTTTAACAAAAGAGTGCCATGTTATAAAGGAAGCTGAATCTGAACATTTCAAAGCTATATATATCCCGACAAACAATCTTTATCTTGGCGAAATCGTTCTTCTTACAGAGGAGAGCATTACATACACAGACATTTCAATAGAAGATGGAATAAAAATTATCCTGTCAGGAGGCATAGCAGCACCGGGGAAAATTAAAGGATTCATCTCTGACCCCGAAAAAAAATATACATAATATGAAAATATCTACAGTGATACTGGCAGCTGGTGCAGGCACAAGAATGAAATCATCAATTCCAAAGGTACTGCACAACCTGATGGGTAAACCCCTGATTGCGCATGTTGCTGAAACAGCATCATCTATCGGAAGCAGCAAATGCATTATTGTCCTTGGAAATCATACGCAGGCAGCAAAAAATATCCTCAGATCAGAAAAAATATCATTTGCACTTCAGAAAGAGCTGGACGGCACAGCCGGCGCACTGCGTTCTGCAATGCCTGCGCTTAAAGGCTTTGAAGGTGATGTGCTTATATTAAGCGGCGATACGCCTCTGATAACGCCTGAACTGTTAAAAAAGTTCATTAAACTGCACAGGCAAAAACATGAGGATATTTCAGTAATGACTTTCGAGGCGCAGCCTCCGCACGCCTATGGAAGAATCGTAAGATCTTCCGGCAAAATATCCCGCATTGTTGAGGATAGAGATGCGACTCCAGATGAGAAACTTATAACAGAAGTGAACAGCGGCATCTATCTTATTAACCCGCCTGCTCTCAAACTTATTCGAAACATCCCCCTTAACAAGGCAAAAGGCGAATATTACCTGACAGACATTATTTCAATAGCACTGAAAAAGGGGCTCAGGGTAGGCGCTCATATGCTCGGCAGCGAGACAGAGCTGACCGGCATAAACACAAGAGCAGAACTTCAGAGGGCATCGCTCTTTTTAAGAGACAGGATCGTATCAACTCTCATGCAGTCTGGAGTCACTTTTATAGATGCATCGACTGTATTCATAAGCAAGGAGACAAAGATAGGTCAGGACACCATAATCTATCCGAATGTTCATATCGAGGGCGAGAGCGTTATAGGCAGAGGATGTATAATCTACCCGAACTCGAGAATTATTGACAGCAGCCTTGCAGATAATGTGGTGATAAAGGATTCCACGCTGATCGAATCTTCCAAAATTAAATCAAGAGCTTCCGTTGGTCCTTTTGCACACCTCAGACCCGGATCTGTAATAGGCAGCGAGGCAAAAATCGGCAATTTCGTAGAGATTAAAAAATCAATAATCGGCAAAGGCTCAAAAGCATCACATCTGACATATCTGGGCGATGCTGTTGTAGGCAATGATGTAAATATCGGAGCTGGAACCATAACATGCAACTATGACGGGGTAAACAAGTACAGAACCGATATAAATGATAATGTTTTTATTGGCAGTGACTCCCAGCTTGTTGCTCCTGTCACAATAGGCAAAGGCGCGTATGTAGGAGCTGGTTCTACCATAACTCACAATGTGCCTCCAGGATCTCTCGCTATAAGCAGAACACACCAGAAAAATATAAAAGGCTGGGCAAAAAAAAAGCCTGCAAAGGGGAAATAGGATGTGCGGAATAATCGGATATATTGGTACAAAGAATGCGATTCATATGGTGATGGAAGGACTTCGAAAACTCGAATACAGAGGATATGATTCTGCCGGCATAGCCTATTTCAATGAAAACACACTTGAGGTTAAAAGAAGCAAAGGCAAAATAAAAGAGCTTGATAATTTAGTCAACTCCCTTAATGTTACAAGCAGCCTTGCCATCGGTCATACAAGATGGGCAACACACGGCAAACCAACAACAGAAAATGCCCACCCGCATAGATCAAACAGTATCGTTATAGTTCACAACGGGATAATTGAGAACTATGTTGACCTGAAGCAGGAGCTTATTAAAGAGGGATTCGTCTTCACATCTGAAACAGATACGGAAGTGCTCTGCCATCTTATCAGCAAATTTCTGCCAAACAGCTCGCTTGAAGAAGCAGCCCGCAAAGCTGTAAAAAAGCTCAAGGGCGCTTATGCCTTTGCTGCTATGGATGAAAACAGTCCTGACAAGATTGTTGCCGTCAGAAAAGAGAGCCCACTTGTAATAGGCATGGGTGAAAATGAGTTTTTTCTTGCTTCTGATGTGCCTGCGTTTCTGAACTACTCAAAAGATGTGATCTATCTTGAAAACATGGAAATGGCAATTTTGTATAAAGACGGGGTTATCGTCACTGACCTTGACGGCAATCCTATACAGAAAAATGTAGTCACCATATCATGGAGCCCAGCCATGGCGGAAAAAGGCGGATACCCTCACTTCATGCTTAAAGAGATCTATGAACAGCCCCGCGCCATCGCTGACACTCTGATGGGAAGAATCTATCCTGACAAGGGTGAAGTTGCGATTGATGAATTTGGACTCACACAGGAAATAATAAGAAATACAAAAAGGATATATTTTTCAGCCTGCGGAACATCATATCATGCTTCATTATTTGCAAAATATATGATAGAAGCAATGGCCAGAGTGCCTGTTGATGTTGAGCTTGCATCTGAGTTCAGATACAGAAACCCGATAATCCATCCGGATACGCTTTTTATAGCAATAACACAATCAGGAGAAACAGCAGATACTCTCGCAGCAATGAGGGAAGCAAAGAGGCTCGGCGCAACAACACTAACTATCTGCAATGTAATTGACAGCACAGCAGCCAGAGAAGCTGACTATGTTTTTTATACGCACTCAGGACCAGAGATCGGGGTCGCTTCAACCAAAGCCTTCTCAACGCAGATAATAGCGTTATATCTGCTGGCAATCGCCTTTGCGTCTGAGAACAAAAAAATAACAGCGCAGCAGGCATCAGAGCTGCTTCTTGATTGTCTTGCACTGCCGGCAAAAATCGAGAAGACTCTTGAACTGGACAGCCAGATGTTATCTATTGCAAAAGAGGTCTTTAATGCAAAGGACTTTCTCTATCTTGGACGAGGCGTAGGCTATCCTATTGCGCTTGAAGGTGCTCTCAAGATGAAAGAGACATCCTATATTCATGCTGAAGGCTATCCATCAGGTGAATTAAAGCACGGACCTATCGCGCTCGTAGATACCAATATGCCGGTAGTAGCGCTCGCACCTGAGGGTCTGCTTTATGAAAAACTCTTCTCCAACATTCAGGAGATCAAGAGTAGAGGAGGCATGATCATACCTGTTACTGCCGGCGACAAATCCCAGCTGAAGGAATTTTTTGAACGCACTGTAACAACAGAGTCGAGCAATATTTATCTTAATGCCATTTTACTCATAATACCGCTGCAGCTCCTCTCCTATCATGTATCTGTTTTGAGAGGCTGTGATGTTGATCAGCCAAGAAATCTGGCAAAGAGTGTGACAGTGGAATAGCAATCAGCAAGACAACCAAACTCAAGAACACCTACAGCTTTATTGAACCGGGTCGTTTGTGCTATACTAAATAATCAAATGGCAAAAGAAGTCCTATTAGACGACCTTAATACACAACAAAAAGAAGCGATCCTGCATTCTAAAGGCCCGCTGCTTGTTCTTGCAGGCGCTGGCAGCGGAAAGACAAGGGTCATTACTCACAAGTTCGCATACCTTGCAAAGAAAAAAAAGGTGAAGGCTGACTCCATATTTACCGTAACCTTCACAAACAAGGCTGCTGATGAAATGAAGACAAGAATATCACATCTTATAGACGGCGATATGAAATCTTCATGGGTCGGCACCTTTCATTCGCAATGCAACAAGATACTGAGAAGAGAGATAAAAGCTCTCGGATACAAACCGGACTTCACAATATATGATGACGAAGATCAGGGCGGCCTGGTCAGACACATACTCCGCGAGTTTAAAATTTATGAAGCACTCTACAAGGGTGTTGTTGCAAGAATCAGCAACCTGAAATCATCGCTTGTGACGCCTGAACAGTTTCTTGCTGATGGCGACGGATACAGCTTTGACGAGAAACTCGGCAGGGTGTATCTGAAATATACTGAAGATCTCAAACGCTGCAATGCGATCGACTTTGACGATCTTATCGCTCTTACAGTAAAGCTCTTTACGGAAAATCCAAAAGTACTCGAAAAATACCAGAACATGTACTCATATTTTCTGGTTGACGAGTTCCAGGACACGAATCAGGCTCAATACAAACTTATGCAGACAATGGCATCAAGAGATAAAAATATTTGTGCTGTAGGTGATGACGACCAGAGCATATATGGGTTCAGAGGCGCTGATGTAAGCAATATTCTCAATTTTGAAAAAGATTATCCAAATGCAACAGTAATAAAACTCGAACAAAACTACAGATCAACGCAGAACATACTCGATGCTTCCGGAGCTGTTATTGCAAAGAATGCTGCACGCAAGTCAAAAAAACTCTGGACTGACCAGGGTGAAGGTGAAAAAGTCTCTTACTGTGTGCTGCAGAACGAGGATGAGGAAGCAAAATATGTATCAAGAATAATTAAAGATTTCTATCTGAGAGGAAGCTTCGAGTACAATAACTTCGCGATTCTGTACAGGACAAATATGCAGGCCAGGGCTCTCGAAGATGCCCTCAGAGCTGACGGAATACCATACAATGTCATAAGCGGCATAAGCTTTTATCACCGCAAAGAAATCAAGGATATCCTTTCTTACATGAAGCTTGTAACAAACAACAGTGACAATGTGAGTCTGCGCAGGGTGATCAACAGTCCATCACGAGGCATTGGCGCCTCTACACTTGCCAAGATTGAGCAGGAAGCAAAGAAAAGCGGACTCAGTCTTTTTGACGCAATTGAGGCAATAGTCAAAACAACAAGCATCCCCCAATCGATGAAAGACAAGCTGACAGGCTTTACCCAGATTATCAGGAAACTGGCTGAAAAGAATTTTAAAAATTCTGCAGAGATGCTTAAAGAAATCATAGAAATCACCGGATATATTGATGATCTGGAGGATGAACGCATTCAGAATATACTTGAACTCGTCTCTGCCGCAGATGGCATTCCTGTAAAGGATTTCATGGACAGAGTTTCTCTTGCTGCAAACACAGACAATTTATCTGACGGTCAGGCTGTTTCACTTATGACACTACACAGCGCAAAAGGACTCGAATTTCCTGTTGTCTTTATGGTCGGAATGGAAGAAGGCATACTTCCATATTTCAAGGCCATGCAGAATCCGACTGAGCTTCAGGAAGAGAGGCGGCTTTGCTATGTAGGCATGACAAGGGCCAGAAACATACTCTGCCTGACCAGTGTAAAAAGAAGAAAGCTTTATTCGAGAGTACAGGATCAGGAGCCGTCAAGATTTCTGCTCGACATACCTAAAGAACACTGCAAATGCATAGAAAAAATACAGAAGAAACCTGAGCTGCCAAAGAATGTTGTCAAGGCTGTTCCAAAAAAGCCTGCTTCATTATATGCTGTAGGCTCGAGAGTAAAACATCCATCATGGGGCGTTGGCATAATCAGAGACTGCAGCGGAGATGGAGAAGACACAAAGGTTACAGTAAACTTCTCTGGTGTCGGCATAAAACGCCTCTGCGCCAGGTTTGCTAATCTCGAAAAAATTTGAGGCTTCAACCATATGAAAATCAATAAAGACAAAGTCCGTAAAATCGCTGAACTATCCAGACTTAAACTGGAAGAATCAGACATTGAAGAATATGCGCTCCAGATGAACAAGATACTTGATTATGTTGAACAGCTTGACAAGCTCGACACCGGGAATATTGAACCGACATCGCATGTGCTGCAGCTTAAAAATGTGACGCGTCAGGATAAAACTACGCCGTCGTTAGACAGACATGATGCATTGATGAATGCTCCTGACCACACGGACAAATTTTATAGAGTGCCTAAAATAATCGAATAGGAAGGATATTTAACAAAAAATGCGCAGATGTTTTTTAAGATCAAAAATTCACAGGGCCACCATTACAGAGTCTAATCTCTCATACGAAGGCAGCATAACAATAGATACCAACCTTATTGAACTTGCTGATATCAAGCCATATGAACAGGTTATGATCAGCAACCTGAATAATGGTGAAAGATTTGAAACCTATGTAATACCGGGCAAACGGGGATCTGGAGAGATATGCCTCAACGGTCCTACTGCAAGAAAAGGCCTTGTCGGCGACATTATAATCATTTTTGCGTACTGCTATGTCAATGACAAGGAAATTGACGACTTCAAGCCAATAATCATAAGAGTTGATGACAAAAATAACCCTTTGGAGCGTACTGACCATATAGTATCAACCTCTAAAAAGGCTGGATAACAATGATAGACAACTGGATTAAAGAGATAAAGAAAGAAGCAGATCCTGATGAACTCGGAATGATCCTTGCCCATAACGGGCTTGTAAGATCAACATCCAGGGATGGCAAGCCTGTAAAAGGAGTAAAGCTGTCAGCTGACCATGCAAAACTTGACCAATTGATTGATCAGTACAGGGCAAAAAAGGGAATACAGGCAGTAAAGGTCTGGATAAACGAAGGCGACCTGGATATCGGAGATACGATTATGTATGTGGTGGTTGCCGGAAGATTCAGGACAGATGTACTTCCCGCGCTCGAGTCCCTTGTATCTTCCATTAAAAAAGAGGTTGTAACCGAACAGGAATACTAACCTGCTGAATCAGAAGCTGGTATCAGAAAAAAGAGAGCAGGGCTGACAACAGCTTTTCAGACTCATTTTCATCAACTACACCATCTCCACTTCTATACCCGATACTCGCTACAATCGGCACAGGGCATATATTTTCGAGCAAAATCCTGTTTGTCTCTTCAGAAATATCCCGGGAGTCATCATCAGACCTGTTAAGAACAACACCCACTACCCTCAATCCTTCATCGAGCGCGCATCTTGCAGTGAGCAGTGTATGGTTAATTGTGCCCAGACCAGGCCTTGCCACAATCAGCAGCGGCAGCTGGAGATCTCTTACGAGATCTGAATAGAAATATGCGCTTTTATCAATGCCTGCTGCTGTGCCGCTGCAGATCGGAACAAGAAGTCCGCCCGCGCCCTCAACCACAATAAAGCTGCTGGACATTCTGAGTGCTTCATAATGCTCAATTATTCGGTTTGGCTCAATAATCCTTCCAGCCTGCATTGAAGCTGCATATGGTGACAGAGGCAGCTCAAACATATATGGCGCAATTTCAGCAATATCATTTTTCACGCCTGAAGCGCTCTTTAACATTATGGCATCAGCAGGAAGCAGCCCTGATCCGCTATTAACGCATCCTGTCTCAACAGGTTTCATTACCCCGGGCTTTATACCTTTATTCAAAAGAGCTCGAATAATCATACAGGCCACATGGGTCTTGCCCACTCCTGTATCTGTTCCTGTTATAAAGACACCCTGAACCATTTATTGTTTGTATCCTTCATATTATTCTGCTGTCCAGACAAAATGTCTGGCCTGTTATCAATGAGGAAGAGGCTATGGTATAAATAAACTCTGCAGCTTCATCAGCAGAAGATAATCTGTTAAGAAGGCTATCCATAATTGCTCCAGCCATTGCAGTCTCGTTCTTCCTGCCCATTGCAGTATCCATATAACCAGGCAGCAGCATATTAACTCTTATATTGAGTTCTGCAAACTCTATAGCCGCTGTCTTCATTAAGCCTGCAAGAGCTGCCTTTGAAGCGCTGTATGCAGCCTGGCCAGCCTTGCCTTTTAGTCCTGAGTATGATGAAATTATCACTATACTACCGCCGGTCTCCATATATGGAGCAGATGCCTTGATGGTATTAAACACGCCCTTCAGATTGACAGCCAACACCCTGTCCCATTCATCTTCATTCTGTTTTATCAGCAGAGCATCTGCGGTTATGGCCGCATTGGCTATAACTGCATGAATATTCCCGTTGAACCCGGCAGCACCCTCTGCCAAACGGACTGCATCAGCATATACGCTGACATCAGCCTGTATTGCAGCCACCCTGTTTCCCATCCGCACAGCCATATGCTCAGCTGAGCTTTGTGAACTATTGTAGTTCAGGGCTACAAAATATCCATTCCTGTGAAACCTGACAGCAGCAGCACTCCCAAGACCGCCAGCCGCCCCGGTTATCAATACTGTTCTATTCGTCATATCCATTGCATTCATGTTATAATTTCGAACCGCTTAAAGCAAGCAAAAATCATTGAAGCATTTTTTCCACGGAGGCAATATGGTCCGCTTTGAAGAACTCCAGATGGCGATCGCTGAATCAGCACGAAAACATCTTCAGATACTCAGCATGCAGGTATTTATCGAACAATTTTCTCTTGAACGCGAAAGCAGAATGACTGTTGCGATGCCAGAGATGGATACACTTCCATATTCCCTGACCGGTATAGTTTCATTCACATACGATGTGATACAGTCCGGAGCCACAATCTACAAGGATCCCTTTGAAGAAAAGGATGACGACGATGAAGATGATGACGACGATGAGGTCAGCGACAACTTTATCGAGATCAATCTGACTGTCAAGCTGCCTATACTTTATGGAGACCCTGATCTTGAGAGTCTTACTAAGGAATTGCAGGAGGAATTTCCTGACATAGAGCCGTTTCTGCTTAAAAAGCATATAACAGGTCCTGAGGAAGATATTACTGAATATGAGCTTTCATATTTTTATGAGATTGAGACTGATGATGTTGATGACACGGAAATTTTTGATGAAATATTCAGCGAACTGCGCGAAATAATGTCAATGACCCATGAAAAGACAAAACGCTATATAGACAGATCATGGTATGAGGAACAGGATTGATACCTTTTGACAGCATTACCCATGTACTACTCGATATGGACGGAACGCTCCTGGATAAATACTTTGACGACTACTTCTGGATGCACCTTGTACCTGAAAAATACTCAGAAAAGCATGACATCACATTCGGCAGTGCAAAAGAGCTGCTTATATCAAAATACAAGACTCACGAAGGCACTCTGAACTGGACTGACATAGACTTCTGGTCAAAAGAGCTGAGGATTGACATCCCTGCGCTAAAGGAGCAGATAAAGCATATGATCGAGGTGCATCCTCATGTAAAGGACTTTCTCAGACTGCTCAGGATGAACAGAAAGAAGGTCTTTATGGTGACCAATGCCCACTATAAGGTTCTCGAATTAAAGCTGAGAGAAACAGCGATAGGAGAATACTTTGACTCATGCATCACCTCATTCGAGATGGGGTATCCAAAAGAGATGCAGGAATTCTGGCACAAGGCTGAGGAGTTGATAGGATTTGACAAGGAACGCACCATGTTTATTGATGATACAGTCGAAGTGCTGCTCGCAGCAAGGCAGTACGGCATAAAACATCTGTACTTGAAAAACAGACCAAACTCAAAAATTGAACCTAATACCAGCAATGAGTTTGCTTGTGTTGATGATTTCAGTGAATTATGTAAAATGGTTTCAGCCCATCAAATATTCTGAAAAAGGAGCCGGTCATTGTCAGGCATTTCCAACGGCATTATCAAAATTCTCATGTTTGTAAACCTCTGCAGCTGAAAGCCCTGCATCTTCGAGCATCTCGAGGTGAGCCTCGTAAACAACTCTATACGGCAGTCTTAGCATTTTAGAAAGTTTCTTGAGCGCAGTGCCCTTGCCGTAATGCATTTCAGCTATAACAATTTTCAGGGCATCATCCTCTATAAATCTTCTGAGCTCAGGATCAGCAACATCCATAATGCTGCATGCCTCATTAAAGCTGAGTCCGGTCTTCAGCCCTTCTCTCATTCTTGAGATCGCTGATTCATAAACTCTGTCGTTTTCAGTCAATCTGTTTTTTCCGCTTTTATCAGTCATGTTTTCTCCCCGTCTCTTTCATATACAATGTAACACACTTTTAGACTGTCTGCTTGAATCCAGTTTGGAATTATACTGCTCAGGATATCAGTTCAACGGCTTTTTTGTATACTGCCTGATTGGCTGCTGCCAGAAGAGGTGTTCTTTTTTTTATGCCAAGCTCCATATGTTCAATGGAAGTGCCGTCAAAACCGGTAACTACTCCTCCAGCCTCATTAACCATTATGTATCCAGCGCTGAAATCAAAAGACCTTGAAGATGCCGGCGTGACAAATACGCTCGAAGCACCATAGGCTACATATGCAATCGAGAGCGCAGTGGCTCCGAAGCATCTGACGCGTCTCGCCTTGGAAAAGAGCCTCTGCATCTTGGGAATGTCAACTCCTGGATTTTGAGCTTCATAGTTGACAAGATGGAGATGATCATCTTTCTGGGTGAATATACGGTGGTCATTGAAAAAAGCTCCGCTTCCCTTTTCAGCCCAGAATTCATCGCCAGTCAACAGATTCAGAACATATCCAAGCCTGATGCTCCCAACATTGTCGCTGTCAGCAACAGCTATGGAGGTGCAGTAGAGCGGTATGCCTGTTATCGCATTTTTGCTGCCATCAACAGGGTCAATCACAACCCTCGGACCTCCACCTTTTATATTTTCCATGCCGAGTTCTTCAGATATAAGGCTCAAAGGGATGCCAAGCGCCTCAAGTGAACTGATTATTATGTCCTCTGCCATTTTGTCAACAGGAAAGGTGTCATCTCCGCCAGCGCCTTTTGTAATCGGCGTCTGGGAAAACGGCATCAGCCTGATCTGTCCGATCTCCTTGAAGAGCTTGCTGCCTATATGTCTGAGCGTGTTGATGTCCATCTATCCAGACATTATACTGCACATAGCCGGCATTGACAATGAAATATGTTAAGGATAATATAAACAATGAATGAAAAACTGCTCCTCACCCTTCCAAAGAAGAATATCAGAGCTCTTGATCCATATTCAGCAAAGGAAATCAAATGCAGAATAAAGCTTGATGGCAATGAGAGTCCTTATGCAATTTCCGGATTAAACCTGAAAAAATGTCTGTCTCTACCGCTCAACAGATATCCTGATCCTGAGGCAAAAGCCCTAAGAAAAGTTCTTGCAAAAGATGCAAAAATCTCTCCCGAGATGATTGTATGCGGCAATGGATCCGATGAACTGATAAATTGTCTGATCACTGTATATGGCGGACCTGTGCTCTGTCCTGTCCCAACTTTTGCCATGTATTCCATCATCTCAAAATCACTTGGCGTCGAATTCCGGGGGATTCCGCTTAACAAGAATTTTGACCTTGACGAAGACAGAATGCTCAATGCTGTTAAACAGCATAAACCAAAACTCATTTTTATGAGCAGTCCGAATAATCCGACAGGCAACTGTTTTTCGTCCGCAACCATTCTCAAGTTAATCAATGCATCAAAAGGAATAGTGGTTGTTGATGAGGCATATCAGCCTTTTGCGAGCGAACGCGGCTTTATGCCGATGCTGGAGGATTTTCCGAATCTTGTTATTCTGCGCACTTTGAGCAAGATCGGACTTGCAGGTCTTCGTACAGGATTTGCTGCAGCAAATCCGCTGATCATTAATGAAATCAACAAAGTGAGACTGCCCTATAATATTAATTCTCTGTCGCAGTCTGCTGCTGTTGAGGGGCTAAAAAACAAAAAAATAATCAGAACAAACATAAAAAAAATAGTTGATGAACGCCTGCGGGTATATGACGGGTTAAATTCATTAAATGGAATAACAGCTTTTCCGTCTGAAGCAAACTTCATTCTTTTCAAAACAGAATCAACCGATAATGTATATAATGAGCTGCTAAAAAAAGGCATTCTTGTAAAAAATCTTTCATCCTCAATTAAAGGATGCCTGAGAGTAACTGTGGGATCTGAAAAAGAAAATGCAGCTTTTCTGAAAGCACTGGGCAGCATAATAAAAAATCAATTATACAAAAAATAGTCTGGAGGTATAATGAGAAAGTCTTCATTCGAAAGAGATACAAAAGAAACTTCAATAGCCATGACACTTAATCTTGACGGCTCAGGCAAATGCGATGCAAACACCTCGATACCGTTTATGGATCATATGCTCAACCTGTTCGCTTTCCATGGCCTGTTTGACCTCAAGGTGAAGGCAAAGGGCGATACAGAGATCGACTACCACCATCTGATGGAAGATCTTGGAATCACATTCGGCGAGCTTATCAAAAAGTCGCTGGGCGAGAAAAAAGGCATCAGGAGATACGGTCATGCCTGCATTCCAATGGATGAGAGCCTTGCTGAAGTGACGCTCGATCTGAGCGGGAGACCATATCTTGTTTACAGGGTGAACCCTGCAAAAGGAAATCTTCGTGAACTGGAGTCTTCGCTCTTCGAAGACTTTTTCAGATCACTCAGCAATCATGCCATGATGAATCTGCATATTAATGTGAGGTATGGCAGAGATCTGCATCATATATTCGAAGCTGTGTTCAAGGCATTCGCAAAAGCACTGATGAATGCGGTCTCTGTTGATCCGCGCATGAATAAACTGCCGACAACAAAAGGGAAGCTGTAGCCTGAACTAAAAAGGCAGCAGCTTTCCTATGCCTTTTACAACACCTTCTACCGGAGAGATCATGGTTCTGCCGGTCTCAGTTAGTATTTTCTTATGAAAAACATCGCTAAGATCATTCTGAAGGTTATTCCACCTGCCCCATATGTTGAACTCCAGATATATTTCGTCATCTTTCTTAAGCATCTCGATAATCAGGGAACCTGCCACGCCCATCAGCACATCGCCCTTTTCAATATCAATATTTCTGAGTCTGAGTTTTGAAGGAGCCTCCACATATCCATTTTTAACTACTACGGATGAGTCAATACTAATCAAACCCCGTTTGACCCTTGACCTGCCCTGCATATATGATCTGAGATCATTTATATTGATATCCTTAAGCTGAACAGAGCCTTTATATATATTCGCTGCCGCATCGCCGCTGCCTTCTATTCTCAGAGAGCCTGAAGCCCCTGTTTTTGCAGTTCCAGAGTATTTGATTTTTGATGAACTAAAGACAGGATTTGTGCGGGCAATGCTGACCTGAACATTGTTCAGAGCCAGGTTTGCGTTTCTGAGTCTATCAACAATATTTATAGTGCTGTTGTTGACATCAATACTGCTGATGCTGAATGATGCAGTGCCATCGCCCCGTTTGAACACAGGGAAAAGCCATTTGCCCTGTTCTGTTCTTTGAATGTTCAAACAAACATTTCCAGCCTCAATATATTTGATATCAATCTTCTTTTTAAGGAGGCTGAAAAATGAAATTCCTACCCTGAGCTTTTCAACAGCAAGGAACCCGGAACCATCCTCTGCCTTTACAAGCACATTCTTCGCGCTCACCATATTCCATCTAAAGCCAACAGAGTCAACTGATACAACATCATCAGTGGCATGCTTTATACGCTCGAGCAGATAGTCTTCTGCATGCAGAAAAAGATACAGCACAAATACAATAGCTGCAATAATTGCTGCGGTTGCAGCTGATATTCTGAATATTCTATTCATTCCCTGACTCCCGGATACCTGGTGCATATAAATAATTCTATCTCAAATCAATATAAAAAGGTCATTCAGTACCAGGGTGCAAGCATAAAAAAATTTTCAGCTATTGCTTTAGCCTGAACTGAAAAATTATAATGCTCTAATGCCAGAAACCAGATTAAAAGTAATGCTTCTTAAATATACTCCCCAACCTGAAGAGACAGTGGCAATGGCTGCAAAACTCTGCTACAGCCCTGCTGACATCGCCTCATTAAAAAGCAAAATCGCTGCAAAAGATCAAAAGGCTTTTGTTGATCGCTTGATGAAAATGGGGCATATGAGTCCTGTGGAGCATATATCCTTTACTTTTGGAGTTGAAGGCATATCAAGGGCATGCTCACACCAGCTTGTGCGCCACCGCATAGCATCCTATTCCCAGCAGTCCCAGCGATATGTCAGCGAGGCATCAGGATTTGATTATGTGATACCTGAGTCCATAAAGACTGATAAAGAGCTGAAGAAATATTTTATCAAATTCATGACAGACTGCCAGACAGCCTACAATTATATCGTCCAGAAGCTGAATGAAGCCGGGGTCAAAGGAGAATCAGCAAACCAGGATGCGCGATTCGTGCTGCCAAACGCAGCAGAGACAAAAATAATAATCACCATGAACGCAAGAGAGTTGATCCACTTTTTCCGCCAGAGGTGCTGCAACAGGGCGCAATGGGAGATAAGAGCAATGGCAGAAGAGATGCTCAGGCTCGCAAAAGAAGCAGCACCAGCAATATTTGCAAAGTCAGGGCCGGGCTGTCTTTATGCGCCATGCCCTGAGGGTGAATACTCCTGTGGAAAGATCCAGAATGTCAGAAAAAAATATGGGATCAGCTGACACTGATCCCGTAACAAGTTTTTTATTTAATTAACATGCTAACTGTTCTTTCTGTCCTCTTCGAGCTTGAACCAGAGCACTAATTTATGCAGCCCCTCAGCTAGTTCAGCAAGCTCTTCAGAAGTTGTCTTCATGAAGTTTGCAGACTCCTCTGATGACTTGGCATGAGACGATACCTTGTCCATATTTTCTGATATGCTGTCTGAGACCTGAGAAAGCTCCTCTGCAGCAGTCGCTATGAGCTGTATCATCTCTGAACTGGTATTGGATGAGTCCACAATCTCCTCAAGCAGCACCTGCGAGTGTTTAGCAGTATCAACACTTTTGCCAACCATGGTTGTACCGGTCTCCATAGAATTTATGGACTCGCCGATCTCTGTCTGAATGCCCCGTATCATGCTGCCTATCTGTCCTGTAGCATCAGATGTCCTTTCAGCAAGTTTGCGTACTTCGTCAGCAACAACAGCAAAACCCCTGCCCTGCTCGCCGGCGCGAGCTGCCTCAATGGCTGCGTTGAGAGCCAACAGGTTTGTCTGTTCTGCTATGTCATTAATAACGCTCACGATCTTGCCTATTTCATCAGATCTTGAGCCAAGCTTCTGTATGGTATCTGATATATGCTGAAATGTAGCAACAATATGATTCATTTCCGTAACTGTTGCCTCAACAGCAGTGCGTCCCTTGTCAGCAGTTTCAGATGCTTTTTTGGATTCAAGCGCTGCATTAGACGCATTCCTTGCAACATCTGCAACAGTCTGGCTCATCTCTTCAATGGATGAGGCTGCCTGCTCAACCTGAAATGTCTGATTATGCATATTTCCATTCAGCTCTTCAGCAGTCCCCATTATCTGCGATGAGTTTGATGTGACAACATTTGCTGAATCAATAATTTTCTGGATCATCTCCTTCAGATCTGACTTCATCTTGAGAAAACTTTCACCCATTGAGCGTATTTCCGGAGGTCCCTCAACTTTTATATCCCTGGAAAGATCCCCTTGTGCAATTGCATTGGCAACTTCAGTGACCTGAGAAAGAGATTTACTGATTGCCCTGCCGCCCAGAGTGCCGGCTATCAATCCAATTAATATGGCAAGAATACCCACAACAGTAGAAAAGGTAATAGATGTCCTGACTACATTATTTACTTCCTTGGTGGCTTTTTCCTGCTCACCGGTGGCTTTGGTAAGACCTATTTTACTCTTCTGCTGCTGTTCTGAAACCATCTTCTCTATTTCCTGGCTTATAGAGAGCGCCCTTTGTTGAGCCTTGAGAGTCATCGCTATGCGTCCGGAGAGTCCGCTTCCACTGACGAGCGTGCCTTTGATATCCCTGAAAAATTCACCAACCTTTTTAAGAAATGTTATATCATCTTTTCTGCCCATTGTTACGAACATATCTGTAAGTTTTTTCAGAGTTGCCTCAACGCTGTTAAATTTTGTATTCAGTAAATTAACCTGCGCATTGAGTGCCTGTTCATTTTCAGCAAGAAGCAGTTTTGCAGCATCTCCTTCAATTGAATATCCTATTGATATAAGTTCAGAACTCAGAAGCAGAACATTATTGGAAAGACCTGAAACTTTTACAGAATCCGTAAGATCTCTGCTGCTGAATGATATATCTTCAAGCTGTGCATCCATATAGCCTGTTATCTCAGATGAAAGTGTGTAAAGCTTGCTCCCTATCTTGCTGTCAGCCTCGTCAAACTTCTTTTTTGAGGCAGGGGTTTTATCCTTTATATATGCATCCAGAAGATCTGCTGCACCGCCCTTAACCATGACAGAATCCTGAATATCCTTCATCCTGTCATAAAGTTTTTTTATTTCAGCATCTTTGGATCTCGACTTCAGAAAATCTGCACTTAAAACTTTATTGCTTGCGAGAAAGAACTTGCCCTTCGCAATATCCAGCATCGCCTTGTTGTCTGATATTCTGACCTCACTGTAAGAAACATCAACATCTCTTAGAATCTTTGAAAAATCATACAGATCCCTGATTACACCAAAAGCCCTGGTTACTGTGCCTGATGCTGTATTGAGCTTTGTAGAAGCTCCTTTCTGTATATTCTGTATCTTTGCGTCTATCTCCTGCAGTCTTTTTGCTATCTCAGCAAGCTTTACTGACATATTCTTTCCTGCTGACTTTGCAGTTGTCTCTGCATCCTGCTTCTCTTTTGTTACTGAATAGACAGTATCGGATGTCTTTTTGAAATCATCCACAACCTTTTCAATTCTGTCATCGCCCATTGACAATGCAGTCAGATCAGCGCTGACTGTCTTCAATTCAGCAAGCACCTTGTCCATCAGCGCCTTTTTTTCTTCAAGGTCCTTTGGATTCAGTGAAGCTGCCATTTTATTGAGTACGGTTGTAGCCTCCTGCAGTATTGCCTGAGCCTGTATGGTTTTGACCTGAAAAGGAGTTGACTGTGAAGTGAGGTGTGATAACTTTTTCTGAATATACCCGGTGCTGACAAGGGTAAAAAGAGTGGCTCCACAGGCTATGCAAAAAATAAGAAGACTGTTGAGAAGAACCATCTTTTTGATAGAAAGTCTGTTAAGTATTTTAGTTATCAACATTAATATCCCCTCTTTTTGTTTGTCTGTCCCATTGATTAAATTATCTGCCTAAAAAAGTTTTTATACCAGACAGGGGCTCAGGCGATCACCCTTGCCCCTGTCTTTAATGTATGCTACCTGATAGGAACAACTGTGCTTATCGCGCCTCTTAATTCACCCTCTTTATATCCTTCTTTCACACGCCCGGATATATCTATTTCACCCTTAGGATCGCCATGGCATGGCAGACATGACTTTGCAATATAAAGCGGGGTCATGGACCTTACAACACTTCTGCCGCCAAGCTTTGTCTCTTCAACTATTGACTTTCCCTTCTGCCAGTCAGCAGCTTCGAACTTCTTGAGGTATGCCTCTTCAAATTCATCAGGTCTGTTGTAATCGCCTCTGTACTTGATACTTGTCTGTTTAAGCCTGATACCTGTCATCTTGTAAAATTTATCGCCTGTTCTGGCTCCAAAAATGGCAGGAGTAAAGGCCTTGAAAGCCTTGCCTTTTTCATTTATTACAGGCTGTGCATCTGCAACAACCTCTTTGGCTGCTGTATTAACATCAATAAGCGCCTTTCCTACAGGATCACCAGCATTTGCGCCTTTGAGATCAATTCCGTTAGCCTTTAAACCATCTGCAACCTTGGACTCAAAAACTTCTGGCGTAAATCCCTTATCGCCTTTTGAAGCATCATTTATTAATACCTGATTACCAGCTATGACACCTCTTGCAGCTATGAGATAATCTGTTATAGCTTTTGCAACTCCCTCTTCCTTTGGACCTGCTGACGGGGTCTGTAATGAAACAAACATGACCATTGAACAAACAATCAGCAGAACAGCAAAAAATTTAAATCTCTGCATATTCAACCTCCTCTGCTTTAGTATTATTACTTGTCTCAAAATGAGGCATTAGTTCCAAATTATCGGCTTCCTTATATAGATTATCGGGAATAGCAAAAAAAAATTTATACATTAATTATCCTCTGCTGCAAACCAACTCCTTGGGACACACAAGCACCTGAGTCAAAAGTAGTCAAAACCATAAAAAGAAGAGGGATTATCGTACTTAATAATCCCTTTTCTTTTCAATCGGTTATTGGCGCGCCCAGAGGGATTCGAACCCCCGGCCTGCGGATTCGTAGTCCGACGCTCTATCCAGCTGAGCTATGGGCGCAGGTTGAGCAAGTATATTATCATATCTCTTTTCGAAAATGTGAGCTCTCTAATGATCATGGAACAGTTCTGTTATCAAATGAAGCATTCCAGTCCGACAGAAAAGAGATGGACCTCAAATTTAGATTCAATCCCTACTCATATAGCTTTTCAAGCTCCCTTATGCATGCCTGCATATCTTCAGGCAGAGGGCTTCTAAACTCCATATACCTGTTTGTAGCCGGATGAGTAAACCCGAGTTTTTTTGCATGGAGCATCTGGCGCGGGAAATAAATCCTCTGCTTCCGAACTTCTATCATCTTTTTACTTCCATATGCAGCATCTCCAAGCACTGCATGACCGATTGCTGCAAAATGCACTCTTATCTGGTGTGTTCGTCCTGTTGCGAGTCTGGCCTCAATCAGAGTTGCTATATTGAATCTTTTAAGCGTGCGCCACGATGTTACAGCATGTTTTTTTATCTTTGCCTTTGTTGACATCTTCTTTCTATCAGCTGAAGACCTGCCGATGCCAAGAGAAATCTCTCCGGAATCATCCTTGAGCGACCCATAGACAAGCGCCGCATATTTGCGGTCAATAGTCCTCTGCTTGAACTGTTCAACAAGACCGTGATAAGCAGCATCATCGAGTGCAACAACCATTACGCCTGTTGTGTCCTTATCGAGCCTGTGCACAACGCCGTTTCTAACAGGGCCTCCAATGCTGGCAAGCCTGCCTGTCTGAAAAAGCAGAGCATTAAGAAGCGTACCGCTGTTATGCCCAGCTGCCGGATATACGACCATTTCAGCGGGTTTGTCAACCACAGCAATAAAATCATCTTTATAAAGCACTCTCAACGGGATATCCTCAGGCAGAAGCTGCATCTCCTCTTCCTGCGGCAGCTGAATGCAGACCTCATCTCCGGCAGCGATCCTCCTGCTGCTGGATGCAGAATGCCCATTTATGATTATAAGTCCTTCATCAATCAGCTTCTGGGCGCGGGAGCGCGTAAGTGATGCACTGTCTGCCACAAAGACATCGAGCCTTTTTCCTGAATCATCTTCTTTTGCTGTTAATATCTCTTTCATTTTCTTGAAAACTATTATATCAGAGTGATAGAATTATGGATTGCAAAGCTGCCTACCGGAGGAAATTTTGAAACTCAATGAACTCACAATTCATGAACTTAGAGGACTGCTGGACAGCAAGGAGATCAGCCCTGCGGACATTGTTAATGATATATATAGCCGGATTGATGCTGTTGAAGAAAAAGTAAAAGCCTATATCAGTATTACAAAGGACGAGGCCCTGAAAATGGCAGATAAGACAGGCGCCATGATTGCAGAAGGCAAGTCCACCCTCCTGACAGGCATCCCTGTTGCCATTAAAGACAACATGTGCACAAAGAATATCCGCACAACATGCGGATCAAAAATGATGGCTGACTTTATCCCTCCCTATGAAAGCACTGCAACATCCAGAATGCTGAATCAGGGATATATACTCACAGGCAAACTGAACATGGATGAGTTTGCGATGGGCTCCTCAACAGAGAACTCCGGATTTCATACAACAAGAAATCCGTGGAATACAGAGTATGTACCAGGAGGCAGCAGCGGAGGCTCTGCAGCTGCAGTGGCAGCTGATGAGTGCATAGCAGCTTTGGGCTCTGACACAGGCGGCTCAATAAGACAGCCTGCGTCTCTATGCGGAGTCGTTGGCATGAAGCCAACATACGGGCTTGTATCAAGATACGGGCTTGTTGCTTTTGCATCTTCACTGGATCAGATAGGCCCGGTAACAAAAGATGTGAAAGATGCAGCAATTCTGCTCAATGCAATAGCCGGACATGACCCTCTTGATTCAACTTCAGTCCGGGTTGATATTCCTGACTATACAAAATCTCTTGGGAAGAATATCAAGGGCCTCAAGATCGGCATACCAAAGGAACACTTTATCAAGGGCCTTGATAAAGAGGTTGAGGCATCTGTAAAAGAGGCTGTCAAAAACCTTGAATCACTCGGCGCACTCCCTGTTGAAATATCACTTCCACATACAGATTACGCTGTTGCAGCATACTACCTGATCGGAACATCCGAAGCATCATCAAATCTTGCGCGCTATGACGGCATTGGATACGGCTTCAGAGCCCAGTCCAAAGACCTGCTTGATATGTATATGAACACAAGAGCAGAGGGATTTGGACCTGAAGTAAAGCTCAGGATAATGCTCGGAACCTATGCGCTTTCAGCAGGCTACTATGATGCTTACTATAAAAAAGCCCAACAGGTGCGCACACTAATAAAACAGGACTTTGAAAAGGCATTCGACTCTGTTGACATGATTGCAGCTCCAACAGTTCCTACTCCTGCGTTCAGGATTGGTGAAAGATCAAATGATCCACTCCAGATGTATCTGACAGATATATTCACAATATCAGCCAATCTTGCCGGAGTGCCGGCGATTTCACTGCCCTGCGGCTTTTCTTCAGCAGGACTGCCTATAGGCCTGCAGATAATAGGAAAACATTTTGATGAAGCATCCATTTTCAGGGCTGCGTATGCGTATGAACAGAACACAGAATGGCACAAGAGGAGGCCTTCGCTTTAATGTCAAACAATACTCCTGTATACGGAAACGGAAAATACGAAGCTGTTATAGGGCTGGAAGTCCATGCCCAGATGCTTACTGACACAAAGATATTCTGCAGCTGTTCAACAAAATTCGGTGCAGAACCTAATACCCAGACATGTCCTGTCTGCGTCGGGCTGCCCGGAGCACTGCCTGTACTGAATGAAAAGGCAGTTGAATTTTCAATTAAAACAGGGCTTGCGATGAATTGCAACATATCACGGTACAGCAGATTTGCAAGAAAAAACTACTTTTACCCGGATCTGCCAAAGGCATACCAGATAAGCCAGTATGAGCTGCCTATATGTGAAGGCGGATACATAGATATAACAGTAAACGGAATAAACAAGAGGATCGGCATTACCCGTATTCACATGGAAGAGGATGCCGGCAAAACCATACATGAATCAGGCACCAGCTACAGCCTTGTTGACCTTAACAGATCAGGCACTCCCCTGATGGAGATAGTATCAGAGCCAGACCTGAGAAGCCCCCAGGAAGCTGCCGCATATATGAAGAAAATGCGGTCAATACTCAGATACCTTGGCGTCTGTGACGGCAACATGGAGCAGGGATCCCTGAGATGTGATGCAAATGTGTCTGTTAGACCTGTTGGGGCAGAGAAGTTCGGCACAAGGGCTGAACTAAAGAATATAAACTCTTTCAGGTTTGTTGAGAAAGCTATTGAGTATGAGATAAAGCGACAGATAAGTGTTATTGAAAATGGCGGAAAAATAGTGCAGGAAACAAGGCTGTGGGACTCAGCAACAGGTGTTACAAACCCGATGAGATCAAAAGAAGAGGCTCATGACTATCGCTATTTCCCTGACCCTGATCTTCTGCCGATCGAGGTCTCTGCTGAACAGATCAATAAGATAAAATCAGGTCTGCCTGAGCTGCCTGATCAGAAACTCAGCAGGTTTATGAGCCAGTATGAACTGTCTGAACAGGATGCAGAACAGCTATCTTCAGAAAGGCTGCTTGCTGAATGGTTTGAAGAAGTTGTCAGGTCAGGAGGCAATGCAAAAGCAGCAGCCAACTGGATAATGGGCGATATGACAAGAATGATGAATGAAGAAGGCACTGCCATTGAAGAATGCAGGATCAAGCCTGCAATGCTCGCTGGTATGCTCAAGCTGATCGACAAGGGCACTATCAGCGGAAAGATAGCAAAGACTGTATTTGAAGAGATGTACAACACAGGGAAAGAGGCTGAAATAATAGTCAAGGATAAGGGTCTTGTGCAGATTAGCGACAGTTCTGCCATAGAGCAGGCTGTTGATGATGCGATAAAAGCTAATTCAGCTGAAGTTGAAAGGCTGAAATCAGGAGAAGACAAACTGCTTGGATTCTTTGTTGGCCAGATAATGAAGGCAACCAAAGGCAAGGCAAATCCAGGAATGGTTAACGAGGTACTGAAGAAAAAGCTCGGACTTTAAAAGGAACAGTCAATAATGAAAAGACTAAAGCAATATTTGCTGCACCTTTTGCCAGCAGTTATTTTTACAGTACTTCTGTCTGCACCAGCTTCTTTTTCTGCTGAAAAACCACAAAACTTCCTCTGGAGAATTACAACTCCGAACTCTACTGCATACATTCTCGGTTCAATACATCTCATGAAACCGGAAATGTACCCTCTGGCTTCAGCAATTGAAGCAGCCTACAAGAGTTCAAATACCCTTATAGTAGAAATTAATCTTAATAAAATTGACCCGCTGAAGGCAGCAGAGATCGTCAGTTCAAATGCAGTCTACTCAGACAGCCGGACACTGAAATCCTCAGTTTCAGAATCAACATACGCGCAGGCCGCAGCCAAACTGCGTGATATTGGAATGGATATAGAAATATTTCAGAAGGCAAAGCCATGGATGGTCGCAGTGACACTGACTGACATATCACTTCGCAGACTTGGATTTGATCCTGTCTACGGCATAGACAACTACTTTTTGAAAAAATCAGGTGCAAAAAAAATAATTGAACTCGAAAGCCTGGAATCGCAAATATCACTTTTTAGCACCTTTAGTGAAAAGGAGCAGGAACTTTTTTTAATCTACACAATCAGGGATCTCGAGAATTTGCGCAGAGACATGGATCTGCTGATTGAATACTGGCGCGCGGGAGATGCTGGAAAAGTTGAAAAGCTTCTCACCTCAGGAATAGAGAAAACTTCTGAACTTCAACAGATTTATCGACGGCTCTTTACTGAGCGCAACTTTTCAATGACACTAAAGATTGAATCCATACTGAAAAAACAGGGCACCTACTTTATCGTGGTCGGTGCAGGACATCTTGTCGGAGAGTCAGGGATTATAAACCTTCTGCAGAAAAAAGGTTTCAGACTGCAGCAGATGTGATCATGCTGTCATATCAGCGCCCATCGAAGACCTGACGCCAAAAACAGTATAGCCTAATGCCGCTCCAAAAGAGATTACATCCCAATATGGAATTGTGAAATTAAGAACAACCAACAAAGAACCAACAACAACTGCTGGGGTCAGTGCAAAAGATGCCACTCTTACGGCTGAACTATACGCAAAAGGATACCCTTTTGATCTTGCGAACGCAACACCCACAACTCCGCATAAAAAGGCCTGTAAAAGCCTGTATCCGAGCGCCATCACAAAAGCAAAGGGATATATCAAAAAAAAGATCCAGTCTTCAATCCAGTCCAGAAACTCATAGATGCTCGATTTGTTTATTACAACTCCATCCAGTGAGGATAGATCAATGTGCTGCCAGCCGCCCTGCTGCGGCCTCACAAGCACCTTTGATTCTGTCACAATGTAAAGCGCCTCTGTATTGCTGAATGTGGTATTGCCTGATGTGTCAATAACCAACAGAGGAGTTTTGCCGTCAGACTTTGTTATAACATACGGCTGGGATTCTTTAATCGATACCTTACCCTTTGTGATGGTAATTTCAGGGGTCTGGTTTGCTATTGCCGGCGCTTCAGTAGAGATCACCTCAGCTATCATTCTGTCAAAGGACATCACCTTGGGTATCAGAAAAACAGCAACCAGTATAACTAAGTACACAAAACCGAATCCTTTGCCATTACGCGCTGTATGCCTGTAGATGTCCGGCGAATAAAATGACATGTACAAGGGATGAAATGAGGAATATTCTTTCATAGTCTGCTAATCCTTTCTCAAAAATACGCTTATGAAAAGTAATCCAACGCCGACAGTAAGCGCTGTATCAGCCACATTGAATGCAGGCCAGTGCCATCCAAAAGCATGAAAATCGAGAAAGTCCACAACAGCGCCTCTGGTAATCCTGTCGAGAAGATTGCCTGCTGCACCCCCAAGCACAAGTGCAAACGCCATGCCATCCTGCCTGGATTTAACTATCAAATACGAAACAACCATCATCGCTGCCAAGGCTACCATTATGAAAAATATATTGCCAAGGCTCTTGAACATGCCAAACGCAGAACCTGTGTTCTCGACGAACACTATATTGAGGAATGATGTTACGCTGATTATGTCATAAGGTCCGACATATTTCAGGATAATCAGCTTTGTTGCCTGGTCCAGAATGAATACTGCCGCAGCAAGCAGAAATAGCAGCACGATCTTCTTTGTCATGCTATAGCTTTGAAACACCTTTCACAGATTGCAGGATGTTCAGCTGAAGCACCAACACTGGTGCTCCGGTTCCAGCACCTGTCGCACTTTGCGCCGGAGGCCCTGAGTACCTCGATGCTCATGCCCTTCACCTCTTCGCTTTTGAAAACATCAGGAGCTGGATCTCCTGCCCTGCGCAGTTCAACCTCAGAAACAATAAAAAGCGCAGGCAGGAGTTCCGAATACCTGTCAAGGAGACCGTATTGTTCATCCTCAAGATGAAAAACGAGTTTTGCTTCAAGGGCATTGCCGATAAATTTATCCTTTCTCTGTATTTCGAGTGCCTTGTTGGCCTCGTCTCTTATCGTGATCAGCGTCTGCCACCTTGCCTCAAGTTCTTCATCATGATACTGTTGCCTGTATTCAGGGAAACCGGCGAGGAATACGCTGGATTCAGACTCACCCCTGTCCGGTATATATTTCCATATTTCTTCAGCTGTGAAAGAGAGCACAGGAGCCATCAGTCTCGTCATGTCAACAAGTATCTGCCTGAGCACCCATTGCGCTGCCCTACGCTCTGTAGAGTCTTTCCTGTATGTATAAAGTCTGTCTTTTAGTATATCCAGATAAAAAGAGCTCATATCCACTATGCAAAAATTGTAGAGCGAATGAAACACCTCATGAAAATCAAATCTCTCATAAGCACATGTAACCTTTTTGATTAGGCGCTGGAGGCGCGACATTGCCCATTTATCCAGCTCTGTGAGCGAACTGCTGTAATCCATTCCGTCAAAGTCAGATATATTTCCGAGCAGATACCTGCCGGTGTTTCTGATCTTTCTGTATGCCTCGGTAAGCCTGCTTATTATTTCTTTTGAGAGCCTGACATCATCGCTGTAATCCTCAGCAGAGACCCAGAGCCTTATTATTTCGGCTCCATTGGCCTTGATCACCTCCTGCGGTGATATAACATTGCCAAGGGACTTTGACATCTTCTTGCCCTGTCCATCTACTGTGAAACCATGAGTCAGCACTGTATTATATGGTGCTTTATCTCTTGTGCCTGTTGATGCAAGAAGCGAGCTCTGAAACCATCCCCTGTGCTGATCACTGCCCTCAAGGTACAGGTCAGCAGGCCATGTGAGCCTCTTGTCCTGCTCCATGACAGCAGCATGGCTTACTCCTGAGTCAAACCATACATCAAGGATATCCATCTCTTTTTTTATTGAGCTGCTTCCGCATGAAGGGCATCTGCACTCAGCGCCGAGCAGATCCTGGACTCCCATTGAATACCAGATATCAGCGCCTTTTTCTTCAACAAGTCCTGTTATGCGGTCAAAAAGCTCATTGTCATTTATGAATGCGCCACAGTCTTCGCAGGTGATCAGCATGATAGGCACTCCCCAGCTCCTCTGTCTGGATATGCACCAGTCAGGCCTGCCGGAGACCATGCCGAGTATGCGCTCCCTGCCCCATGAAGGGACCCACTGCACACGGTTTATCTCTTCTATACACTTTTCCCTGAGATTATTCGCATCCATTGATATAAACCATTGCGCTGTTGCCCTGAATATTACAGGTCTTTTGCATCTCCAGCAGTGAGGATATGAGTGTCTTATATCTTCTCTGCCGACAAGCGCGTTTTTCTCTTTCAGTATCCCGATTATCACCTCATTGGCCTTGAACACAAACTGGCCCTCAAGTTCAGGAACAGCCTTTGTGAACTTACCCCTGTCATCAACAGGAGCATAGATGTCCAACCCGTATTTAAGACCAACTGTATAGTCATCTTCACCATGACCCGGTGCTATATGCACAATGCCACTGCCCTCTCCCACTGCCACGAAGTCTCCAAGTATGATCCTTGACTCTCTGTCAATGAACGGATGTCTCGCTGCCATGCCCTCGAGTTTGTCGCCGGTCACTTTAAGCAGAACATTGCCAGCAAGCTGTATCTTCTCTTTCAATGCTTCGAGATTGCCTGAGGCAACTATGAGCGCTTCCCCGTCATGCTCCACCACCGCGTACTCAAGCTCCGGATTCATTGCAAGAGCAAGGTTTGCAGGCAGCGTCCATGGAGTAGTTGTCCATATGAGAACAGAAATTTTCCTGTCAGCAAGCGTTGGCAGATATTTTGAAGCCTGCTCATCAGGCACTCTGAACTTCACAAATACTGATGGAGACTCCTTGTCAGCATACTCCACCTCTGCCTCAGCAAGGGCAGTTACACATGAAGGGCACCAGTGAACAGGTTTTTTACCTTTATACACTGACCCTTTTTTGACAAAGCTGAAGAATTCACGGACAATCGATGCTTCGTAGCTGAATGCCATTGTGAGATAAGGATCCATCCAGTCTCCGAAAATACCGAGCCGTTCAAACTCATCCCTCTGCACAGCAACGAACTTTTCAGCATACTCCCTGCAGAGCTGACGCTTCTGTATATTGTCAATCTGATCCTTCTTTTCACCAAGTTTTTTATCAACCTGGAGTTCAATCGGCAGACCATGGCAGTCCCATCCAGGTACATATGGAGCATAAAAACCGCGCATTGATTTGTATTTAACAATAATGTCTTTAAGTATCTTGTTGAGAGCATGTCCGATATGAATATTGCCGTTTGCGTACGGCGGTCCGTCATGCAGTATGTAACTCGGATTTTTCCGGTTCTTGTCCTGCATCCTGAAGTAAACAGCCTCAGATTTCCAGAATTCGAGCAGTTCAGGCTCTTTTTGGCTCAGGTTTGCCTTCATCGGAAACCTGGTCTGCGGCAGATTTAAGGTGTCTTTATAATCAATAGGCATAAAGAAGAAATTACCACTAATAGCTTTTTTAAGTCAAGAAAAGAGAATTAGTGTTACAATTAAAAATATGCAAAACAGCATGCGAAGGATAGGAGTCCACACCTCTGTTGCAGGCGGTCTGCATATGGCTCTGCAGAGAGCATTTGATCTCGAATGTACGACTATGCAGATATTTTCGCACAACCCGAGACAATGGAATGTCAGGGCAATCGCTGATGAAGAAATAATAAAGTTCAAATCACTGCGAAAAAAGCTTGGCATTGACCCTGTATTCATACACACCTCATACCTGATTAATCTTTGTTCAGCAAACAATGAGGTAAAGGAAAAATCATTCCAGCTGCTAAAGAGCGAACTCGATATCGCTGACCAGCTCGGAGCCGAATATATAATACTTCACACAGGCACATCGCATGGTGACGCAGAAACAGCTCTGCGTGATGCGGCAATGGGGATAAAACAACTTTCTGCTGACCACAAATGGCACTCCAGAATCCTGCTCGAAAATACAGCTGGAGAGCGCGGAGATCTGACATCAAAAATATCAGATCTTGATCTTCTTATAACAGAGACCAGCTCAGATATTATAGGTGGCATATGTCTTGACACCTGCCACGCTTATGCAGCTGGATATGATCTCAGGGATGCAGCCGGTCTTGAATCCCTTATCTCGGAAATTGAGGCTGCCATGGGTATTGATATGCTGAAGCTGATTCACCTTAATGATTCAAAAAAAGCAGTAGGCTCTGGTGTTGACAGACATGAGCACATAGGAGAAGGAGAGATCGGGTTGACAGGATTGGGGAATATTGTGAAGCATCCCAAGCTCATGAATGCGGCAATTGTACTCGAAACCCCGAAAACAACTGAAGAGGATGACATAAAAAATCTAAAAAGGGTCAGGAGTTTTTCAAGCTGACTTTCCGGCTTTTTGTCTTCAAGTCAGCGTCTATTCAACTATTTCCGTGCCAATCCCCTGGTCTGTAAATATTTCAAGAAGCAGACAGTGAGGCATCCTTCCATCCACAATATGCGCCTTGCCCACTCCACCGTCGAGAGCCCTTTTGCAAGCCTGCACCTTTGGCAGCATGCCGCCTGACACAACATCTTCATCAATCAATTTCTTTATCTCTTTTTTATGAATTGTTGAAATTATTTCACCTTTTTTGTTGTTGACGCCGGCAACATCAGTCAGCAGAATAAACTTTTCTGCTTTGACAGAGGCTGCAACAGAAGCTGCAACATCATCTGCATTTACATTAAATGTCTCGCCCCTGCTTCCAGCGCCAATAGGAGAAATAACAGGTATAAAGCCTTCGCGCTCAAGTGCGTATAAAAGATCAGGGCATATATATTCAACTTCACCCACAAGACCTATATCAATATTTTCATCATCCTGACTGCTGGATTTTCTGAGCATCTTCTTTTTTGCAAGTATAAGTCCTCCATCCTTGCCGCTCAGCCCAACAGCCTTGCCGCCATGTGAATTTATGAGTGCAACAATCTCCTTGTTAATAAGACCCCCGAGAACCATCTCGACAATATCCATTGTCTCTTCATCAGTTATGCGCTGGCCATGCACAAAAACTGGCTCCTTGCCCATACGCTTCATTGTATCGCTGATTCTTGGACCTCCGCCATGCACTATCACAGTCCGTATGCCGATCAAATTAAGCAGAACTATATCACTCGCAAAAGATGACTTCAGATCTTCCTTCACCTGTGCAGCTCCACCATATTTAATTACAAATGTCTTGCCATAAAACTTCTTTATATATGGAAGGGATTCTGTAAGCGCATTGGCCTTCTCAATGAGTCTCTTCATTGCACTCTCCTGGTAATTTTTATTTCTATTATACAACCATACGCACAGCGGTTCTGCGATTTTGTTGTTTTGCAGCCGCTGTCTTTGCTGTCTCCCGGATGCTTTGTCATTCTACTGCCCGGTTGCGCTGAAACTCTTGTTGTTCTACTGCTCATGTTTTGTTATCAAAACAGGATAGCCTTCTTCAGCAAGCTTCCTGCCAAGGTCAGCAGCGTCATCCCTTGCCTTGAACTTTCCTATCCTGACCCTGTACCATGGACTACCTTTCACATTTGCCTTCATGATATAAACATCCTGATACCTCAGTTCAAGTCCAAGCTTGAGTCTTTTTGCATTGTCCGCATCACTGAAAGAACCGATCTGTATTGTGAGCGGACCGTCAGAGCCAGAATACTTTATATACTGCACATAGCGCATATCCCTGCCGGTTGCCTCTATATTAACAAGCGCTGTCCCCGGACCTATCATTTCAATATTTTTGGCAGCACCATATGACATATCAAGCTCCCTGCCCGCGATAAAAGGCCCCCTGTCATTCACAACACACTCGGTCTCAAGATTGTTGGCAGTATTTACTACTCTCAATCTTGTTCCAAAAGGCAGCTCCTTATGAGCGCAGGTCATGCCATGCATATTGTATATTTCGCCGGATGCAGTAGGCTTGCCATGAAAATCCCGGCCGTACCATGATGCGATCACCTGCTTTCTATACTGCTCATATGCCTGTGACTGCTGAAGCTCAGAAGGCATTGGCTTGCTGACTACAATTTCATCTCCGGGTTTGATATCCTGTTGCGGCGTATATCGCGGCTCCTTCTTTTCTGCTGCATAGTCAGTTGTTGTACCTGAAGGTATAACGACCTGCCTTGTGCCTGAACAGGAAGCAAGTCCAATGAAAATAAAACACATCACAACTACTGACAACAGTTTCCACACGCGAAATACAGGCATCGCCCCCTCCCGGCAATCAGAGTATGTATCTGCTCAGATCCTCATCCTTGACAATCTCTGACAGTTTTTCCTGAACATAATTTCTGTCTATATTCACCTTAATGCCCTGCATATCAGGTGCATTGAAAGATACATCTTCAAGCAGCCTCTCGAGCGCTGTATGCAGTCTCCTGGCTCCGATATTTTCTGTTTTCTCATTCACAGAAACCGCAATCGCGGCCAGTTCATCCACCGCCTCTGCCTTGAAGACTATCTCGACGCCCTCTGTCTTCATAAGCTCCACATACTGCTTGGTAAGGGCATTGTTCGGCTCAGTCAATATCCTCACAAACTCATCCTTGCCAAGGGCATCGAGTTCAACCCTTATAGGAAATCTGCCCTGGAGCTCAGGGATAAGGTCTGATGGTTTTGCAACATGAAAGGCTCCGGCCGCAATAAATAGTATATGATCCGTATTTACTGTGCCGTGTTTTGTAGATACTGTTGATCCCTCCACAATCGGAAGCAGATCCCTCTGCACACCCTCGCGCGACACATCAGGTCCATGACCATGACCCCGGGATGCAACCTTGTCTATCTCGTCTATAAAAACAATGCCTGTCTGCTCAACGCGGGCAACCGCCTCTTTTGTCACCTTGTCCATATCAATCAGCTTGTTCGCCTCTTCATTGGTCAACATGACTATTGCCTCAGCAACCTTCACCTTTTTGCGTTTTGACTTCTCAGGCAGGAAATTGCCGAGCATCTCCTTGAGATTTATCTCCATCTCCTCAAGTCCGACATTCGACATGATGCCAAACGGAACAGTCTTCTCCTTAACCTCCACATCTATATACCTTGAATCAAGTTTGCCATCCCTTAACTGCTGTCTCAGCCGCTCCCTTGTCTCTTTATGCTTCTCTCTTTCTTTCTCCTTTTCATCATCATTCAGAACAGAGTTTTTGGCAACGCGCAGCGGAGGAAGCAGCAGGTCTAAAATGCGCTCTTCTGCCAGGGTCTTGGCCTTTTCCTGCACTTTTTCTATATGCTCTGACCTGACCATGCTCATGGATATCTCTGTGATGTCCCTTATCATGGACTCAACATCTCGGCCAACATAGCCCACCTCTGTAAACTTGGAAGCCTCAACCTTCAAAAAGGGCGCTGCTGCAAGCTTTGCAAGTCTTCTGGCTATCTCTGTCTTGCCGACTCCTGTCGGGCCAATCATTATTATATTTTTTGGAAGCACTTCATCTCGCAAATCTTCAGACAGGCGCTGCCTCCTCCACCTGTTTCTGAGAGCTATCGCAACAGCTCTTTTTGCCTTGTCCTGACCTATGACAAAACGGTCAAGCTCCTGAACTATCTTTTTTGGTGTGAGATTATCCATCTATCTCCTCGATCGTTATATTTTTGTTCGTATAAATGCATATGTCACCTGCTATCTCCATAGCCTTCTCAACTATCTCTGAAGCAGACAGACCTGTATTCTCGCTCAGAGCCCTTGCTGCTGCCTGTGCGTAAGGTCCGCCCGAACCAATGGCAGCCACCCCTGTTTCAGGTTCTATCACATCTCCATTGCCGGAAATAATAAGGGTATGATCCCTGTCAGCTATTATCAAAAGCGCTTCAAGCCTTCTGAGTATCTTGTCTGTTCTCCAGTCTTTTGCAAGTTCAACTGCAGCCCTTGTTATATTGCCTCTGTAAGACTGGAGTTTTGATTCGAACTTCTCAAAAAGTGTGAATGCATCAGCAGTAGCTCCGGCAAAGCCTGCCATAACCTTGTCATCATACATTCGGCGTATTTTTTTTGCATTGTGCTTGAGTACTGTGCTGCCGAGCGTAACCTGTCCGTCGCTCGCCATGGCGACCTTGCCGCTCCCTCTTACGCACAATATTGTTGTAGCATGAAACATCTATGCCTCCTTTGACATATCTTATGCAAACTGTATTCAGTCCCCATCCTTTTTGCTCAACGGATGGGCCTTGTCATAAACCTGCATCAGATGGCTTATATCCAGATGTGTATATTTTTGGGTTGTGGAGAGTGAGCTGTGTCCAAGCATCTCCTGAATTGATCTCAGATCAGCGCCTCCCATCAGCAGATGAGTCGCAAAAGTATGCCGCAATGTATGCGGACCTATCTGACCGTTTATCCCCACAGACCTTGCATATTTTACCACTACGCGCCTTATCTGTCTGTCTGTCAGTCTGCCTCCTGTTGTGCTCAAAAAAAGTGCCTTCTCTCCATCATTGTAAAATCTGCTTTTTCTGAATACCATTCTCTCGACCAGATATGATTTCAGCGCTTCAACAGCCTTTATGCCCACAGGAACAATGCGTTCTTTTTTGCCTTTGCCGCGAGCCTTGACAAGCCCTTCTTTTATGTTCAGGTCATCAACATTCAATCCTGCAAGCTCACTCACCCTCAATCCGCTGGAATAAAGCAGCTCCAGCATGGCTCTGTCCCTTACAGGAATAAGCCCTATGCCCTCTGGCTGTTGAACAAGACTGAATGCATCATCAACGCTGAGAAAATTGGGCAGCAATCTTGGGGTCTTTGGAGATGGCACCAGCTTTGCCGGATTCAGCTTGATTCTGCCCTCTTTATAAAGATATGTGAAAAACGATCTTATGCATGCCAGCTTTCTCGATACAGTGCTCTTTGAACTGCCATGCATTATAAGGCTGGACAAGTAACCTCTTATTTCGACCATGCTGATATTATCAGGCAGTTCATCCGAGCACGAACATATTTCGCAGAAGTCATTCAGATCCTTTGCGTATGCCCTTATAGTATGGGGTGAGACTCCCCTTTCTATCTCGAGATATTTAAGAAACATCGATATACAGGTTAAAATGCTCTTTTTAGCCATCTTTCTCCACACGAATCTTTGCTGAAGGCAATATTTTATAAATATACTCTGACCAGTCCCTTAAAGCAATATCAACCATCTTCAGTCTTTTCTTTTTCTTATCTCTGATTGCAGCTGCATCAGGATGCTGCTCAATAAGGCCGAAGTTAATATTGCTCGGCTGGAAAATAGCGGGATCTGTTGTTGTTATATGCGATATAAGTGCTCCATGCGCTGTTAAATGCGAGGGTGCTGCCGCTTCAAGTCCCACAAGTCTTCTTGAGGCATTTATTCCCGCTATAAAACCCATAGCCGCAGATTCAATATACCCCTCAACTCCAGCAAGCTGACCCGCCACATATACATCAGGCATGGTCTTCAGGCTGAGATCACTGTTGAGAAGCATCGGAGAATTTATGAATGTATTTCTATGCATGCTTCCGTAACGTAGGAATTCAACATTGCTCAGTCCGGGTATCATTCTGAAGACACGCCTCTGTTCAGGCTGTCTCAGTCTGGTCTGGAACCCGACCATATTGTAAGCTGTCTTCTGACGATTCTCCTGTCTGAGCTGCACAACTGCGTATGGAGTTTTGCCAGTTGCCGGATCTTTTAATCCAACAGGCTTGAGAGGTCCGAATCTTAGGGTATCCACTCCCCTGCGGGCCATCACCTCAACAGGCATGCAGCCCTCAAAAACCTTTATATTCTCAAAGTCACGCAGCTGGGCTGTGTCTGCATCCATGAGTGCACTATAAAACGCCTCGTACTCTTCCCTATTCATCGGACAGTTGATATAATCATCTCCGCCCTTGCCATATCTTGATGCACAGAAGACCTCAGTCATATTTATGCTTTCAGCATCGATTATCGGAGCTATTGCATCATAGAAATAGAGTGAATTGCTGCCAATGGTCTTTGCAAGCTCGCCAGTCATGGACTGCGAAGTAAGCGGACCTGTAGCAATGACAACAAGACCTTCCGGAATTGCATCCAGCTCCTGTCTCAACACCTTGATGCGGGGATGCGAGCTGATTTTCTCTGTAATCAGTCCGGCAAAGATATCCCTGTCAACAGCAAGTGCTGAACCTGCTGCTACTGATGACTCCCTGGCAGCCTGCATGACAAGAGAAGATGCTGCCTCCATCTCTTTTTTTAGCAGACCCGGTCCTGTAGTGATCTCCTCAGATCGGAGGGAGTTTGAGCATACAAGTTCTGCAAGCATATCTGTCCTATGCGCTTCTGTGTTCTTCAACGGACGCATCTCAAACAGCAGCACATTTACACCAGACTCAGCAGCCTGCCATGCAGCCTCACATCCTGCAAGTCCGGCTCCTACAACAGTGAGCCTTGAAGTCAGCATAATCGTTATCCTGTCCTGCACATCAAAAAATTTCATTGACTAAGTTAAAAATCAATGTTATAAATTATACAATTATGCTCAACAAAACAGAAAAAATATGGATGAACGGAAAATTAGTTGCATGGGACGATGCAAAAGTACATGTACTAACCCATACGCTTCATTACGGACTCGGGGTTTTCGAGGGCATAAGATGCTACAACACTGCCAAAGGATCAGCTATTTTCAGGCTGGATGAGCATATACACAGGCTTTTTCAGTCAGCACACATCTTCTCAATGGAGATACCATACACAGAAGCAGAGATCAAAAAAGCAATTATTTGCACTGTAAAGGCAAATAAGCAAAAAGAGTGCTATATAAGGCCAATCGCCTATATTGGCTACGGCGCAATGGGGCTCTACCCAAAAGAAAACCCTGTTGATATATCAATAGCAGCATGGCCCTGGGGCGCATATCTTGGAGAAGAGGGTCTTGAAAAGGGTATACGGGTAAAGACATCCTCCTTTATACGAAATCATGTGAACTCAAACATGTCCAGAGGCAAGGTCTGCGGATATTATGTAAATTCACAGATAGCTAAAAAAGAGGCTATATCCTGCGGTTATGATGAAGCCCTGCTGCTTGACACAGAAGGCTACATATCAGAAGGCAGCGGAGAAAATGTGTTTATCGTGCGAAACGGGATATTGAAAACAACTCCGCTCACATCAATACTCGAAGGAATTACAAGAGACAGTATTATCAGGATAGCCCGCGACCTGGGCATCGAGGTTGTCGAGGAGAGATTTACACGAGATGAGGTCTATATATGTGATGAAGCTTTTTTCACAGGTACTGCAGCAGAGGTCACGCCCATAAGAGAGCTGGACAGCAGAAGGATCGGAGAAGGCATGACAGGCAAAATTACAAAAAAATTACAGTCAGCATTTTTTGAGATAGTTCATGGCAAAAACAAAAAATACAGCTCATGGCTCACACCTGTTAAATAGAATAAAACTCTTTCCCTTATCAGCAGAAAAAACTAACCTTGAAAACCCGATGCAGATAATATTGTTCTTCTTGTTTTGCTCTCTGATTTTTTGTGACATCTTGAGCAGTTGGCTTTGTCTGATATCCTGAAAGAAACTTTTCCATTGTGGCAATATCCGCAATATTTTCCAGAATCAAGTTCCCTGTGGTTGGTCACAAATGAGTTAAGCCTCATCTCAAAGAGTTTTTTCCCTTTACCTGAATCCTGATGACAGTCCATACAGCGCATGCCTTTGCCTTCATGAATGCTGCCGCTGAATACAACCCTGCCTGCAGGGGTATTCCATGAAACAGTCTTGCCTGGAGGACTTGCTGCTGAATAAGAAGCAAAAGAAATAAACATTATTGTCAGTGAAGCAGAAACAAACTCTGCGATTTTCATAAGGTAAGTATATGAAAAAAGGGAGGTATCAGTCTACCTCCCTCATAAAATCTGATATTGCCCCAGATTATTTGTAAAGCTCTTTTGCTGCACCTGAGAGCATTGCGTCATTCTTGAATGCATTCATCATGGGGTTTGTATTTGTTTTACCAGCCTTGATAAAAGCATCAGCAGTCTTATGCTTCTTAAGCAATGTCTCTTTTGACATGGCAGGCTTGTCGCCAGCCTTATGGCATGCAGTACATTTATCCCATTCAGCAGCCATCATAACTGATGCGAATGCGATTACAAAACATACTGCGAGAACCATCGTTACCATCTTTTTCATATCTTTCACCACCTTTCATTTGTACTGTTTGGTCAAAAACCAACGTGTTCATTATTCTAATAAGGCTAAACAGAGCATGTCAAGATAGTTAAGCATTTGTAAATAAAACTTGACAGTATACGCCATATATTGATAAATTACTGAAAATCTAAAAAGAGAGCGGGGTGAGCGTATTAATGCCCTCTGTAAAAGTAAGAGACACAGAGTCCTTTGAATCAGCATTAAAACAGTTTAAAAAACAGTGCGAACGCGAAGGCATACTTTCAGAGATCAAAAAGAGGGAGCATTACGAAAAGCCGAGCGTCAAGAAGAAGAAGAAGATACTCGCTGCGCGTAAAAAAGCTGCCAAACGAGTAAGGATCTCATCAAGCAGATAGTTAACAAGCTGGTCTGAACTTGACTGGCTGCATTTCAATTACGGGAACAATTATGGAAACTGTCCCAGAAAAATTGGATATCGAACTCAAAGAGGCCTTGAAAAACAGGGAGGAACTGAAGCTTTCTACCCTTAGAATGATCAAGGCCTCTTTAAAAAATAAAGAGATCGAAAAGATGACCCCCCTTTCGGGAGATGACATAATAACAGTCCTGTCAACGCTTTCAAAACAGAGAAGAGAATCAATTGAGCAGTATATTGCAGCATCAAGACCTGATCTTGCTGAAAAGGAAGAAAAAGAACTCAACATAATTCAGGGATTTCTCCCAAAACAACTTTCACCAGACGAGCTTGATGCGCTGATAACAGATGCCATCAGAGAGTCGGGCGCATCATCACCATCTGAAGCTGGAAAGGTTATGAAGATTTTATCTCCAAAAACAAAAGGGGTAGCCGACGGCAAGACTGTAAATAATCGTGTAAAAGAACTTCTGTCCTGAAATCCGGACAGGACTGATTTTATAATCTCTAAATATCAAAGGTGGTAACATGCTCTTATCAGAAATCTACAAAAAAGCCATACAGACTGCCATAGAAAATGACCCGCGCGGCAAAGAGGCTGTCAAAGCTGAACTTGATGCAAAGAAAAGATATTTTGAAGACCTGAAGCCTTCAGAAAAGGAATATTTTGATGCCGAGTCGCTCTCTAACCCATACGCAGACTCCAGAATTCTGCACGGATCAGGAGATGAAAAGATTGACACAGTAATGATCGGCATTGATATTGATCCTGCTGAACTGATGATAGCTGATCATCTACGATCAAAAAACAGACCGGTAGATCTCGTACTCTCTCACCATCCTTCAGGCGGGGCATTGGCCAGTCTGCATGCGGTCATGTATATGCAGGCAGATATTCTGAATATTTTCGGGGTGCCTGTCAATGTGGCTGAAAGCCTTACAGAAACGAGAATAAAAGAGGTTGAGCGAAAACTTCTGCCATCTAATCACGCAAGGGCTGTAGATGCTGCAAGGCTGCTTGATATGCCATTCATGTGTCTGCACACAGCAGCTGACAATATGGTCGCCACCTATCTGCAAAAAATATTTGACAGCAAAAAACCCAAAACTCTCGATAATGTTGTAGAGATGCTTATGGAAATGCCTGAATATAAAGAGGCCAGAAAAAATCATGCTGGACCTAAAATCGTAGTTGGCTCAGGCAAAAGAAAGGCAGGAAAAATATTCGTTGACATGACCGGCGGAACAGGAGGCTCAAAAGACATCTTCCAGAGCCTTTCTACCAGCGGAATCAATACTATTGTCGGCATGCATATCAGCGAAGAACACAGAAAAGAAGCTGAAAAAAATCATATAAATGTTGTGATTGCCGGTCATATATCAAGTGATAATCTTGGCCTTAACCTTCTGCTCGATAATGTATTCAGTGCAAAAAAAATCAAAATAATTGAATGTGCCGGATTCAGAAGATTCAGCAGAATCTGAACCTGTACACTGCGCTATACTGGACAACAGCAACACAACCGGAGAAATGAAGTCGGATAATCTTGTTGAAGATATAAAATCGAGGCTCAATATTGAAGATATCGTATCAGAATATGTTGAGCTGAAAAAATCAGGGCAGAACCTTAAAGGACTCTGCCCTTTTCACACAGAAAAAACACCTTCATTCATGGTCAACCCCTCCAAACAGATATTTCACTGCTTTGGATGCAGCAAAGGCGGTGACATGTTCACATTTGTTATGCTTTACGACAATGTCACCTTTGGAGAAGCAGCTGAATCACTGGCCAAACGAGCCGGATTGGATCTGGACAGGTACAAAACCACCGCAAAAAAAGACCGCAGCACAAAAGATAAAATTTATTTAATAAATTCCGAAGCAGTTGAATTTTTCAAGAACAATATTCAGAAAAACAGCGCTGCGCAGGAGTATCTGAAAACGCGCGGCATCTCGGCCGAGACAGCGACGGAGTACTCTCTTGGTTTTACGAAAAGAGAAAAAGACTCGCTTTATAAATATCTGCAAAACAGGGGCTTCTCCGATAATGACATAAAAAATTCAGGTCTGGTATTTTTTGGAGAAAACGGACCGTTTGATTTTTTCAGAAACAGGCTGATCTTTCCGATTACTGATCAACAGGGGAGAACAACTGCATTTGGCGGCAGGTTAATTCAGAGCGGCAGCAGCCTGCCAAAATATATAAACTCCTCTGACAGTCCTGTATTTAAAAAAGGAGACACCTGCTACGGCCTGTACCAGGCCAAAGCCAGCATAGCCCAAAAAGGATACTGCATAATTGTTGAAGGATATTTTGATGTTATCATGTGTAGTCAAAACAGCATAAAAAATGTCATAGCTCCCCTTGGAACAGCTCTGACAACCGGACACCTGGCAAGGTTAAAGAGATTCACTAACAAAGTGCTGCTGATTTTCGATGGCGACGCTGCTGGCATATCTGCTGCAAAAAGATCCCTGGATCTGCTTTTTACCGAGGGAATCATAGCAAAAATACTGCTGCTGCCAAAGGGTGAGGACCCTGATACTTTTTTGCGGACAAAAGGAAGTGCAGCAATGAAAAAAGCAATGTCCCGGGCGCTCTCTCCGGCAGACTTTATACTAAGAACGACAAAAGACAGGCTGACTGCTGTGCGTGAGATGCTTAATATGCTAAAAAACTGTCCTGATCAGATTCTTGCTGACGAAACAATTCGTATTCTTGCCGACAAATCAAGGATAAATGAAACAGCCTTGAGAGATGAGCTCCAATCAATCTCCAGCAGAAATAATCCGGCGGCAAAAAGACCAAACGATCCACCATCAGCGCTAAACAGTCTCAAGGCTGTTAATGCAGAAGAAGAGCTGCTGCTCAATATAGCGGTCGGCATGCCGCATACAGCTGAAAAAATACTGCATGATCTGGACTTATCCCACATGGAAACGCCTATAATAAGGAGTATTTTCGAGAAGATAAAAACCTCCGCAAAGAACAGCGAAGGGTTTTTTTCTGACGATCTGCTCATGCGCTCCTGTTCTCCTGAAGAACAGGCATTTGTATCGCGCCACTCTGTCAAGCTTCAGATTGATGCTGATGAAGTCGATAAAATTATAGGAGATTGCCTCAAAAAAATCAGACTGCGGCTGTTGGACAATGAGATAAAGGAGGCTGAATCAAACGAAGATGAAACCCTGCTGATGAAACTAAGAGTTGAAAAGACAAAAATACTGGCCGGACAATAGACAATTCATAAAAGCATTTTAAGGGGGATACTTTGAAATCGCCTTTTGACCTCTACGAAGAAGACGCTAAAAACAACAACAGTCAGTTTGCAGAAGATGAAGATTCAGTTCCTGTTGCAGAAGATGAAGACGCACTTTATTCCGAGGCCATTAAAGAATCTCTTGACCTTGAATATGATCCCATCCGTGCATATCTGAAAGGCATAAGCTCCATTCCCCTGCTGACTAAAAGCAGAGAGGTCGAGATTGCCAAACAGATCGAAGAAGGCAGAATCAGAATATCCAGAATACTTTTTACCACTCCATTTATACTTAACAAACTCTCTACTCTGGGACAGCTTGTGGAAAACGGCGAAGCCCCCTTCATAGAAATCATACAGGATGCAGAAGATCTGCCTGAAGAGGATCTCCTCTCTGCAAAAGAAGCGTTTTCTGCTGCTACAAAAGAACTCTCAGCACTTGCATCAAAACGGCAGAAACTCAACAAGGCCGCTTCAGCCAGATCTGACAGCAAGCCTGACGAAAAGCTAACAACGCTTATGGAAGAAGATGACAGCCAGATCCTTGAACTGATTAAAAAACTGAATCTTGTTGACGATGTTGTTACAGCCTTTTCAGAGGAGTTCAGAAGAACATACGAAGAAATATGGTCTATTTCAAACAATATAAAACATTTGGCCAGATACAAAAAAAAGAATACGGAAGAGCTAACCTCCCTCAAAAAATATTTATTGAAAAAAGAGAAGCTGTTGGGCACCTCTGCTGCTTACCTTTCAGCAAAAATGAATGACCTCGAAAAAACAGAGACAGAAGTTCACATGTCAAAGAGTCTGCTTGTTGAGTCAAACCTCAGACTGGTGATAAGCGTAGCGAAAAGATATATTGGCAAAGGGTTGAGCCTTAGCGACCTTATACAGGAAGGCAATATCGGACTGATGAAAGCTGTGGACAAATTCGAGTATCAGAGAGGATACAAATTCAGCACATACGCCACCTGGTGGATCAGACAGGCTATAAGCAGGGCAATAGCTGATCAGTCCCGCACCATCAGAATACCAGTACATATGATCGAGAGTATGAACAGAATCAGCAAGGCAGTCAAAGAACTTGTCCAGAATACCGGTGTTGATCCGACCTATGAAGAAATAGCTGAAAAGACAAAATTACCTCTCGAAAAAGTTGCTGCCACTCTCAAGCTGACAAAGGAACCCATATCCATTGAGACACCGGTCGGAGAAGAGGAAGAGAGCATGCTGAAGGACTTTATTGTTGACAAATCGAATCTTTCACCTCTTGATGAGGTAATGCACGGAGACCTGAAAAACCATATTGATAAGGTTCTCTGCACATTATCTCCCAAAGAAGAGGCGGTTATACGCAAGCGATACGGTTTGGGCGATGACAGTCCTCATACACTTGAAGAGGTTGGTAAGACATTCGATGTAACCCGCGAGAGAATAAGACAGATTGAGCTTAAGGCCATAAAAAAACTGAAACATCCATCCAGGAGCAAATGGTTAAGGGAGTTCATGCTCAGATCTTGACTTAACACCGGATCAAGATTTACAATTTACATTCAGCTGATTTCGGCATCCAAGGGCCCATAGCTCAGTTGGTAGAGCTACCGGCTCATAACCGGTTGGTCCCAGGTTCGAGTCCTGGTGGGCCCACCATTAAATCAGTCTTAAACGCCCTGGATGCCAAGCTGATTTAATGGCAGACGCAAGTCTAATAAAGAAGCGGAGGAAGGATTGAACGAACAACTTAGACTGCTGATTGATCTTCAGGAAATTGACACACTAATCATAAACTCTAAAGCAAAGATCAGCACCATCCCCCAGAAGATAGCAGCCTTTGATGGACCAATTAAAGCAGCCAGGGCAGCACTCGAAAAATCTGAACAACAGCTCCAGGCAGCAGAAAAAAAGAAGAAAGACAGGGATCAGGAAATCAACGATCTCAAAGATAAAATCTCCAGACTTAAAGCCCGCTCATCAGAAATCAAAAACAATAAAGAATACCAGGCACACCTTAAAGAAATTGAGAACACGGAAAAAATCCTGAATAACGCTGACGAATCGCTAAACACGGCACTTGAATTAATAAATACTTTGTCAAAAGACATTGGAATCCAGCAGGATGAACTCAAATCTGAAGAAGCAAAGATTAACACCATAAAGGACGACCTTTCAAAAGAAGCAGCTGAAGCTGAAGAAGAACTAAAATCTGTCATAGAAAAAAGAAGAGCTTTTGTAAAACAGTTCGACAAAAGCACCTATGAACTTTATATGGGAATACTCAAAACCAAACGCGGGGTTGCTGTTGTAAATACAGCCAATGAAGTCTGCAGCGGCTGCAATATGCACATACCGCCTCAAATGTTTGCAGAAATAAAAACCAACAAAGAACTCAATCAATGCCCTCAATGCAGACGCATTCTTTATTTTACTGAAATTCAGAATGCCGAGTCATAACTCCGTGCATGCATTAAAAATAAACAACATAAATCAGTAGCTTTTATATTTCATCATGTTATAATTCTTCTTATGGGACTTGAAGATCATAAACTCAAAGTGTTTTGCACAGTTGCTGAAACAAAGAGCTTCTCTAAGACATCAGAGATAATCTATCTGACTCAGCCGGCTGTGAGTCTTCAGGTTCAGGCGCTTGAAGAACTTTATGAAACAAAACTGTTTGACCGCTCAGGCAGCACAATATCCCTTACACCTGCTGGAGAAATTCTTTATAAATACGCCAAGGAAATACTCGCTCTTTATAACCAGCTCGATAAAGATATCGGAAAGATCACAGGTCTGGTAAAAGGCAGCATAAGCATTGGAGCCAGCACAACAATAGGCAACTATATGCTACCAGCCATATTGGCAGATTTCAAACGCACCCACACAAAGATCCGAATGAATCTAAACATAAACAACACAAAAAGGATTGTTGAACTGCTAACATCAGGCACACTTGATATCGGGCTGGTTGAGTGCGAGGTGTCAAAAAACAAGGTTATAAATGAATCTATAGTAACTGATGAACTCTGCCTCATTGTACCTCCTCTTCATCCCTGGGCAAAACGCAGGGTGGTATCCATACTCGAACTCACAAAAGAACCGTTTATAATGCGCGAGGAGGGCTCAGGAACCAGACAGGTGATAGAAAAATATCTGGCTGCACACGGCATTCATATAAATGACATGAAGATAACACTTGTCGCAGGAAGCACCGCATCAATAAAGGAGTCTGTAGAAAACGGCCTCGGAATTTCGATTGTGTCTAAATGGGCATTAAGAAAAGAGGCACACTATGGAACGCTGAAGATTATCAATTTCAAAGAAGAAAGAATGTTCAGATCATTCTGGCTGCTGCTTCCTAAAAACTCCGTTGTATCTCACTCTGTAGATGAATTTATTTACTATATCAAATCCTATCCTTATGACAAACATTTTATGGACTTCAAATCATAGCACCAATATCCTTTATAAAAGGATTGTCATATTCCATTTCATTAAGCACCTTTTCACTCAATTCGCCTGTAAGGGCATTCTTCACAATAAGGTCAAAATTGTTTATATGTCTGATTAATCTTTTTTCTGCATACTCCCCTGCTCTTTTTTTGTTGATCAGAAAAAACCAGTCGCTCGACTCAGAGAGCAGCATTTCCCGCAGCGCCTGATCATGAGCATCTTTTAACAAACCCGGCCTGACACTTTTTTCGTTAAATATTTTCAGCATCTCCGGCATTCTGAGAAGATGTCTGTAATACCTGCCGCTGCCTTTGTTGATCCAGCAGGCGTTATATCCCCCCTCACCCCAGCTTGAGGCAGAAGGAGTTGTCACCTGCAGGCTATCTGAAAGTTCTAAAAGATAGACCGAGGGAGAATTCAGTTTGAAATTTATCTTTTCACAAGATGACATCTCAATTACATGCGACAACCATTCAATACCTTCAAACCACCAGTGTCCAAAAAGCTCAGCATCAAATGCTGCAACAATAACCGGACTCTTGCAATATTTTGAGAGCTCATCAAAATCCTTTGTTCTGTCAGAAACAAAGCAGGCTGCATGAGCTCCAGCCTGCTGCAGCGCTTTTTGTCGGTCATACGGAACTTTTTCACCTTCTGTCTGGGCAACTGAATAATACTTGAATCCAGTAAAAACCCTTGCACCAAAATCATGGAAAAAACTGGAGATATAATCTGTCGGCAGATCGAATCCGATATCCCTGTAAAAGTCTCTATACGAATCTGCTCCTGGATATCCTGACTCAGATGACCAAACCTGACTACAGGCATTCATGTCTCTACCAAACACCCTTACACCGCAAGGTGTGATAACTGGTTTATGAACACTGCATAATGGGACTGGATTGCCATTGATCAATCCATGTCCTTCAACAAAAAAATACTCAATTCCCTCATTAAAAAGTATCTGCTCAAGACCCTCATAATATCCGCACTCCGGCAGCCAGAAACCTTTTGGTCTTCTTCCAAACATCCTGCAATAATAGTTAATTCCGATCCTTATCTGATTTCGCACTGCATCAGGCTCACCCTGATACGCCGGTAAAAATGCATGGGTGGTTGCTGTGGCAAGCAATTCAACAGCACCTGAATCCTGCAGCCTCCTGAACGCATCCAGAATACTGCCTTTGCATAACTCATAAACATTATTCGCAGAACAAATTTTATTCATATACATTAAAGCGGTTTTTTGATGCTCAGTTCCGTTTGTTCGTCTGATCTCTGATCTTGCAAGAGCTTCAAGCGAAGTAATATGCGCTTTAAACTTTTCATTCATCAACGGATCACGCATCATCTCGGCAAGGGGCGGGCTTATACTAAGAGCGAGAAGCGGATCAGAATGCTCTCTATCATATTTTTGAAGAAGATCAAGAAGTGGCAGATAGGTTTCCCACATAGCTTCGAGAAACCATAGTTCTTCTATTGTTGCCTTTTGCGATGGCTGTCGTACATAAGGAAGATGCGCATGGAGAACCAATATGAGTGTGCTGCTCATCCTATGATTATTCTGCCGGAGCCTTTAACAACCCTGCCTATTACTCTGTGAAAAAGAGGACTGTTTTCGAACAAGCCGATACCCTCTTCTGCGACTGCAACAAGAAGACCACCTGATGTCTGTGGATCAGCAAGCATCAGTTTGTCTTCATAAGTAATATTCGAATCAAAGTCAGTTGACGGCTCAAAGAAATTGAGATTTGCAAAAGCTCCTCCAGGAGCTATGCCCTTCATAACAAAATCTCTTACACCTTCCATAAAAGGAACTGCCTTGAAATCAATCTTGAAATCCACTCCAGATCCTTTGACCATGTTAAAGGCGTGTCCAAGAAGACCAAACCCTGTTATGTCTGTACACGCACTTGCACCTGAGCTGCTCGCAGCTGCAGATGCCTTGTCATTAAGAGTAAGCATCCACTCGACTGCTTCATAAACAGCTTCGTCATCGATCTTGCCGGTCTTAAGAGCTGTTGTGAGTATTCCTATGCCAAGAGGTTTTGTAAGTACAAGCAGATCACCCTGCTGTGCGCCTTTTACTGTAAGCACTTTGTTATCCTGTGCAATGCCTGTAACCGACAGACCAAACTTGATCTCTGAATCATCAAAGCTGTGGCCGCCTGTGAGGAATGCCCCGGCTCTGGTTATTGAGCTGACAGCACCCCTCATGATTTCAACAAGCACATCAGTGCTGTATTCGCAAAGAGGAAACCCTGCCACAGCAAGTGCTGAAACAGGTCTGCCGCCCATTGCGTAAACATCACTCAAGGAATTATTTGCACTTATAGCTCCAAAAGTGTATGGGTCATTAACAACGGGTGTAATAACATCTACTGTTTCAATAAGCGTAGTATTGCCAAGCTGATAAACTCCAGCATCATCACCGAGTCCAACCAGAATTTGAGCACGAGCATCCACAGAAGCAGCCGCACTTGTTGATTCATCAATTCTATGGGGCTGTCCTTGCATAACAGCGCTAATTATGCCGTCAAGGTCCGCCGGACCTATCTTGCCTGCTCAGCCTGCTGCCTTAACTTTTTCCGTAAGCCTGTATTTCATAGTGGTAATATTATACACATTAGCACAGCAGAGCGACCAGAGCAATACAGAAGTCAGAACATAGAATACAGAAAACAGACAACAAAAGTCAGATCTGTTCTCTGACTCCTGTCTTCTGACTTCTGCTGTGCTGCAGCTCTGATTTTTTGTTTGACATTTCAACTCTCAACCTGATAAACTTAACACTGTTAAGTTAAATTAGATGAGTTTAGGGTTTATATGGGAATCAGGGAAAAAAGGAACAGGCAAAAGGAAGAATTTCGCGTAAAAATACTCAATGCAGCTCGTGAGCTTTTTATAGAAAAAGGATACGAAGCATTTTCAATGCGCAAACTTGCGCATAAGATCGGATTTTCTCCCACCACCATTTACCTTTATTTTAAGGATAAGGATGCCCTTCTCTTCGCCATGTGCGAAGAACTGGCTGAGCAATGCCTGCTTGAACTCACTAAAATCAGAAAACAGCATATAGATCCGGTAAAAAAACTCCGCAAGGCACTGTTGTTTCATGTAAAAACCGGCCTTGAAAACCCGGATCATTATAAAGTATTGTTTTTTGTGCACCCGGGCATTTATGGCTCGCAGACAGAATTCATGCAAAGGCCTTCCATTGCCCGCGACACTCATCTGGCATTCAAGGATATTGTCAAAGAGTGCATTGATTCAAAGCTGTTTATAAAAGCTGATCCAGAGACAGTTACCGAGATATTTTATGTATCAATTCACGGCCTTATTGTAATGAGCATATTTAAGAGCAATTATCCATGGACAGACCGTGAGATTCTTGGCAAAACACTCGTGGACAGTCTTATAAGAGCATATCTGAAGCAATAGAACCTGATTTATGCGCTATATTTTAATAGCAATAGTCAGATAATGATTTAATACTTTTTTTGGACTTTTTGGAGGAGATTGAGAATGAGATCAGCACAACCGCACATTAAACGCAACAGATTCGCAACAATACTTGTGATACTGACATTGCTCGCCTTTGTTGCCGCAGCAGGCTGCAAAAAGAATAATACGGCAGCAATGTCGCCTGCAGGCCCGCCTGAGGTTGGAATAGTTGAGATCAAGGCAGAGCGTCTTGAACTGACAACTGAACTGCCTGGCCGAACAGCACCTCATATTATCGCTGAAGTGAGGCCGCAGGTTGGCGGCATTATACAAAAGAGGCTCTTCACAGAAGGCACGGATGTTAAAGAAGGCGATGTGCTTTATCAGATAGACCCGGCCTCATACCAGGCTGCCTATAACAGCGCAAAGGCCGCACTTGCAAGATCAGAAGCGAATTTAACGCCTGCGAAACTCAGAGCTGAGCGCTTTGCTGAACTTGTAAAGATAAACGCGATAAGCAAGCAGGAGTATGATGATGCTTCAGCACAGCATATGCAGGCAAAGGCAGAGGTTGAGGCATCCAAAGCTGCGCTGGATACTGCCAGGATTAATCTTGGCTACACAAAGATTACTGCGCCCATATCAGGCAAAATTGGCAGATCAGCAGTAACAACAGGAGCTCTGGTGTCAGCAAACCAAACAGCTCCTCTCGCAATAATTCAGCAGCTTGATCCAATTTATGTTGATATAACTCAATCCAGCTCAGACATGCTGAAGCTAAAGCAGGCAATGGCGAGCGGTCTGCTCAAAAAACCGGCTTCAGACCAGCCAAAAGTGAGGCTGATGCTTGAAGATGGTTCAAAATACCCTCTCGAAGGAAGACTCCGATTTTCAGAAGTGACAGTAGACCAGAGCACTGCATCAATAACACTGAGAACCGTATTTCCAAATCCACACGGCGTACTTTTACCAGGCATGTTTGTACGCGCCACAGTAATGGAAGGGATAAATGACAGAGCAATACTTGTGCTGCAAAGAGGGGTTACACGAAACCCTGCTGGAGAAGCGATAGTTATGGTTGTTGGTACTGAAAACAAAGTTGAACCGAGGGTTATCAAGACTGCAAGAGCAGTTGGAGACAGATGGCTTGTAACTGAGGGCCTCAAGCCAGGCGACAGGGTTATAGTTGAGGGCATTCAGAGAACCGGACCCGGCTCTATTGTCAAGCCTGTATTATTTGAATCTAAAACCACAGCAGAAGTGAAGAAATAGAGGGGGAGATCTAATGTCAAGGTTTTTTATTGATCGACCCATCTTCGCATGGGTACTCGCAATCATAACAATGCTGGCCGGCCTTCTTGCAATAGAGACGCTGCCGGTTTCTCAGTATCCGCCAATAGCGCCGCCTCAGATTTCGATCAACGCGACCTATCCTGGCGCATCAGCCCAGACTCTTCAGGATACTGTTACGCAGGTCATAGAACAGAAGATGAATGGGATAGACAATCTTATATATATGTCTTCAACCAGCGACTCTGCCGGAGCTGCAACTATTGCGCTGACATTCAAGGCTGGAACAGACCCTAATGTAGCTCAGGTTCAGGTACAGAACAAACTGCAGCTTGCAACACCTCTTTTGCCTCAGGTTGTGCAGAAGCAGGGAATATCAGTTGTCAAATCAACAAGAAACTTTATGCTGATCGCTGGCTTTGTATCTGAAGACGAGTCAATGACCCGCTTTGAACTATCAGACTATATGGTCGCAAATATCCAGGATATAATCAGCAGGGTAGAAGGCGTTGGAGAAGTGCAGGTGTTCGGATCTCAAAACGCAATGCGCATATGGCTCAATCCTGACAAACTCCATAATTACAAGCTCACTACCAACGATGTAATTACTGCGCTTCAGGCGCAGAATGCACAGGTCTCTGCTGGCCAGTTTGGCGGCAAGCCTTCAGAGATGGGGCAGCAGCTTAATGCCACTATAACAGCACGCACTCTGCTTCAAAGCACAGAGGATTTTGACAATATAATTCTGCGTTCCAACAGCGATGGCTCTACAGTAAGGCTGCGAGATGTTGCAGCAAGCAGCGTTGGAACGGAAAATTATGACATTCAGGCTCGCTTCAAAACCAAGCCTGCTTCTGCAATGGGAATAAAGCTTGCTTCAGATGCGAATGCCCTTGATACTGCAAACAGGGTAAAGGCCAAGCTCGATGAACTCTCAAAATTTTTCCCTCATGGGATGAAGGTTGTTTATCCGTATGACACAACACCTTTTGTAAAAATTTCCATTGAAGAAGTGATCAAAACCCTGATTGAAGCCATTATTCTTGTCTTTATCGTCATGTTCATATTTCTTCAGAATATAAGGGCAACACTCATCCCGACAATAGCCGTGCCTGTTGTCCTGCTCGGCACATTTGCCGTACTGTCAGCCAGTGGTTTTTCCATCAACATGCTCACAATGTTTGCGATGGTGCTTGCCATTGGACTGCTGGTTGATGACGCAATTGTTGTGGTAGAGAATGTCGAAAGAATCATGTCTGAAGAAGGGTTGTCTCCGAGGGAAGCAACCATAAAATCCATGGGGCAGATCACCGGAGCACTCTGGGGCATAGCAATAGTGCTTTCAGCTGTATTTGTACCAATGGCATTCTTTGGAGGTTCAACAGGAGTAATATACAGACAGTTTTCGATCACAATAGTGTCAGCCATGATACTCTCTGTTCTCGTTGCATTGATACTTACACCTGCGCTCTGTGCAACCATACTCAAACCAGTTCAGAAAGGACATGATTCTTCTGAACACAGCTGGTTTAGATGGTTTTTCCACTGGTTTAATAAAGGCTATACCTCAGGCAGCAAAAGATATCTCCGCAGAGTTGAAAAAATGCTCGGCAAGCCCGGCAGATATATGGTTATATACGCGGCAATATCTGTTGTCATGGCTTTGCTGTTCTTAAAAATGCCGACAGCCTTTCTTCCGGATGAAGATCAGGGGTTTTTAATATGCCAGATTCAGCTTCCTGCAGGAGCGACTGATGAACGCACCCTTGCGGTTATAAAGCAGGTTGAGCAGCACTTTTTGGAGACAGAAAAAGAGGCTGTCAGCTCCTTAATGGCGATTACGGGCTTTAACTTCGCAGGCAGAGGTCAGAATATGGGTATGGCTTTTATACAGCTTAAAGACTGGAAGTTGAGGCAGAAGCCTGAGCTGAAAGCACAGGCTGTTGTTGGAAGGGCCATGCAAAAGCTCTCTACCATAAGAGATGCTATGGTATTTGCACTGCTGCCTCCCTCGGTAGTAGAACTTGGGCAGGCGAACGGATTCGACTTTCAGCTGCAGGACAGAGGAGGAATAGGGCATGACAAGCTGATGAGTGCAAGGAACCAGCTACTCGGCATGGCAATGCAGAATAAAACACTTGTGGCTGTACGGCCTAATGGTCAGGACGACACTCCCCAGTTCAGGATAAATATTGATGATGTGAGAGCCGGAGCCCTTGGCGTCCCAATTGCTGATGCCAACAATATAATTTCAACTGCATGGGGTAGCTCCTACATAAATGACTTTATTGAAAATGGCAGGATAAAAAAGGTTTACATACAATCAGACGCAAAATACAGGATGCTGCCAGAAGATATAGGCAGATGGTATGTTCATAACAATGATGGCGGAATGGTGCCGTTCTCTTCATTCTCAACAGCGAGTTGGGAGTATGGCTCTCCGCGTCTTGAAAGATATAATGGAATACCTTCTGTAGAGATAATGGGGCAGGCAGCTCCTGGCAGAAGTTCAGGAGATGCAATGGCTGAAATGGAAAAAATGGCAGCAAAGCTGCCTTCCGGCCTTGGATTTGAATGGACCGGGCTCTCTTATGAAGAGCGGCATGCAGGAGCTCAGGCTCCAGCTCTTTATGCAATATCACTGCTTGTGGTATTTCTCTGTCTTGCAGCGCTTTATGAAAGCTGGACAGTACCATTTTCAGTAATGCTGGTGGTGCCTCTTGGTGTTATCGGGGCAGTGCTTGCTTCTATGTCACGCAGTTTTTCAAATGACATATACTTCCAGATAGCTATTCTGCTGACAATAGGCCTGTCAGCAAGAAATGCCATACTTATAGTCGAGTTTGCAAAAAGAGAGATGGAGCATGGAAGGAGCCTTATCCAGGCAACCCTCGAAGGTGCGAGACTGAGGCTCAGACCCATATTAATGACATCACTCGCATTCTTCTTTGGAGTGCTGCCTTTGGTAAAAAGCAAGGGCGCTGGGTCCGGTGCACAAAATGCCATAGGTACAGCAGTTAACGGAGGCATGGTTACAGCTACTGTATTTGCGATATTTCTTGTGCCGGTATTTTTTGTTGTTGTGCAGAAGATATTCGGCATTAAAAACCGCTCCCATCAGCGGATGCAGCAGAGTGCTGAATCATCAGTGGAGGAGAAATGAATAGACCGCAATTAATGAAAAAACTGGTTTTTTGTGCTGCTGCCATGGCCATCCTTTCAGGCTGTGCAAGCATGGCCCCTGAGTACAAGAGACCTGATGCGCCCGTGCCTGCTGCATGGCCGTCAGGAGAATCTTACAGAGAGACCTCTGCTGGCAGGAGCGCATCTGAGATCAGATGGCAGGAGTTTTTTTCTGATCCAAAGCTACAAGAAATAATAAAACTGGTGCTCGAAAATAACCGCGATCTCAGGGTAGCTGCCCTAAATATCGAAAAATCAAGAGCACTATACAGGATACAACGCACAGAACTTTTCCCTGCTGTAAATGCAGCTGGCAGCAGTACAGCTCAACGAACACCTGCTGATCTATCACCAACAGGAATGTCTGCCACTACTCATCAGTATAGTGCGGATCTCGGATTCAGTTCTTATGAACTTGATCTTTTTGGGAGAATTCGCAGCCTTAATGATCAGGCTCTTCAGGAGTTTTTTGCAACTGAACAGGCAAGATCGAGTGTACAGATCAGCCTTATATCTGAAGCAGCCTCAAGATATCTATCTCTTGCAGCTGACAAGGAAAAGTTAAAGATAATCCGTGAAACACTCAAAAGTCAGCTTGCATCATATAATCTCATAAAGAGCAGATATGAGGCTGGAGCTGCATCTGAACTTGATTTAAAACAAGCTCAAACCAGTGTTGATACAGCCAGGGTTGAAGCAGTCCGTTATGTAAGCCTTATAGCACAAAATGAAAATGCACTTGCTCTGATCGCAGGGACAGGCATACCTGCTGAGCTGATGCCTGAAGGACTGAGTGAAATCACCAGTTTTAATGATCTTAATTCCGGACTCCCTGCTGAAACATTGTTAAAAAGACCGGATATACTACAAGCAGAGCATATGCTGAAAGCTTACAATGCCAACATAGGAGCTGCAAGAGCTGCATTCTTTCCAAGAATAACACTGACAACCGGATTTGGACTCGCCAGCAATGAGCTGTCAGGCCTGTTTCATGGCGGCCCTGCTGCAACATGGAACTTTATTCCCAAAATTACAATGCCAATATTTGATGCCGGTAAAAATGAAGCAGCCCTAAAGGCCTCTGAATTAAATCGGGATATTTATCTTGCACAGTACGAAAAGGCCATACAGACAGCATTCAGAGAGGTAGCAGATGCATTGGCACAGAAAGGCACAATTAATGAACAGATTGAAGCTCAGGAGTCTCTCACAAATGCAACTGCAAGAGCTTTCAGCCTGTCTGAGGCAAGATACAATAACGGCATATCAAGCTACCTCGAGGTGCTGGATGCTCAACGATCTCTCTTTAATGCACAACAAGAACTCATAACCGCACAGCTTTCGCGGCTAATTAATCTTGTAACTCTTTATAAAGTATTGGGCGGAGGAAGCAACCAGGAATAGTTGCGGAAACAATACACAAAGGAGGAAATATGAAGCTTGTGCAGATGGATTTTAAATACACCGGACCTTTTGGTCAAGAGATGGCAGAGGCCATGCAGGATCTCGCAGCGTCAATAGCAAAAGAGCCCGGCTTTTTATGGAAGATATGGACAGAGAACAAAGAGAATCAGGAAGCAGGCGGCATATATATGTTCGCTGATGAAGAGTCAGCTAAAAAATATGTTGCAATGCATGCCGCAAGATTAAAGCAGTTCGGCATAGAGCAGGTGAATGCAAAATATTTTGATGTGAATGTACCGCTCTCAAAAATAGACAATGGGCCTGTTTAAAAATAGCCTCTCTTTTTATTTGCAAGATACTGTATAACTTCGGATAATAGAGGGTGCGCAAAACAACGGCATACACAATATTGCATCAAAGGATGCTGTCAGGAATATTCATAAAAATATCCTGCAGCATCCTTTTTTCTATACTGCTGTCTGTAAACATGTCTTGTGCAGGCGCAGACGACTCAACACCCAGATCATCAACCAAGAGACCTAAAATCGGACTTGTGCTCGGAGGCGGAGGAGCAAAAGGATTTGCGCATATAGGTGTGCTCAAGATGCTGGAAGAAAACATGATACCTGTTGACTTCATCGCCGGAACCAGCATGGGCGCTGTAATTGGCGCTCTCTACTCTGCCGGATATAGCGCAGCTCAAATCGAAAACACGGTAGCCTCAATAGACTGGAAAGCCATATTTTCAGGAGATCCTGATCGCCGCAACATTGCTTATCGTAGAAAAAAAGAGGATTACGACATACTCACAAAATTGAGAATCGGGATAAAAGACGGCAAGCTTGTGATGCCGAGAGGTCTGGTTAAAGATCAAAAAGTGAATATGCTGTTTGAGACCCTGCTGCTTCACACATCAGGGGTTAATGACTTTGACGGGCTCCCTATCCGCTTCAGGGCTGTGGCTGCTGACCTTGAAACAGGTGAGTTGGTAATACTCAAAAACGGCCGGCTGGCTGATGCGGCACGAGCAAGCATGGCTGTACCAGGAGCATTCACGCCTGTGGAAATTGACGGCAGACTGCTTGTTGACGGCGGGCTGGTAATGAATCTGCCTGTTGATATCGTCCGGGAGATGGGAGCTGACATAATTATCTGCGTTGATGTTGACAAACCCCTTTCAAAACGCGATCAGCTCAGCTCAAGCCTCCTGATCATAACCCAGATGTTCGATATAATGATGAAAAAAAATGTGGCTGAACAGATTAAAAAACTGACTCATGATGATATATACATAAATCCTGAACTTGGGGAAGCAAACTCAACCGACTTTCGCAGGTCAGCAGAAATCTCCCTGGCAGGGTATAAAGCTGCCTTTGTAAGTATTGATAAGCTGAGGCAATACTCTGTTGACTCATCAGAATACGAGATATTTGCATCCCGCCGTTCAGAGCTTTTAAAAGAAGTGCAGATATCTTCAGTCAAAATAGAAATACAGGGTGATAAAAATATCACACCTGAAATGGCATCAAATATATTGTCTATAAAACCAGGCGATACAGTTGATACGGAACGCCTCAAAAAAGAATCTGATCTCCTCTACGGCACAGGAGACTTTGAACGCGTAACGCTCAGCGTAAATCAGCAGGACTCAAAATACGAACTCTCAGTAAAAGCAAAAGAGAACATGCTCGGCCCCAATCAACTCAGATTCGGACTGGGACTTTCAAGCAACATGGACGGGTCAAGCACTTACAACATCCTTGTTGACTACACAAAAAGATGGATCAACAGCTTTGGAGCAGAATGGAAAACACAGCTTAATCTTGGCACACCGAGCGGGATATATTCAGAATTTCACCAGCCTCTTGCTTCAGACAGGCTCTTTTTTATCTCGCCATTTGTGAAGTGGACTAAAGAACCTTTTGACTACTATGAAGGCAAACGCAGGACATCCTCCTATACTGTATCAATATATGAGGCCGGGCTTGACTTCGGCATTCAGCCCTGGACATACGGAGAGGTCAGGACTGGAATTCACTATAGCAGCATAAGGGGAAAACCAAGGATCGGGAGCCTGGATCTTCGCAATGAGAAGACAACAAGAGGCGCCTTTACACTATCAGGAAGACTTGACCAGCTTGACAATGTGAACTTCCCAAACAGGGGATACCTTGCCCAGTTCAACTCAATATACGCTCTCAAATCGCTGGGCTCTGATGATGAATATAATAAAATACAGGCGAGCCTGCTCGGCGCAGCAACATTCGGCAGACAGACAATTCTTGCGCTTGTATCAGCTGGCACCCACTTTGGCAGTGACATACCTTTTTATGACAAATTCAGACTCGGAGGCTTCCTGAATCTCTCTGGTCTTGGCAGAAATCAGCTCCATGGACAGCATATGGCAACAGGAAAACTGATAACCTATCATAAAGTGAGTTCGTCTTTTGTTGGAGACTTCTACCTCGGATGCTCTGTTGAGACAGGCAGCGTGTGGGATGACAAAGGAGATGCAGGCCTGAACAGGATGCAGGTTGCGGGAAGCATATTTATCGGTTATGACACAATATTTGGACCACTTTATCTGGGATTTGGACATGCTGAAAGAGGCTACAGCGCAGGCTATTTATTTTTGGGCAGACCCTTTTTATTCTGATCTACCTGATATTTCAAATACAGTTATCTCCGGCGGAGCCAGGAACCTTATTGGCGGCCCCCATGTGCCTGCTCCCCTGTTTATATAGAGAGTATAATTCTTTGTCTTTACAAGCCCTGAGTCCTTTGCATAGTAAAGCTTGGTGAGGCATGTAAATGGAAACATCTGGCCATTATGTGTATGACCTGAGAGCTGAAGATCAAACAATCCATCTGATGATTCATTCACAAGTGGTCTATGTTTAAGCAGTATTCTGAACCTTTCAGAAGGCAGGGAATGGAGCAGCTCTTTTTCTGAATTAATTAGCGCATCTCTGGCAATACCGGACACAGGGTCTTCAACTCCTGCAACAGAAAGAAAACTGCTGATATCAGACGATTGATTGCGAAGCATCTTAAATCCGGAATCCTCTGTAAAGGCAACTGCTTGTTTTATTCCGGCATAATACTCATGATTCCCTGTAACTGCAAACTTGCCATACACAGGCTTCAGTGATTTCAGCATATGTGACAGATGGTTCATGGAATACATCTGACCATCAACAAGATCTCCGGTAGAAACAATAATGTCAGGGTTTTCTGCCTCCAGAATAGTTATTATTTTACTCAACCTCTGCTCTCTTACAATCAGCCCGAGATGCACATCCGATATCTGTGCAACCTTGAATACACCTGCTGACGCCGGGATCTTATCCGATGCAATTTCTATCCGCTCAATCCTTATATCAAGCGCATCAAAGTATCCATAAATGCTGACAATGCAGGCAATGGCAGCGGGTATAAAAAAGTTATAAGCAGCTCTGCACCTTTTGCCTTCTGCACTGTGCGTTATAAACTTTTTCACAAGACAGAACAGATCAACCAGCAGCCCTGCTGAAACAAACAGAAAGATAAAACCCATCCATATATATCCTGCATAGGAGAGCACCCTTGCAGGCAGTTCGTATCCGCCCTTCTCAAGCAGCCTTATAAAGATAGGCGCTGCTGTCATAACAGCGAGCCATAGCGCCAACAGACCTTTAAATAGCGGGTTGCATTTGAATGCCCTTGCCGCTTTTATATAAAAATAGAGATGCAGCAAACCATACAGAGTGAAAAATACCGCAAAAAAGAACATAGTCCAGTAATAACCCCCATATCGGTGTATAATCTGATTAATACCATTATAGTAAGTCTAAATTAAGTGCGTCAAAATCCGATAATTAATATGGATCCCTTATATTTGAATCTAAATCAAAGGAGCCATATGAGACAAGAAATGTCTGAAAAATCCTTTGGTAGCATAAAATCCAGGTATTTAACAGAAACAGGCAGAATAAAAACCCTTATTCTTCCCACAATTGTCTGGTTTTTTCTCATCATCATCTCCCTGGCAACAAACCTCAAAACAAATCAAAGCCACTTTAATCATCTGCTTACTGAACAGTCGCGGGCATTTTTCAATGAAATAGTGATAACAAGGCTATGGAATGCGCAGCACGGAGGAGTTTATGTAGTTGTCACGGATAAAACCCAGCCTAACCCTTATCTTGACCTTCCTGTCCGGGATGTTGCCACAACAACTGGAGTTAAGCTCACAATGATTAATCCTGCCTACATGACCAGGCAGATTTCTGAACTCACAAAAGGCAAAAACAATGTCACCTTTCACATAACAAGCCTCAAACCTCTCAGACCAGGCAATGAACCCGACTCCTGGGAAGAGAATGCCCTGCTGAGTTTTGAAAAAGGCAAAAAAGAGTTTGCTGAAGTGGTGGAGAGTGAAATTGGTGACCTGTTCAGATATATGGCACCATTGTCCACAGATAAGGCATGCCTCAAGTGCCATGCAAAGCAGGGCTACAGGCTCGGTGACATACGAGGGGGCATAAGTATAACAATCCCCATGGGTGTTTATACTGCGAGCAATGAAAAAGAGAAGAAAAATCTTGTTGTTTTGCATCTGATCTTCTTTCTTGGGGGAGCCGCTGCAATTGCTTTTTTTAAGATTTATTCATTCCGCACAAAGCAGGAGATGCTTAAACTTTCATATGCTATTGAGCAGAGTCCAAATGCCACTATCATAACTGACCCAAAAGGCAGAATCGAATATGTCAACCCACAATTTGAACAGACAACAGGATACAGCTCCAGGGAAGTATTGGGGAACAGGCTTCAACTGCTCAACTCAGATGAAAAGAATGTTGAAGGTCTGTACCCTCTCTGGGAAAAAACTGATGAAGCAAGCCAGTGGAAAGAAGAGGTGATCAACAGAAAAAAAGATGGCAATCACTACTGGGAGATGATAACAGTATCCCCGATAAGAAACCTCAAAGGCGTGATAGACCATTTTCTTATTATTAAGGAGGATATAACACAGCGCAAAAATGCTGAGCAGGAGCTTCTGAAAAGCCAGTCTGAACTTGCAAAAAAGCATGATGAGCTAAAAAAACTTTTCAGCTTGATGGAGCAGGCTAAAAAAGAGTGGGAAGCGACAATGAACTGTCTTGGCGATATTGTAATACTCACTGATAATAACGGAAAAATAATACGCTTTAACAATTCCATAAGCAAAATATCAGATAAGCCCTTTGACAATATTGCATCAATGAGCATTGAAGAGCTGTTTTCTGAATCCGAACTTCAGGTGAGCGACATATATGGACAATCAGTCGATATCTTCCATCAAAAATCTAAAAAATGGTTTGTCTTTAACTCATATGAATATATTGATACGGATGGAAAAACCTCAGGACATGTTATCACCATGCATGATTCATCAGACATAAAAAGAGTCACAAACGAGCTCAGCCGCAGAAATGAAGAGCTGCAGCACACAACAAACGAGCTCAAACAGGCGTACACCGAGCTGAAGTCAGCTCAATCGCATATGCTGCAGCATGAAAAAATGGCATCCATAGGCCAGCTTGCAGCAGGCGTGGCGCATGAGATCAACAATCCGGTCGGATTCATTATGAGCAACCTGAATACCCTCAAAAAATATACCGAGAGAATAAGGAATTTCATGGATCTTCAATCAGAAGCTGTCCGTAAAGGAATTGATGAAAAATATAATATGTCGGATGTTCAGCAGACAATAGAGAGCGCTTTGAAAGACCTGAAAATTCCTTTTATACTCGAAGATACGAACAACCTTATAACCGAATCAATTGAAGGCGCTGAAAGGGTTAAACGAATTGTTCAGGATATGAAGAGCTTCTCCAGGGTGGATCAGTCCGAACAAAAACTGTCAAACATAAATGAAGGACTTGACAGCACAATTAATATTTTATGGAATGAGCTTAAATACAAAACCACTCTGACAAAAGAATATGGCGACATTCCTTTTACCAGATGCAACCTTGGACAGATCAATCAGGTATTCATGAACATACTGATGAATGCTGCACATGCCATACCCAAACAAGGACAGATCACCGTAAAAACATGGAGCAATGACAGCCACATATTTGTATCGATATCTGATACAGGGATCGGAATTCCTGAAGACAAGCTCAACAGGATTTTCGAGCCTTTTTACACAACAAAAGATGTGGGCAAAGGCACAGGGCTTGGACTCAGCATAGCGTTCGACATCATAAAAAAACATGGAGGCGACATCTCCGCAAAAAGTGAGGTGGGAAAAGGATCAACCTTTACAATAAAGCTGCCTGTGGTGACTGAATGACAAATGCTATAAAAACAAAAATACTTTGTGTTGATGATGAAATAGGCGTACTCAACTCTCTGAAACGCGTGTTCATGGACGAAGACTATATATTTTTTACGGCACAGTCAGGCAGGGAAGGACTGGAGATACTCAGGACAGAATCCCCGCAGATCATAATTTCCGACTACAGAATGCCAGAGATGAACGGAATAGACTTTTTGCGTCAGGTACGCCAGATAAGCCCTGAAACAGTCAGGCTTGTATTGTCCGGATATGCTGATACAGCCTCCATGGTAGAGGCTATAAACGAGGGGGAAATATACAAATTCATTCCAAAACCATGGAATGACGATGAGCTTAAAGTTACGGTTGCAAACGCCGTTGAACGGTATCAGCTGTATAAAAGAAATATGGAGCTTACACTGGAACTTCAGAAAAAAAATGCTGAACTTTTGATGCTTAACACTCAGCTTCAAAAACTGCTCGATGAAAAGATCATGCACCTGAACTTCAGGAATGAAATACTCATCAAACATCAAAATATACTTGATGCCCTTCCTGTAGGAATCCTTGGAATAGATCCAAACAATGTGGCTGTGCTTATCAACAAAAAATGGATTGAAATTGCAGGCAATACACTATGCATGCTTGGCGAGAATGTGGAAAAACAGATTACAGAGCCTCTGAAAAGCTTTATTAAAGAAATTAATACAAAAAAAATATTATCAGTTCGAACATCATTTGGAAATACAAAGGGCACTCTTTCTGGAAGACAAATGGATTTGCAGGAAGGCCAGCAGGGCACAATAATAGTTTTTTCTCCTGAGGGATACTGATATGGCAAGTCATATTCTATGCGTTGATGATGAAATTAATATACTCTACTCGCTGGAGCGGCTGCTGGCGACAGAATCTGTCAAGATCATAAAATGCACCAACCCTTTTGATGCCATCGATGTTCTGGAGAATACCCCTGTGTCAGTAATAATATCTGACAATTATATGCCTTTCATGAACGGACTGGAACTGCTTCAGAGAGCCAGGGAACTACAGCCAGACACCTTCAGGATTCTAATTACAGCATATGCTGATTTCAGTACTGCCATTGATGCAATAAATAAAGGTGAAGTCTACAGGTTTGTAACAAAACCATGGAACAATGATGATCTCGTTAATATGGTGCATGAGGCTGTACAACGCTACGACATAGCACAGGCAATGAAGCGGGCTGATGAGGCCGCGCTTCTAAGTCTGGCACAGGCAATAGAGCTAAAAGATAAATACACAAAAGGTCACTGCGACAGAGTAGCAGAATACGCGATAAAAATCGCAAAAGCGATGGAACTGCCTGATGAATGGATAAAAAATATCCGGCAGGGCAGCTGGCTGCATGACTGCGGCAAAATAGGAGTGCCGGAAGCTTTGCTTAACTATAATGGACCACTTTCTGAAGATGAGATGCGTATAGTTGAAAAGCATCCTGTGTGGGGAGCTGAACTTGCTCAGCTTGCACAGCTATCAAGGCCGATCGCCAATATCATTACATATCATCACGAACGGTATGACGGCACTGGGTACCCCAACAGGCTAAAGGACAAAGCCATACCTCTCGAAGCGCGAATTGTAGCTGTGGCAGACACATATGACGCAATGACAACAGACCGGCCATACAGAAAAAAGATATCACACAAAGAAGCTCTTCAACACCTGCGCGAAGAGAGCGGCAAGGCATATGATCCAGAGATAACAGATATTTTTATCTCATTAATGACAAAAGGATTATAGCTGAATGACTACTGATCAGACCAAACCTAATATTCTGTTTGTTGATGATGAACAACATATACTCAGTTCTTTAAAAAGGCTCTTTATTGATGAACCATATTCTGTATTTACAGCAGACTCAGGCGCTGAAGCACTCGAAGTTGTAAAGACAGTCAGATTCGCTGTGATAGTGTCTGATCAACGAATGCCCCGGATGTCGGGATTTGAATTTCTCGAGAAGGCAAAGCAGATTCAGCCTGATACTGTACGAATGGTTTTAACAGGTTATGCGGATATAAATGCGGCTATAAATGCCATCAACATAGGAGGGGCTTCAAGGTACCTGACAAAACCATGGGATGACAATGAAATTATTCTGATAGTGCGGGATGCTGCTGAAAAATATAATCTGATTATTGAAAACAAGAGACTAACTGACCTGACGCTGCAGCAGAATGAAGAGCTGAAAAAATGGAATACTGAACTTGAACACTATGTACAGCAACAAACCATTGATCTGTCCAATAGAAATAAAGATCTTGATGAACTGAACAAAAAAATGCAGCAAAATCTTGACCAAATCATTGTTTCATTTTCAGCTTTAATGGAGCTTAGGGACAAATCCATGCGTGATCACTCCTCGAATGTTGCCTTAATATCATCTGACATAGCAGGCAGATTAGGCCTGAATAGCGATGAGATAAAAAAAATAACCATCGCAGCGCAGCTTCACGATATAGGCAAAATAGGGATGCCTGATCTGGTAATGATAAAAAACCCTGCCAAATTTACACAGGATGAGCTTTATGAATACAAAAAACATCCTGTAAGGGGCCAGGCAGCTCTTGACACGATTGACCTTTTCAGGAAACCTGCTGTTTTTATAAGACATCATCACGAAAATTTCGATGGCAGCGGCTTCCCTGACGGGCTCAAGTCTGATCAGATACCAATTGGAGCAAGAATTATCAAAATTGCCGATACCCTTGACAGATTGATAAACAACTATGAAATCTCGATATCTGTTGAAGATGCGCTTGCAAAGATTAAAACCGAACTTAACACCAAACATGACCCAAAACTTTATTCATATATCGCTGAGACTGCGCATGAGCATCTATCATCATTTGCCGCACCAAAAGACAACATAGAAGTTGAACTAAAACCTAAAGATCTTGCGCCCGGCATGACTGTATCAAGAGACATCAGAACCGGCACCGGCCTGCTTCTGTTGAGAAAATTTACTGTACTTAACAATCAGAATATTGAGACACTCAAAAGAAGCTATCATATAGATCCTGCTGCTGGAGGCATATTTGTATGGGTAAAAAAAAGATAGAAAAACAGAATCACTTTTAATGGAAAACAGATGAAGACTGACGGAATTGCGCCCTGTTTGCTTATTGTTGATGATGAACCCCGTGTACTATCTGCCCTTAACAGGGTGTTTATGGATGAACCGTTTGATGTGTGCACAGCAGCAAATGCTGCTGAAGGCCTGGACATGCTTGAGTGCAAAAATATAAATGTTATTATTTCTGACCAGCAGATGCCAGGCATGACAGGAGTGGAATTTCTTTCAAAAGTAAAATACAGAAATCCTGAAATAATCAGAATAATTCTTACAGGACATGCTGATCTGAACTCAGCCATTCAGGCTATAAACAAAGGAGAAATTTATAAATACATACTGAAGCCATGGAACGATGTTGAACTAAGATTAATTGTGCTTTCAGCCATGGAAAAATTCAATCTTGAGGAAGAAAACCGAAGGCTGTTGAAAATAATAAGAAATCAGGCTGTTGATATGAAAATGCTCGAAAAAAAGTTCCCCGGCATAACTCAAATTAACCGAGATTCAGATGGTCTGCTTGTTATACCTGAAGTGTCAGAAGAGGAGATGAACTCGATAATTGAGGAGTGCCTGCGGGAGTTTCCGGATATTGACAAACAGAGCGGTATTTAGTATGCTAATCACATATTTTTTATGCAGCCCCCCATTACAGGGATAACCATTAACACAAAAAGACCGAAAGATATTATCACTAATGAATGTTAACAACCTCGAGGCCATTATACTGACATGATCAGGGCTTTGTATTTTTTAGAATGACTCCATCCCCAGTGAGGTAAAAAAATTAATATGGAAAACTACATCTCTATTTCCGAACTCAAGGAAAAGACCATTGATGGTCTAACAACACTCGCAAAAAACCTGAATGTTGAAGGCGCCAGCGGCATGCGCAAGCAGGATCTAATCTTTGCCATTCTTCAGGCTCAGACTGAAAAGGCAGGCAATGTATACGGCGCAGGTGTGCTTGAAATACTGCCTGACGGATTCGGTTTTCTTAGGTCCCCTGACTACAGCTACCTGCCCAGCCCTGATGACATTTATGTATCTCCCTCGCAAATCAGGAGATTCTCCCTGCGTACAGGAGACTATGTTTCAGGTCAGATCAGGCCTCCAAAAGAAAATGAAAGATATTTTGCCCTGCTTAAGGTGGAGACCATCAACAACGAATCTCCTGAGGACAACACAAGCAGGCAGTTCTTTGACAACCTTACCCCATACTATCCTACAGAAAAGATTAATCTTGAATATGATGCAAGCGACTTCTGCATGAGAGTCATGGACCTTATAACACCTGTCGGCAAGGGCCAGCGCGGCATGATTGTGGCATCACCCAGAACAGGAAAGACCATGCTTCTGCAGTCACTTGCAAAAGCTATAAAAAAGAACCATAAAGAGATACACCTGATAATCCTGCTAATTGATGAAAGACCTGAAGAAGTAACAGACTGGAAAAGGCAGGTATCAACTGCTGAGATAATAAGCTCTACTTTTGACGAGCCCCCTCAGAGGCACTGTCAGGTGTCTGAAATGGTTATTGAGCGGGCAAAGAGGCTTGTGGAATCCAAGAAGGATGTTGTGATACTGCTCGACAGCATCACAAGGCTCGCCCGCGCGTATAATGCCATAACTCCTACAAGCGGCAAGGTGCTGTCAGGCGGCCTCGATGCAAATGCCCTGCAGAGGCCAAAGAGATTCTTTGGTACAGCCCGAAGCATAGAAGAAGGCGGCAGTCTCACTATAATGGCTACTGCTCTTGTTGATACTGGATCAAGAATGGATGATGTCATATTCGAAGAGTTCAAGGGCACAGGAAACATGGAGCTGCATCTTGATAGAAAACTGGTTGACAAGCGCATATTCCCAAGTATTGACATAAACGCATCAGGTACCAGAAAAGAGGAGCTTCTGGTTGATAAAGATGTGCTGAACAAAATGTGGATACTCAGAAAGGTTCTCAACCCGCTCAGCACCGTAGAGAGCATGGAGTTTTTGATAAGTAAACTGAAGGCGGCAAAGAACAATAAAGACTTTCTTGAGATGATGAACAAATAGCTGCCAAATACAGCGCTATCATAGACAACACATATAGATTATGGTATTTGAAGACGACAGAAAATGCTTCGCATGCGGCCCTGAAAACAACAGGGGGCTGAAACTTGTATTCAGTTACGCAGAAGACTACGCAGAGAGCAGGTTCACACCTCCTGCTGATCTGCAGGGCTACAAGGATGTTACCCATGGGGGCATTGTCTCAACCCTGCTCGATGAAGTAATGGTTCATGCAGCAATCAGAGACGGGGTAATGCCTGCCACAGCTGAAATAACAGTCCGCTTTAAAAAACCGATGATAACCGGACAGGCTGTCATTATTGAGGGCAAGGTAACCAAACGAAATTCAAGGCTTATAGAGACTCACGGAATAATTAAAAAAGAATCAGACGGCACCATAATTGCCGAGGCAACAGCAAAGCTCATCAAACAATAAACAGACAAAAAAAGAGGGGTGCTGCAACAGCACCCCTCTTTTTTTATTGCATATCCTGTTTATTCAGATTCTTCAGCAGCAGCCATCTCCTGCTCAAGATGCATATTGTAAAAATCTCCCTGAATAAAAGATTCTTTGTATGGAGGCATGCCTGAGCCGGCCGGGATTACCCGACCCATTATCACATTCTCCTTGAGCCCTTTAAGTTCATCAACAAGGCCGCTCAGAGCCGCCTCAGTAAGAACCCTGGTTGTCTCCTGGAATGATGCAGCAGAAACCCAGCTCTCTGTTGCAAGAGATGCCTTTGTTATGCCGAGGAGCAGCGGCCTTCCCTGTGCCGGCTTTCCGCCTTCTGACTTGACCCTCTCATTCTCATCAACAAACTCAGACCTCTCAACTTCATCACCAATGAGGAAGTTGGTAGTGCCTGAATCCTCAATGCGGACCTTTCTCATCATCTGGCGCACGATAACCTCAATATGCTTATCATTAATAGTAACGCCCTGGAGCCTGTAAACCTTCTGCACCTCATCAACAAGGTATCTCTGGAGCTCTTTTGGACCTAATATATCCAGAATGCTGTGCGGATTGACTGATCCGTCCATCAATGCCTCTCCAGCCCTCACCCAGTCGCCTTCATGCACTGTCACATGCTTGCCCTTTGGTATGAGATACTCTCTTGAATCATTGCCTCCCATAATCACAACAACCCTCATGCCCTTGTGAGTACCCCTGAACTCGACTACACCATCGATCTCACTAACAATTGCCTGTTCTTTTGGCTTGCGCGCCTCAAAAAGCTCAGCAACCCTCGGCAGACCTCCGGTTATGTCCTTTGTCTTTGTGGTCTCCCTCGGTATCTTTGCAAGGATATCGCCTGGAGCTACCTTCTCATTCTTGTCAACTATGATGTGAGATCCGGCAGGAAGCTGATAACGGGCCTGATTACTTGTCCCTCTAATCTTCAAGGTTTTGCCATTTTCATCTTTCAACGAAAGCCTTGGTCTCATGTTGCCTGGATAGTCAATAATAACCTTGTGGGCAAGTCCTGTTGTTTCATCAACCTCTTCCTTAAAGGTTACGCCTTCAATAATATCTCCAAAGGCTATATATCCGCCCACCTCAGTTATGATAGGGGTAGAGTATGGATCCCACTCAACCAGCTTATCTCCTGCTTCAATCTTTTTGCCGTCTTCAATGAAAATCCTGGCGCCATAGACAAGAGTATATTTCTCCTTTTCTCTGCCAGCCTTGTCAACAACAGCGATAAGCGCATTTCTGTTAAGCACAGTGAGGTAGCCCTCTCTGTTCTTGACAGCGTTGACATCAACGAACTTTATGAAGCCTGAGTTTTTGGCACTCAACACTGCCTGCTCAATGACCTTTGTTGCTGCACCGCCGATATGGAAGGTTCTCATTGTGAGCTGAGTTCCAGGCTCGCCGATAGACTGTGCTGCGATTATGCCTATGGCCTCACCTATCTCGATTGCCTCTCCTCTGGCAAGGTCTCTGCCGTAGCACCTGGCGCATACGCCAATTTTTGTATGGCATGTTAGAACTGATCTTATCTTGACCTTGTCGATTCCTGCTTCAACAATCTTTCTCGCGAGATCCTCATCCACTTCAGTATTGCGCTGCGCTATTATCTCGCCTGTAACAGGATCTTTTACAGTCTCGGCAACTGTTCTACCGAATATCCTCTCCTCAAGACTCTGTATAATCTCTCCGCCCTCGATAAGCGCTGTTACAACAATGCCGTCCTTTGTTCCGCAGTCTATCTCCTTGAGGATAACATCCTGCGCAACATCAACGAGTCTTCTTGTTAGATAACCTGCGTTAGCTGTCTTAAGGGCAGTATCAGCAAGGCCCTTTCTCGCACCGTGGGTGGATATAAAGTACTGAAGAGGTGTCAGCCCCTCTCTGAAGTTTGCTGTTATCGGAGTCTCAATAATCTCGCCGGAAGGTTTGGCCATAAGGCCTCTCATGCCTGCAAGCTGTCTTATCTGGGCTGTGCTTCCTCTTGCACCAGAGTCTGCCATCATGAAGATGCTGTTGAATGATCTGCGCTCTCTAAGATCTTCTTCACTCAGCTTCTTGCCGTCTTCTGCGCCGAGCTCCTGCATCATCTCATCAGCAACCTTTTCTGTGACATTTGCCCATATATCTATAGCCTTATTGTATCTCTCACCCTGCGTTATAAGTCCGTCGGCATACTGCCTCTGAACCTCCATGACCTCCTGCTCAGCATCTCTTATAAGATCAGCCTTCTTTGAAGGTATATGCATATCATCAATGCAGATCGATATGCCTGAATGCGTCGCATATTCAAAGCCGAGTTTTTCGAGATTGTTCAGAAATACAACTGTCTCCCTCTTTCCTGCATGTTTGTGAATATACTCAAGCACCTTGCCAAGCTCTTTTTTGGTAATATCCTTGTTTATCATGGAAAAAGGAATATTCTTTGGCAGTATTTCACTAAAGAGAACCCTTCCGACTGTTGTCTCTATAAACTCGCCGTCGATCCTGACCTTTATTGCAGCATGCTCATCGAGGATGCCGGCATCATAGGCAATGCGGAGATCCTCTGCGCTTCCAAGCACCTTGCCCTCTCCAGTGACCCCTGACTTTTGTTTGGTCAGATAATATATGCCCAGAACCATATCCTGAGTTGGCAGCACTATAGGCTTGCCGCTTGCCGGTGATAACAGGTTATTTATCGAGAGCATAAGCACCCTCGCCTCAATCTGCGACTCAACAGACAGCGGGACATGAACAGCCATCTGATCTCCGTCAAAGTCAGCATTGAATGCCGTACACACCAGAGGGTGCAGCTTTATCGCCTTGCCCTCAACAAGTATAGGATCAAAAGCCTGTATGCCGAGCCTGTGCAGGGTAGGTGCTCTGTTCAGGAGTACCGGATGCTCATGTATCACATCTTCGAGAGCATCCCAGACCTCAGGCTTCTCTTTTTCAACAAGCCTCTTTGCCTGTTTTATTGTTGTTGCATAGCCCTTTTCCTCAAGCTTGTTGAATACAAAGGGCTTGAATAGCTCCAGCGCCATTCTCTTTGGAAGCCCGCATTGATTGAGCTTTAGTTCAGGTCCTACGACAATGACTGAACGGCCTGAATAGTCAACTCTCTTTCCAAGCAGGTTCTGTCTGAAACGGCCCTGTTTGCCTTTGATCATATCGCTGAGGGATTTTAGTGCCCGCTTGCCGCCGGCCTTAAGCACCTTTGACTTTCTGCTGTTGTCAAAGAGTGCGTCAACAGCCTCCTGCAGCATTCTTTTTTCATTCTTTATGATAACGCTCGGCGCCTTCAGCTCCATAAGCCTCTTAAGCCTGTTGTTCCTGTTTATCACCCTTCTATACAGATCATTCAGGTCTGATGTGGCAAAGCGGCCTCCATCAAGCGGAACAAGAGGTCTCAGATCAGGCGGAAGCACCGGAACTATGTCGAGTATCATCCATGCAGGCAGGTTGCCTGATCTGATGAATGCCTCAACAACCTTGAGTCTCTTTGTCAGCCTTCTTTTTACGCCAAGTGACGAAGCAGCCTCTATCTTGAGTTTTAGCTCAACAGCAACAGCCTCAAGATCAACCTTTTTTAGAAGCTCTCTTATGGCTTCAGCTCCCATGCCAGCCTTGAATCGACTGCCATACTCCATCATATTTTTCTTGTAATCTTCTTCTGAAAGCAGATCCTTTTCCTTGAGTTTCGTATCTCCCGGATCTATAACAATATATTCCTCAAAATAGAGCACCTTTTCGAGCTGCCTTATAGTCATGTCAAGAAGCGTTCCTATTCTGCTCGGCACTCCGCGCAGCAGCCATACATGAGCAACAGGAGTGGCAAGCTCAATATGCCCCATCCTCTCTCTTCTGACCTTTGACTGAATAACCTCTACCCCGCATTTGTCGCAGATGACGCCTCTGTGCTTCATGCGTTTGTACTTGCCGCACAGACATTCCCAGTCCTTTACAGGACCAAAAATTTTGGCGCAGAAGAGACCGTCCCTCTCTGGCTTGAATGTACGGTAATTTATAGTCTCAGGTTTTTTTACCTCACCAAAAGACCACTCGCGTATCTTTTCAGGCGAAGCAATTTTTATCCTTATTGCATCAAAATCCTTCGGATTCTTCGGCTTCTGAAAAAGGGCATAAATATCTTCTACCAATTTACTCCTCCCTCTTTTTCTTTTTCTCCAGAAGCTCTACATCGAGACCAAGGCTCTGGAGTTCCTTTATTAACACATGGAAAGACTCAGGTATGCCTGGCTCAAGCGCTGGATCGCCCTTCACTATCGCCTCATACATTCTGGATCTTCCGCTTATATCATCGCTCTTTACAGTCAGGAACTCCTGAAGTGTGTGAGCAGCGCCATACGCCTCGAGAGCCCAGACTTCCATCTCTCCGAGTCTCTGGCCTCCGAACTGAGCCTTTCCGCCCAGCGGCTGCTGTGTAACAAGAGAGTATGGGCCGATTGAACGGGCATGTATCTTGTCGGCAACAAGATGATGCAGCTTCAGCATATACATGCAGCCGACTGTTACAGGTCTCTTGAACGGCTCACCTGTTTTGCCGTCATGCAGTGTTATCTGACCGGTTGCAGGCAGTTCTGCCTTCTTCAGCAGATTCTTGATTTCATCCTCCTTGGCACCTTCAAATACCGGAGTAGCAACATAAATGCCGAGACTCTTTGCAGCCCATCCGAGATGAGCCTCGAGTATCTGCCCGATATTCATTCTTGAAGGAACTCCAAGAGGGTTGAGCACGATATCCACAGGAGTGCCGTCAGGAAGATAAGGCATATCCTCTTCAGGCATAACCATTGAGACAACACCCTTGTTTCCGTGCCTGCCTGCCATCTTGTCTCCTATCTGTATCTTTCTCTTCATGGCAATATATACTTTAACTACCTTGTTTACGCCCGGAGAAAGTTCATCACCCTTCTTGACTCTCTCAATTCTCTCCTGGTAGTTAAGTTCAAGCTTTTTAATCTGGGCATTAATATCGTTGATGATAGCATCAACCTTCATCCTGCCCTCATCATCATCAAGCTTGATCCTCGAGAGGTACTCATCCCTGACCTTTTCGAGCTGAGCGTCTGTAATCTTCTTTCCTTTGGCGCATATAAGCTCTCTGGTCTTGGGATCTTTAAGATCATCTGCCAGTTTTCTGCCTGGGAATACTTTTCTGAGCTTGCGCGCCTTTTCATCCTTGAGTATCTTAATCTCCTCATCAAGGTCTCTGTTAAGGTATGCAATATCATCTTCTTCAATGCTTTTGGTTCTTGTGTCCTTCTGGACTCCCTTTCTGGAGAGCACACGCACATCAACCACCACACCATCGATTCCAGGAGGTACATGCAGGCAGCTCTCTTTAACATCCTCTGCCTTTTCACCGAATATCGCCCTTAGCAGCTTCTCCTCAGGAGTAAGCATGGTCTCGCCCTTCGGCGTAACCTTGCCGACAAGTATGTCGCCAGGCTTTACCTCTGCTCCAATTCTGATGATGCCGCTTTCGTCAAGATCTTTCAGAGCCTCTTCACCAACATTAGGAATATCTCTTGTTATCTCTTCAGGTCCGAGCTTTGTATCCCTTGATTCAACCTCAAACTCTTCTATATGTACTGATGTGTACACATCATCCTTAACCAGTCTTTCACTCAGCAGTATGGCGTCCTCAAAGTTGTATCCGCCCCACGGCATAAATGCAACTATTACATTTTTACCCAGTGCAAGTTCACCCATCTCTGTTGAAGGACCGTCAGCAAGTATGCTGCCGCGCTTTACAGCATCTCCAACTTTTACCACAGGCTTCTGGGTCATGCAGGTGCCCTGGTTTGAACGCTGGAATTTTACAAGTGTATAGATGTCGGAACCGCCGCTTGCCTCAGTTACTCTTACTACTATTCTTGCCGCATCAACGCTCTCGACAACTCCGCTTCTCTTTGCAAGTACAAGCCATCCGGAATCTCTTGCAGCAGCATGCTCCATTCCGGTTCCAACAACCGGAGCATCAGGAATGAGCAGCGGAACTGCCTGACGCTGCATGTTAGAACCCATAAGAGCCCTGTTTGCATCGTCATTCTCGAGAAACGGTATGAGGGATGCTGAAACACTCACAATCTGCTTTGGAGAGACATCCATAAACTGGACCTCTTCAGGAGCTACAAGCTTGAAATCTCCTGCCACGCGGGCAGATATTGTCTCGTCAGCGAGCTTGCCTTTCCTGTCAACCGGAGTTGTTGCCTCAGCAATAATATAATCCTCACCATCAATGGCAGAAAGATAGACTATCTCATCTGTAACCTTGCCGTTTACCACCTTTCTGTAAGGAGCCTCGATAAATCCATAATCATTTATCTTTGCATAGGTGGCAAGTGATGTTATGAGACCGATATTCGGTCCTTCAGGCGTCTCGATAGGACATATCCTGCCATAGTGTGTTGGATGAACATCTCTAACCTCAAAGCCTGCCCTCTCTCTTGTGAGACCGCCGGGGCCCAGGGCAGAAAGCCTTCTTTTATGGGTAATTTCTGACAACGGATTTGTCTGATCCATAAACTGGCTGAGCTGACTGGATCCGAAAAATTCCTTCACAGCTGCCATAACTGGTTTAGCATTTATAAGATCATGGGGCATGGCTGTATCGAGTTCTGTAAGGGTCATCTTCTCCCTGATAGCCCGCTCCATTCTGACCAATCCGATTCTGAACTGATTTTCGAGCAGTTCGCCTATTCCCCTTATGCGTCTGTTGCCAAGATTGTCTATATCATCGATATCACCCTTGCCTGTGCGCAGATTCAGCAGATAGCGGACAATCTCAATAATATCCTTGTCTGTCAGCACCCGAGTCTCAAGAGGGATATCGAGTCCAAGCTTTGTGTTGATCTTCAGCCTGCCGACTGTTGACAAATCATATCTCTTGGAATCAAAAAAGAGTCCGCTGAAGAGTTCTCTTGCAGCATGTTCAGTAGCCGGCTCTCCGGGTCTGAGCTTGCGGTAGATCTCTTTAAGGGCTTCTTCCTGCTTGCCGACCTTGTCTGTAAGCAGCGTCTCCCTGAATGATGGAAGATAGTTGAGATTATCTATATACAGGAGCTGGAGCTTTTCAATTTTGGCGCCCAGCACTCTGAAAAAGACCTCGTCCGTGACCTCTTTGTTTCCATCAAGTATGATCTCGCCGGTGTTAGGGTCAACAATATCTGTAAGTGTGATCCTGCCGATGATCTCTTCTTTTGGTATTGGAATATGTTTAATACCTGCGCTCTCTATCTTTTTGAGAGAGAGCTTTGTTATTTTGGTGCCCTCTTTTACTATCACCTCTTTTGATTTCGGCGCAGTAATGCTGAATTGGGACTTTGTCCCTGCAAGCACCTCGGAAACATTTCTTGTGAAGCTGTCCTTGTCCTTTATTGTAATCTCTTCAACAGGATAGAATATCTTGAGCAGCTCCTCATTAGAATAACCAAGAGCCTTCAAGACAACAGTGGCAGGCAGCTTTCTGCGTCTGTCTATCCTTACATAGAGGATATCCTTTGCATCAAACTCAAAATCGAGCCATGATCCCCTGGCAGGTATAACCCTTGATGTATATAAAAGCCTGCCGCTGGCATGAGTCTTTGTCTTGTCAGCAGAAAAATAGACTCCCGGAGAGCGGTGCAGCTGACTGACTATTACCCTTTCGGTTCCGTTTATAATAAAACTTCCTGTGTCGGTCATAACCGGCATCTCGCCGATATAGACTTCCTGCTCGCGCGACTCCTTGAGCACCTTCTTGCCCTTGTCGTCCTTCTCGCAAACATTCAGTCTGACCTTTATCTTCAGCGGAGCAGAATAAGTGAGCCCCTTGAGAAGACACTCACGGGGTGTTATCTTCGCCTCACCGAAAATATAAGATAAAAATTCAATTGATGCTATATCGTTATAATCGGATATCGGAAATACGCTTTTGAATGCAGCTTGCAACCCCTCATCAATCCTCTTTTCCTGATTGATGTTCTTTTGCAGGAACATATCAAAAGATTTCCTCTGAAATTCTATAAGATAAGGAACCTCCAGCACGGGGGGGACTTTGCTGAAATTCAGCCTCTCTCTTAAAAGCTTTGCCATGGCTCTCCTTTATTAAAACCTTTCAGGTCTCTTTTCAGCGCCATGGCGGGCTGGCCAACGGCCTTCCCGCCAGGGCTGTTGGACCGATGTTACTTAATCTCTATTTTTGCGCCTTCTGCTTCGAGTTTTGCCTTCATGCTGTCAGCCTCTTCCTTGGAAACACCGGTCTTGAGCGGCTTTGGAGCTCCGTCAACCACATCCTTTGCTTCCTTGAGTCCGAGTCCTGTAAGCTCTCTCACAACCTTGATAACCTGTATCTTTTTATCTCCAGCTGCTGTCAATATCACATCAAAGCTGGTCTTCTCTTCTGCTGCGGGTGCTGCTCCGCCAGCTGCAGGCGCTGCTGCAACAGCAACAGGAGCTGCTGCTGTTACTCCGTATCTCTCCTCGAACTCCTTTATGAACTGGGACATCTCGAGAATTGTCATGTTGTCAATAAAGCTGAAAACATCATCTTTTGAAATTGCCATTTATATATCCTCCTGGATTATGGTTTCTATTTAATAATTTTAATTAACGGCAGCTACGCGCCGCTTTCTGCTTTTTTGTTCTTTACAGCTTCGAGTGCATATGCCAGCTGTGCAACGGTAGCATTAAGCGCTGCAGCGAGCTTTGATGCAGGTGCCTGCATAGCTCCTGCAAGCATGCTCAACAGCACAGGTTTTGCCGGCAGTGCCGAGATAGCCTTGAGATCTGCTGCGGAAAATAGCTTTCCTTCGATTATTCCGCTCTTTATCTTGAGCTTCTCATTTTTGCCTGCGAACTCGAGCACCTTTTTTGCGACTGCTACCGGATCATCATAGCCAAATGCCAATCCTGTAGGGCCGACAAAAAGATCCTGAGCTGCTTCGGCATTAGTTCCTTTTGATGCGATAAAACTCAGTGTGTTTTTGAATACCTTGTACTCTCCGCCAACTTCTTTTACCTGCTGCCTAAGAACTGATACTTCGGCTACTGTGAGTCCTTTGTACTCAGTAACCAGTACAGCCTTTGACGCGGTAAATTTCTCAGAGAGTTCCTTCAGCTGCTGGGATTTCTGTTGCTTGGTAGCCAGAATGTCCTCCTTTCCCAGAGACAAGTAGGGTAGCGCCGCAAAATTTAAAATCCGGCATGATGAGCAATAGTTGCCGCATCAGCCAATTGCTGCCTTCTTTTTCCTTGCTCTGTCTCGGTAGGCTGCCCTTAATCGGACAATTAAACAGCCGGCCTGTGCCGTCTGTGCCTACTGTCTCTGACAATTAAATTCAGGCAAAGCCTGATTGGTTATCATAAATTTAAGCTGTTTTAAGTTTAAGCGGATCTACCATTACTCCAACACCCATTGTTGATGAAATGGTAACCTTCTTTATATATTTGCCCTTGGATGTAGCAGGCTTTGCTTTTGCCACAGACTTGATAACTTCTGCGGCATTTTCCATAAGCTTATCCTTGTCAAAGGATACCTTACCGACAGGCACATGAACTATTCCTGCCTTTTCAACCTTAAAGTCAACCTTGCCGGCCTTTATGTCCTTGACAGCCTTTGCAACATCAAATGTTACTGTGCCAAGCTTGGGGTTTGGCATAAGTCCTCTTGGACCAAGCACCTTGCCGAGCTTGCCCACAAGGCCCATGATATCAGGCGTTGCGACAACGCTGTCAAAGTCGAGCCATCCCTGCTGCATCTTCTCAACCAGATCTTCAGCACCTACATAATCAGCGCCAGCCTCTTTAGCCTCTTTCTCTTTTTCACCCTTTGCAAAAACAACAACAGTTGCGGTCTTGCCTGTACCATGTGGAAGGACAACTGTGCCTCTAACCATCTGGTCGGACTTTCTTGGATCTACTCCGAGATTTATAGCCAGATCAACTGTCTCATCAAACTTTGCAAAGGCACTCTCCTTAACGATGACAACTGCCTCATCTATCGGGTACTCCCTTGTCAGGTCAACATTCTTTGCTGAATTGTCAAATTTCTTGCCCATTGCTCCTCCTAATCCTTTATGTCCACGCCCATGCTTCTGGCTGTGCCTTTTACAATATTGGCAGCTGCCTCAAGGGTTGTGGTGTTAAGGTCAGGCATCTTTGTCTTTGCGATCTCCTGAACCTGAGCGTTTGTGAGTGAAGCCACCTTATCCTTGTTTGGAACGGCTGAGCCTTTTACAATACCGGCTGCCTTCTTTATAAGCTCGGATGCCGGCGGGGTCTTGAGAATAAATGAAAACGACCTGTCATTGTAGATACTCAAAACAACCGGAACCAGTGTATCCCCCATGCTCTGGGTCTGAGCATTAAACTGCTTGCAGAACTCCATAATGTTGATGCCATGTGGACCGAGCGCAGGTCCCACTGGCGGAGCAGGGTTGGCTTTACCGGCTGATATCAGTAGCTTAACCAGTGCTGTTACTTCCTTCTTAGCCATTTATAATTCCTCCTGAAACGGGTTCGGCATTCAAACCATACTTAATTGTTGAATTCCGCCTTATCTTATTTACGATGCCTTCTCAACCTGCGAGAAGTTGAGCTCAACAGGCGTCTGCCTGCCGAATATGCTTACCATGACCTTAAGCCTTCCATGATCCATGTCAACCTCATCAACATAGCCGACAAAGTTGCTGAACGGTCCGTCCATGATTCTCACATTTTCACCCTTGTCGTATCTGCTTTTTATGACAGGGGCCGGTCCCTTCTCCATCTGATGAACAATAATATCTACCTCTTCCTGAGGAAGCGGCACCGGCTTTAAACCGCCTACAAAACCGGTCACACGAAGGGTATTTTTCACCAGATGCCATGTATCATCATTAAGATTCATCTCTATCAGGATATAGCCGGGATAAAACTTTCTGTCCGACTCTTTTTTCTTTTTTCCCTTCATCTCGATCACCCTTTCTGTAGGGATCAGGATGGTGGATATCATATCTTCAAGTCCCTGATTGCGAGCCTTTTCCTCGATCGAAAGTTTTACTTTCTCCTCAAATCCGGAATATGTATGCACAACATACCAATTTTTGCTCATATTGCCTACCTTGCTACCAGATTCACTATTTTAGCGAGCACAAGATCAACAAACCCAAGAAAGAAAGATGCGATAAAAACTGTGATGATAACAACCCAGGTCGAGCCGATAAGCTCGTCCTTTGAAGGATAGTTGACCTTCTTCATCTCAACCTTTACATCATTAAAAAATATTTTAAGTTTCTGTAGCATCGCATCTCCTTAAGACTGATATAATCTTGCTCAGCCATTACTTCACAGTTTTTAACCCGCCCTTACACATCAGGTTCCATACTAAAAATGGCAGGCCAGGAGGGATTCGAACCCCCATCACCCGGTTTTGGAGACCGGTGCTCTAGCCGTTAGAGCTACTGGCCTGGCCTGAGAAACAGCGCTTTACATTAAAAAAAGCACCAAACCCGAAACCATAACTCATAAAAAACAAACAACGCAGACCGCACCATGCGGTCTGAGCGCTGGAAACAAATGCCTTAAGCCTTGGTCTCCTTGTGTGCAACATGCTTTCTGCATGTCCTGCAGTACTTTTTGAGCTGAAGCTTCTCTGTTGTATTCTTTTTATTCTTCATGCTCGAATAATTTTTGCTTTTGCACTCTGTGCACTGAAACAGAATAATCTCTCTCATATTTTACCCCAGCACCTCTGTGACAACACCGGCGCCAACTGTCCTGCCGCCCTCTCTGATAGCAAACCTGAGCTCTTTCTCCATTGCTATCGGAGCTATAAGCTCTGCTGTTACCGTGATGTTGTCTC
>JAVFAA010000003.1:0-366005 GCA_034002665.1 Dissulfurispiraceae bacterium | reverse complement strand
AGCTAATCCCTCCTGCCTGTGTTCTGCTCTCTGTGCTCTGATTTTGGCCCGTTCGACTTGCATGTGTTAAGCACGCCGCCAGCGTTCGTTCTGAGCCAGGATCAAACTCTCAAAAGTTTTCCTGTTTAACTCAAATTCTTTAATGGTTGCTCACCACGCACATGTTAACAATTTTCAAAGAGCAATAAAGCGAAGTGATAAGTTTATCCAAAGCATTTGGCCTTTGTCAAGGGTATTGCAAAATATTTTTCAACAGTTCAGTATTAATGGAATTCAGAAATATGCCTTTAAATCAGCCATACCTATTGACAAACACGCATATATGTATATTTTGACATAAAAACACGGATTTGTTATAAAACTGTTAGGGCGATTAGTTCAGTGGGAGAACGCTTCCTTCACACGGAAGAGGTCGCAGGTTCAATCCCTGCATCGCCTACCATAAAAATCAGAAAACAGAGGACTGAAGTCAGAAAAAAGAAGGCAGATAATAAAACAAAAATAGGCATATAATTTGAAAAAACACAACTTCAGAAATTTAAAGATTTATAAAAAGGGCATTATATTCTCTGTCAATATATACAAAATATCAAAGTCATTTCCAAAAGATGAACTGTTTGGCCTGACAAGCCAGTTAAGAAGAGCAGCCATGTCGATCACTCTTAATATTGCTGAGGGCAGCGGGAACAGGTCAGTTAAAGAGTTCAAAAGATTTCTCGAAATAGCTCTTCGTTCAACATATGAAGTAATGGCTGGACTCGAAATAGCGTATCATTTAGAATATTGTAAAATAGACGACTTTAATAAGTTAACATCTGAAGCAGATGAAATCGCAGCAATGATAGTGGGATTTGCCAAAAGTCTTAAGCCATAGTAGCTTTTGCATTTAAATCTGTCTTCTGCACTCTGATTTCTGATTTCTGATTTTAACGGAGGATGTCATGCATATAGCTGTCATAGGCACTGGTTATGTCGGTCTTGTTACTGGAGCATGCTTTTCAGAATTTGGTGTTTTTGTTACATGTATAGACAAGGATGCCTCAAAAATAGAGTCTCTGAAAAACGGCAAGATACCGTTTTATGAGCCCGGGCTTGAGGAGATTGTAAAGAGAAACGTTGAACAGGGCAGGCTCAGATTCACAACAGATTTTGCTGAACCTATTGATGAGGCATTGGTAGTATTTATTGCCGTTGGCACGCCCCCACAGGATGACGGATCTGCTGATCTCACTTATGTCGAAGCTGTTGCAAGGGAGATAGCGCAAAACCTCAAGAGCTACAAGATAATTGTCAATAAAAGCACTGTGCCTGTCGGCACCGGCAGACTTGTCCAGAAGATAATTTCTGAAAACCTGCCTGAACAGATTGATTTTGATGTAGTTTCAAACCCTGAATTTCTCAGAGAGGGATCTGCGCTTGAAGACTTTATGAGGCCTAACAGGGTTGTGCTCGGCGCTGACAGCCAGCATGCCATTGCTATAATGAAAGACCTTTACAGACCGCTTTACCTTATAGAGACGCCTTTTGTCATAACAAACAAAGAGACAGCTGAACTTATCAAATACGCTTCAAATTCTTTTCTTGCCGTTAAGATATCCTTTATCAATGAGCTTTCCCGTCTCTGTGAAAATGCCGGAGCTGATATAAAGGTTGTTGCCAAAGGCATGGGTCTCGACAGGAGGATTGGTCCAAAGTTTCTTCATGCAGGTCCGGGCTATGGAGGCTCCTGCTTTCCAAAAGATACGCGCGCACTAATAAAGATAGCAACAGATCATGGGATAGATCTCGAGATTGTTAATGCAGCAGTCAGTGCAAACACAAAGCAGCTCGGTATTATGATTGATAAAATCAAGACAACCCTCGGAGAATTAAAAAATAAAAAAGTTGCTGTACTCGGACTCTCTTTCAAGCCAAACACTGATGACATACGAGAAGCTCCTGCGATCGATATTATCGAAGCGCTCCGGAAAGAGGGCTGCGCTGTCAGGGCTTATGATCCTGTTGCAATGGATAACGCAAAGACTGTGTTGAAGAATGTGGAATTTTGCAGTGACGCTTATGATGCATGCGAAGGTTCTGATGCTGTCATCATCGTTACAGAGTGGAACCAGTTCAGGAATCTTGATCTTGGCAGGATAAAAAGCCTGCTCACCGCACCCTTATTTTTTGATCTAAGAAACATTTATGATCCGCAAAAGGTGAAGGGTCAGGGCTTCAAATATATTGCAGTGGGACGATAGCATATCAGAGCGGCAGAAAACAGAGAACAGAAGTCAGAGGTCAGACAACAGAATTTAGAACTACCAAACTCCACAACTCTATATCTCCACAACTCCCTAACTTCAAAGCAGAGGCTACCATTTCCTGAAGAGGTCTTTAAGAAGGGATGGGCTGCTTTCGTTCATGAGTCTGGTTTTGACACTACTAAATGCTCGATACGCTCCAGCCGCAAAACTCATCCGCCAGAGGCGGACTCAGACAGTTGCGTCTGTATTTCGCTCCTCTTTGCATAGTAGTGTTACCAAAACCGAGCCAAAATCTCTCAAGCCAGTCCATCTCTTCTTTGGTTGTTATTACTCATTACTTCTTTTGCTTTTTCTTTTTTAATTTCTATTTTTTAGTTTTAAATTTGAATAAAGGCAGATGGTTCGATTTCTGCAGCTTGTCACGGGTAACTGCTACTCAGTCGAGAGTCGAAGCGGGAGACTGAGGCTCTATATCTGGATACTGCTTTAATGTCCATCAAACCTTAACTCGTGCACTAAGGTAGTTTACAAGATCAGGAAATCGAAGCCATCTGCCTTTATTGTTTTGTTTCTGTGTTCTGCTCTACTGGTAGTGGTATCTCAACTGAGCTATCAGCACAGCATCTTCAGTTGGTCTGTAAACAATTCTGTGTTCATCATTTATCCGCCTTGACCAATATCCTGACAAACCATGTTTGAGCCCTTCCGGTTTGCCAGACCCTGTAAAAGGATCACGGACAATCTCTTTAATCAGAAAGTTAATGCGCTTTAGCATCTGTTTATCAGTCTGCTGCCAATACAGATAATCATCCCAGGCGTTTTCTGAAAATACAAGTTTCATTCTGCCAAAACACGCTCAGATCCCTTGCCTTGTTCAAGCTCTGCAATGGATTCCAGAAGCCGCCTGGCGTTTGCCGGAACCCGAAGAAGATACGCAGTTTCCTGGAGCGCTTTAAAATCCTTAAGAGATATCATAACAACTGAATCCTCTTTTTGGCGGGTTATTATAAGCGGCTCATGGTTTTCACACACTTTTTTCATTGTTGTTGCCAATGCAGTGCGGGCCTTTGAATATGTTATTGTGTCCATCTTTCACCTCCAACATTGTACATAAAATTGTACAATATACCTGAAGCTTTTACAATGATTAAATTTCATGCTGCAATAATTTATAGACTTTCCTGCTATAAATAACTGCCGAGTCAGCGACTGTTTGTCTGCCCTTAGGTTAAAGAATAGTTGATTAGTAGTATCAGAATGATTTTGTTGTTGTCTGTCTTTAAGGTTCGGGCTCAGACTTTTTTGTTAATAGTTCAATACTCCAGCTTTCTACCGCTCTGACTTTAATATCTCTTTAAACTCTTTACTATCTCTTATTTTGTCATAAGTGCCGGATGTTCTCAGGTATCCCCAGTTGTTGTATCCCTTTGCTATCGCCTTTTTGAGCCACCTGCATGCTTCAGAAGCATTGCCCTGCACAGCAAAAAGCTCAGCCATACTGTTAAGGGCATATATATTTGAAGGGTTTAGTTCAATCGCCTTTCTTATATCATCCTCAGCCTTTTTGAAGTTGCCAGTCAAAATAAATGTAAAGCCTCTGTTGTTGTATGCGAGCCCGTTTTCAGGAGCAAGATGTATTGCCATGTCAAAATCAAGTAGAGCCTGTTCATAATGCCCCATGATCTGGTATGTGTTGCCCCTGTTTATATAGGCAAGTATAAATTCAGGATTCATCTCAAGACTCTTTTTGAAATCAGCAATAGCAAGATCGTATCTTCCTTTTTTAAAATATGCTATGCCTCGGTTGTTATAAAGGCGTGGATTTGCAGGATCATTTAATATCAACCCTGTATATTTCTGGACTGCCTGTTCATATTTTATTTTTTTATCCATAGTAGCAATCTGCTCTTATTATACTTATTGGAATTTAGTAGTCAACTTATGCTGAATGAGCCGGACTGAACACACAAATGGTCTAATTGCCACACATAATATAATATGGGAAAACATATCTTACTGTTTTAAAAACATTTTTAATATGGTATGAATATTGCTTAGATACTTATACACTATATAAGTGTATATATTGACAATCGCTTTCATTTAATGATATAAACAAGACAGTCTGTTTTTGCAGCAAGTCCGCCCTTGGCGGATCAATTACTGAACTAACCTTAAGGAGGTTAGGAAGTGAGAAAACTTACAGTAGTAGCAATGGCAGTACTCGCAGTGCTCGCTTTTGCTGCAAGCGTCTTTGCTGTGCAGGCTGAAATACCTGCCAACACAAGCGCTGTTGTGGCAAAAGGCAAGACCCAGATAACACTGGGCGGAGAGCTGGCAATGAGAGGCAGACTCTTCAAGAATCTCGACCTCGAGAAAAGCAGCTCAGCAGGTGATGATGCTTTTTATCAGTACCAGTACATCCTTAACCTGACAGCAGTAACAGGCAAGACAAAGGGTGTAATTGAGCTCTATTCTGGTAACACAGGATGGGTAACATGGGGCAGCAACTCATTTCAGAAGCCTGCAAATGCAGGGACTAAATCTGCAACAGAAGACACTGGCATGAGATTCCGTCAGCTCTATCTGGCATTTCCTGTAATGGGTCTTAATGTGAGCATTGGTCATCAGCTTGGCCAGCTTGGCGTAGCATCATTCGTAGACTTCTCAAAAGAGGGTGCTGACATGATACATGTTAGCTACCCGATCGACAAGAAGAGCTCAGTAGCTATCGGTACAATCAAGGTTGATGAGAATGGTGATTTAGGATCCAGCCCATCACGCGATGCTGATGTTTATTTCGGAACAGCTGATATTGACCTTGCTGGTCATATGCTTGGCATCAATATAGCCACTATGAGCAGCTCAATGGCTTCAGAGGCAGCTTACCAAGTAGATGGCCTTTGGAACTGGGGCGTTACCTTAAAGGGTAAACTTGCATCAAATCTCGGTTATGTTTTTGCTGGAGACATCCAGAGCGGTAAAAATAAAGTAAGTGGTGGTAATACCAAATACAACGGCTACCACCTTCGCGGCGTCCTTAACTACCAGGCTACATCAGCCCTCGGCCTCAAACTCGCAAGCATATACTACAGCGGCGACAAGGGCAACACTACAGACAAGCAGGAAGGCTTCCAGACATTACTCGAAGACAAAAACTATGCAACCTTTATTTATGGCTACTTGATAAGGGGCGTACAGGGAGCTACACCTATTGGTAATTCTGCTCTTATGGGTCCTAGCACTCCTGTACCTGCTGGCACATGGTTTAATGTGCTTGGCGCCAACTACAAGTTCTCAAAAGATCTGTCAGCAGGTCTTGATTTTATCTGGCTCAGAGGCACATATAAAAATATCTCTGCTATGAGCTACAATAACAGCAGCAAGAAGATTGGATGGGAACTTGATGCCAACATCGCTTACAACCTTGGCGACAACCTCACATACTCAGTTGTAGCAGGTATGTTTGACCCAGGAAGCGCATGGGCAAGAGCAGCAAACACAGATCCTAAGAATGCATACGCATTTGAGCACAAGATCACCTATAAGTTCTAAAAAGGCGTAAAAACCTTTTTCCAAAAGAGACCCGCTCCGGCGGGTCTCTTTTTTTGTTCCAAAAAATCTTTTTCATAACCTGCTAAATTCAGATTCTTTGCAGTCTTGCCGTTCTTACTTATTGTCAATACGCAAAATTCTTTGTGCTATAATTGAAAATAATGATTGGCTCCGTATTATCAATAAATAATGTGCCGATCCGACTTACTGCTGAAAGATGGGCTCATATTGTTGAATCGCATGACTATATGGCTGGGAATCAGGATATTGTTTTTGATACCATAGAAAATCCTGAGTTTATAGCATCAGGTGCAGAAGGAGAGTCGATTGCAGTTGGCTTTGAGTGCAAGACCTCCATTTCATTGAAAAGAGCTGTGGTAATATACAAAGAGATTGAAACTGATGGTTTTATAATTACAAGTTTTTTGACATCAAAGCCAGACAGATTGCGTAAAAGAGGTGTACTATGGCCGAAATAAATAATGTGATAGAGTCTGTGCCTTATCTTTTAAAAATGCCTTCATCCCGTGTATGGATTGACTATGATGAAGAAGTTGATGTGCTGTATATAAGCTTCAGAAAGCCTCAGCAGGCAAATGACAGTGTAATGGAAGGCAATATAGTCTACCATTATCACGATGACCAGCTCGTAGGCGTTACAGTAATGCATGCTAAAAAAGAAGGCCTTTCTAAACTTAACGCAACAGCGCCGTAGAGCAAGCTTGCCCCACGCTGAAGACAGATGACTAAATAGTCTCTATTTTCAGCCCTTCTATTTTGTTAAAATCCCGCGTGTTGGATGTGATGATCGAGTAGTCGAGCGACAGCGCGGTTGCTGCTATTATCAGATCGTGGCTTCCGACCATAATGCCTTTTGCTGCAAGTGATGCCCAGAGCCGCGCGTATATCCTCGAAACTGAAAGATCAAAAGACAGCACAGGAAAAAACTCGATAACCTTCTCCACAAATGCCTGCCTCTTGATTCTGCGTAATTCAGTGTCAGCCCGCTCAACTCCATGCAGCAGCTCTGCAACAGTCACAACACTTATGCCAAAGGGCTCATCAGGCCTGCTCTTAACAAGATCAAGAATACTGCTGCTTTTGCGCTCTATGCTTATAATCTCGCATGTATCAAATATCACTCCCATTCAGCAGTCTCCTGAACAGGCGGCTGCGACCTGATACCTGTTTCAACATCATTGATGAATAATTCAGCATCTTTGCCAAGGCCAGGGAGATTAGATATTAACCCGATCAGGTCTTTAAGAGTTTTTGTTCTTGAGACAGACTCTATAGGCAAAAGAGCAGCAGCAGGCCTGCCGCCTTTTGTTATTGTGTAGCTTTCTCCTCTGTATTTAACTGAATTTATGATCTCTGAAAAACTCCTTGCTGCTTCTGTTGCATTTATTGTCTTTGGCATAACAACCTCCTGACTATCTGATAATCAGATTATATGATATTTTGTATTTTTGCGCAACAATAGCAAAACAATCAGAAGCCAGAACAAAGAAGTCAGAAGACAGACAGCCAGAGTACAGAGGACAGCAAAAAAATATATTAAAGGCAGATGGCCCGATTTCCTAACCTTAATATCAGCGCGGCAGTTCGGCAGCACGACAGAGCGGTAGTATTACAACAAAGCACAGAATTCAAAATTAGTACATCAACTATTGTTTCAGCTGATCTGCTTCCTTGCCGTTCAGTCTCTCCTGTCGCGCTGACGCTCTACCTATCTGAAGCGCTGATACAAGCTACGGAAATCAAATCTTCTACCTCTGTTAAAACTAAAAATAGAAAAATAAAAATTAAAAGCAAAGGAAGTAATAAGTAATACAAAATAAAGAAGGGATGGACTGGCTCGAGAGATTTTGGCTGGGTTTTGGTAACACTACTATGCGAAGAGGAGCGAAATACAGCCGCAACTGTCTGAGTCCGACAGAGGCGGATGAGTTTTGCGGCTGGAGCGTATCGAGCATTTAGTAGTGTCAAAACCAGACTCATGAACGAAAGCAGCCCATCCCTTCTTAAAGACCTCTTCAGGAGATGGTAGCCTCTGCTTTGAAGTTAGGGGGTTGTGGGGATATAGAGTTGTGGAGTTTGGTAGTTCTAAATTCTGTTGTCTGTCCTCTGGCTGTCTGTCCTCTGGCTGTCTGTCCTCTGGCTGTCTGTCCTCTGACTGTCTGTCCTCTGACTGTCTGTCTTCTGACTGTCTGTCTTCTGTCTTCTGGTTTCTGTCTTCTGGTTTCTGTGTTCTAAGACCTGTGCTCTTTTCTCTACTACCCTAAAATGCTTTATAATATCTTGATATTATGGTTTTACAATGTTATAGTATATTCATCTGCGTTGTAATGGAGGGATTATATGACCAAGGGAGCTACAACCTTAAGACTGCCGGAAGAAAAACTGAAGATGATTCGCGCAATAGCCGGCTACGAAAACAGATCGCTTGCGGCCATTTATGATGAACTGACAGATGAGTATATATCAAGACACCGCGAGACACTCGAACTTTTAAGCATACCTGGATTCAGGCAGGAATGCATTGAAGGCCTTGCTGAAATAAAGGCAGGCGCAGGAAAGGGTCTGGATGAGCTGGACGATTAAGTTTTCGTCTCATGCTGAAAAGTATTACAAAAGGCTTGACAGCATTCTTAAAACTCGTATTAAAAAGGAGCTTCTGGAGTTAAGCGCACTTGAGCACCCTCTGACACATCAGGCTGTTAAACCGCTTACCGGTGAATTGAGAGGATTTTACCGGCTCAGGATAGGCTCATACAGGATTGTATTCAGCTTGATCGTGGAAGATCAGAAAATTGCTGTTATCAACCTGGCCCCGCGCGGTGAGGCCTACAAAAATTAGGTCTGCTGCTCTAATCTTCTTTTAACAAACAGACTGCATGCACAGCAACTCCCTCGCCTCTGCCTGTAAAGCCCATGCCCTCGTTTGTCTTTGGCTTGATACTGACAGAGTTAGCGTCCAGTCCGGTTTTTGAGAGTGCCTGTTTCATGGCCTCAATATGCGGAGCAATCTTCGGCTTTTCGATAATTATTACTGTATCAATATTAATAATTGAAAACCCTTTTTCTCTGCATAAGGAGATGGTTTTTTTCAGAAGCTCCATGCTGTCAGCATCCTTCCACTCAGCAGATGTATCAGGAAAAAAACTGCCAATATTGCCGAGCCCAGAGGCGCCGAGCAGGGCATCAATGATAGCGTGGCACAGGGCATCACCATCAGAGTGTCCGAGCAGGCCTTTTTCAAAAGGGATATTAACGCCTCCGAGTATAAGGGAGCGACCCTCAACAAGCCTGTGTGAATCATAACCCACCCCCACCCTGTAACTCATGCCTGAAGCCCTCTTGAGAGTATCATCTCTGCTATGTCAATATCTTCCGGAGTTGTTACCTTTATATTTTTATATGACCCCTCAATTATCTTTACCCTTCCGCCCATACGCTCAACAAGCGCTGCATCATCCGTAGCATAAATATCTTTTGCAGCTGCATAATCATAAGCCTTCAAGAGCGTATCAGCTCTGAACACCTGAGGTGTCTGCACAGCCCTGAGCAAGCTCCGTTCGAATGTACTGCTCACCAAAAAACTACCTGGCTCTATTATTTTGATTGTATCCTTTGGGATAACAGCAGGGATCACTCCATCAACACTGTCTCTGTCAAGCGCTGCTATACATTTTGATATGAAAGCAGTATCAGCAAAAGGCCTTACTCCATCATGCACAACAACAGTAGAAACATCCGAGTCAACAGACCTGAGCGCATTATATACAGAATCCTGCCTCTCTCTGCCGCCCGGCACTATTGATCTTGCTTTAGTTATTTTGTATTCATCAACAAGATCAGCGCATGACAACAGCTCCTCTTCCCGCACAACAGGAATGATCTCATCTATCTCCTTTGCGTTCTGAAGAGCATCAAGCACCCAGACAAGCAGAGGCCTGCCGCCGAGATATATAAAAGGCTTGCGTTCATTGCCAAAACGCCTGCCAATGCCTGCAGCAGGTACAATAGCAGCAATCCTCATTAAAAAGCCTCCAAGATTTTATGAAAACATCAGTGCTTAATCGTCGTCTTTAAGCTTTCCGAATATCATCCTGCCTGCTGTTGTCTGGAGCACGCTTGTCACCACAACCTCAGCGTTTTTACCTATCATCCTTCTTGCGTTCTCTATAACAACCATTGTGCCGTCATCAAGATAGGCTACTCCCTGATTCTGCTCTTTGCCCTCTTTTACAACAAAGAGGTTCATCGCCTCCCCTGGCAGTACAACAGGCTTGAGTACATTGGCAAGCTCATTAATATTAAGTACTGACACGCCCTGAAGCTGGGCAACTTTGTTAAGGTTAAAGTCATTTGTTATTATCTTGCCGCCCATAATCTTGGCGAGGGCAACAAGCTTGGAATCCACCTCTTTAACCTTAGGGATATCCTCTTCAATAATATTAACCTTTATGCTTGTCATCTTCTGTATGCGCTGCAGTATATCGAGCCCCCGCCTTCCCCTTGCCCTGCGCATCGGATCAGGAGAGTCAGCAACATACTGCAGCTCCTGAAGGATAAACTGCGGAATGATAAATGTACCCTCAATAAAGCCTGCCTCTATGATATCTGCTATCCTGCCGTCGATTATTACACTTGTATCGAGCAGTTTATTGTCGTGCTCAGCATCCTGCCCCTTGAACATGCGGAGCAGTACGGGTATGGTAAGACTGCGGCCCCTGATCAATCCAGCGATAAGTCCTGCATACCCGAAAAAAGCTGTGAGCACAAATACTGATACGCTCCATGCTGCAGCATCAGACACATGACGGAACGGCACAAGGAGAAAAAAACCAAACAACAGCCCCATGCCGAGACCTGACATGCCGCCGAGTATCGAGCCTATCGAGATGCTTGCCAGTCTGAGAGCTAAAAAGAGAAAAATGATGCCAGAAACTGCGCCTGTTATCAGCCCTTCAACAGGCCGTGAAATATAATTGCCGACAAAAAAACCTGCTGCACAGAAAACAACTATAATTGCTGTTCTGGGAAAAATGCCTGACAACTCACACCTCCGGTGAATTTATTAACGAGGTTCAAGAGCGAGATAAAACTTCCTGCCGCTCCTGTTCACAAATAAAAGTGCGGAATCATTTGGCTTAATTTTAGATATAATGCGGTTGAAATCATTTACATTCTCAATTCTCTGTTTATCTATTTCCTGTATGACATCACCTTTTCGCAATCCTGTCTCTTCTGAAAGTGATGGATCTATGCGGAGAATAACAACTCCCTTTTCATCCTTGTCAATGCCCAGCTGCTTTCTTACAGCAGGATTAAGATCCATAACAGCCATGCCTGCAAAGATATTCTCAAAGGAATTTATGGAAGGGGGCGATGAAGGCCCAGCGTCTTCAGCATCAGCAGGCAGCTCCAGTATTGATACTGAAAGAGTCATCTCTCTGCCTGCCCTGAGTATTGTCATGCTCACAGTTGAACCGATTTTTGTCTGCGAAACAGCATTTCTAAGGGTTGCAACATCCTTTATTTTTTTGCCGTTGAGATCAATGATTATGTCTCCGCGCATAAGTCCTGCCTTTTGCGCGGGACCACCCTTGACAACATCATTCACAAGAGCGCCGCCCCCGTTTTTGAGTCCGAATTTATGGCCAAGCTCTGGAGTGAGCTCCTGGATGGCAACCCCGATCCATCCGCGCGTCACCTTGCCCTCTTTGAGCAGCTGGTTCATCACAAGCTTGACCATGTTGCTCGGCACAGCAAAGCCTATGCCCTGATATCCGCCAGTTTTAGAGAATATGGCTGTATTTATCCCGATAAGCTCGCCCTTGACATTAACAAGCGGACCGCCTGAGTTGCCCGGATTTATTGCAGCATCTGTCTGAATAAAGTCCTCGTAGTCAGCAATGCCAACATCAGCCCTGCCGACAGCGCTTATTATGCCCATGGTAACTGTATGGCTCAGTCCGAACGGATTGCCTATTGCGAGCACAAATTCACCAACCTGAAGCCTGTCAGAATCTCCAACAGGTATTACCGGCAGGTCTTTTGCGTTAATCTTTACAATTGCAATATCTGTCTTTGGGTCAGAACCTATCACCTTTGCCCTGAATACTCTCTTGTCAAAAAGAGTGACTTTTATATCGTCAGACTTTTCTACAACATGGTTATTGGTGACTATATAGCCGTCGCCTGACACTATGACTCCTGAGCCGAGGCTCTGCTCTCTTCTCTTTGACCTGCTGTCAGGGAATGGCGCAAGAAAATCGAAAAAATCATCAAACGGATTCATCTGCTTTCTGATGGTTTTTGTGCTCGATATGTTCACAACAGCAGGAGACACAGCCCTTACTGTCTCTGAAAATGCCCTTGAACTGTCTGTGATATACCCCGGGGCTTTTGGTGAAAAGACCTGGTATGGTTTGACGCGGCTTGAACCAAAGTAGCTGAAGACCAGCCAGCCGATAAATATGCCTGCTGCAATAAATAGTAGTGACTTTAAAAGTTTCTTGTTCATATATTTATTTTAGCATGAATTTTCTTGCATCCCCAACACGCAGGGTAATTTTATTAGAATCAAGATACTCCAGAAACGGCATCGCGAACTTCCTGCTTGTGGCAAGAAGATCTCGAAACTCGGCAACTGTCATTTCCTGTTTTTTGGAAAAGTGCTGCCTGAGCCTGTCTATCATAATGTCGTAATTCTCTTTTGTGAGATAGACTGCATCAGTAATCCTGACCAGCAGTCCTTCTTTGGAAAGAAGCTTCAGAAGGTCAGTGATATTCTTTTCAGAAACAGAGAGCTTCTGAGCTATCTCTATCCTGGATGAAGGCTGAAACTCCTCTTTTGAGAGCGTGTCAAGCACCTTTTTCTTTAATCCTTCATCAGCAGAGCTTACAGCAGGACTGAATGTCGCAAGACGCAGGGTGTCTTTATCAAAAACCAGCTCAGCGCAGGCCGATGCAAGAGCATTAAATGTCTTCTGATCTGCTTTTAGTCTTAGTCTCAGATCTTCTTTGGGCATGCCGGGTTTCAGCGGATTTGTCTTGTGAAACCTGTCCAACTGTTCCTTTGCTGTTTTTTTGAAAAGTTCAACCACCTCTTTATGAAAGAACATGCCTTGCACAGAGATTATGGATCCCTTTTTTTCGAGCGCTGACAGGGCATTATGTATATCCGGCAGATCACAGCTTATCCAGCCCTCTATCTCCGGTTTTGTGACTGATGAAAGACCAGCGCCCAGTATCCTGGTCTCGACCTTTGTCTCTATGCTGCCGCTGCTGATTGCTGCGAGATCCTGTATGCCCTGGTTCTTTTTCCGTTTTGAAGGATGCGGATCAAGAATCTGGCCGCCTCCTGTTGTCTCAAGAGGCGACAGCCGTCTGACAATAAATCTGTCTCCTGAAAGCGCCACTATTGTATCTTTAAGCCTGAACTGGCAGAAGCCCTTTTCTCCAGGCTTCAGTTCATCCCTGTCATAAAGTATCACCCGTGCGATTGTCTCTGATGTGCCGGAATAAAAATGCATGAGAGATCTGCTCTTGACTAAAGGCGCTCCGGGCAGCAGCTCAATCTCTGCATCAAGGACTGTTGTTGGAACAAGCCTGCCAGAAGCAACAACAACATCTCCCCTTTTGAGCAGTTCTTTCTCAATGCCCTGCAGATTGATGCCAGCTCTCTGGCCGGCATACACACTGTCATAGCTTTTGCCATGGCTCTGAAGCCCCCTGACCTTTGTTGATATGCCTGAGGGGAGTATTTCAACAGGGCTGTCAAGGCCTATTGTGCCTGACAGCACAGTACCAGTAACAACCGTGCCAAACCCTTTTAGTGTGAATATCCTGTCAACAGGCAGTCTGAATATGCCGTTTATCAGTTTTGGCGCTGTATCTTTTGCTATCCGGTGTATTTTATCTTTAAGTGCATCGAGCCCTGAACCTGTCTTTGATGAAACCGGAATAATATCAGCGTTCTGCAGGAATGTGCCTTTTACAAAAGCACGAACCTCCTCCTTCACAAGCTCAAGCCATTCATTATCAACAAGATCGGATTTGGTCAGCACGATTATGCCGTTCTTTATCCTAAGCATATCGCATATCGCAAGATGCTCCCTGCTCTGCGGCATTATTCCTTCATCAGCAGCGATGGTCATGAGCAGTATATCTATGCCGCCAGCTCCGGCAAGCATATTTTTAATAAGCCGTTCATGACCGGGGACATCGACTATGCCGACAGCAATGTCATCAGGAAGCATCAGATTGGCAAACCCCAGATCAATGGTTATGCCGCGATCCCTCTCCTCCTTCAGCCTGTCAGGATCAGAGCCTGTGAGTGCCTTTACAAGAGAGCTTTTTCCGTGGTCAATATGACCTGCTGTGCCGAGTATCACATTTTTCATAGCTGTTGAGTTATGCCTTGATATTACATGATTTTATTATTTCTTTCATGCTTCTGATGTTGTTCTTTTGTATTTTAGTCATTTCCCTCTGTTTTTGCCCTGCTGCGCTGCAAAACAGTATTGGTAGTATATCACCATACAATAAACAATCGCTTGAAATTGGCAAGTTCAGTTGAGAAGTCCTCTGCCGGTACAAACAGGGCATCTTTCCATGTACGCACCTCGAGCGCTCCATTGCTCTGTTCACGAATCTGCACAGCGCCATGCGTATCTGTCCTGAATACTGCTGCGGCCTCAAGGAGACTCACAGTTTCAGGATGCGGATGGCCATACTGGTTGTTTCTGCCTGAACTGACAACAGCGATACGCGGGGATACATAAAAATAGAAGAGCTCATCAGCTGATGTCCTGCTGCCGTGATGCGGAACCTTTATAACATCTGCCTTGAGTGCATCCTCTAAATCTGTCATATCATCCACAGCTTCCTGCGCAATATCTCCGCAGAACAGAAATCTGTTTTTGCCTGTATCAAGCATAAGAACAAGCGAATCATTATTTTCTCCTGAATCATCAGTAAAGATTGTATAAAATGAGTCGCGCGGATGAAGTGATGTCATTCTATGCCTGCCGGATTCCGCATAATCTCCCCTGAGCATCTTTCTCTTTGGGATAGCAGCCAGATTGCCTGAATACCTGTTCATTCCATTATCCCATACCTCTCCAATTCTGAATCTTGACGCAAGATAACCGGCGCCTCCGGCATGATCATCTTCAGCATGAGTGATCACAAGCGCATTTATCCTGTTGATGCCGCGATATCCAAGATAAGAAGCTGCTGGAAATCCGTTCCTTCCCGTATCAATAACCAGCACCCTCCCGTCAGACAGTTCAGCAACAGCAGAGTCTGCCTGCCCGGTGTCCAGAAATGTAATTTTTGTGATCTTGTCAGAAAAAAAGCTCTTTACCGGCCAGGCTGAAAACAGCAGCAGACCGACAGTGAAAACAGCGGCATATGTTTTTAACCTAAAACATCTGTTCAATTTCAAGCCAAAGGCATACATGGAGATCAGCACCGCAAGAGAGGCATAAAAAACTAAAAGCATCGCAAGAGGGTATGCTGCTGTCTTTACTTCAGCCAGGCTGAATCCAGCCATCATCCTGATCAGCCAGATGCATAAGGATGTTACAGCCTCAATAACAGGAACAAACGGGAATATCCCGGTAAACAGAAAAATAAACGATGCGATAAGTGCGAGCGGCAGCATGACAAATCCTGCAATCGGGGTGACTATAAGGTTCGCAACCGGTGATATTATTGAAAAGTAGTGGAAGTAGTATGCAACCAACGGTGCTGTGCCTGCTGATGCAGCGATCGAGATGATGCCTGATGAGAACAGAAATTTTTTAATCTTCTCTGTAATGCGCCCGGTCATGTGCGTCTCATTTTTTGATTCAGGATTCTGCGCTTCGCGCACTTTTTTTATAGCATCAGCAGCAAGACCTATGCATATCACAGCAGTAAAGGAGAGCTGAAATGATAGGTCAAGCAGAGAATCAGGCCTGAAAACAAGTATTATTACTGCTGCAAGCAGCACTGTGTTCAGCCATAATCCTTTGCGCTGAAACAGCAGGCCAGCCAGCAAAAAAGAGATCATTATAAATGACCTGACTGCGGGAAAGTTCATGTCAGAGAGCCCAAGATAAAAGATCATTACAGGCATCGAGAGAATCGCCGCAATCTGTGAGGGGGTTGCGTAGATAGTGACAAAGGCAAGAATCCTGTATGGAGCAAGCGCGAGCAGCCTCTTAAAAAAGAAAAAGACAACAAAAAAGAGCAGTCCAAAGTGAGTGCCTGATATGCTTATAAGATGCGCCAGACCTGTTGAGCTGAAGGCATCGCGCAGTTCAGGACTGAACCCTCCCCTGTAGCCTGTTGTGACTGACATGAGAAAAGCTGCTGAATCCGCTGAAAAGCTTTCCTGCATCATGCTGTTCAGTGCATATTTCATCCTGCTGAACAGACATTCTGCATTGGCAATAAATGAAGCATCATTGCTGAGCTGGTAAGCACTCAACAGCCTTGCCTTTAGCTGCTGTGCTGTCCCGCCGGGATTCAAAAATATATCATTTGCAATTTTTAGCCGCATATTGTAAACACCGCACAGCTGAAACTCCTGCGGTCCTGATATTTTTATCTGTCTTGGACCTTTTATCTCTCTGCCTGCTGAATCATAAGTCTTGTCAGGAAAAACTATAAGAGATTTTTGAGGTGAGGACAGCACTTTGGCTTTGATCAATATCTCGCTCCCTGCAAGCTCTGAGGGATCAGGTGCCGGAGCATAGTTAATTTTTACAGCAGCAACGCCGAATGCAAGGCTTATCAAAAAAAGGAAGGAAACAATAAGGGTGCGGCCGCAGCGCAGCCGCACCCTGTAATTCACCAAAAACACCAACACAAAAACAGACAGAACCAATGCTGCTGTTGCGTACGGGAAATATCCTGCTGAAAGCCCGGCAGCCACTCCCGCTATAAAACCTGCAGGCCAGAGCACTATTTATATGCTATGAGGCTTCCTGCCCCATATTGCGCCTGATGGCATCAGCCACGCTCTCAGCAGCCTTTTTTGCGAGATTATCGTTTTCTGCCTCTACCATTACCCGAACTTTCGGCTCTGTACCCGAAGGTCTGACCAACAGCCTGCCCTTGTCTTTGAGCTCTTTTTCTGCTGATTCAACAGCGAATAGCACCTCAGGAAATTTTCTGAAATCCTTTTTACCGGCAACAGGCACATTAATAAGTACCTGGGGATACAGCTCTATACCTGAGGTAAGCTCAGAAAGCAGCCTCTCCTTCAGACGCATCAGATAAAGCACCTGGAGAGCTGTTATCGGGCCGTCGCCTGTTGTGTTATATTCGAAAAATATTATATGGCCTGACTGCTCTCCACCAAGAGTGTAGCCGCCTTTTATCATCTCTTCTGTAACATACCTGTCGCCAACTTTTGCCCTTATCAGTTTTATGCCAAATTTCTCAAGGTACTTTTCAAGGCCAAGGTTGCTCATAACAGTTGCGACTACAGCGTTGCCTCCGAGCCTGCCTTCAGTCTTGAGCTGCGGTGCCCACATCCCCATTATAAGATCACCGTCAACAAGCCTGCCTTTTTCATCAACAACAAGTGTTCTGTCAGCATCTCCGTCATGAGCAATGCCAACATGCGCTCCAGCCTCTCTTACAGCATTTCCAAGGTTTTCGAGGTAGAGAGAGCCGCAGTTGTCATTTATATTCTTGCCGTCAGGCTTGTCATTTATCGAGATCACTTCAGCCCCAAGCTCTTTAAGCAGCACAGGCGTAATTTTATAAGCTGCGCCATTTGCAGAGTCAACAACAACCTTTATGCCGTCGAGATCGCTCTTTCTCGGTATTGTGGATTTTATATACTCCAGATACCTGCCATTGGCATCATCAAGCCTGAATGCCCTGCCTATCCTGTCTCCTGCCGCGCGTTTGGATGGAAATGCCTCATCAGCGCAGCACTCCTCTATCTTTTTTTCTATTTCATCAGAGAGCTTGAAGCCTGATGAGGAAAATATCTTTATTCCATTGTCTTCATACGGGTTGTGGGAGGCTGAAATAACAATGCCTGCGTCAAGCCTCAATGCCCTTGTCAAAAATGCGATCCCTGGTGTCGGCAGAGGCCCCACAAGCGTAACATCCATGCCCATTGAGCATATGCCTGATGTGAGCGCACTCTCGAGCATATAGCCTGAAAGCCTTGTGTCTTTACCTATAAGCACCATGCGTCTGCCATGATTGGTCTTTATGGTGGACGCCATTGCCATACCCACTCTAAGGGCAGTTTCAGGCGTGATTACTGACCTGTTCACCTTGCCCCTTATTCCGTCTGTTCCAAAAAGTTTCATTAATTAGTCCTCACAATATCTATTGTTACCACAGTTTCAGGTATTGTTAATCTTACATTTCTGCCGTTTGCATTAATCTTTATGCTCTGGTTTATTTTGGAGTCAAGACCAGTAAGGTCAATCGGCTCTGTCCTGAGTATGCTTATCTTTGAAATCTCAACCCTCGGCCCCTCTATTTCAACAGCAGATGGATTTATATTCACAGATCTGACCTTGAATCCTGATTCTGGCCTGCCGATTATATATGGCTTGACAGGCACGCTTTTCCTGACAGATTCATCAAGAGTCACTCTTACTGATGCAGGATCTATTCTGAGAACTTCAACACCCCTTGGCGCTGCGACGCTGCTTTTGTCGAAGTATAGCGTATGGTCTCCCCTGGACAAACCTGCCAGATCAACAAGGACTCTTATATCCATAGGCCTGATATCTTTGAGCACATTCTCCTGGGCCCTTATATTGAGTCTCACATCCTTGAGGCTCTGCTTCAGGATTTCAGCTGCTTTAGGAACATTTTTAAACTCTACCGGCGCCTCAACTACCATCTCAGACTGTCCCCTGTATGTAACAAAAAACCAGAGAAAAACAGCGAGCAGCGCTGAAACCACCTTCAGTCCGATATTATCTGTAAAAAGCTTCTTCATTTCCTGGTTTTGTCAGAAATACCCTGACTCCTCTTTTTTGAATTGCGCTGCTCTTTTTTGCGTGTGAACATCTCTGCAAGCATCTCTCTCAGTCTGCTCATATCAACAGGACCCTTAAGCTTGCCGTCGATTCCAACAGCTATTGTGCCGTTCTCTTCAGATACTATTATGACAACAGCATCAGTTTCCTCTGTGATGCCAACTCCTGCCCTGTGCCTTGTGCCGAGGGCTTTGCTCATATCGCTGCCGAGCGCGATAGGAAGAAAACATCCTGCTGCAACTATCCTGTTTCCCCTTAATATTACTGCACCGTCATGGATGGGAGATGATGGATGGAATATGCTTATCAGGAGCTCTTTGGATACCTTTGCGTCCAAAGGGATGCCAACCTCGATATAATCAGCAAGCGTCATATCCTTTTCAATAACTATCAGCGCGCCTATCTTCCTGTTTGCGAGCGCAGCCGATGCCCTCACAATCTCCTCAATAGACTTCATCTCCTCAGCAGTTGTTACACCCCTGAAGAGAGAGGATTCTCCAACCTTGGCAAGAGCTTTTCTGAGCTCAGGCTGAAAGAGTATTATCATGCCAAGAACCAACTGGGACAAAAAGCTCTGAACAAGCCAGTCCATTGTGTAAAACTGAAAATATTTTGATATGAATGAAGCAAGCAGGAGCACGCCTATGCCGGCTAATATCTGGGCAGCCTTTGTGCCCTTGATAAGAAGCAGAACGCGATAGAGTATAATCGAGACAATGGCCATGTCGAGTACATCCTGCCATCTTATCTGTCTCAGCATCTCCAAATGTAGAACCCCTCAAGGCAAAATTAACAACTGAACAGTAAATTATATCACAATATATGCAGTCTGCTGTTCAGCCAAGAAATTCGTGCGAAAACATATTGTCAGTCCTCTCCACTCCGATCGTTGTTGACGGGCCATGGCCTGAGAGTACCACTGTACTGTCCGGAAGATCCATAAGCCTTCTGAATGATGCCTTGAGCTTATGCATGCTGCCGCCGGGGAAGTCTGTCCGGCCAACAGAGCCTGCAAACAGGGTATCGCCTGTAAGAACTATGCCTTCGCCATAAAGACATATCCCGCCAGGACTATGCCCAGGCGTATGCATCACCTTAAAATTGAGTCCGCCAATACTGATCTGCTCTCCATCAGCAGCAAATTCATCCGGATCAAGAACCTCTCCCACTTTGAATCCCCAGTATGCAGCCATATCTGCCGCTGTTTTGTATGTTTCGACCTCTGCCTCATGAAGCATCAGCACTCCGCCAAGCATCTTTTTTAATTCTCCAGCAGCTCCCACATGATCAAAATGCCCATGAGTGCATATAATTTTTTCGACCTTCAGGCCATGCTTGTTGATAGCATTAACAATCCTGTCCAATTCATCGCCAGGATCAATAACAAGCGCCTTCTTTGTTGTCTCATCGCCGATTATATGGCAATTGGCCTGCAATGGTCCGACCGCTACTGTCTCTATTATCATCTGCCGCCTCCCTGCCATATTTTTTGGCTCACTTTTCCAGCCAGATAGAGCATCTCTTCACTCTTTAAAAGATATGAGGCTGTAAGATATATTGCAAAACATAGTACGATGCCGATACTGAGAAATAACCAGTTGCCAGGAACAGAGCTGGCATGCATCCAGAGGCCGCTGCTCAGCATAAGCCATCCAGCTGCTGCCATCACAATAGATGCGCACAATGTCTTGAGAACCGAGACCACTATCTGCGAAGAGCCAAAACTGCCGATCTTTTTTCTGAGCAGGAAATATAGCAGACCGAAGTTTGCTGTTGATGCTGCTGCATTAGCCAGCGCAAGACCATTGTGCTTCATGGGACCCATAAGCAATAAACTTAAAACTATATTCAGCAGGGTTGTTACAGCAACTATTTTTACAGGCGTCTTTGTGTCCTGCATTGAGTAGAATGTGGATGTTATAACCCTTACTCCGACAATCGCCCATATGCCGAATGAATAGAACATAAGAGCATCAGCAGTGCCGACTGTTGCAGCATAGTCAAACTGCCCCCTCTGAAAAAGCGTGCTGACTATCGGCATCTTGAGAGCTATCAACCCTGCCATCGCAGGCACTGTCAGGAAGAATAGCAGCCTCAGGGCAAAAGAAAAATCCTCTTTCACGCTTTTGATGTCTCCCCTCACAGCATGTTCAGAAAGCGCAGGCAGCACAGCCATGCCAACAGCTACGCCGAATATGCCGACCGGAAACTGTACAAGCCTCATTGAGTAGTAGAGGTATGTGATGCTGCCTTCAGCCAGAAATGATGCGAGTATTGTACTGACAAATATATTTATCTGGTTCACAGCCATGCCTGCTGTTGCAGGCAATACCAGACGGCCTATCTTTTTCAATGCAGGATTAGAGAGATCTTTGAAGGAAAATCCTCTGCCTGTAAACGAGAAGCCCTGCTTCTTAAACTCAGGCACCTGAAAAAGAAACTGGACAAAACCGCCAGCACACACGCCAATGGCAACAGAGACTATTGGCTGCGCAAACATTGCTGAGAAACCGACAACACTGATCATTGTGACAATATTCAGCAGCGCAGGGGCAAGTGCAGGAATAAAAAAAACTCCTCGTGTATTCAGTGCACCCATTGTCAGAGAGGCAAGACTGATAAAGAGCAGAAACGGGAACATTATCCTTGTGAGCAGAACAGTCGTATCAAACTTGACCTGGTCTTCAAGAAAACCCGGAGCAATAGCACTGACTATTGCAGGAGCAAAGATAACGCCGAGCAGGCATATAAACCCAACAAAAACGATGATAAAGAGAAAGACCGATCTTACAACTTTTCTTGCTGCCTCATCACCGCGCTGCGCCTCCTCTTCCTTTAGCACAGGAATAAATGCTGACGACATGGAGCCCTCAGCAAACAGCTCTCTTAATAAATTAGGTATGCGGAAAGCGGCAAAAAAGACATCAGCAGAAGCAGATGCACCAAAGAAACCCGCAAGGATCATATCTTTTATATAGCCAAGTATCCTGCTTACAAGCGTAGCTACAGACATCTTGCCGGCTGCTTTTGCGATTTTCGATCTGGCGCTCATACGAGGATATTATATCAGACAGCAGAATGGTTTTAATTTTGTCTGGAGTTGAGTTTGTGCCTTACAAACTCTAACACTCCAGGCATAACCGATATGATGATTATGGCCATGATAACAAGCGTGAAGTTTTGGCGCACAAAAGGTATATTGCCAAAGTAAAAGCCAGCCATCACAAGCACAGATATCCATGTGATGCTGCCGGATATGCTGAAAACAAGAAACCTTGCATACTTCATCCTGCCGATGCCAGCGACAAAAGGAGCGAATGTCCTGAATATCGGCATGAACCTGGCTATGAATATTGTTTTGGCTCCATACCTCTCATAAAACTGTTCAGTTCGTTCAAGATGTTTTTTATTAAGAAACCGCACATTCTCCTGCCTGAACACCTTTGGGCCAACATATCTGCCTATCCAGTAGTTTGTCGAGTCGCCAAGTATTGAAGCAGAGCAGAGTACAGCAGCAAGACCCAATGGATCAAGCTCGCCGAGCGCTGCGAATGTACCAGCTGCAAAAAGCAGTGAATCACCCGGCAGAAAAGGAGTAACAACCAGACCTGTTTCGCAGAAAATTATCAGAAAGAATATAAGATATGTCCAGCTGCCGTATGCCTGTATGACAGCAGCCAGGTGCTTGTCCAGATGCAGAATGATGTCGATAAACTGTGCTGCCATTTCCATAAGCAGTAACAATTATACTACAGGTTAAATATTGGCGCTGAATATTCTTTCAATACCAGCGTAGTCTTTTGTGAGTCTTATATTAATGAAACCTGCATCCTCTGCCAGCCGGCTGACAACCTCAGCCTGATTAATCCCTATCTCGAGCACAATCATACCCTCTGCTCTCAAATATTGCGGGGCATCAGAAAGAATTCTTCGGTAAAAATCGAGCCCATCAATACCGCCGTCAAGCGCTGCCACAGGCTCATGATCCCTGATCTCCTTTTGAAGACTATAAATATCACTTTTTGGTATGTACGGCGGATTCGAGACTATCAGATCAAACCTCATGCCCTTTACTGGCGAGTAAAGATCACCAAGCAAAAACCTGACATTGCTTATGCCATTTTCAGCTGAATTCTTCAAGGCATACTCAAGCGCTGCGTCTGATCTGTCCACACCATACACATGCGCTGATGAAAAATGTTTTGCGAGCGCAAGTGCAATACACCCGCTGCCAGTGCATAGATCAAGAATATTCAGCTTATTATGCTCTCTGTCTCCTGACTTCCGTATTTTTCTGTCATCTGCATTCTGACTTCTGTGTTCTGACTTCTGCATTCTGTCTTCTGCGTTCTGACTTCTGCATTCTGACTTCTGCATTCTGACTTCTGCATTCTGACTTCTGCATTCTGACTTCTGTGTTCTGTCTTTAATCACCTGTTCAACAAGCAGCTCTGTCTCTGGCCTCGGTATGAGCACGCCCGTGCCAACATGAATTTTAAGGCCATAAAACTCTATATGACCGAGGATATACTGCATAGGCTCGCCTAAAGCGCGTCTTGATGCAAGCGCATAAAGCTCATCAGACTGAGCTGCTGTAAGTTGAATGTCTTTTAACAACAGATCGACCTTGGAGATGCTGAGCAGTTCTCCAACAAGCATCTCTGCCTCTTTTGGAGCATCCTCAATGCCTGCAGCTTCAAAAAGAGCAGAAAGTTTTTTTAATATATCTTGAGCTGTCATTATCTATCCTAAACCGGGGTCAGGCTTGCATTTATGCATTTAAAAAAGTACACTAACACTCATGGCTCGGAAACCGCGCATACAATTTGAAGGAGCTTTTTACCATATCATCGTTCGAGGCAACCAGAAGCAGAATATCTTTCTTGATGACGACGACCGCAACAATTACCTTGAACGACTACAAAAATATAAAACAAAATATAATTTTTTTCTTTATGCATATGTACTTATGACCAATCATGTTCATCTTTTAATCGAAACTCCCAGCGATCCTATATCAAAAATCATGCAGATGGTTAATTTTACATATACGCGATATTTTAACAAGAAATATGACAAAACTGGGCATCTCTTTCAAGGGCGTTTTATATCCTATCTCTGTGATAAAGAAAATTATCTTTTGAGTCTTATACGTTATATTCATAACAATCCTGTGCGAGCTGGAATGGTAAAAAATGCTCTCAAATATCCCTGGAGCAGTCATAAAGAATATTTAGAGGGAACAAACCATCTTGTAAATACAAACAAAACACTGCGGCTATTCTCTGAAAAACCATCCGTAGCAAAGCTGAAATACGCGGAGTTTATGAATGATCTTGACTCTGATGAACACTTTAACCAATACTCTTCACACAGACAACAAATTATAGGCGATGAACAATTCATTGATGAGATTCAAAAGCATGTTAAACAGCTGAAAAGAAAAACAAAGAAGATGCCTATCAAAGATCTGTCCATTGCAATAGAAAGAGAAACAGGAGTTGGATTAGGGTTGATGATATCCAGAAAACGTGGTGATCAGCTTCGAGAGGCTCGAAGGATTTTTGTTTTGATAGCGAGAGAGATGGGATACACCATGGTGGAGCTACAGGATATATTAAAAAGAGATATCTCTGTTTTATCGCGGCTTGGTAATATTGATGAAATGAGCCCTGAAGGACAAAGAGCGAAAAGAGTGAGAGAAAGGCTAAATGCATAATCGCAAGCCTGACCCCGATTTAGGTCCTGACCCCGATTTAGGTCCTCTTATTGAGGTAGCCAATCTTGCAAAGAGGTTTGACAGCTTAACAGCTGTTGATAATATTTCCTTCACTCTAAACAGAGGCGAGATATTCGGTTTTCTCGGTCCGAACGGTGCCGGAAAAACAACCACGATTAGAATGCTGACAGGTCTCTCAAGGCCAGATTCAGGCACAATCATGGTAGCAGGCCGAGACTGCTCAAAAAATCCCAAGGCAGCACAGCATCTTATTGGTGTTGTGCCTGATGAGAGCAATCTTTATCCTGAGCTTACCGGGTTTGACAACCTCTGCTTCTGCGGCGCGTTATACGGAATGCGCAAGTCTGAACGCATTGAGCGTGCCAATGAGCTGTTGAAATCATTCGGTCTGGAAGATGCTGCTGAAAGAAAGTTCGGTGCATACTCCAAAGGCATGAAGCGCAAGCTGACTATTGCTGCAGGCATTATTCACAGACCCCACATACTCTTTCTTGATGAACCGACAACAGGAATTGATGTTGCGAGCGCGCGCCAGGTGAGACAGCTCATATCCAGACTTAATGCGTCAGGAACAACAATTTTTCTTACTACCCATTATATTGAGGAAGCAGAGCGGCTGTGCAGCAGAATCGCCTTTATTGTTAAAGGAAAGGTAGTAAAAACAGATTCTGTCAAAAATCTGATCCAGCCTCTTCAGGGCAGGCATATTATGTTGGTTTCAGCATCAGGCAATACTGAAGATTTATTGCTAAAGTTATCGTATGCCTTTAAAAACTACACTTTTCGCAATCTATCGCATGAGCAGATAAGGGTTGAGTCTGCAGAGCAGATTAATCTGGTGCAGATTGTAAAATTCATGGAAGAACACGGCGTTGAGGTGACTGAGGCAAAAAGGTCTGTTCCAACTCTTGAAGATATTTTTGTGGACATCACCGGCATTGAGGCAGATGCACTTAAAAATGATACGGTAAAAAAGAGGAAATCCGTATGACAAAGGGATTAATAGCCTTCTGGAATATAATTATGAAGGATATGCGTGCTTATTATCTGAAGCCACCCAATATCAGCTGGGGCCTTATATTCCCGATAGCATGGACAGGAATGTTCTTTATAAAATCCGGCAAGGGATTCGAGACAATACCGGAGCTGCTGCCAGGAGTGATAGCCATTTCTGTGCTCTTTGGCACAACATCAATGCTGGCTGTTACTGTTACATTCGAGAAGAAGAACCACTCTTTTGAGCGGCTGCTGCTTGCGCCCATATCTCTGAATATGTTGATGATGGCAAAGACATCAGGAGCAATATTCTTCGGCTCTGTCAATGCAATAGTCCCTGTTATTATAGCCATGCTGATGACAGACATCTCTACGATCTCATGGCCTGTCGTGCTGCCTGCAATACTTCTTATCGCTATTGCATCAACTTTTCTGGGGCTTTTTATTGCTGTGTCAGTAAGCGAGGTGTTTGAGGCACAGACTTTTTCTAATTTTTTCCGCTTTCCGATGATATTTCTCTGCGGACTATTTTTCCCTATTGATTCACTGCCAATCTTTCTGCAGCCTTTTTCATATGTGCTGCCGCTTACATATGGTGTAGATATACTCAGAGGTGCGGTAAACAGCACAAATGTAATAAATCTTGGACTCGACTTTTTCGCAATTATATTTTTCTGCGTATCTCTATTTTATATTAGTTTGCGCAACATAAACCGCAAATGGATAACCTGACCACAATATTTTATTGACCATTTTTAAATATTTTTCTTATAATTATCTTCGCAACAAACAAAGTGAACTGCTGAATTGCAGGCTTTTAGACCTATCCACCCTGTTAAAACAGCAGGCTGAAAAGTCCCAAATATGAGATAATATTTTGTTAATATTGAATGTTTGTTTAGCATTGCAACTGGACAAATATTCAATATAGCATGATAGCGGGGATACTCATAGATGACTAAAAAAGACTCTTCTTTATTCCGCTCACGGTGGTTTCATTATTTATTGGCATTTGTATTCGTTGGCGGCATACTAATTATTCGCAATTTACTGCCTGTTGATTTTAGTGAAAGACCTGTTATGATACTATTTATCCTGCCTGTTATTTTTTCAGCATTCATAGGTGGTATTGGACCCGGAGTTGCAGCAACGATATTAGCGTCTTTATTTACGGCATATTATATGCCTCCTTCACACAAGTTTTTAATAAATTCAAGACTTGATCTATTCCAATGGGTCACTTTTATCATTGAAGGACTTGTTATCAGCTCTATCTCTGAATGGCTGCATCATATGCGACGCAGTAAGAGAGACAGGGTAATTCAGCTTGAATCAACAAACACAGCACTTCAACGCAGCGAAGAAAAATATAGAAACCTGTTAGACAATCTGCCCCAGAGAATATTTATCAAAGACCGAAACTCTGTTTATATTTCATGCAATGAACTTTATGCTCAGGATCATGGGATTCCGGCAAACGAGATAGCCGGAATGACTGATCATGACCTGCACCCAAAAGAGCTTGTGGAACAATACAGGATTGATGATGCCAGAATTATGAATTCAGGTATTACAGAAGCATTTGAAGAGAAGTATACTCATAACGGCAAAAACATATGGGTTTATATTATCAAAACTCCAATTTTTGACAAAGACTCTAATGTTGTAGGAATACTCGGAATTTTCAGTGATGTAACAGAAAAAAAACAGGCTGAAGAGATTATAAGAGCCCGGGAACAATATCTTGAGGCTATTTTGCATACAACAGCTGAAGGGTTTTTAATGCTCAATAATGAAGGCACAATTATTGATGTTAATGAAGCATACTGCTCAATGTCCGGATATTCAAAACAGGAGCTGCTCGGTCTCAAAGCAGAAAGCATAATTGCTGATGAAGATTTAACTGTAATATATTCGCGTATAAAACATTTACAAACTGAAGGCTCGGAACTTTTTGAAGCTCGTCACCGCCGTAAGGATGGCAGTGTATGGCCTGTTGAGGTCTCAATCACCTGGTTAAATGAATATGGAGGCAGAGTTATCTGTTTTTTCAGAGATTTAACTGAACGGAACCGCTCACAGCAAGAACTCCTCCACTCATATAATCTTATGCGCTATATTATTGAACATGCCAGCAGCGGGATAGCAATCCTTGACAACGAATTACGGTACCTGTATGCAAGTCATCGTTTTCAGAGTGAATTCAAAATCACTGATAAAAACATTATTGGAAAGCAGCATTATGAGATTTTCCCAGATTTGCCTCAAAAGTGGCATGATGTTCACAAAAGAGCTCTTGCCGGTGAAATACTTCGTGCAGATAAAGACACTTATAAAAGGGTTGACGGCTCAGTTGACTATACCAGATGGGAATGCAGGCCATGGTACAGGTCTGACAGTTCAGTAGGCGGTATCATCTTATATACTGAAATCATAACTGACCGCGTAAGCGCTGAAGAAGAACTAAGAAAAAATGAAGAACACCTTCGTGCAATAATCTCTGTTTCACCAATAGCTATTGTAACAATGGATCAAGAGGGAGTCATACAGAGCTGGAATGCTGCTGCTGAGCGTATTTTTGGCTGGTCTGAAACAGAGGCTATCGGAACTATCCTTCCATATGTTGACAAAGCACAGAGTGAAAGTTCAAGAGAAATGCGAAACAGGGTACTTAATGGAAAAACCTTCGAAAAGCTTAAAATTTCAAGATACAAAAAAGACGGATCAGTTTTGCAGCTTAACATATCAACTACGCTAATTCCGAATAAAAAGGATAAGAGCACATCAATACTCGCTATTTATGAAGATATCACCAACCTGAAAAAAACAGAGGCTGAACGCGCAATTCTACAGGAACAGCTTATGCAGTCTCAAAAGATGGAGTCGATTGGAAGGCTTGCCGGCGGTGTGGCTCATGACTTCAACAATAAACTCGGCGTCATACTCGGATATACTGAACTGGCTCTTAACAAAATCGGGCCTGACAGCGCTATACGAGAGCACCTTAGCCAAATCTCGCTGGCTGCCCAGAGATCAGCAGAAATTACAAAGCAGCTTCTCGCCTTTGCGCGTAAACAGACCATCACTCCAAAAATCCTGGATATCAACGAAACTATTAAAGGCATGATAAAGATGCTTCAGCGTCTTATTGGTGAAGACATAGAGCTGAAGTGGCTGCCTGGCAACAACCTCTGGCAAATAATGATAGACCCTACACAGCTTGATCAGGTGCTGGCCAACCTCTGTGTAAACGCCAGGGACGCCATCAATGAAAACGGAAGAATAACCATAGAAACAGGCAAGGTCACCATTGATGCTGGATTAAGTTGCAGCAAATCTGAGTTCAGACCTGGTGATTTTGTGACTTTGACAGTAAGCGACAATGGATGCGGTATGGATAAAGAGATGATTGAAATCCTTTTTGAGCCATTTTACACCACAAAAGAGGTTGGCAAAGGCACAGGACTGGGACTCGCTACTGTTTATGGTATTGTTAAACAGAACAATGGCTTTATCAATGTTTACAGCGAGCCTGGACAGGGAACCACATTCAAAATTTATCTTCCTGCCTGCATTACAGCAGATCCTGAGCAGTGCAGCATTGACCCGTCAAAAGAGCTTCAGGTTGCTGCTGGACATGAAAAAATACTTCTGGTTGAAGACGAATCTTCAGTGCTTGAGGTGACAAAGACAATGCTCGAAATGCTCGGATATTCTGTGTTGCCGGCAGACTCTCCAGCCAAGGCAATTGAGCTGGCAAAAAGTCATAACTACCAGATTGACCTGTTAATGACAGATGTGATCATGCCCGAAATGAATGGCAACACACTTGTAAAAAAAATCAAAAAAACCTATCCAGATATTAAACAGCTGTTTATGTCAGGCTACACATCAGATGTCATCGGCCATCACGGAGTGCTTGATGAAGACATGTATTTTATTCAAAAACCCTTCTCCATTAAAGATCTGGCGCTTAAGGTACGGCAGGCTCTTGAGAAATAATAAGGGTCAGGCAACAGCTACATAGTGCTGCTGTCATCTTCAGCATGCAGCATGGGAGCAAGCCTCACACAGTTTTTGCCGTAGCGCTTGGCCTGATACATAGCCTCGTCAGCCCTTTTGATAAAAGATTCAATAGTCTCTGCTCCTCTGTAAGTTGCCACGCCAAAACTTGCTGTTACACTCCTCACAGGGCTTATCCTTGATGAACTTATTGCATCACGCACCTTCTCTGCAACAGCAAGTGCGGCAGCAGAATCTGTATGCGGAAGCATACATACAAATTCTTCGCCTCCCCATCTTCCAAGCAGATCAGAAGACCTTAGAGTCTTTGATACAAGACTTGCGACATTTTTAAGCACATTGTCACCCTCACAATGTCCACAATTATCATTCAGAGACTTGAAGTCATCGATATCAAAAAGAACAACAGACAGTGGCAGTCCATATCGGTCTGCCCGTGACATCTCAATCTCTATCTGTTCTATCAGGGCTCGTCTGCATGCGGTTTTTGTAAGCATATCTGTGCTTGAAAGCAGCTTGAGCTTCTCTCTTTCTCCAAAAAACAGCAGCAGCAGACCTATAACTATGGAGACGAAAACCCCGGATACGGCAATAAACTGAATAAAATCCCTGTTTATCTGTTCGTATCCCTTGTCCTGCCCAATAGAAATGATATAGGCAACATGAGCATTCTGAAAATTGGTGATTGTTTTGAAAATCACCAAAAATGATTTATTGTTGAATTTATATTCAAGCCCAAAATCCCTGCCTTTCAAGAGCAGTGGACTCAGTTTTTCTGAAATTGAGTTCAGAAAGGCATCACTGTGCGAACTGCTGTGTATGTCTTTATCAAACATATATTCCTGCGAGAATGAGCTGACCACATAATTGGTTTTTTTATGTTCAAAAACAGTACCCTCCACTACTGATTTTTTAATAACAAAAGCAAAATCATTTGTAGAAAGTTTTGAGAGTATATTCAGAAATGAACCCATTGAAAAGGAGAGCTCAACAGAACCGCAATGCTCGCTGCCGCGCATCAGAGGATAGACAAAACGGTAACCATTAAATATTCGACCCTCTTCAAAGCCTGCAATAAACTTTTGAGTCTCATTGGCTGCTCTTACAGAATATCGGACTGATGCCAGATTATCACCGTAATCTGACTTGCTATGCACCCGTAGAAAGCTGTCGCTGTTAGGGAAATGGAAGTGAAGCTGTCTGAAATTATAGTTTAAAAGCCTGTTGTAAAGAGGAGTCATCTGTTTGTACAGATCTTCTCGGCAAACTGCCCTGCCCTTTTTGTCAGCTTTCCATGCGCTGCATACAATCGATAGTGTAGCAGGAGTATTCACGCTCTCTTCAAACACATACATTGAAAAACGCTTGAGGTTTTCGACTGTTGTATTTATCTTCGCTGCCAGCAAATCTATCTGTTCATTAATATAGCTATGTTTACGCTGCTCAACCTTTGCAGCTAATATGCTGATAAACAAAGCATACGCTGTCAGGCATATAAGCACAATCAATATTTTTTGTTTCATCATAAATAGTATGGATTATGAAATAACTCTTTACAAGGACATGAAATGAGGCGTATAAACTGCATTATTCTTAAAGGTTCTTCAGTCTTTCTGCCTGATAATGAGTGATAAGAGGATCTATAATCTCATCAAGACCACCCTCCACAACCTGCTCAAGTTTGTGAAGCGTAAGCCCAATTCTATGGTCAGTCACCCTGTTCTGCGGATAGTTGTATGTGCGTATGCGTTCGCTTCTGTCGCCTGAGCCGACCTGCGTCTTTCTCTCGTCAGCGCGCTCTTTATCTTTTTTCTCTGTCTCTATCTCAAAGAGTCTTGCGCGGAGCACCTTCATCGCCTTTTCTTTATTTTTTATCTGGGAGCGCTCATCCTGACACTGCACAACAACACCTGTCGGAATGTGTGTCAAGCGGACAGCAGAATATGTTGTATTGACACCCTGCCCGCCAGGACCTGATGCGCAGTAGGTATCAACACGGAGGTCCTTCTCCTCAACTTTTATGTCAATATCCTCTGCCTCAGGCAGGACTGCCACTGTTGCTGCTGATGTATGTATCCTGCCTGATGCCTCTGTTGAGGGCACGCGCTGCACCCTGTGCACTCCGCTTTCATACTTGAGTCTGCTGTACGCGCCCTTGCCCTGAATAGAGGCAATAATCTCTTTCAAGCCGCCAATGCCTGTTGGACTTGAATCGATGATCTCGATCTTCCACCTTCTGGATTCAGCATATTTGGAATACATGCGAAACAGCGTGGCTCCAAAAAGCGCTGCCTCATCACCGCCAGTACCTGCCCGTATCTCGAGAAATACGCTGCGCTCATCACGCGGATCTTTCGGCAGCAGCATTATCTTTATCTCATCCTCGAGCAGGGGTTTTCTCGTCTTTAATTCATCCAGTTCAGAAAGAGCAAGCTCTTTAAGCTCAGGATCTCCGCTTTTCACAAGCTCTTCTGAATCACTCATATCCGAAAGCAGCTTTTTATACTCCTGAATCTTTCCATAAACATCCTGAAGATCAGACTGCTCACGGGACAGCTTCTGGAACTCATGCATATCTGAATGAGCATCAGGCCTGCTTAAAGCCTCTGTAAGATCATTATATTTCTGTTCGATTATCAGCAGCTTTTTAAGCATTTATAATCTCTTTCCCTTTCTCGAGTGCCAGCACTTCCTTGAGAGCTGCTATTGCTACCTCCACCTGGGAATCATCAGGCTCTCTTGCTGTCAACCTTTGAAGAAACATGCCAGGCACTGATACCATCTTCATAAAAATATTGTGGTTTTTTTTAGCAGAAAGCTTGAGTGCTTCGTATGAAATTCCGGCAATTAAAGGAATAAGAACGAGTCTTGAAGCAAACTTGAGCACAAATGACCACGACTGAGGTATGAATGAAAATACAAGTATGCTTATCACCATTACGATAAGAAGGAAACTGGTACCGCATCTCGGGTGGTATGGTTTGTACTTTCTGGCTGATTCAACTGTAAGCTCCTCACCTGCTTCATAAGCATATATGGTTTTATGCTCTGCTCCATGGTATTGATAAAGCCTTCTCATCTCTTTCCATAGGCCGATGGCTGTTACATATCCCAGAAATACAACAACTCTCAATATTCCGTCAACAAGATTAAAGAGCACGGAGCTTTCTGCTACTGATCCATAAATGTCGCCAAGCAGTTTTGTCGCGTAAAGAGGCAGCACTATAAAAAGTCCGACAGCAAGCAGAAGAGCTGTGAGTATTGAGAAGGTTATACTCAAGCTGCTCATGGGCTTTTCATCCTCAGAAAGTGCTATGCTGCCAGAAAATTCAATCGCCTTTATGCCTATTACCAGGGCATGAAAAAGCGCTATGAATCCGCGAATTACAGGGAGCTTAAAGAATTTATGCAGAGGCTTCAACTCAACAGTCTTGTGATGAATATCGCCCTTCAGGTCTCTTACTGCCACGCTCCATCCCTTTGAGGACTTCATCATGACCCCTTCGATTACAGCCTGTCCGCCTATGTTCTTCATCAATTTATCCTGTTGGAACCGGTTTATATGGATTTTGCGAGTTAAAATATGCCCTGTTCAATAAAAAAGGGCTGGTCGCGTAAAAATAAGGACGCTGCCAACCCCTGAGCTGAGCTAAGCTACTTCTTTGCTGCGTACTTCTTCTTAAACTTCTCTACCCTGCCTTCAGCATCTATCATCTTCTGTTTTCCTGTATAGAATGGATGACATTTTGAGCATATATCAACATGAAGCTCAGGTTTTGTGGATTTGGTCATAAAAGCCTCTCCGCATGCGCAGAGCACCTTGGACTCTTTGTAGTTGGGATGTATATTCTCTTTCAACGCACTACCCTCCTGATTGAATTAGGTTAATAATATACACCAAACCTCGTTGAATTGGCAAGAGGACAGCCGAGGTTGTTATATGGACTAATCCTGACCTTCGCATCTTCAACAACAACAAGGACGGTGAGAATAATTCCTTTGTCAAAACAGAACAGCTTACTTAAATCACCTTATTGTATCAACCCTGCCAAACAAATAAAAAAAGGTCAGTCCGCATCAGCAGACTGACCTTCAAGAAATAATAAAAACTATTTTATAAGCGGAACTATCAGAAGCGCGACGATATTGATAACCTTTATCATCGGGTTGATAGCAGGTCCTGCTGTGTCCTTGTAAGGATCGCCGACCGTATCTCCTGTTACAGCAGCCTTATGGGCATCAGAGCCCTTGCCGCCAAATGCGCCGTCTTCAATATACTTCTTTGCATTGTCCCATGCGCCGCCACCGCTTGTCATGGCGATTGCCTGGAAGAGACCGGTTATTATGCTGCCGATAAGTACGCCGCCGAGTGCCTCTTTACCAATACACACTCCAACAATAATCGGAACAACAACAGGTATCAGCGCAGGAAGCATCATCTGTCTGATAGCGCCTTTTGTAACAATATCAACACATGTACCATACTGAGGCTTTGCCGTGCCTTCCATAATGCCGGGGATCTCCCTGAACTGTCTTCTCACCTCTTCAACAACTCCGCCGGCTGCCTTTCCAACAGCCTCCATAAGGAGCGCTCCAAAGTAGTAGGGAAGGAGTCCACCAATGAAAAGTCCGACTATTACATAAGGGTTTGAAAGGTCAAATGCAAGGCTCTGTCCAAATGATCTTGAATACTCCGCAAAAAGCACAAGCGCTGCGAGCGCTGCTGAACCTATTGCATAGCCCTTTGTTACTGCCTTTGTTGTGTTTCCAACTGCATCAAGCGGGTCTGTAACAGCTCTTACGCTCTCTGGGAGCTCTGCCATCTCTGCTATACCGCCAGCGTTGTCTGTGATAGGACCGTATGAGTCAATTGCAACAACTATACCTGTCATCGAGAGCATGGCAACTGCAGAAAGAGCTATGGCAAAAAGTCCGCCGCCCATATTTCCTGCAAGTCCGCCGCCCAGGTAGTATGCCCACAGAATTGCACCTGATATTACAATAGCAGGAAGGGCTGTTGACTTCATGCTTACGGCAAGACCTGAGATTATGTTTGTTGCATGGCCTGTCTGGCTGGCTGCTGCTATGCGCTGTACAGGACCGTAATTCTGCGATGTAAAATACTCGGTTATCATAACAATCAGTCCTGTAAGAACAAGACCTATAACTGCTGTCGTGAATACCCCTGCTGCTGTGAATGCCTGTTCAACACCCGGCATTGCGAGAAACTTTTGCGATACAAAATAGAACGCAACTGCTGCCAGTACGCCTGATACTGCAAGGCCTTTGTAAAGAGCTCCCATGATGTACTGCTTTTTTCCGAGCCTTACAAAGAATGCGCCCACTATGGACGCGAGTATTGATATGCCGCCGATAAGAAGCGGAAATTCTACCCAGTAGCTTGTTGCGCCGAAAACAGTCTTTGCGAGCAGCATTGCTGCAACAAGTGTGACGGTATATGTTTCATAAAGATCAGCTGCCATGCCTGCACAGTCGCCAACATTGTCGCCGACATTGTCTGCTATGACAGCAGGGTTTCTTGGGTCATCTTCTGGAATTCCTGCTTCAACTTTTCCTACAAGATCTGCTCCAACATCAGCAGCCTTTGTATATATGCCGCCTGCTATTCTGGCAAACACGCTCATGAGCGAGCAGCCAAAGCCGAGGCCTATAAGGGCATGAAATACATTGTCTATCTCAGCAGCCGGCACCATTGTTTTTGCTATTAGATAATAGCCTGTTATGCCGAGAAGTCCGAGTCCCACAACCATCATGCCTGTAACTGAACCACCCTTAAAAGCAACATTCAGTGCAGCCTGAAGCCCTCTTTTTGCAGCTTCTGTTGTCCGCACATTTGAACGCACGGTAACCATCATGCCGATGTAGCCTGCAAGCGCTGAACCAATAGCGCCGATTGCAAAGCCTATTGCTGTCCATGCACCAAGAAAAAAGAGCAGCGCGAAGATCACTACTCCGACTATTCCAACTGCCTTGTACTCACGAGAAAGAAATGCAGCAGCTCCTTCCTTTACAGCATCAGAAATCTCCCTCATCCTTTCTGTGCCCGCGTCCTGGCGCATGATCCACGCTGATATATAAAGCGCGTATGCAACGCCCAGAGCACCGGCAATCAGAGCAAACAATACTATTCCGCTCATCTGTTTTTCTTACCTCCTGTTAATTTTCTTTTTGAAACAATGATATGTACAAATTTGCAGTGAATATGTCTTAAATTCTTCACGACAATAGATCCCCCGCCTGCTATTTCAAGTAGATAGGATTATATACGGACATAGCCCCTGAATTCAACCTTTTGAACAAAAAAGCTGATGTCCATAATACATATTTCAAAGCATTAATCACTCAATATTTATTTGAAAATAATGAAAAACATACAAGATATAGATATAAAATTATATGGAATTATGCGTTTTTATAGCCTGTTTTGCAAATAAACCTGTTAATCCCAATTCCACTCAACACAGGCGGCAACTCGGATTCTCAGGATTATTCGCAAACGCCATCTCAGTAAACATGGGGTAAGAGAGGTCGAAGACATCTGCCATTGCTGAATCAACGGCTTCTTCCGATATTAGTCTGACCTTATGAAATGGCTGAGGCTGCATCGCATCCGGCAATCGACCAGAAATCAGTCTGCCCTGAGTACGCTCCGTATGCTGCTGTATATTTCATCAATACTGCCGTTGCCGTCTATGCCTTTATACAAACACCTGTCCTTGTAGTAGCCGATCAACGGAGCTGTCTGCGATGTGTAAACATCAAGGCGCTTTTTGATTGTCTCTTCCTGATCATCATCTCTCTGAAAGAGGCTGCTGCTGCACTTGTCGCATACACCCTCTTTTTGCGGTTTGTTAAAATATATGTTGTACATCTGGCCGCATGAACTGCATGTCCTTCTGCCTGTAAGCCTTTTCATCAGGTCTTCAAGAGGCACATCAATATCAACAGCAGCATCAAGCGGCATGTTCATGGACTTTAGCATCCTGTCAAGCGCCTCTGCCTGAGCAGTATTTCTCGGGAACCCGTCAAGTATAAATCCTTTCTGACAGTCTGGTTGACCGAGTCTCTCCTGCACCATACCGAGTACAACACTGTCTGGAACAAGCTCTCCTCTATCCATAAAAGACTTTGCCTGCACTCCAAGCTCAGACCTGCTTGCAACAGCTGCCCTGAGAAGATCTCCGGTAGAAATCTGGGGTATGCCAAACTCCTCTATAAGCTTTTTTGCCTGCGTGCCCTTTCCTGCTCCAGGGGCGCCAAGAAGAACAACTCTCATAAGCGGACTCCTCCCAATTGTGATGGTATAAGTTAATTCATAAGTAAAAACAATGCAACTTTAAAATTATAATCCAAACATTAAAATTACTTATATTTTTTATTATGATCCATTTTTCTGAAGACAGAGTTTCAACTTCTTCAGAGCTGCGTTACGGTGGCTCATCGAGTCTTTCTGGTCTGGAGTCATCTGAGCAAAAGTTATGTCATGACCTTCAGGATAGAAAACAGGATCATATCCAAACCCATTGGATCCTTTTGGAGCAGATGCAATTCTACCCTTAACCTCGCCTTCAAAAGTTCTTATGCTGCCGTCAGCAAGTACAAGGGCTATGCAGCACACGAATCTCGCACCGCGCTCTTCAAAAGGCACTTTATCCATTGCAGAAATCAGTTTTTTTACATTCCTTTCATCTGAGGCATCTTCGCCAGCATACCTTGCTGAATAGACACCCGGGAGGCTGCCAAGCGCATCGACCTCAAGTCCTGAATCATCAGAAATCGCAGCAATGCCGGTGCATTTTGACACAGCAGCAGCCTTTTTTACAGCATTGCCTTCAAAAGTATCAGCATCCTCCTGCACTTCATGACAATCAAAATCATCCAGAGACAGTATATTAATCTGAAGACCTGTCATCATCCTTCTGAGTTCTTCTATTTTTTTTGCATTGCGTGTAGCAAGAACAATGTCCACTTGCTGCCCCCCTGTAATCGCAATATAAGATACCATCAGGCTATTTTTGCTTTCAACCACGAAAAAAGTTGACACATAACAATATATTGGGGTATTCTAACTGTTCTTAGCGGGGTGGAGCAGCTTGGTAGCTCGTCGGGCTCATAACCCGAAGGTCAGAGGTTCAAATCCTCTCCCCGCCACCAAGTGAATATAACCGAAAAGGGGACTGCGACAAATGCCGCAATCCCCTTTTTAAATACTAAGCAGCCTTGAGCAGCCTCTCGATCTCCTCAAGATACTCCAGATCTGTGCGTATGAACCCGTATGTGATGTCAACGAGTTTTTTGTAAAATTCTGATGCAGATACCCTATGAATATCCTGATGCAGAAGAGGCAGCCACTTTATAAGATGTAGTCTGATAAATTCAACCTGACCATTTATAAAGTGTTCAGCCGGATCCTCACCGGTTCCACGAAGCGCTGACAATGCACGCATGGACAGCCCGCTCATAAAAGAGAGCTGCGCACCAATATGGTCCTCAGGTTCTTTAAATTCTTCAGTCACGCCCATTCCAAAACGCGCGTAAAATTCGACTGACTCATCTCTCTGCTCTTGCATAACAAGTCGCTCAGCAGAAAGATAGACTGACTCGCACGGATTTACCGACATTCTCCTAATGCCTGTTAAAAACAGGGCAGCAAACTGTCTTTGAATATCCTGGATCAGTTCATCTCTATCTAAAACAGCAAGCATATCCTGAATATCCTTCACTCCTGCAAAGAGCAGATCATCATAAAAAGTTTCTGATATCTGCTGAAACCAGGGCATGACTCTTTTGAGATCATCAAGATACTTTTCATCAGGCTCAAGTGAAAATCCTCTTGCCAGCACAGCATAGATGTCTGCATGCGCCTGAATAACAGCATCAAGATCAATCTCTATCTCTTCATAATCATTCTCTTTTTCTACCATGTTTGTCTCCGTTAATAATCTTTTCATACCGCAATTTTCAGCTCAATCAGAACTTGAGCTTCTTCTTTTTGAATATTATATTCGGGCCTGCATCCTTGTCCTGTTCAAAGTTATCAACCTTGTCTGTCCAGTCACTGCAGTTGAACTCATAGCCCGCTCATAGGAGACAGCATATCCGGGCTTCTTCCACGCCTGTCTCTTTTTGTTAATGCTTGATCTCCGGTTAAATTTGTCACCTTAGCCTCCACCTCTCCCTGTTATATTTCCTGTGATCGCTCTTATGGCAATAATCAACTATGAGTAAAACATACCAGGGTTGTTTCTCTGCGCTACTCCCGCTGTCCATTCGCCCCATATTGCTGCCGGGTTGACACGGCAAGAGACTCTATTGCCTTTGCCGTAGCGCCCGTGAACTTTGAGACGCGCTTTAGAGCTTTATAAAAAATCTACTTTGCGATACCATCTGAAAAATATATCACCTTAAAAGTGCGTTTAAGAGTTTTGCTGTAAAAATCCTCCATTTTTGCGCCTGCCTGAAGCTTCAGGGACTGGCCTACCTTGATCTTTGAAGTAGGCATGGCTGCCCAAGCCTTCTCTCCATTGCTCTCAAGAAGCACATAGGTGTAGCCGCCGCTGTTCATTGTCTCAACAACCTTGCCTGCGAGCGGTGAGCCATCCTTAAGTCCTGCCTGCGCTGCAACGCCTGCCGTAAATACAAACATCACACACAACACCGCAACCAAAAAACCTCTCATTCAATCCTCCCGTTTAGATATTATTTCTAATTTGAACTGCCAGACATATTCATTATTATAATCAAATCAGGCTTGTCACAATTTTTTATATTTAAAAGTCCGTTAATGTTAAAAATCAAAAAAGATCCGATACCGCACTTAACAAATACTCTCTCACCTCTTTTGCAAAAAGCAGGGCGAGGTGATTGCAGTGAAAATCCTTGTGTTCATCAGCATATGGCAGTACAGCACTGTTGCAGGTAACTAATCCGTCGCCAATGCCTGTCTTAAGTTCATCAGGCACAACAAATCCCGGCAGATATCTGGACAGGATATCTGCCAGAGACTGTTTTTTTATCTTTACCAGATCAGGATTTGTGCCTCCTACGGAAATATAGCCAGCATCCCGGGCCCTTTCATTTTTCAGGCTGGATAAAAAGTGAGATCCAGTATAAAGCTCTTTAAATCCTCTGCTCTGCATTAATCTTGCTGCCTTTACGAGGCCTGAGACATCTTCCCTGTCTGGCTGAATCCTTGCAACAGCAGATGAAAAAATTGATATTTTTTTGGCGAGGTCACATAGCCCGCTTCCCTGATGAGGAGTCCCTACTGTGACAAGCATGCGAAGATTATATGGAGAATTTTCGAGAAACTTTCTTGCTATAAGGCCGCCTCTGCTGTGACCGAATATGACAAGTCCATTATTAACATACTTTTTATGTTGTATAAGCAGATTCTCAAGCTCATCAACAGCGATGCTTACAGGTCCTGCCGGCCTTCTCTGCGTCCATGTCAGTACAGAGAACCCTTTCTCCTTAAGATCATTAAACGAGGTCATCATTTCACTACTGCAGAAATGCTCAGAAAGCCGCTTTGTTCCAATAAATATCTTCTGGGCAGCCGGCTCTGTCCATGATTCCATGGCAAGCCCCAGTCCATGTATGAACACAGCCAAAGGAGAGCTGCTGCTGCCTTTCTGAAAGGTAAAATCTGTCATATGTACTCACCTCACAATAAAAATTATACACCTGATTTATGATTTTATTTACCTATCTTCCGGCCTTTTTGTTATAAAATGTATATTCTGTGATAAAAAGCAGCTTATCGTGCAGGCAATCTGGAGGCTATACTGATGAAATTGTGTGTTTTTATGAGTGAGTACAGATCAGGCTATGATATAGTCAAGAGACTTGAAGCTGAAAAACTCGGAATAGTACTGGTCGGCAACAGCGTTTATCATGCTGCATCAGATAATAAAGCTGAACATTGTATGCTGCCTGAAAATGCAGAGCTTTATGTGCTTGCTGAAGACCTCGAATGCAGAGGAATAGAAACGGCAAAACTCGCGTCTGAATTCAGGGTTGTGACTTATCCTGATATTGTTGATTTAATATTTGATGAATATGAAAAATCTGTATGGATATAAGGATATGACATGGGTAAATTGACTATCGGAAGTTTCTCATCTCCTTCAGGCACTATGTCCCTTGACTTTGCGATCAAACTTGCGGAAGCAGCTGTCAACAAGGGCCATACAGTTGATCTCTGGCTCTCAGGCAATGCAACAGTACTCGGGAACAGAGATCACAAACATTTTAAGGACTATTCTCATCTTCAAAAGACGATAAAAATCCTGCTCGATTCAGGCAGGTTTCAGATGACTATTTGCGAAGCCTGCGCTGACGCAAGAGGATGCAAAAAAGATAATACATTACAGGGATGCAGAAGAGCGAGTATGGACTGGTATCTTGCAAGCTGTTTTAACGCTGACAGGGTTATATTAGTGGGAGACAACTGATATGGGCATAAAAAAAATTGCTTTCGTTATAAGATCAATGCCCTATAAAACTGAGGTTTCTAAGCTTGCAATTGCCCATGCGATAGCAAGCCAGACTGCCGAGATATATCTCGAAAATGGCGAAATTGTGGAGCCTGTTTTATGCTTTATAGGAGATGGTGTATTTAACTGCATAAAAAACCAGCACTCAATGAAGCATTATGGGGTAACAAGCATAGAACAACATATAAAAAATGCGCTTCTTCTTGATCTGAAGGTAATGATATGCAAGGAAGATCTCAACAAATCAGGGATCAGAGAGGATGCTGTTGTGATGGATGCTGCAGAAATGGGCGGAGAGAGCAGATCAATAATAGCACCCTACCAGGACATTCAGAAAGAGATGAACTCAGCTGATCATCTCATGTTTTTTTAGAATTGCAATCTATCTATGCTTGACAAGGAGGCACCAATGGCAGATCTCAAATCAGAAACACCTTCGGATACTCTTGATGTAATAGGAAAAGTCTGTCCATATCCACTGGTACTCGCAAAAAAGAAGCTTGAGACAATGGAGAGCGGCTCTCTGTTAAAAATACTCAGCGACTCGCCATCCTCTGCTCAGGACTCTATGCCGAGGTTCTGCGAAAGAATGGGATTTCAGTTCGAAGTAGTAAAGATTGAAGATAAAGGCATATGGGAGATTTTTGTTAAAAAAAGCTGATATTATTTTGTTTTAAGCAGATAGATAACTGCACCTGATTGTGATGTCAGCTGTCTGCATATCCTTATGATGCCTATATGTGCAGAATAATGCTGCTGCAAAACAAAATTACTCTGCTATTTTTTAGCTGCCTTCTGTAGCTTTGCCCATTCATCCTTCAGCGTAACTATCCTGTTAAATACAGGGCTACCCGATTTTGAATCAACCGTATCAACGCAGAAGTAGCCGAGCCTCTCAAACTGGAATCGCGCACCAGGAGCAGCTGCACTCAGTGAAGGCTCAACTTTTGCGGTTACTGTTTCGAGTGATTCCGGATTAAGATTGTCTATAAAATCCCCGCTATCTTCAGGATCTTCTTTTGTGAAGAGCGTATTATAAAGCCTCACCTCAGCATCAAGAGCGTGTGCTGCTGATACCCAGTGAAGAGTTGCCTTCACTTTTCTGCCGTCCGGAGCATCCCCGCCTCTTGTAGCAGGATCATATGTGCAATGTATTTCAACTATATTGCCGGCACCGTCCTTGACAACGCTTTCGCACTTTATGAAGTAGGCATATCTGAGCCGCACCTCTCTGCCGGGTGCGAGCCTGAAGAACTTTTTTGGAGGATCCTCCATAAAATCATCCTGCTCTATATAAATCTCGCGTGAAAACTGAATCTTTCTCATGCCTGCACTGCTATCCTCAGGATTGTTCACTGCATCAAGCTCATCAGTCTGTCCTTCCGGATAGTTTGTTATCACAACTTTCAGCGGTTTGAGTACAGACATAACCCTTGGTGCTGTTTTGTTAAGATCTTCTCTGACGCAGAACTCAAGCAGGGCCATATCAACCATGCTCTCTCTTTTGCCCACGCCAATTCTTTCGCAGAAATTCCTGATAGCAGCTGCTGGATATCCTCGTCTTCTTATGCCTGCTATGGTCGGCATCCTGGGATCATTCCAGCCTGATACATGTTTTTCATTAACCAGCTTAAGCAGCTTGCGCTTGCTTAATACAGTGTAAGTCATATTGAGCCTGGCGAACTCGATCTGCTGAGTGCGAAATATATCGAGCTGTTCAAGGAACCAGTCATAGAGCGGCCTATGGTCTTCATATTCCATAGTGCATACAGAGTGGGTTATCTTCTCAATAGAATCAGAAACAGGATGGGCATAGTCATACATGGGATATATGCACCATTTGCTGCCTGTGCGCTGATGATCTTCATGCTTGATGCGGTACATGACAGGATCCCTCATATTGATATTTCCTGATGCCATATCTATTTTTGCTCTGAGCACGCGTATGCCATCAGAAAATTCTCCCTTTCTCATGCGTTCGAACAGATCCAGATTCTCTTCAACAGTCCTGTTTCTGTACGGGCTTTCCTTGCCATGCTCTGTGAGTGTGCCTCTAAACTGCCTGATCTCCTCACTGCTCAGATCGCAGACATACGCCTTGCCAGACTTTATCAATTGAGCTGCAAAATTATAAAGCTCATCAAAATAGTCTGATGCGAAATAGAGCCTGTCCTGCCAGTCAAAACCGAGCCAGCGTACATCATCCATTATAGAGTCAACATACTCCTGCTCTTCCTTGCTCGGATTTGTATCATCAAATCGAAGATTGCAGATTCCGTTGAACTCTGCAGCCAGTCCAAAGTTCAGGCAGATGGATTTTGCATGTCCAATATGAAGATAACCATTAGGTTCAGGAGGGAAGCGGGTGATCACCTCGCCGTTATTCCTGTTGTTTTTAACATCTTCAGCAACAATACTTCTTATAAAATTTGCCTGTACAGACTCAGGGGTCTTGTTTATGTCCATAGGCTTCCTCTTGAGTTTTTAGTTATTATGCATATGTTGATTATTTTAACATACACTAATGCCAACACCTGTTTTGCTGTCACAATTCCTGAGCATTTATGCTAAAATAATTACTCTTGAAGTTCGGGGATGCCCGTTCTTTGAGACTTAATATGGAATGCCGAAGTGGCGGAACTGGCAGACGCGCTAGGTTCAGGGTCTAGTGGTCGCAAGGCCGTGCGGGTTCGAATCCCGCCTTCGGCACCATAAGCCTTCAAACCAAAACTCTCTCCTGTCAATCTTCAGTCTAATGCAAAAATTGCACTCTCAATGCATTTATTCTGCTAAAAAAAAGAAGCTGCTTACCAAATAAGCATATGAATTGAACAGCCTGAAACTTGTAAGTATCTGCTAACATTCACTTTCTCTTTTATCGCATTGATCTGGCATCTCTTTTGCTCATCTTTAATCGTAATCAATCAAAATAACCTCAAGGGGGGAGATAAAGATGAAAAAATTTGCATTCATAATACTTTTTGTTCTGTTGATTCTGCCTGCCTACTCTACAGCATCTGATCTGGGCAATGTTTATATAAGCCATCTGGAAGGAGATGTGCAGATCAATACTGAAGAGACCGGGCAATGGACACCCGCAATACTTAACATGCCTCTGAAGGACAATGACAGGATATGGGTTGCTCAGGGCAGCCGTGCTGAGATCAAAATGAAGAACAGCTCTGTGGTGAGACTGAACGAACTGACTTCAGCAGACCTTGCGGCATCCGGTGCTTCTGATGGTTTAAGGATTAACAAGGGCTCTGCTTATTTCAACTTTAGTGGCAGCAGCATACTTAATATAACCTCTCCTACCAGCAGGCTTTGGACCTCTGAACGAGCCAAGTTCAGAATAGATGTGAGTGAAACAGGTTTTGCATCAACTTCTGTATTCATGGGCAGGGTAAATTCTGAATATAACAGCGTAAGGATCACCATCCCTGAGGGCAGACAGCTGCCTTATACAGGACAGTTCACCTCTGACCTGCGGTCTCTTGATTCAGCAGATGACTGGGACAGATGGAATACGCAGAGAGACAACAACAGCACAGGTCAATATGCTTCATCAAAATATCTGCCTGAAGATCTCTCAACATACTCGAGAGACTTTGATACACATGGGAAATGGGTTTATGTGAGTGATTATGGATACTGCTGGCAGCCTGTCACTATGGTCAGCGCAGGATGGGCTCCTTATAGATCAGGTAGATGGGTATGGATAAGAGGCGACTATGTATGGGTATCATATGAGCCGTGGGGATGGGCTCCTTACCACTACGGCAGATGGGCTCATGCAGCCTCTTTTGGATGGGTCTGGATTCCTCCGGCAAGAGGCGCTGTTTATTGGGGGCCGGGGTTTGTCGCGTGGGTGCATACCCCCACATATGTTGCTTGGGTGCCTCTTGCCCCGCGCGAGATATATTACGGCAGGGGACACTACGGACCGTACAGCGTAAACATAACTAATATAACTGTCAATAAAACTGTAATCAATAAAACAACATACAGAAATGCTGAAACCGGGCATGCTTTAACAACCGTGAGCAGAGATTCTTTTGTAAAAGGCAGACCAATGGAGGCAAAGGGCAGCGTAAACATTTTTAAACAAAAAGATATATCTTTTGGAAGGCCTGATGTCAAATTTGAAAGCCCGAAAAATGCAAACTCAGCTGACAATAAAAAAGTGGTGATCAACAGCACACTCATACAGAACAATAATAGCGCTGCACCCGAAAACAGGCATAAAGAGATTCCGGAGCAGAGGGTTTTGAAGCAGCAGCGGGAGATTCAACCCAACCAGCGTCAGCTTGTTCAGCAACAGCGCGCAATAGAGCCGCAAAAGCAGGTGCAGATGAAGAGAGAAGCAGAGCCTAACAAAACTCTTCAACCTGAGAATGCCCCACGCATTCAGAGCGCAGCTCAGCAGCAGAAACTCCAGATCGACAAACCTCAGCCTTCAGTTGATAACAAGAAACAGGCAGAAAGAGAATTGCAGCCCAGAGTCAAAGAGCAGCATAATATTGCAAAACCTCAGCAGCAGTTAAACAATCAAAAAGCTGAAGTGCAGCAGATGCCTGTTCAGCAACAGAGAGTGATGCAGTCTGACAGAAAAATCGAACAACAAAATACCCGACAGACAGAAAGAAGTTTCAGCAATCCTGCACCTGCAGGCAGGCAGCAGGCAGAAATAAGACGCGACACTCCTAAACAACTGTCAGCTCCAAAGCCACAGCAGATTGAGAAGGAGAGCAGAAATACACAGATCAACCATGCGGCACAGACTGAAAAAAGTTTCAACAGGACAGAAACAACTAACAACAAATCTTTTGCCATGCCTGCCAGGGTTGAAAGGCAGCCAAAAACTCAGAATAGCAGAGGCAGGATATAAGATCAAAAAAGCAGGGGCAATATATTTGCCCTGCCCCTGCCTGGATTCATCTTAGCTGTCAGCTGCCTTTTTCTTCAAATGAGAAAAAGGGTCTGAAAATCACTTCGGGAAAACAGAATGCCATCACAGTAATGAAAATGCTGACCGCGCTGATCAGATACTCTTTTAAATCGAGAAAATTATCATCATAGCAGGCAATGAAGGAACATGCTGCTGCTGCAACATTCGTGATCACAAATACTGAAACAGCAGCCCCTATATTAATATTTCTGTTTATATTTAGGATATTTTAACATTAATCAATTAGTTAGAATCAATTTTAGTGCTGCAAAAAGCAAAAACAGCTTGACATTATCTGCCATGTAAGATGAAAATATTTGAGTAGCGAGTTGCATTATGAGCATGCCCTGCCTTGCACTTGCGATCAAATAAACAATGAATAAAAAATCAGTTAACGGGGAAGACATTTCAAAATCAGTAATTCCACTCTCTGCAGGCACACTACTTCAGGGTCTGCGCATACCTTTTGAGGTCTTCATTAAAAAAGATGATTCTCTTGTGCCGCTGTTTACCAGGTGGACTCTTTTTGATGAAAGAACCAGCAATATTCTGAAAGATCAGGGAATCGATACCATATATATTGAAAGTACTGAAGAAAATCTCTCCAAATATCTTACAAAATCAACAACTGAAAAGCCTGAGCAGCCTTCACCAGATTTATATACCGAATATGCGCGCAAACTCGACAGCCATCACCAGATCGATAAAAACTTTGTTGTTGACGAGCTCTTTCTCATTCCAAATACATATCTGAATTTCAGTATTTACTCGCTCCACAACATGGAGTTTAGCATGGTGCTGGAGGCTTCAGAAAAATCGCCTGCCAAGATACCTGCCAAGGGTCTTAAGATAAACGGCGATGTAACAATAAAGTTTAAGGATATCCCCCTTTACCAGAACTATCTTAACCAGATGATCAACTCTGCATCCTCTGATGATGAAAGGACCAGAAAACGCGCATTTTTCATCAAGGAACAGACTAAAATCATAACAAGAGAGCTGCTGCTCGACCCTGGCAACATAAACAAGGTTGATGAGCTTGCAGGCTGCATATCAGACATAATCAATTTTTTGAAAAAATCAGGCACCGGATTTCATCATCTCATGACCAGCAAAACACAGGACCTCTATACTTATACACACTCAACCAATGTTAGCGTTATCTCAATAGCCCTCGGCATAGCATCAGGAATGGAGGACTCCAAGCTCGAAAAACTGGGCATTGGCACCATGCTTCATGATATTGGCAGGCCATCGATTCCTCCTGAGATACAATCAAAACCGAGCTACCTGACAAATGATGAGTTTGCTAAATATAAACTGCACGTTGCACATGGATTAAAGATGCTTCAGCATAACAGAAATATGCCTAATGAATCTCTTGTGCCTGTAGTACAACATCATGAAAAATTGTCAGGCAGGGGATACCCTGCGGGCTTGTCAGGCAAACATGTAAAACCCTTCGGCAGAATAGCATCCATGGTTGACACATATGACTGCCTCACAACCCTCAGACCCTTCAGATATGCCTTCACTCCTTATATTGCACTTTCAATAATAGCTCAAGAGACCAGAGACTTTCATGATTATGATCCGGAGTTACTTAAACTGCTTATAGGCATCCTCAGCTAATTCAACATAATATAAATATCAGATCATGTCGACATTATGGCCTAATAACAAACACAACATACTAAAAAGTGTCTAAAAGCTCGACAAAATGTCGATATTATTTACAGATTTCACCAACTTAAATCTACAGACTTTTTTGCAAATAGTAAACTTTTCCTTACAGATCAAGAGGTTATGTTTAATGCCGCCTTTTAGGTATATTTATTGCCTATATTTTATAAATTGATTTGATATTTATTAATTTATGGAGGATTATAACAATGAAAAGAAAGTTGATCTTATTGGCAATGTGCCTGCTTGTTTTTGGTCTGGTCTGCATGGGCAATTCAGATAATCTCTATGCAGCCACCTGGATGATCGGAGATAATGATGGCTATGGCATAGGCATACCAGACAATGCTGACCATAACTTTGATGGGTACTCAGCGAATTATGACGGCCGGAGTGCAGCTGAAAAAGCTGCTACAAATGGTGCGCAATATACAGATACATACAGCACAACACACCCTGGCTATGGTCCACAGGCGGGAACCGTTGCCACATTCACATTTACCGGATTAGGAAGCGGATGGACAGAAGGGAGTATGTGGTTTGACATGGCAGACTTCCAGGCCTCAGAATTCGGATCAGTCCTTGTTACATACAACGGTATTGTACAGAACTGGTCTTTCAATGATGGATTCCCACATACAAAAGTCCGCTTCTTTGATCTTGAACAAGATGTTATAGATTCAATCAATGCAACTGGCGGTCTGATTGTTGTTATTGATCGTCATAATTCTGGAGATTTTTATGGGTTTGATTATGCCATGCTCTCTGACAGAAAAGGCGAAAACACAAATCCTGTGCCTGAACCATCAACGATTATTCTTTTGGGTGCGGGTCTCACTGGAGCAGCATTACTCAGAAAGAAGATGCGAAGTTAAAAATATACCTGTATTTTAAAAAGAGTGCGGAGCCTATGGCTCCGCACTCTTTTTATTAACCTGCTTCCCGAATTATCAATAATTGGGCTATAATTCAAAACAAAAACCACTTACGTCATGTCATCCTATACTGATACGAAACCAATATATATTGTTAAAAAAATCACAAGACCCGTTGGTATAAACGGACAATGGAATGCTGATATATGGAATCAAGCGATTATTGCTGACATCTCACATTTTCGACCTGAAAGCAGCGAGCACCGACCTGTTACAAAGGTAAAGATGCTCTACAGCTCTAAAGGCATTCATGGGATATTCAGCGTAAAAGATCATTATGTAAGATGCGTTCATACAGAGCATATGTCTGAAGTTTACAAAGACAGCTGCGTGGAGTTTTTTGTGCAGCCAAAGCCGGACAGAGGATATTTCAATTTTGAGTTCAACTGCGGCGGGGCAGTTCTCTCCAGCTATATAACAGATCCGGAGCGCACTCCTGAAGGATTCAGGGAGTTTACCCCTTTCACAAAAAAAGATTGTTCTGAGATAAGAATTTATCACTCCATGTTGACAATTGTCGAACCTGAACTTAAAGAGCCGACAAAATGGATTATCGCGTTTTTTATCCCTTTTGAACTATTTGAAAAGTATTCGGGCTGTCTCGGTAAAATCAATGGGCAGAAATGGAAGGCAAACTTCTACAAGTGCGCTGACGGGACATCGCATCCTCACTGGGCATCATGGTCACCAGTTGACCAGCTCAATTTCCATATACCGAACTGTTTTGGAACAATCATTTTTGAATAGCCGGAATAAATAGTAAGAGTTTGCTACTTCTTGCTGCTACACTCGCTGCTTATCTTTACTGCAGCCTGGAGATAGTCCTTGAACCTTTCAGGAAAAACCCACTGCACACCAAGTTTTTCCGCCCATTTGATGAGTCCCTGGTCTGCTGATACAAGCACGGCATCGAGCTCCACAGCAAGAAGCAGGAGATCAACATCCTCTTTGCTGTCGAGTATGCCTTCGCGCAGCGCGTCACGGTATTTTCTGCGGACATCGGGGATTATCTCTTCAGCCTTCTTCTTCTCAGCGTCACGCACACCTTTTTCAGCGATCCTCAGCCCCTTGTTAACCCTCTCCCGCATCTCTTCAATAAATTCGTAAATCATTACTGCCGGGAGCTTGAGCTCATGTTTTTTAGGCGGCTTCTGGTGAAGCACATGAAGCGCTTTGGCAGGGATCTTCTCCTTGCTCACAAAATAGAGCAGCTCATTGAATGTTGACGGTGGCATATAAAATTCGAGAGTGTCGATCTGTGACGCAAGGTATAGAAATGTCTCGAGCGCGTCTGTCGGGTTTGTGCCAAGGCTTGTACGCGCATCAGGATTTACAAACATGCTTGTATCAACTACAACCTTGCGCGGCGCGCTCAGTGATGATATCGCAGATTCCTGTCTGGATGTTTTACTGGATGATTCGCCCGATTGTCTGGCCACTAACTATTCCTTGCAGGAGCCATACACATCAAGCTTCAGGGTATTCCATTTTTTGCATGTCTGGCACCTGCCTGTCCACTCTGAATACATGCTTTCGCAGCTTGAACAGCAGTACGGCAGCCTGAGATTTTTTCTGAATTCCGACGCCCTTCTGAAATCATTCAGAGCAGTTGTCATCTGGTTTCTTTTAAGATAAAGCTCTCCGCGCAGACTATAAAATTCAGGGGTCGAAAGCATGCCGGTATCTACTGAATTGATCATATCAAGTGCATCGTCTATCATCTCAACTCTGTAGTAGAATTTGGCCAGCAGAAATTTTAGCCTGTTGTCCATTGGCTTTCTCGAAAGGTTATTTTTATAGAATCTTATCAATCTCCCCGGCTCTCCAAGGCTTATGAGAAGGTCCTCAAGTCTTGCGAGCAGTATTATGGAGCCTATCTGATCAAATGCTTTCTCAAGAGTGTTTATTGCCTCTTCATTCTCATTTTTCAGAAGCAGCACCTCGACAAGCCCGAGATATGCCGGAACAAAATCAGGAGATGTCTTCAGAATCGTCCTGAACATTTTTTCAGCCTTTTCAATCTCATTTGACTCGAGGCTGGCTCTCGCATACTCATACTGATATCCGGTCAGCATCTCTTCTTCTGCTGCAAGCCTTGACCTGTCTGCTTGAGCCTGCTTTATTATGACCTTCTGAAGAGATATCAGTTCATCCCACCTTGATGACTGCTCAAATATTGAACGCTTCTTCTGCATAGCGACCAGATTGTCAGAATCCCTGTCCAGCACCTCATCAGCATATTTAAGCGCCTCTGTATAGCGTCTCATCTTTTCCATAACATTGGCAAGAGAAAGCAGGGCAACAGGGCTTTTTGGATTAACCTCTTTTGCCTGATCGTAAAACTCCTTTGCAGCAAGATATTCATGGTTTTCCATGTTCAGATCGCCAAGTCTTCTCAATGCATCAAAATGCCCGGGGTCCTCTTTTAGAACTGCTTCAAGAGACTCTTTTGCTTCATCCTTATTGCTGCTGAATATGGCGTTCAGCGCCCTGGTGTAGTGCAAGTTTATTCTTTCATCACGCTTCTGACGCTTCTGAAAATGGAGGTTTTCGATCACATTCCTGGTGTCTCTGATAAAAAATATAAAGAGCACTCCCAGCGCGCCTGCTGTTGTAGCCAGCAGCAGAAGGGCAACCTTTGACATTATATAGACTTCTCCAAAAGGTATCTTGAGGGTTACAGTATCTTTGTTTTCGAGTGCAAAAAAGCCCAGAACAGCCAAAAAAACAAGAAATATAAATATCGTGATCTTGCCCATCAGTGGTGATACCCCTTTCCTTTTATTATTGTGAATGCTCTGTAAAGCTGCTCTGCAAATACCAGCCTTGCCATTTCATGCGTAAGAGTCATGCGGGATACAGAAATCAAGCCTGCTGCCCTGTCCTTGATCTCCTGAGCTACTCCGTAAGGGCCTCCAAGCACAAAATCCATATGCTGCCTGTCTCTGATAAATCCTGCAAACTCTGTTGAACTCATCTGCCTGCCCTGTTCATCAAGAAGAAAGTAACTGGAGCTTTTTTTAAGTATTCTTGCTGCCTCTTCAGTCATCGCCCTTGCAGCGCGTTTATCCTTCTCTTCCTTTATCTCTACTATCTCTACATGAATAAAAGGTTCAAGCATCCTGAGATACTTATTGATGCCTTCAGCCAGGTACTTCTCCTTAGTCTTTCCGATCCATAGTATTCTTGCCTTCATCTTTAAAATCTATTCTGGGAGCATCAAGCCAGAGCCTTTCGAGTTCATAATACTGCCTTGTATCCTCCTCAAAAACATGAACAATAACATCTCCATAATCTATCAGCACCCAGTGGGCATTTGATTTGCCCTCAAATCCGATTGGCGAGCATCCCTTTTCCCTGAGCACCTTTTCAACATGTTCAGATATCGCATTCACCTGAGTTGTACTGCCTCCGGAACATATAACAAAATAGTCACAGATTACGGAAACATCCCTGAGTTTTAGTATCGTTATGTCTTTAGCCTTCTTGTCTGAAGCTGCTGCCGCTGCTTTTTTTGCCTTTATTAAACTGTTTATGACCTGTGGTCTCCTTTGGATATTCTGTTGTTATTATAGCAGAACATACTGATATCTTGTATTATAATTGAGTGATTTACTATATATTTATAGTGCGCTTTTTCATTGCTTATGCAGCTCTGGTTCTGATATTGACTCCGCCTGCTGCTGACGCAAGCTCAAAAGAAGATAAGAACAGGGTGAAGGCTGTTGCTGCTGTTTTTGAACCATTTGTGAGAGAAACTGACGGAAAGCTTACAGGATTTGACATAGACCTCTTTGAGATCATCTGCAGGACAAACAATCTGGAATGCGAAGTGCAAATTGTACAGTTTCCTGAACTGCTGCTTATGGTCAGCCAGGGCAAGGCTGATCTGGCACTTGGCTCAATATATGTGAACAGCGCGCGCAAAAAGCTTGTCAATTTTACCAATCCATACTTCAGCTCAGGCATTATCAAAGTAACCAGGGTAAATGAACCCGTTCCAGACAAAATGCTCGACAGAATGACTGTTGGAGTAAAAAGAGGAGCAACAGGACAGGCGTATGCTGTCAAGCTGAAAAACAGCCACCCTGCACTCAGAATCGAGGCATTTGACTCCACAGAAGAAAGTTTTCAGGCTCTTGCTGACAAAAAGGTGGATCTTGTGCTTAATGACTTTCTGAACAGCCAGACCCTGATCAACCGAAATTATCGGGGAGTCCTGACAATAAAAATCGGATTCACAGGCCCTGATTTCTACGAAAAAAACAGCATAGCATTCCCCATCTCAAAAGCAAGGCCAGAGCTTCTGAAGGTATTCAACGCATCTCTGAAAGAGATGTCAAGAGGCAGAACACTCAACAGACTTAAAGAGAAGTGGCTTATGGGTGTGGAAAGCAGGGAAGCTGAAAAACGCAGGATAGCTGTTATATCAATTTTCAGCTCTTTCATTTTATTTATTCTTATTTACCAGCATTCAAAGCGCCGCAAGTTTAACAAGGCACTGGCTGCCAATGAACTTAGATACCGAATGTTGTTTGAGGCAAACCCGCTTGCGCTTGTTATATACAACATTGACGACTACAAAATATTGGCTGCAAACCAGTCTGCTGCCAATCTCTACTCATGCACAAAAAACGAATTGAAGATGCTCACCATACTCGATCTTTTCCTCCCTGAAGAGCGGAACAGGCTTATCAATAAAATATCTGAACTCAAAGAGGAGGGGAATAAAGAGGACAGCTGCTCAGGAGACTGGAATGCCAGGTGCAGAGACAATAACACTTATATATTTGAGATCGCATCGCAGCCGATTCAATATGAATCAGCAAACGCAAGATTAGCCATGATGATAGACATTACAGCAAGAAAGAAGGCAGAGATCGAGATCCAAAACAGCGAACTCAGGTTCAGATCTGCAATAGAGAACGCGCCTAATGCCATTTTTATCCTCACAAGAGACGGCGTTATGCTGCTTATAAACAGACTGGCAAAGCAGACCCTGCTGCAGGGATCAGTAGTATCAGAAAAATTTACAGATATGTGCGCGGCAGCGTTTAAAATTGACTCAAACTGCACAGACTTCATAGAGAAGGTGCTCTCAGCAGCCAAAATAATCAATGAGAATATAGAACTTAATCAAATACCCCTTACTCACTATGATGATACTGAACATGTCTGGGACTTTTACCTCAGCAGTATAGGAAAATGGGGGGATAAAGATGCGATTATGGTAATAGCCAAAGATATTACTGAACAGAAAAGAGTTCAACAGGAGCAGATTCATTCCCAGCGGCTCGAAACAATAGGACGGCTCACAGGCGGGATTGCACATGACTTTAACAATTACCTTACTGCAATAATCGGGTATTCTCAGATTGGGCTTGACCAGACGCCCAATGACTCCAGACTCAGAAAAAATCTCGAATCCATAATCTCGGCTGCAAATAAATCAGCTGCCCTCACGAAACAGCTTCTTGCTTTCGGGAGAAAGCAGGTGTTTCAGATACAACTGTTAAACATTAACTCCACAATTTCTGATCTTTCAAGAATTTTTATGCCTCTTATCAGTGGAGACATTGAACTAAAACTGGATCTTGCTCCAGATCTCTGGAAAACAAATGCTGATAATGCCCAGCTGGAGCAGGTTATAATGAATCTTGTGATTAATGCCAGGGATTCAATGCCCAGGGGAGGTAAAATAAGCATCCAGACAACAAACCGGAAGTCTGATGCAGACTTTAGAGGAAAGTACCCCGGACTTGATCTTGAGGAATATGTATGCGTGGACATACGGGACTCCGGCTCAGGCATGACAGATGATGTCAAATCAAAAATATTCGAACCATTTTTCACAACAAAAGAGTTTGGCAAAGGCACAGGACTGGGTCTGGCAACAGCATATGGCATTATAAAGCAGAGCGGCGGAGACATCTTTGTATTCACCTCTCCCGGCAAAGGCACGCTATTCAGGATATTCCTTCCAAAGGCTTATGAGGTTGAGACATCTGAAGAAACAGAACGAACACTCACTTCCCTGCCTCTCGGCACTGAAGGTATTCTGGTAGTGGAAAACCAGATAGATGTGCGTCATTATATTCTGAACCTGCTCCAGCTTCTTGGTTACAGAACATTTGAAGCAAAGGATGGAGCAGAAGCCCTCACAATCATTCAGAATCACAGCACGGATATACAGGTGATGCTGATCGAGCTTAATCTGCCAAAAATTGATGGAGAAGCGATTGCAGGTTATATTGAAAATTCATATCCTGAGGTGAAGATCGTGCTTATGTCCGGAACCTCAAAAAACATATCAGCAGAAAACACAAAATTCAGTTTCATTAAAAAACCTTTTACAGCTTCACAGATAGCCCTGACAATCAGACGCGCGATTGATCTGCAAATGAGTCAAAATTAATTTAAAATATCATCAGCCATCATAGCGACTGCTGCAACAGAAACAATGGATGCTGTCTCTGCCCTTAAAATTCTTCTGCCCAGAGATGCCCTTATGAAACCAGCTGCTTCAGCAGCCTGCACCTCCATTTCGCTGAATCCTCCCTCAGGACCGACAACAATATATACTGATTCACATTGACTGCTGTCTGATGAACGAAGATTTTTTAAAGCCTCTCCCAGCTTTATTCCATCGCGCTCCCAGAAGATTATTCCACAATTATTGCTGGAACCCCTCAAGAAATCATTGTAAGCTTCAGGTTCTTTTATTGCAGGAATTACTGCTCTGCCGCACTGTTCTGCTGCTTCTTCGGCTATCTTTCTCCAGCGGACAACTTTTGCAGTATGCCTCAGGACAGTCCTCTCTGTTACAAGCGGGATAACAGCTGCAGCGCCGAGCTCAACAGCCTTCTGAACAACCATATCCATCTTTTCACCTTTGAGTATTCCCTGGCAGAGCACTATTTTTATTCCAGGCTCATTATCCGGAAAAATCTCTTCAATGATATTGACAGCAACCTGTCTATTTGAGACAGAGGAGACAACTGCCTTATATGCCCTGCCTCTACCATCAATAATATTTATCTCATCGCCCTCTTTGCTTCTGAGCACAACAGCAAGGTAACGCGACTTTTCAGGCGGGAGTGCGATGCTGGTTTTTGATGCAATATCATCAGGCGATACAAATATTGTCATAAGGTCTATTACAAACCATGCGGATATCTGTGTCAAGAAGTTTTAAAAGTTCTGTTACATGGAAAAAAGGTCTTTCAGCTTGCTCTTGAACTTTGATGAATCATCAATCCTTTCATCGCTTATAGCTGCAAACTCCTCAAGAAGCTCCCTCTGCCTCGGAGTTATTTTCTTGGGGACATCTATATAGACTGACACTATTTGATCGCCCCTGGTATTGCTGCCAAGTCTTGTTACTCCCTTGCCTTTGAGAACAAACTCCCTGCCTGACTGAGTGCCGGCAGGTATCTTCAGGGATGACTTTCCATTAATCGTGGGCACATCTATCTCAGCGCCAAACACAGCATTCGTAAAGGACACTCCTGTCTGCGAATAAATATTTATTCCCTCACGCTTGAAGTCAGGATGCTCCTGTACTGCTATGACAATGTAAAGGTCTCCGCAAGGTCCGCCAAAGCTGCCCATGTCTCCTTCCCCTGTCATCTTGAGCCTTGTGTCGCTGTCAACTCCAGCAGGCACCTTTACCGCTATATCCTTCTTTATCTTCTCCTTACCTCTGCCGCTGCACTTTTTACATGGATTGGTGATTATCTTGCCAGTGCCGCTGCATTTGCCGCAGGTCTTGGAGACGCTGAAGAATCCCTGCTGAAACCTTATGCTGCCCCTGCCCTGGCACTGGGGACATGTCACAGGAGGCATGCCCGGCTCTGCGCCTGAACCGCTGCATATATCACATGTCTGCCACTTGGGTATTGTTATCGTCTTTTCAACCCCAAATGCAGCCTCTTCGAGGGTAAGGCTCATGTTATATCTGAGATCAGAGCCCTTTGTGGCTGCATCTTTCCGGAATCCGCCGAAAGATCCAAAGATATCGCCGAACATATCCTCAAATATATCGCCAAATCCAGCTGTTCCTCCGCCAAATCCGTAGCTGGATCCTCCATTAAAACCATCCGCGCTGCCAAACCTGTCATAGTTGTTTCTCTTTTCAGGATCGCAAAGACATGAATAAGCCTCGTTTATCTCCTTGAACTTCTCCTCTGCTGCCTTGTCACCCTGATTTCTGTCAGGATGATACTTCATGGCGAGCTGCCGGAAGGCTTTTTTAATCTCTTCCGGCGAAGCTCCCTTTTCTAAACCCAATGTCCCGTAGTAGTCTCTCATTTTAGCTGTTCTTGCTCTTGTCTACATCTTCAAATTCAGCCTCAACAACCTCTTCTTCATTCTGCTTTGGCTGCTCAGTGGATTCTCCGGCAGCTGTCTGCTGGGCTTGTGCTGCCTTATAAACATGCTCTGCTATCTTGTGAGAGGCTGTAGACAGCTCTTCAACTGCTGCCTTTATTTCAGCAGGATCACTGCTTGAATCCTTCACCTTTTTGCACTTCTCGATAGCCTCTTCAACGCTCTTTTTCTCATCATCAGATATCTTGTCTCCATAATCCTTAAGAGACTTTTCAATAGAATAGACAAGGGTATCAGCCTCATTCTTTGCCTCTATAAGCTGCTTCTTCTTTTTATCCTCTTCTGCGTGCTCTTCAGCATCTCGTGTCATCTTCTTTATCTCATCCTCGCTGAGTCCGCTGGATGCTGTTATCCTGATGGACTGTTCCTTGCCTGTGCCTAAATCCTTTGCAGAGACATGCAGTATGCCGTTTGCATCAATGTCAAAAGAGACCTCGACCTGCGGCATTCCCCTTGGCGCCGGAGGTATGCCCACCAGCTCAAATAGACCAAGCAGCTTATTGTCAGCAGCCATCTCTCTTTCGCCCTGGTGTATCTTGATGGTAACAGCAGGCTGGTTGTCAGCAGCAGTCGAGAATACCTGCGACTTCTTTGTTGGTATTGTTGTGTTTCTCTCGATGATCTTTGTGAATATTCCGCCGAGAGTCTCTATGCCGAGTGAAAGCGGAGTGACATCCAGCAGCAGCACCTCTTTAACTTCACCCTTCAGAACAGCAGCCTGAATAGCCGCGCCAACAGCAACAACCTCATCAGGGTTCACAGTCTTGTTAGGCTCTTTGCCGAAGTATTCCTGCACAACCTGCTGCACTTTGGGTGACCTGATCTGGCCGCCTACCATAAGTATCTCATCTATGTTTGATGCAGAAATATCCGCATCTGAAAGCGCTCTTTTGCACGGATCAATTGTCCTGTTTACGAGCTCATCTGTAAGCTGCTCAAATTTTGATCTGGAGAGCTTCATGAGCAGATGCTTCGGACCTGTTGCGTCAGCTGTAACAAAAGGCAGGTTGATCTCTGTCTCTGAAGCTGTGGAAAGCTCGATCTTTGCCCTCTCTGCAGCCTCTTTCAGTCTCTGCAGAGCCATCTTGTCCTGCTTCAAATCTATTCCCTGCTCTTTTTTGAACTCCTCAACAAGCCAGTCTATAACCTTTATGTCAAAGTCGTCGCCGCCGAGAAATGTGTCGCCGTTTGTTGCCTTCACCTCTATAACACCTTCACCGATCTCGAGAACAGAGACATCAAATGTGCCGCCGCCAAGGTCGTAAACAGCAACCTTCTCTTCCTTCTTCTTGTCGAGTCCGTATGCAAGCGCCGCTGCTGTGGGCTCATTTATTATTCTGAGTACATTAAGCCCTGCAATCTTGCCGGCATCCTTTGTCGCCTGCCTCTGGCTGTCATCAAAATAAGCCGGTACAGTTATAACAGCCTCGGTAACCGGCTCTCCGAGATAGTCTTCAGCAGCCTGCTTGAGCTTCTGGAGTATCAATGCTGATATTTCAGGCGGAGAATACTTTTTGCCCCTGCTCTCAACCTGGGCGTCTCCATTGGAAGCCTCAACTATTTTGTACGGCAGCCTCTGGCGAGCATGCTCAACCTCTGCTGAGTTGAACCTTCTGCCCATGAGCCTCTTGATAGAAAATATTGTATTCTCAGGGTTTGTGATAGCCTGCCTCTTTGCTATCTGGCCTACAAGCCTCTCGCCCTTTTCTGAAAATGCTACTACTGAAGGTGTTGTCCTGTTGCCTTCCTGATTAGGAATTACAACCGGCTCGCCTCCAACAACAACAGCCACAACAGAGTTTGTGGTGCCAAGATCTATTCCTACTGCTTTTCCCATTTTACTCCTCCTGTAATATGTTAAATGTCTGGTTTATTGTTCTGCTCTTTTTGATACCTTCACCAAGGAAGGCCTCAAAACCTTTTCTTTATACATATAGCCCTTTCTGAACTCTTCAACCACCATATTGGGCTCATAGCCTTCACACTGCTCTGTTGACATTGCATGATGCACTGCTGGATCGAAAGGTTTCTGACATGCCGCTATAACCTTGAGTCCTGATTTTTCCAGAGTACGCAGCAGTTCGCGGTGAGTATTTTCCACTCCCTTTTTTAGCGCCTCAACCGCTCCGCCATCATCGTCAATATGCTTTAGAGCCATCTCAAGATTATCAATAACAGCAAGGAGCTCATACACAAGAGATTCATTCGAATACCTTGTCAGCTCTTCCTTGTCCTTGATCATCTTCTTTTTGTAGTTGTCAAACTCAGCGTACAGCCTGAGATACCTGTCCTTTGCCTCTTCAAGCTCCTCATGCAAGGAATCAGCAGCAGCCTCTCTGTTGTCCTCAATCTCTGAAGAGGCATCGAGCTTTTCAATATTGTTGACAATGCCCTCGGTTTCCGGAGACTTAGCGTTTTCTCTCTTCATGATCATATCCTCCCTGAATCTCTGTTCCCCATGTTTTTATCTCTCAAATGTCCTGCTGATGCATCTGGCAATATTTTCCACCATATAAATAGCACCTGGATAATTCATGCGGGTGGGGCCTATCAGCGCCACAACCCCAATCTTTCTGTCACCTTCTTTATATGTGGATGTTACAACACTCAGTTTGCGCAGTTCCTCGATTGGATTCTCACTGCCTATCATCACCTGCACGCCTTCCGTATTGGACAGCTCGTTCAATAATTTCAAAATAAGATGCTTTTCCTTGATTGCCCTTGCTATATCCTTGATTCTGGATATGTCGGAAAAGTCAGGCAGATTAACCACATCATAGAAGCCGGAAACAAAAATATCCTCATCACTAAATGAAAGTGCCTGCTCACAGATTTTTATTGCTCTTGATATGAGATTATCCCATAGTACCTTCTCTTTCCCGATTCTATAAATAAGTATATCCCTGATCTCATCTATCGTATAGCCGCCATACTCTGTATTCAGGTAATCAGCTATCCTGTTAAGCTCTTTCTGATCAAGATTGCTTCCCGATCCTATTATCCTGTTTTTTATAACGCCTTCATCTGTAACAAGGATTGCAACAATCTGATCCCCCCTGTATTTCAACAGATCTATTCTGTTGAATGTTGTGCAGTCAGGTTTGGGAGGCAGTGCCAGACCAATATAGTTAGAGATTGACGAAAGAGTGTTAGTCACTTCCGAGAACATTCCGCTCAGATCATTCTTCATTGCTTCAAGCTTGTCTGCGTATTCTGTAAAAAAGTCTTTTTCTATATCAAGACCGCTTTGCTGAGGTTCTGATGACAAAAGCATATCAACATACATCCTGTAGCCTATGTCTGTCGGTATCCTGCCTGCTGATGTATGGGGCTGCGCCAGAAGACCCATCTCCTCAAGATCAGCCATAACATTTCTTATGGTCGCAGGAGAGCAGCCAAGCGCATACTTTTTTGAGACAAAACGGGACCCTACTGGCTCAGGATTGCCTATATAGCTCTGAACCACAGCAAAAAGTATCTGTTTTGTCCTCGAATCGAGCATTTTTCTGTTCATTTCAACCTATATTTTTACATTTAACTCATTGTTATAAAATCAATTTCACTATAATATCACAAAATTATTAGCACTCTCGCACCCCGAGTGCTAATAATTTACCAAGTATTTGGATAATGTGTCAAGAATGCCTGAAAAAAGAACAGAAAAAAGGTTTAAAAACCTGTGTGCCGGACAATGTCCGGCACACAGGTTTTTAAAAGGCTGTTTACCATTTAAGCTCGCGGTTCATCATTTTTGCATACATCTTTGGCGGCAGAAAACACTGCTGGTGTATCTCATCACTAAACAGCTTAGTATCAATCTTGTAAGGTCTTCTCATCTCCCTCACATCATGCTTCATGGATGCTGCTGAAAATGTCCACCAGTTGCCCCCATAGGTTGCAAGGCATGCTGTGTAAAGATCAACAATCGGGAATACGAGTTTCATCTCCTCCTGCACCTCGACCACAATGTCCTTATGAAAATGCAGTGATTCAGAGAGGCTTGCAAACATGCCGTCATCAGCCATGCAGTCTTTAACAGACTTGAAAAACTCGACCGTAAAAAGACTCTTTGCAAACCCAATTATATCTGTTGAATCCACTATAACCACATCAATGTCGCCGTTGCGGTCTTTCACAAACTCAGCGCCATCCATGCACTTTATCTCTACCCTCGGGTCATCCATGCCGCATGAGACTGTAGGGAAAAACTTTCTCGATGCTTTAATAACCTCTTCATCAATCTCTATGAAATAAACCTTCTCAACAGAGTCGTGCTTAAGCACCTCTCTGACAGCGCCGCCGTCTCCACCGCCTATCACAACAACTTTTTTCGGATCTGGATGAGAATGCATCACTACATGCACCAGCATCTCGTGATAAAAGAACTCATCCTTTTCTGTCAGCTGTACAACTCCATCCAGTAGGAGCATCTTGCCAAAGTGAGGATTTTCAATAACCATAATCTCCTGAAAATCGCTCTTGACGCTGTGGAGAATCTTACTCACCTCATACGAATACTGTATAGGCGCGTAAGGATCCTTCTCAAAAAATCTGATCATACCCCCTCCTGTTTTGCTCTATGGTAAGAGCGGTCATTTTCAAAGCAGTCTACGACCGCTATATCAAAATCGCCCTGGGAATCGAGAAGCCGTTAAATTCTGACGCGTAAGAAACAGTGTATGCGCCTGTTGACGGTAAAAGTATCATGTTGCCAGGCTCAGGCTCCGGCAGTTCCACCTCTTTATCTATCACATCCATGCTGTCGCAGCTCGGACCGGCTATTGTCCAGAGTTTTGGATCATTTTTGCTGCCAACCACATAGTTGTACTTTATTCCGCCTATGCTCTCCATCAATCCGTTAAAAACTCCCACATCAATATAGAGCCAGTTCTCATCTCCCCTTGCTGCCTTGCCTATTACTGTGCTGACAAATATGCCGGACTCTCCTATTACTGCCCTGCCCGGCTCTATGAATATCTCAACATCATCGCTGAATTTTTCTTGCACAGCCCTGTCTATCTTCTCCTCTATCTCCTCTATCTCAACAACATTTTTGAGGTATTTGATCGGATATCCGCCGCCTATATCTATCATTTTCAGCTTCATGCCATTCCTCTCAGCAGCCTCGTAGACTTCACGAACTTTCTCGAGAGCAAAACTCCAGTTATAAACATTTGTGCATTGCGAACCAACATGGAATGTCACGCCTACGGGATTCAATCCGCTCTCTTTGGCAGCCTTCAGCAGTTCAACCGCTTCTTCAATCTCAACGCCGAACTTCTTGCTGAGCGGCCACTCGCTGCCTTCATTTGGCACAGTTATTCTCACATACACATTTGAGCCTGGCGCATGCTTGGCCATCTTTTCGACCTCAACCATAGAGTCGTAGGCAAACATATTCACGCCATAGTCAACAGCCTCGCGCAAAAACTTGTAGGTCTTCATCGGGTTGCTGGTTATAATCCTCTGCGGATCAACTCCAAACTTTGCAAGGATGCGGAGCTCTCCCTCAGATGCTATCTCAAAACCTGCTCCAAGGCTGTTAATATATTCGAGCACATTTTCATCAGGATTCGCCTTGACAGCATAGAAGAATTTAGAATTTCTTACTCCTTTGCCTATCCTGTTCACCTTGTCCCGCACAACATCCTTGTCTATAAGCAGATAAGGCGTCTCCTCATCACTTCTGGCGATGTAGTTGAGCACCTTGTCCCATGTCTCTTTACTCACAAATTCGGGGATACCTTTCATCTCACTCATGCTCCTGAATACTGCTTTATAGAATTGGCAGCCCTAAAGCCCGGCTGCAGGGAATGAGTATTATATACCAAACACCTGTTGATAATACAGCTCTTGAACCCTTGTCAGTTCAGGCTCTGCCTGAGGTAGAGCAGAAATTCCCTGTTGCCTTTCTGGCCTGCTATGGGTGACTCTGTTGATCCGGCATACTCAAGGCCAAGACCAATGCAGAACTCCTTTACTCCTTCGAGCGCAGCAAGCCTTTTTGCATTATCGCGTACTATGCCGCCCTTGCCCACTTCACCCTTGCCCACCTCAAACTGCGGCTTGACCAAAGCAACAATCTCTGCCTCTGGTTTAAGAAAATCCATAATCCGCAGCATCACCTTGCTGAGCGAGATGAATGATACATCTATCACGGCAATATCCACCTGCTCAGGCACCGCTGCATCCTCTATATGCCTGATGTTCGTTCTCTCTATAAGTATGACCCTCGGATCGTTTCTCAGCTTCCAGTCCATCTGGCCGTATCCGACATCAATTGCATACACCTTTGATGCACCGCGCTGGAGCAGACAGTCTGTAAAGCCGCCTGTTGATGCGCCAACATCCATGGCTGTTTTGGACTCGACATTTATGCTGAACTCATCAAGCGCCTTTTCAAGTTTCAGCCCACCCCTGCTCACATACGGAATATCCTGACTTTTCAGCTCAACCACAGCATCATCATTAATCATCATGCCTGCCTTTGCTGCAGGCATGGAGTTGACCAGCACTTTTCCTTCCATAATAAGGGCGCTCGCACGCTCGCGGCTCTCTGCAAGTCCGCGTGCAACCATGATTTTATCAAGGCGATCTTTCATAAGATTAATGAATTATAACAGACATGAACTCAGGCAGACTTTGTAAATATACCCTTGATGCAACTCCTGACTGTTCGTGATAACTTCAGGCCTTTTGTTTTAAAAGATACTCCTTCAGCGCAACAGCATTGTTGTATTCTTCATCAGATGCAGCATAGACAAGCGTTATCACGCCTTTGGCAACAAGCGATCTGATATGCGACAGGACTGCTTTAGCCTCAGGAGATGCGAGCTCTGCTGTGTAGCGCTTTTTAAACTCTGTCCACTTTGTATGGTCATGCGCAAACCAGCGTCTCAGTTCAGTTGAAGGAGCAGCCTCACGCAGCCACTCATTGACTGCCGCATGCTCCTTTGAGAGTCCCCGCGGCCATAGCCTGTCAACAAGAACTCTCACCCCATCTTCAGCAGAAGGCTGCTCATATACGCGCTTGAGCCTTATTTTCATACCTTGCCCCCTTACCTTTTTATTGACTGCATCAATATTAATATCTTAACTGATTGAACGAAACATTTTTGACCTTGATGCTTATTTTTTGCTACGATAGTTGCAGAATTTAGAAACATTGAATATTGAACATGAAACAAAGAGGTGGATAATGAGGTTAATTAGTATTTTAGTAATCTTTGCATTAGCTGCATTCTCCTTTGCTGCCTGTAGCAGCAGCTCCAGCAATGCCGCAGCTCCACTCAGCACTGCAGAGATTCAGCAGGCAGTTCAATCAGGTAAAAAATCCGTCATCTTTTTTATCAATCCATCAGGCTATCCATGCAGGATGCAGGATGAGATTCTACAAAAGCTCCACTCAGACAGAAAAGGCAGCTTCAACCTTGTTCCTGTTGTAACAATGAACTATGATCATCAACAGGCTTTTTATGACTATGGCATAAGAAGTCTGCCGGCAATGGTGCTGCTCGACAGCAAGGGCGGGATAGCAAAGCACTTTCCTCCCGGCATTCAGCCTTATGAAATAGTTGCACAGGAATTGGACAATACAAAATAATGGACTTCAGTCTTTTCAATATCCTGATCTCAATCGGTGCTGGACTTGCCAGCGTGCTCTCACCATGCGTGCTGCCTGTTGTGCCCGTTATTATGGCTGGCGCTGATCACAAAGACCGCCTGCGGCCCCTGCTCATTGTGCTTGGACTCTCAATAACATTTATGCTGATGGGTGCTGTATCATCACTCTTTGGATCAATGCTCGCGGGAAAAGCGAGATATATCGAACTTGGAGCAGGCATTATCATTCTGCTGATGGGATTGATGATCCTCTTTGACATGAGCATATTCAAGCGGCTGGCGATGCTCTCAAATATTCAGGTTAGGACAGAAGGCAGATTCAGCGGATTGATTATAGGACTTGCCCTTGGCCTGATATGGGTGCCATGCGTTGGTCCTGTGCTCTCGAGCATACTCGCCATGGCAGGCACAAGCGGACAGATTGCAAAAGGCATCATACTGCTCGGATTCTATTCAATAGGCTTTTCTATTCCACTGCTCATCATTGCCTATTCATCGCAGATTATTCAGAACAAACTCAGGTCAGTCATGAAAAACCAGACTCTGGTGCGCTATGTTACAGGAGGGATACTTGCTGCCTATGGGCTATACATTATAATTGCAGGGAACATAGCTTTCTGAAACTCAGGCTGTTATATTTTTATACAGACTGCTGAATAGTATGTTGCAAATTTGATTTTTACTGCATTGACACCTGGATATGCTTGAAATAATCAGCATGTTATTTGCTATATACTATCAGTATGAACATTGAGAATATCAAAGAATTCTTGAAAAAGGTTCCCCCGTTTCAGTTTCTTGCTGAGGCTGAACTTATATATATCTGCAGCAATGTAACAATTGAGAACTATACAAAGGGTACTGACATTCTCAAACAGAATGGTCCTGCCAGCGACGCACTCAGAATAATCACAAAAGGCGGAGTAAAGGTTGTGCTGAAGTCTCCTGATGGTCAGGATTTGCTTGTTGACTACAGAGGAGAAGGAGACAGCTTTGGTTTATGGTCATTGATAGAAGGAGGAGCGCAAAAAACCACAGTTACAGCTGTTGAAGACACAACATGCTGCCTGCTGAATAAGGACAGAACCCTCTCGCTGCTCGATACAAATGCAGTTTTTACTGAATTTTTTCTTAAATCGCACATATCAAAATATATGGATAAGGTGCTTGCAGAGATGACCTCCAGTAAACTGCTGAGCAGCAGGGACCGGATACTTTACACAACACAGATTGGGGAAATTCTGAACAGGGATGTTGTAACCATCGAAAAAAGCAGCTCCATTCTTGAGACAGCCCGCATAATGGTTGACAACCGGATAAGCTCCATTATTGTTGTTGGCAAAGATGGAGAGCCTGAAGGAATTGTTACTGACAGGGATATGAGAGAAAAGGTTGTGGCAAGGGCTGAAGATGTAGCAAAGCCAATATCAACGATAATGAGTCTGCCACTGATACAGATTGATTCAAGGGACTACTGTTATGAAGCTGTTTTAAAAATGATCCGCCACAAGATACACCATCTACTCGTTATAAAAGACGGATCGCTCTCAGGCATGTTAACCAATCATGATCTGATGATGCTGCAGGGCAAGTCTCCAATATACATAGCGCAGGAGATTGAAGATCAGCAGACTATTGAAGGGCTGATCCCTCTGTCAAAAAAGATAAACAGTGTTGCAGGAATGCTTGTTAAAGAAGGTGCAAAAGCCCTCAACATAACATCAATAATATCGGAAATTAATGACAACCTGGTCATCCGCATACTCGAGATTGCTGAAAAGAATTTCGGTGCTCCTCCTCTTCCATACTGCTGGATAGTATATGGAAGCGAGGGCAGAAAAGAACAGACTTTCCGCACTGACCAGGATAATGCCTTAATCTATGCTGATCCCCAATCTCCCGAAGAAGCAAAGGCTGCGGAAGAATATTTTGAAAAGTTTTCCGAATTTGTTAAAAATGCCCTGCTTCAGTGCGGATTCAGCCTCTGTACCGGCAATTACATGGCGAGCAATCCAAAATGGAGGCAGCCGCTTTCAGTATGGAAGAACTATTTTACAGACTGGATACGCACGCCAAAATCAGAAGCCATTCTCGCCTCTGTCATTCTTTTTGACTTCAGGCCTGTATATGGTGAAATGTCTCTTGGTGAAAAACTCAAAGCGCATCTGCTCAACAGTCTGAAGGGGCAGAATATGTTCCTGCTCCAGCTCGCAAGGCTGACAGTAAATGTGCGTCCTCCTCTCGGGTTTTTTAAAACCTTTGTTGTAGAAAAGAGCGGTGAACATAAAAATCTGCTCAATCTAAAGTTCAAACTTATAGCCCCCCTGCTCAATATCGCAAGGCTCTACAGCCTTGAAAAAAGGATACCGGAGACATCAACATTCGAGAGACTGGAAAAATTAAAAGGCATGCATAGTGTAATTAAGGAATTTGGAGATGAGCTGCAGTATGCCTTTGAGTTTATAATGCTGCTGCGCATACATCACCAGATAACCCAGATAGAAGCAGGTCTGCAGCCTGACAATTTTATAAATCCTGACAAGCTGAGCAATCTTGAAAGAGTGACGCTAAAACAGATCTGTCAGCTCATCACAAAAATACAGGACATCATAACCAACCACTATATGCTCGGAAGGCTTATATGAAGCCGCTGTCAATATCAGCATGTAAAAATTTCTTTCTCAGAAAGATACGCGCCAATCCCGGTGTAAAACCCTCGTTTATGGAAAACCTCCTCAATGCAGGAGAAGCAGAGCTGGACAAGCCTCTAAACCGCGCAAACTTTGTTGTAATAGATACAGAACTTACCGGTCTTGATCTTAAAAAAGATTCCATAGTATCCATAGGCGCTATAAAATTTACTGAAGGAAAAATTGAGCTCGGCAATTTTTTTTATAGAGTTATACAGCCTGAAACAGATCTCAAAAAAGAGAGCATTGTAATCCACGGTATTACTCCCACAGAGGCTATGGAGTGCCCGGGCATTGGTATACTGCTCCCTGAATTCATCAACTTTTGCAAAGGAAGGGTTATAGTAGGCTACTGTGTTGATATTGATATTTCATTCATAAATAAGGAGGTTAAAAAAATAGCAGGATTCAATCTGCAGAACCCTGCCATAGACACCTTCGGGATGCATTGCTATATAACAAAAAAAGAAGAGCAATCCGATGCATTCTGCCCGCTGCATGCGCATGGAGCCACTCTTTTTGAACTTGCGAAAAAGCATGATATCTCAACTGCCGGTGCGCATAATGCACTTTCAGATGCCTTTATAACTGCACAGCTTTTTCAGAGGTTTGTCGGCAAAATGGAGCGGTTCGGTATTGAAACAGTAAGAGATTTACTTCGGATAAGCAAATCTTAGAGCTGACACTGAAATGTTGTCTTTCTAAGTTTCGACATCCCCGCACAGCAGCATTTCAATCCTTTCAATCTCATCTTTAATGCGCTGGAGGCACTCTTCATCTTTTTTAACTTTTTTACTGCTTATATGCGCGCATGAATAGTTGAAGTCAAAGCTCATTGTCTCTTTAAGGTCTTCATAGTCATTCTTTAACATCCTGAGCTTTTGTTCAAGATCATCCCTGTTGTCCATTCAAACACCTGTCTGCATGATATTCAGGATCTGATGCCTGATGCCGTTCTGCTGATAAAGGCCCTGACTGCATTGCATATGCCTTCTTCATCAAGCCCGTTGTTGCGCAGAAGAATCTGCTGGGTTCCATGTTCAACAAAGCGATCCTGTATGCCCAATATTTTTACAGCAGTATTATCTGCTTCCGAGTTATTTAACATCTCGAGGACAGCTGAGCCGAATCCACCAGCAGCAGCACCATCCTCTACAGTTATAATCCTTCCGGTCTTTTTTGCAAGATCGAGTATCAGCTCTTTATCAAGGGGTTTCACAAATCTGGCGGCAGCAACAGCAGCATTGATACCATGCTCTTTGAGCATTGCAGCTGCTTTAAGAGCAGGAAGCACCATATTGCCGAGCGCAATTATCGCTGCGTCGTCACCTTCAAAGAGGAGCACTCCCCTGCCCATGGAGATGTCCTGCCTCATCTCAGGAATATCTATATCATACGCCTTGCCTCTCGGATACCTTATGGCGCACGGTGCATTCATATCAAGAGCAAACGCAAGCATTGCAGCAAGTTCTGCTCCGTCAGCAGGCGACATTATGTTCATATTTGGAATACTTCTGAGCAGGGATATATCAAATATCCCGTGATGCGTCGGACCATCTTCTCCAACAATGCCTGCCCTGTCAATCGCAAAAACAACCGGCAGGTTCTGAAGACAGACATCATGGACAATCTGGTCTATCGCCCTCTGGATAAAAGTTGAATATACAGCTATCACCGGCTTAAGTCCCTGTGCAGCCATGCCAGCTGAAAATGTTACCGCATGGCCTTCGGCTATGCCTACATCATATATTCTGTCAGGATTTTTTTCTGCAAAGCATGAGAGCCCGGTACCCTCCTTCATGGCAGCTGTCACAGCAACAATACTGCTGTCGCCCTCTGCCAAGACAGTCAGTGTTTTGCCGAACACCTCGCTCATACTGGAGCACATTCTCGGTTTGTGCAGACTGGTTTTCAGATCTTCAGTTATGCTTGACGCCTCTACCTTTATCAGGGTTCCTGTTTCCATTTCAAAAGGCCCAACACCATGAAATCCGCATGGATCGTCTTCTGAAAATTTGTATCCCCTCCCCTTCTGCGTAACAACATGTATTATCAGAGGCTCACTGATCTCCCTGACTTTTTTGAATGTTTCTGTCATCAGCATGAGATCATGGCCGTCAATAGGCCCTATATAGTTAAATCCGAGATCCTCAAAGAACGCGCCTGGCAGTATAAACCCCTTGATGCTGCCTTCCGCCCTCTCAGCAATCCTGGCTACAGATCCCCCAATTTTTGGTATCTGCTCAAGAAAAGCCTTTGTCTCCTTTCGGAACTTTTTGTAGAAATCACTCGTGAGTATTTTGTTGAGATATGCTGATACAGCTCCCACATTGGGAGAGATCGACATTTCATTGTCATTGAGTATAACGATCATATCTTTTTTCAGATGTCCGGCATGGTTCAGCCCTTCAAAAGCAAGTCCTCCTGAAAGTGCTCCATCGCCAATTACCGCAATCACCTTGAATTTTTTACCCAGTCTGTCGCGCGCCTCCGCAATGCCGAGCGCTGCTGAGATGGAAGTGGAACTGTGGCCTGTACCAAAGGCATCATATGGACTTTCAGCAATCTTTGGGAAGCCTGATATGCCGCCATGCCTTCTGAGGGTATGAAAAAGTTTTTTTCTGCCTGTCAGCAGTTTATGCACATAGGACTGGTGACCAACATCCCATATGAATTTATCTTCCGGGGCATTGAATATGTAGTGCATGGCTATTGTGAGCTCAACAACCCCAAGGTTTGATGCCAGATGACCGCCATTTACAGCAGTACGCTTTATCACAGCAGAACGGATCTCCTCAGCAAGAACAGACAGCTGCTCCAGCGTGAGTTTTTTTAGATCATCCGGATATTCAATATGTTCAAGATACATCTCAAGGACACCTCTTGAGCAGTATTTTAGCTCTTTCTTGCGAGCAGATAATGTGCAATCTCTCTAAGCGGATCAGCCTTGCCGTCAAATATGGACAGTGCTTCAACAGCGCTGTCAACAAGTTCTTTGGCCCTGGATCTGGATTTTTCAATTCCATAAAGCTTTGGATATGTCATCTTGTTCATCTTTTCATCAGATCCGCTGGATTTACCCATCTGCTCTGTGCTGCCCTCCACATCCAATATATCATCAGTCACCTGAAATGCCAAGCCCGTGCTGTTGCCATATTTTGTGAGTCTGATCATCGCCTGTTCATCACAGCCAGCGAGTATCCCGCCTGCTCTTACAGAAGCGGTAATCAGTGCTGCTGTCTTGTGGTTGTGTATAAATGCAAGAGTATCTGCATCAGGCACGCTATCTTCAGAAAGCAGATCCTGCGCCTGTCCACCAACCATTCCATATGCCCCTGATGCCATGGATATTTCTCTGACGAGCTTCACTACAGAGACAGAATCAGGCTGAAGCTGGTCTGTTGACGGGTTAGTGATAAGGCTGAAAGCCTCGGTAAGAAGGGCGTCTCCTGCAAGTATTGCGATGCCCTCGCCAAAAACCTTGTGGTTAGTCGGTTTGCCGCGCCTAAGGTCATCGTCATCCATTGCTGGCAGATCATCATGAATAAGAGAGTAGGTATGAATAAACTCCAATGCTGCTGCAAACCCGGCGACATCCCCTGCCCTGCCGCCAAATATCTCATAAGCAGCCATACATAGGACAGGTCTTATCCTTTTTCCGCCTGCTGAAAGAGAGTAGAGCATGGACTTGTGCAGACTGTCCGGACTTACTGGCCTTGCAGCAAAGTATGACTCTATAAATGCGTCAATAAGATTTTTTCTATCTTCAATGTAAGCCCTGAGATCCATTGTTTTTTATTCCCACTCAATGGTTCCGGGAGGCTTTGAGGTGATGTCATACACCACTCTGTTTACACCCTTAACCTCATTGATGATTCTGCTGGATATGCTGCTCATAACATCATATGGAAGCTTTGCCCAATCAGCTGTCATGCCGTCAATACTTGTAACAGCCCTGACTGCAACAACATTTTCATATGTGCGCTCATCACCCATAACCCCGACACTCTGTATCGGAAGTATCACAGCAAATACCTGCCAAATTTCGCGGTAGAGTCCTGCCTCCTTAATCTCTTCAAGCACTATCATATCAGCTTCACGCAGCACATCAAGCTTCTCTTTTGTTACTTCGCCAATGCATCTTATCGAGAGGCCTGGACCTGGGAATGGATGTCTCCATGCTATCTCTGCTGGCAGTCCGAGCTCTTCACCAAGCTCACGCACCTCATCCTTGAAAAGCTCTCTCAAGGGCTCGATGAGTTTGAGATTCATCTTTTCAGGCAGTCCGCCGACATTGTGGTGGCTTTTTATAACTGCTGAAGGCCCTTTGAACGATACGCTCTCTATCACATCAGGGTAAAGAGTCCCCTGCGCCAGATAATGAGCGTCCTTTATCTTCTTTGCCTCTTCTTCAAATACAGCTATAAATTCATTGCCTATTATCTTTCTTTTGGTCTCAGGGTCTGTCACCCCTGCCAGCCTGCTCATAAATCTGTCTCTTGCATCAATATGGATAAGCTTTATATGGAAGTGATCCTGAAATGTCTTTTTCACCTTTTCAGACTCACCCTTTCTGAGCAGCCCATTGTCAACAAATATACAGGTAAGGTTATCGCCAAGCGCCCTGTGCAGAAGCAGAGCAACAACAGAAGAATCCACTCCGCCGCTGAGTGCGCATATAACCTTTTCACTGCCAACCTTTTCCCTTATATCATTTACAGACCACTCTATGAACGAACTCATCTCCCAGTTTGGTTTGCAACCGCATATCTCATAAACAAAATTTTGAAGAACTCTTGCTCCTTCATCAGTATGCACAACCTCAGGATGAAACTGCATTGCATAAAACTTTCTTTTTATATCTGACATAGCAGCAACAGGCGAGTTGTCAGTATGTCCTATGGATTTAAATCCCTCAGGCAGCTTCTCTATTCTATCTCCATGGCTCATCCATACCTTTGTCTTCTGCATAAGCCCCCAAAGCAGATCACTGTCATCATCAACAATCAGTTCAGCCTTGCCGTATTCACGCTTTTGGGATCTTGCAACTCTGCCGCCGAGCGTATGCGCCATAAGCTGCATGCCATAGCAAATGCCGAGCAGGGGGACTCCAAGCCTAAATACCTCTGCATCAGGGAGAGGCATGGACTCATCGTGTACGCTTGAAGGACCGCCGGAAAGCACAATACCCTTTGGATTAAAATCCTTTATCTTCTGAACAGGAGTATTAAAAGGTACTATTTCAGAATATACATGCCCCTCTCTTATGCGCCTTGCGATGAGCTGCGTATATTGTGAGCCAAAGTCAAGAATAAGTATTCTATCGAGATCTGCCATATTTTTCTTTTACCTTTCTAATTTTCTACAGTATAGTTTGGTGCTTCTCTTGTTATGGTCACATCATGCACATGGCTCTCTTTAAGGCCCGCGTTTGTTATCTGAATAAACTTCGCTTTTCTGCGCAGCTCTTTCAGGCTTGCAGCACCACAGTATCCCATGCCTGAACGCAGTCCGCCCACAAGCTGGTGTATGCTCTTTGACAGAGGACCTTTATTTGGCACCCTGCCTTCAACTCCTTCAGGCACAAGCTTGTCCCTCTCAACATTCTGCTGACCATATCTGTCTTTGGCGCCCTGCTCCATAGCGCCAAGAGATCCCATGCCCCTGTAAACCTTGTAGCTTCTGCCCTGATAGAGCACCAACTCTCCGGGAGACTCGTCAGTGCCGGCAAACAGGCTGCCTACCATAACGCAGTCAGCTCCTGCTGCAAGAGCTTTTGTTATATCGCCTGAATATTTTATGCCGCCGTCAGCAACGAGCGGTATCTTGTTCTTTGCTGCAATAGCGCAGCAGTTTTTTATTGCTGTGAGCTGCGGCACTCCCGCTCCTGCTACAATCCTTGTTGTGCAGATAGAGCCGGGGCCTATACCAATTTTTATCGCATCAGCTCCGGCCTTTATCAGGTCAGCAGCAGCCTCAGCAGTAGCAATATTGCCGGCTATTACATCAACATCAAATTTTTTCTTGAGGATTTTAAGCGTATCCAGCACAGCCTTTGAATGTCCGTGCGCTGTATCAATCGCAATAAGGTCTGCACCCGCCTTTACAAGCAGTTCAGCCCTTGCCATAGCCTCCTGTCCAACACCCACAGCAGCGCCTACCCTGAGCCTGCCGAGCTTGTCCTTGCACGCAGCAGGATATTTTCTCCTCTTTTCAATATCTTTTATGGTGATAAGTCCTTTAAGATTATTTGCCTTGTCAACGATGGGCAGCTTCTCTATCTTGTAGGTATGCAGTATCTCTTTTGCTTTTTCAAGGGTTGTGCCTACTGATCCGGTTATGAGGCGGTCTTTTGTCATAACCTCAGAGACCTTCTTTTTCAGATTGGTCTCGAACCTCAGATCCCTGTTGGTGAGTATGCCGACAAGCTTGTTATGCTTGGTTACAGGCACTCCTGATATTTTGTACTGCTCCATAAGTTTAAGTGCATCAGCTATAAGCGCCTCTGGCTCAACAGTAATAGGGTCAACTATCATGCCGCTTTCTGATTTTTTGACCTTGTCAATCTCGAGCGCCTGCCTTTCAGGAGGCATGGCTCTGTGGACTATGCCTATGCCGCCTTCACGCGCCAGGGCTATTGCGAGCGCTGCCTCTGTAACTGTATCCATGGCAGCACTTATGATCGGGATATTGAGTTTTATGTTTCTGGTGAGATTTGTGCTGACCTCAACATCAACCGGCAGCACATCAGACTTGCAAGGCACAAGCAGCACATCGTCAAAGGTCAATCCGGCGACAATAGTGTCATTTAGCATACTATGGCTCCTTCAAAAAAAGATTAAAGGAAATTATACCATTTTTGAGCCGGATTTTATGATATAAGATCAGCGTTTATCTTAACCTTCAACGACTTTTTCATGCTCTCCACAAAGGACTGGACAGCAATATTGCGTTTATTGAATATCAGTTGATCAAGCGCTGTCTGGTCATTTTTGGCCAGAGCCGAAGATATGGCGTCATTGCTGGCTGTGTCAACAGCAGCCCATATCAGACGCTTCATCTTTAGCACTATAAGCTGCTGCTTCAGCTTCTGCTCATATAGATCAGGGGTAACCCTCATTAATTTAAGAGCATTGAAATAGATATCCTGCCTGAATACACCATCGCGCATGAACTGAGGATCTGTCACTATCGCATCCCGCAACTCCTTGTCAGTTATGTTCACCTTCAGCTTGTCAGCAGAAAGCAGAAGCACCCTGTCTTCCACCATGACATTCAGCACTGATTCCTTAAGCTTCAGCTTCTTTTCCATCTCTTCTGTAAACTGGCCTTTGTTCATCTCTCTATAAAATTCCCTGACCCGCTCATAAGTACGCCAGTACTCTTCCTGCGGTATCTTTACGCTTCCTATCTGTGCTACAAAAGATCCTTCCTGCTGGTCAACCGTGCCTATTCCCCAGAATACAAATGAAATAATGACCATAAAAAACAGGACATAGAAAAATTTTGCATGTTTTCTCATAGATTGCAGCATTGCCAAATACCTCCGGTATTCTACCCTTTATATTGTTTTAAATTATGCTTCAGCGTCAGAAACTCTCATATCAACCGGCTTCTCAGGCACGATGGTAGATATTGCATGCTTATACACAAGCTGCTCATTAGCCTCTTTAAGAAGGACAACAAAGTTATCAAACCCTTTTATAAGTCCCTTCAGGCGCACACCATTTGCTAAATAAATAACAACAGGAATCTTCTCTTTTCTCACCTGGTTCAGAAACCCGTCCTGCAGGCTCTGCCCTCTTCCAGCTGTCATGATTCCCCTCCCATTTGAGCATCGATTGGAACAACCAAATAAGCCTTATTGATTAATTAACTTAATGTATTTGGAGCAATAATTCAAGTGCAGGCTGCTGCTGTTAAAACAAAAATGATCGGCTATATGTATATGGATTGCCTAATTATTAGCCGTCATATAAGGGATTGAATTATAAAATACCCTCTGATAAACTCCGAATTATTACCGGATTGGTGAGCTAGTACAACCGCCCCATTAAAAACACAGAAATAAAAACAGAAATGTCAAAAACAGGGATATATGATAAAATTAGAACTAAAGATTTAATATCCATTTTGTGGATATATTTTATTAATATTTTGAGGGGGATTTATGAGAGCATTTCTGTTGGCCGCAGTTTTTCTGCTTATTTGTTCCAATGTATTTGCCGCTGATTTAACACTCAAGATATTTGATATCGAGACTAGAAAGGAAACAACCGGCATTTTGTACAGAGTTACTATACAAGGGTATTCTAATGTTACAAATGTAAATATGGTCACCAACAATTCTGCCTGTTCTGTGAGCTTTCAGAATGATAACGCTGGAGCCCTTCTTTTTTATCAGCATATAAAGTCAATCCTGAAAAAGAAACATGTTATTGTCTGCGCTGGTAAGGTTGTGGGCAAGTCTCAGACAAATATAAGGGTAAATACCTCAGAAAGCATCCCCAACACCTATTACAGCATAGCAGAGAATTAAAAACTTTTGACTTTAGGGTTGTCTATCTTGTAAGTGTTAAATGGGACGGTTCTATTTAGTCTTGTTTTCCTCACTTTTCGGCCTTCCCTTTGGCCTTATTACTGCAGCTATTTTATACTGCTTTATAATTTCCTTTGTAAACTCTTCGCTACCATAGACCGCCCTTCTGTCCATCTCTCCTTTTAATGCTTTTTTGTCTTTTTGCATCCCTTTAACAAATTCCCTGTATTTTTGTCTCCTCTCTGTTTCATCATCTGATAGTTGTTCATAGATTGGATGCCTGTCTGTTATTGGGTCCTGCTTTCCGTATGCATATGCTTTGTAGCTGCTCCATTTGTACTCTTTTGGGTCTTGTGCTATCTTAGCCCTTACCGGATTAAGCTCTACATAACTGCCGCAGGCTAATAGATACTTGTCTTTTGATATGATTACGCTTTTGTATCTGTCCTGCCAGAAGTGGCCTATATGCTTATATTTGTTCTTGTAGTATTGGGCATAAGAGAGGTTTATGCCTTTCATTATCTGTGAGAGTTCTCCGCCTTTTTGGCTTGGCTCCATTACCAAGTGGATGTGGTTTGTCATAAGGACATAATGATAAAGCTTAAAACTGTATTTGTTTTTGTATTTTATTATTATGTCTGTGTACTTTTCGTAATCACTGTCTTCTTTGAAAACGATCTGGCGATTATTTCCCCTGGTTAGAATATGATAAGTATGTTCTTTTGGTGCTATCCTTGCTGTCCTTGGCATATTCAAAACTTATCATCTTTTCTTCCCATTATCAATAAATTGAACCGTCCCATTAAAATCAATTAACTCTAAATGGACAACCTTAAATGTGACAATCCTATTTTCTATTTTCTTTTTAAGTCGCCCGGCAATCCCCTAATCACCGCGGCATCAGCGCGAACACACCCCAGCCCAGGTATTCACGCGTGTAAGTAGCATAGCGTTCGGGTTCAGAGGTCAGTTTGGCTCGAACCTCTTTAGCTAACTCGTCATCTGGATTGGCTTCAAGCCATCGGCGCATGGTGAGCCATTTGGCTGCCTCGTATCTATCCCAGCCATCCTGGTCAGCCAAAACCATTTCAACAACGTCGTAACCGAGATGGTTGAAAGAGGCCAGAAGCTCTGGAAGCATGAGAAAGTCGGAGATCGAGTTTTCAAGGCACGCCTTGGCAACATCTTCCGTAGGCGGCAACTGCCTCCAGTAGGGTTCACCGATGAGGATAATCCCTCCGGTGCATAGGCTCTGCGCCAGAAGTTCGATAGTGCCTGCAACTCCCCCACCGATCCAGGTAGCACCAACACAGGCTGCCACACTAACCTTCTCGTCAGAGACATAGCCCGCAGCATCGCCATGCATGAACTTTACTTTATCCGCGACCCCGAGTTCTTTGGCACGGAGTTTCGCTTGCTCGGTGAACAACTGGCTCATGTCAATGCCAATGCCGGTGATGCCGTGATCGCGTGCCCAGGTGCAGAGCATCTCCCCAGAACCGCTGCCGAGATCGAGCACCCGGTCCCCTGATTTCAAAAGCAGCGCAGCGCCGAGAGTGGCAAGCTTTTCGGGTGTGATCGGGTTGTGGATGCGGTGACCACTCTCAGTAATGTTGAAGATCCGTGGAATATCCAATCCAGAAAATCTCCTTTCAGATGTGAATAGATTCAATAACCTTTTTCAGCCTTCCCTTTGACTCTACAATTCCCAAAAAAAATTACCTAATTACTGAGCATAAACAGCCGTTTCATTTTATTGCTCAAGCTGTGCAACGCAAACGAAGCGCAGCGAAGTTAGCGTCCGAATGAGGGCCTTGTTAGGCGTTTTTATTGATAAAATAACGAACATCTTCTTGAAACTCTGTCCAGTTTTGACAGTTCTTCGCCAATTGAATAAGCCACTGAGTATCAGCCCCCGCTTTTACAGCGTTTTCAAGCAACTCCATAATGCAGGTTTCGTTTACATATACACGCCTTCGAAGAATGCCACGAGTGTAAAAGAGGTCTTTTAAGTACGGCTTGTCTTCTTTTGCTTTGCGAATGCGGCAGATTCCACCAACCTTCCCATAGGCTAAATCCCAAGACTCATCCGTAGCGTTCCCTTTTTTGTCAAACTGGAGATACTGTTCAGACGCAATATCCATTGCTTCAAGTATTTCATTAATGGGGTATTCTCTCAGCAGTTTATTAAGTTTCTTTTTCCCGTTGTCATTTATGCTGAATCCTGGTGCAACTTCGTGCCAATGCTCACAAAGCTTTTCAATGGCAGACTCTTTCAGGTCTTTTAGGCCCTCTTGCCATTTCATCATCATTTCTAGCTGTTCACGTCTTTCCTGCAACTCCTCTAGCTGAGTTCGTGATCTGTTTATTGCGGCATCATCACTAAGCAGCTTGTCACTTTTCCCAGAGTTACAACTCTCGCAGGATGTGACCAGATTCATAATGTCGTTGGTTCCGCCCTTTGCTACTGCTTTGATGTGATCGATTTGCAAAAGGACATTGGGCCCTGTTGCTCCACAGTACTGGCATTTGAAGCTATCGCGTTTAAAAACTTCGAACCGGACTCTCTTCGGTATTGCCTTGCGTGCCATGTGATCAGTTCTTTTCTACGTCTAACATTCCCTTTTAAATTTCTTCAACATCACGCCAAATTATATTAAGTAATAGTCCAGCAGTCAAGTAAAAAATATTACAAAACAATCGAATATGGCAGAGAAGGATTTTGTGGGGATTGTTTCTGAGTTCTTTGCTTCTCAGGGCTGCTTTATGCTGTGTGATATAATAATTTACGCAGCAATCAATCAGGAGATACGATGCCTATATTTGAATATAAATGCGAAAAGTGCAGCGAAGAGTTCGAAAAGCTGGTACATGGCTCACATACTGTCAAATGCCCAAAATGCAGCTCTGAGAATGTGGTAAAAAAGTTCTCTGTATTCGGCATGAGCGGTGTTGAACGCCAGACATCTTCTGCATGCAGCTCATGTACATCAGGCTCATGCAGCACCTGCAAATAGCTTTTATTCAGGGTATCTGAAGGGATTTGCCCTCAGCACAGCGTTTATCTTCAGAGGTCTGCCCACAATCTCGAATACAGCCATCCCACGCTCTTCAGTAATATTGCCGGCATTGGTCCATCTGCCCTTCCATGAGACATTCAGGAATATCTTGTCATCCTGAATCTCTACCCATGCAGGAGTAAATTTCAGATCAACAGAATCGAATGTTTTTAGGACATCTGTTATGCCCTTAAAACCCTTTTTTGTTGTATAGTTCTCCATTTCTGGTATCTGCCTCTTTACATATGCAGCCCTCAATCCCTCAACGAGTGCAAAGGACTCTGTGGCTATTTTTGAATCCATGGTCTTTAATTTGACCTCTTTTTTGCCGCACGAAACAACCAGCAGGGCAAGGCAGACAAAAAGAGCTGCTATAGAGAACTTCCTCATTCCAAAACCTCCATCAATACAATCCGTATCCGGAATTATAGATAATTCCGCCTAAAATATTAAAGCGCATAATCTCTTTACCTGATGCGTATGATATTATACCTGATGAAAATAGTCTGCCAGAACAGAAAGGCTTACCATGACTATCATATTGAAGAGACCTACGAGGCCGGCATAGCATTGGTGGGCACAGAGGTTAAATCCCTGCGTGCGGGCAAGGCTAACCTCCAGGACAGCTATGTGATACTGAAAGATGCAGAGGTCTTTCTGCTTAACGCGCATATAAGCCCATATTCACACGGCAACATTATGAACCACGAGCCACTAAGGACAAGAAAGCTCCTGCTGAACAGAAAAGAGATCGAACGGCTGCGCGGTAAGATGATAATAAAGGGCTATACACTTATACCTCTTAAAATCTACTTCAAGGGATCATTTGCCAAGGTAGAGGTCGGACTCGCAAAAGGAAAGGCAAAATATGAGAAGCGCGAGAGCATAAAAGAGCGCGAAGCCAAGCGCGAGATCGACAAGGCTATGAAAGCAAGAAAAAAAGAATAGGGATCAGGGTCGTGCTGCCCTGATCCTGTTATCGAATTTTTATCTTTCTACTGTTTGCAGGGCCCCAGATACTTGCCTTTCATTGTACTGTTGATCTTCATGTCTTTACCTTCTGCCTTTATAGCTGTCTCTGTTGCTCCGTCAAAAGAGCTGCCTGAGTATGTTATCCTGCCGCTGCTTGTGCCTGTGCTGCATACAACCTTCCATGTGACTGTGCTGCCCTTAACCTCTGACTTTTCAACCTTGCAGCTGGTGTCCTGCTCATTCTTTGGCACATAATCTTTTTTGGAGAGACAGGTTGTATGTGTAAAAGGCTGCATTAATCCAGCAGGCATCCCTGGCATATCAGTTGTAGTGGTTATCTCCCAGAGACCATCCTTAATGTCCGGTCCGGCTGATGATGATCCGCAGCCTGCAAAAGTGAAGATAAAACATAAAACAGCCAACATGAGAAATATTCTTTTCATATTCTCTCCCTGATATTTTATTGCTTATTCAGCATATCCAGATTATACAACAGAATAAGAGAGCCTGATATCTAAAGCCTGAAGAAATGTTATAATAAATTACAGCTTCGCACCGGGGGCGCACTGGGCTCGACGGGGGTAACGAAGCTTAAGCTGCGTGCCGTGGCTCCATCACCACGTAAAAAGGTGGAAAACACACAAACGCCAACAACGAACTGGCACTCGCTGCTTAACCAATAGCAGCGCGCTTACCTGAAGCTGCCTGTGATTCAGAATAAGCGTCATTTAACAGGATGCTGCCTGATGACTCCTTTTACTCAGGTAAAAGACTAAAGGATAGGATTGAGGGAAGGCCTTTCGGCAGGCAGGCCGCGATCCAAAAACTTAAATATGCCGAATACGCATGTAGACGCTTAAGTGTAGTACTTTCGGACGCGGGTTCAATTCCCGCCGCCTCCACCAAATAAGGATTGTATTACGTATCATAGGGATAAGGCAATTTGAACACCTTGCTACTCATCCAACAAAACATCATTTATTTTGTTTACTAATAAAGACATGTCCCCACATTCCTAAAATTCTAACACTTGCTTGAATATAAACCTGCCTGCTAATTATTCACCCTCTTGAACAATATCATAAGGTCAACAAACACCTGCAAACTTGGGTGATAGCCTTTGTTTCCGAGGGATATCATATATCGCGGTTCAAGGTCAACCTTTTGCGCTAACTGTTCTTGCGTCCAACCCTTATTTATTCTGGCTTGTTTTATGACTTGTCCCATAGCCATAAAATCGTATTTTATTTTGATATTTGACATCTTATATCATCCTATGTAATTTTATAATTCACATTGACATTTATCGATATGAAACATATAATAAAAGTGAACACGCCAAAAGGAGCTTGAAGCACATGACGGAAAACGAAAAGAACGCAAGGATATTCAAAGCCTTGTGCGACTCAAACCGATTGAAGATTTTGGGATTATTGCATAGCGGAGAAAAGTGTGCTTGTCATTTATTAGATGAGCTTGAAATAGGACAGCCTACTCTTTCCCACCATATGCGGATATTATGTGATAGTGGTATTGTTCGGTCAAGGAAAGAGGGTAAGTGGTCATACTATTCTTTTAATCCTCAAGGCGTGGAAAATGCCAAGCAGATTTTGAACACTATTACTACCACAAATGTCGATGTGCCCGGTTCGTCATCTTAGAAGGGATAATTTTTTATGGACAACATATCGACCCATGGCAATATATCAATATAAAAAGGGATAACCTATGGCTGTTATCAACTCAATGTGGGACTTTTTTCAAAACCAAATATTAGGAATGAAGTGGTTAAATGAAGTCATTGGCCATGGACTTTCCACGCTCGGCCTTGATATTACTGGCTGGCTCGGCGGCAGTATTCAGTTTTTCATTTACGACACCATAAAAATCTTTGTTTTACTATCAGTCTTGATTTTTAGCATTTCGTACATTCAGAGCTATTTTCCGCCTGAAAGAAGCAAGAAAATACTTGGACGCTTTCACGGGATAGGCGCAAATACCGCCGCTGCGCTGCTCGGCACGGTTACGCCATTTTGTTCCTGCTCATCAATACCGTTATTTATTGGCTTTACAAGTGCGGGGTTGCCACTTGGTGTTACATTCTCATTTTTAATTTCCTCCCCTATGGTTGACCTTGGTTCATTGATATTGCTTATGAGCATATTCGGTGCGCCTATCGCCGTTGCATATGTGATTGTTGGTTTGATTTTAGCTATCCTCGGTGGCATTATGATTGAGAAAATGCATATGGAAAAATATGTGCAGGAGTTTGTAAAGACAGCCGGTAATATTGATGCGAGTTTGCCGGACTTAACACGCAAAGATAGGCTCAATTTTGCAAAAGATCAGTTACTTGATACTGCAAAAAAAGTTGCGCCGTATATCTTTATTGGCGTTGGGATTGGTGCATTGATACACAATGTAATCCCTGCAAGTTTTATTCAATCAGTACTCGGTCAAAACAATCCGTTTTCCGTTATTATTGCAAGCGTTATCGGTGTACCTATATACGCTGACATTTTCGGTACTATTCCGATTGCCGAAGCCCTTTATGCAAAAGGCGTTGGACTTGGTACAGTACTGTCCTTTATGATGGGCGTTACTACTCTGTCCTTGCCCTCAATGATTATGTTGAGCAAAGCAGTTAAACCGAAATTGCTTGCGCTATTTATTGGTATTTGCACGGTTGGAATTATTATTATCGGCTACCTGTTTAATGCTTTCCAATATATGTTTTAGGTAGATGATATGGAAAATGCAAAAAAGAAAAATTGGCAAAAGATTTTTGTTGTTATCTTAATACTTGTACTTATCACAATTATCTTTGTTGTCAATAAAATACAGGAAAGTCCGATAGATGCCGGACTTAAAATATCCCTTACTATTTCAAGTATCACACTGGAAAAAATCAAAGGCTATGAATTGCCTGTCATTGTTGACATTTGGAAGTATATAGAAGCAGCGCAGGGATTTCCTGTTAAAACTATTCCAACACAGATAATATTTAATGCGAACAGCACGCCGTATGTACCGGCAGAGGATTTGGGCATTCAAATGACGCTCTATTCAGTCGGGCATGATGCGTTGTCTGTGGTTGCCGGAACTTCTACGAGATTTATAAATTATCGACTGCTGCACTATATGGGCATATGAGCCAAGCAATCAAAATCATTATGGAAAGCGTTATTTTGCTGATTGGCTTTTATATGTTCTATTTAGGATTTTAATTATTTACTAATATGGAGGTAAACAAAATGACATTGTTCAGAAAGAAAAAGATACAAACGGGCGGTTGTGATTGCGGTGGTGCATGTGACATAAACGCTGAAAGCATGGAACAGGCAAAGACCACACAGGCCGGGGGTGCAGCAATTAAAATACTTGGTTCCGGCTGCAAGAAGTGTATAACCCTTGAAGCCAACACAAAAACGGCTCTGCAACAGCTTGGGATGGATACCGCGATAGACCATGTTACGGACTTCACCACCATAGCGGCATATGGGGTAATGACCACACCGGCACTTGTATATAACGGAAAAGTGCTATCCTATGGCAAGGTGCTTAAAACGGAAGAAGTTGTTAAGCTGCTGCAAGCTGAAAAATAATGCACACACCCATAACTGCATACATAATGGCTTTGTCCATTATGCAGCGCGTGGTTTTGTAGAAAAATTGATAGTTCTATGCATGATTATTGGTTCACTTATCGATGAATGCTTATTAACTATACCTACTTTCTTGGGACGATTTGAGTATGCAAATGTCTCTATTCCGCTTGCTGTCTTAATATGGATTTAAGATTTATCCTATGATGCTAAAGGTAGATTTTCAAAGCATAAAAACACGGATAAAACCCTAACGGGCTTTTTGTGACATGGATAACAAATTGGCTAATCAAACCGTTTACCATGTTCAGCATAGCGTAATTATTTTTCTATGTGGCATTAAATTCTTAAAAAATTAAATAATTAAGATATCTGATAAATTACCAGGTAGACTGGTATGATTTCTAAATCATAAATCACTGCAAAAAAAACAGATTTCAGGGCGCACCTTTACACCTAAAACAGATTCGTGAGCCTGACATCAATGCGGATTATGAATCCATCTAATGTATAGTGTATGTCCAGTATATCGGGTGTGCCGTATCTGACAGGTTCATACAGCGGCTTTACCTCAAATCCTGCCCTTACGCCGTTGTCATTTACTATTGCTGAGATAATTGATCCAGCTGCATATGGATGATCTGATACAAACTCCTCAGCTCTTCTAAGAGCATCTGCACCATCAAGATCCTCCACCTTTTCATAAAAAGAATCCGGCGCGTATGGTTCAAACATGTACTGGTCATCATCCCTGTCCAGAAAAGCAACCCTGCCTGTACCGTCAGGATGGTCACCATAGTACAGGATCAGGGTATATTTCCCAGTCAGTTCATGCTGCGCTGGCGATACTTCCATAATCTCCATTCAGGCCCCTTTGGCTAAGTATCATCACTTCATAGTCAAACTGTATAATTGTGATTATGACATACTGGAAGCCAGTATCAAACACATCCTTGATAATTGGTCTGTCAGGTGCAGCTGCATTCTGGGTGCATGCCCTGCTTGATGCTGACGGGTTTTTATTTTTTGATTATGTGAACCTGCCTTTTCACGAGTTCGGACATCTCTTTTTTGCTCCTTTTGGAGAAACATTGTGCATACTCGGCGGTTCAATTATGCAGTGCGCCATACCTCTTGCCATAATGATGAACTTTCTCTTCAGCGCTGAGCCTGCAGGATTTGCATTCAGCGGATTCTGGTTTGGCGAGAACTTTCTGAACATCTCGGTCTATGTTGGTGATGCAAGAAAGATGGAGCTGCCTCTTGTAGGGGGAGGGGAACATGACTGGAATATTCTTCTGTCAAAATGGAATCTTCTCAGCTCGGATTTTTTAATCGCAAGGATCTTTAATACATTCGGCTGGGTAGTAATGATCAGCTTTGCTGCATGGTTCATCTGGACATGGCTTGGCACAAAAGATAACGCAAATCAGCGGGAAAGTCAGGATTGAGGAAAGGTCTTCTCATACTCTGCGGTTCAGTATCAGCTGGACTCGGCATTGCAGGAATTTTTCTGCCTCTGCTGCCGACAACACCTTTTTTACTTCTTGCTGCGTACTGTTATTCTCACAGTTCAGAAAAGTTTTACAGATGGCTGCTCAATAACAAGCTTTGCGGACCCTATATATCAGCCTATAGGAAAAACAGCGGCATATCAAAAAGACATAAGATTACTGCTATTGTTTTTCTATGGATATCCATAACCATTTCAGCAATATTTTTTGTTACGGCTTTATGGGCAAGAATTATACTCGTGATCATCGCATGCGGAGTTACAATTCATCTTGCAAGAATGAAGACATTAGAAAAAAGATGCCAAAAAAAATAACAGAAGAGGGACTGTGCAATCCCTCTTCTGTTATTTTTATACTGACTCTCTACTATCCGAGTATGGCCTTGAGATCCTCATCAGGCGTTGAAATAGGCTTTATGTTGAACTTCTCAACAAGCACATTCAGTACATTCGGTGATACGAATGCAGGAAGTGATGGACCGAGTCTTATATCCTTTATTCCAAGATAGAGCAGTGATAGGAGTATGGCTACTGCCTTCTGCTCATACCAGGAGAGTATCAATGAGAGCGGCAGTTCATTAACTCCAACATTGAATGCATTGGCAAGGGCAAGCGCAATCTGAACTGCTGAATACGCATCATTGCACTGTCCAACATCCAGAAGCCTTGGTATGCCTCCTATATCGCCGAGTTCCTTGTCAAAAAATCTGAATTTGCCGCATGCAAGTGTAAGCACAATACAGTCTGCCGGCACTTTCTCAACAAATTCTGTATAGTAGTTGCGGCCTGCCTTTGCTCCATCGCATCCGCCGACCAGGAAGAAGTGGCGTATCTGCTTGTTCTTGACCGCCTCTATAACTGTACCTGCAACACCCATAACAGCATTGCGAGCAAATCCTACCATTACAGTCTTGCCTTCAGAGTCAGAATCAAAACCAGGAAGCGCAAGTGCCCTCTCTATAACCGGTGCAAAATTTCTGTCAGTTATATGAGTTACATCCGGCCATCCAACAAGTCCACATGTAAATATATTCTGCTTATATGAATCAGCAGGCTTCTGTATGCAGTTTGTTGTCATAAGTATTGAGCCAGGAAACTGGGCGAACTCTCTATGCTGATTCTGCCATGCTGTGCCGTAGTGTCCATAAAAGTGTTCATACTTTTTGAGCTCAGGGTACCCGTGGCATGGAAGCATCTCGCCATGTGTATAAACATATATGCCCTTGCCTGCTGTCTGTTTGAGCAGCTCTTCGAGATCCTTCAGATCATGACCTGAAACAAGTATAGCCTTGCCTTTTTTGTGTCCAAGAGGCACTTTTGTAGGTACTGGATGTCCATATGTGCCTGTGTTGGCAGCATCAAGCAGCTCCATTGCCTTGATGTTCACTTCACCGCATTTCATGCAGAGCCCGAGATAATCATTAACACCAAGCGATTTATTCAGGGTCGCTGCAAGAGCCTCCTGCATAAACGCATAAACAGAATCATCCTCTTTGCCAAGTATATTTGCATGGTCAGCATAAGCACCTATGCCTTTCATTCCATATATAAGCAGCTCTCTGAGTGAAAGCACATCAGGATCAATAGCAGGGTCAGAATTTATGCCGACTGTCTCGCCAAGCCTGACCATATCTTCAATTGAATCCGTTACCTTAAGATTTGCAGCATCTTCCTTAAAATCAACATTGCTGCCAGCTGCCTTCACCTTTGCCTTGAGAGCTTCCCTGAGCTCAACGCACTTTTTAAGAAGTGCCATAAATCTTGCCGCATCAAAATTAACATTTGTCAGGGTTGAAAATATCGCCTCTGCTGTAAAAACATTAACAGCTTTATCGACTACTCCAACCTTTCTACCCTCAACAGCATAAAGGGAAAGGCCTTTGAGCGCATATACCAATAAATCCTGCAGCGCAGCTACATCAGGCTGCTTTCCGCAGACACCCACTTTTGTACAGCCGCCCTTGGCAGTCTGTTCACACTGGTAACAAAACATATAAATCTCCTCCTTAAGATGATTTTTACTTCAGCTTTACTGATTGTATAAAAACAAACATAAGTTTGCGTATGATTTAGGTCATAGTGATATGCTTAGCCCAGAAATATGCTTATTAACAAGTTTAGCAGATTTTATTGAATTGTCTTAAAATGCGATTTTATAGTGTTAATACAGAAAGATAAATGGTGGCGGTGCAGGGAATCGAACCCCGGACACTGCGGATATGAGCCGCATGCTCTAACCATCTGAGCTACACCGCCTGAATTTGAGGAATAGTCATTATACCAGACCAGAAGTTTGCAAGGCAATATATTAGCGCCTGTAAAGGTCTATTTGCTATACTTATTGAGCAGCAGCGCCAAGCGTGTTCACAGTCCGGCGCAAATGAATGGAGGCATGATTAGTATGGAAAAACTAAGCTTTAACACAATAGAGGAAGCGATTGAGGACATAGCCCAAGGCAAAATGGTGATCCTTGTTGATGACGAAGACAGGGAAAATGAGGGTGATCTCACTATGGCTGCTGAAAAAATAACACCTGAAGCCATAAATTTTATGGCTAAATACGGCAGAGGACTTATCTGCCTCTCTCTTACTGAACAGAGGGTCCAGGAACTTCAGCTCTCCATGATGTCTGATGACAACACATCATCTTTTGGTACAGCATTCACTGTATCGATAGAAGCGAAAAAAGGCGTCACAACAGGCATCTCAGCCCATGACAGGGCTCACACCATACTCACAGCAATAAATCCTGATACAAAACCTGAAGATATAGCAAAACCTGGACATGTATTCCCGCTAAAGGCACGGCATGGCGGAGTGCTGCGGCGTGCGGGTCAGACAGAGGGGTCTGTTGATCTGACCAGATTGGCTGGCCTTTATCCTGCCGGTGTAATATGCGAAATAATGAATGATGACGGCACAATGTCGCGCGTGCCGCAGCTTATGGAGTTTGCAAAAACACACAGCCTCAAGATTGTTACTATCAAAGATCTTATCAACTACCGCATGCGCACAGAGAGGTTTGTCAAACGCGCAGCAACCGTACAGATGCCAACACAATATGGCGGAGACTTTACAGCCATTGCCTACACAAATGATTTTGACGAAAATGTGCACATTGCTCTTGTAAAGGGAGAGATCAAGCCAACAGAGCCGGTGCTTGTGCGCGTACATTCTGAATGCCTGACAGGAGATGTATTTGGATCAAAACGATGCGACTGTGGCGATCAGCTTCACAAGGCAATGGAAATGATAGAACAGGAAGGAAAGGGCGTTATTCTATATATGAGACAGGAAGGAAGAGGTATTGGACTTGCTAATAAGCTCAGGGCTTATGAATTGCAGGAGACAGGGATGGATACTGTTGAGGCAAATCTGCATCTTGGATTCAAGGCAGACATGCGCGACTATGGCATTGGCGCGCAGATACTTGTTGATCTCGGTGTGGGTCAGATGAAGCTCATGACAAACAATCCTAAAAAAATGGTTGGTCTGGAAGGATACGGTCTGACGGTTGTCAAAAGAGTGCCTGTTGAAGCAACACCAAATGAAAAAAACATATGCTATCTGAAAACAAAAAAGAAGAAACTTGGCCATATGCTTGACAATGTATAATCAGCCGCACAAAAAGCTGATTAACAGATAACACAAAAACTCATAAATTAAAATGAATGATTGAACTGGCGCGCCTGAGAGGATTCGAACCTCCGACCCTCGGCTCCGGAGGCCGATGCTCTGATCCACTGAGCTACAGGCGCAGAGTAATTAGTATAGCACAACAGATTTTAGCTGCAGTCTGTCTATTTCTGCATACTATGCTTTCCTGGTCCAAGAAATATCAAACCAAAAAAGAGTATCCCGGCCTCTATGGCATGAGATGCTGTCTGGAGAGAATCTCCCCTGCCAAGATGCATTGCTGCTGCAACAACCATTGTAAAAAACAGGGCCATGCTGGCAGGGACAAAGAAGAATCCGAGCATTAAGCATAAGGCGCCAAATACCTGGGTAACTGCTGCAAGAAATCCCCAGAACACAGGCAAAAAGCCTATGCCGACATATTTCATCGCATAACCAACTTCAACCCACTTTCCAGGGCCTCCAAGTAATTTTGGCAGCCCATGAGTAAGAAACATGATCCCTATCCCGAGCCTGATTATCAGGAGACCAAGATCTCCATATTTGCTTAATGATTTGAACATTTCAAACCTCCTTGTCCGATTTAAACTGATTATTAAAGATATTACCAGATTTCTATTTTTTAAGAGTACCTGACAAATAAATATATCGGAAAAAGCTGTCTGAGTATGCTCAGGAAAGTATTTCTTTGAGTGCTCTCGGAATCTGTTCTATTATGCTTATAACCTGGGTTGCTGGTGTTGGATCAGCATAAAGTCCTGCAAGCCTGTTCACCTTTGCAGCAGCCACAGCAGCATCTGCTGTTTCCATGCCGGAAACCATCAGTCCTGACACAATCCCTGTAATAGTATCTCCTGTACCGCCTATGGCTTCCATTGCCTCTGCTTCCGGGGAGTTGACTGATGATATTATTTCATTTTTGGAGGCAATGTAGTCTGTGCTTCCCTTAACCAGAAGATATTTTGCTGCATTGTTATTTGCATATGCTCGTTTTATAAGATCAACAGAAGCATTGTCTTCATGCAGGATAAAACCTCTTGTGTAAAATGGATGGGGGGCCTCTTCATCAGCAAGAAAAGCGAGCTCACCTGAGTCAGGGGTGAAAAGTTCATACACAGACGACTGACCGCTCATTTTGGCAGCATACATTGAGCCTGCATCAGCAACAAGCAGGGGCCTCTGTTTCATATGGTCAACAGCAATTATAATTTTATTGAACCAGTCAATATCAGGCATTGCGTAATGAAATGTGACAACGCTAAACTCCTTTTTTGGAAGCTCCTCTGTCAAGTGTCCATACATCCTTCTGCTGCCTTCGCCAAGTCCTGTATCACCAACAAGATATGCATACGGCAATGGGCAGTTCAAAAATTCAAGGGTTCTTACAGCGGCGCCGAGCAGGGCTGCTGTGCCCCGGTTGACATTTATTGAAGTATTGCTGATCAGGATATTACCATCCTGCAAAATCACCTCACCTTCTATAAGAGGCAACTCTTTATCAGGGATTGTGCCTGCTATTGCGAGCATCTTCTCTTTATCTCCTCATAAGCGAGCTGGAGCGAATAACCGCACAGCGTATGTCCTATTGAACGCGGCTCCGGCGCAGAACTTAGTACTTTACCAACCATCATGATTGCAAGATACGGCACATCAGGACATCCTCCGCCAGACATATTGACTATTTTGAGGCTCTGCTTTTCTACTGTGATCTTCATATTGGCAGCCCGTACCATAAGATATTGACCAAAATCCTTGACATGATAGAGATCAACAGGCTTGAGCAATGGGCTGCTCACTGGAACAGCGGTTAGCGGATCAAGTCCGGCATTTTTCAGCTCCCGCATAATATTGAGCTGATCGATAAGCGGAAACTCTATCACAAGGTCGCAGCCAGTACGAACCTCTGGCGGAGGGCCCATCACCTTTATAATGAATCCTTTTTTTTTGAGGATGGTCTCTGCGCGTATAACTTCACTCGTGTTGTCGAACACGAGCATGCCCCTTTCTACTGCAAAGTGTTCAGGCAGCTCTTTTTTATTTTTTATAAAATCAATAAATCTTTTTATCATTTGTTAATTACGATAGCATACCCTTTATCATCATTGTCGATCTGCTGAACACTCCAGCCTCTTGCCTCAACTGAACGGATAACATTCTCCTTTGATGTATCAGTATCAACCAGAATCCTGAATGTTCCGCTGCCAGCATTGTTGATTTCTTCAAGTGTGTTCATAACAGGCTGCGGACACGAAAGACCGCGCACATCAATTGTATTCATAACTCCTCCTATGCTTTTGATCTTTTCATGGTAAATCCGATAAGCAGGCAGAAAGCAAAACCAACGACCACTGCTATAATTGAGTTGGGCCCTATACCATTTGGGGTGCTCGCAAGTCCAAAATTATGGGCAACGGCAGCACCGACTATCATGCCTAAAACAAATGTAGCTGCATCAGTATCACCCTCTCCAGAGAGAAAGAGCTGTCTGCCCGGGCATCCACCTGACATCGCAAATGCGAGTCCGGCAAGCATCATTCCGAGAAAATTCCAGAGAGACATTGTGTGAGCTATGGGCTGCTTCTCAAAACCGGGATTAAACTGTCCAAGCAGAAGATTAACGATAAATGCAGCAATAAAAAGCCCCAGTACACCCTTGAAAAGATGACCCTGTTTAAAAAGAATCAAATCGCGAAATGCACCCATTGTACAGAACCTGCTGCGCTGCGCTATAAAGCCGACAAGCAATCCGATAACGAGTGAAATTATGAGCGGAGCATGCATTGACCCGGGGCCTTTTATGCTGTAGAAAAGGACTCCGCTTTTGGCCTCTCCTGATATCTGTGGATTGAGCAGCATTATCAATAGAAACCCCGCCATTGTCAAAGGCAGAAGCCAGCCTGAGGATTTGTGAGTATTTTGCGATCTGCCGAGATCAAAGCCAGCCTTCAGAAACCTTGTACCAATGAAAATTCCTGCTACAAGTCCTAACAGTCCAAATATCGCATTGCCATCGCCGCCTGCAAGCCTCAAAATTGTTCTCCAAGGACACCCAAGAAACACAAGCGCACCTATCATAGCGAACACTCCGAGAAAAAACCTCACAACAGGCGCTGAGCCGCCTCTTGCGCGAAACTCTTTGAACATAAGTGCAGCAACAAGAGAGCCGAGCACAAAACCTATTATCTCGGGCCTCATGTACTGCACAACATCAGCGCGGTGCAGACCGAGCGCACCGGAGATATCCCTCTCAAAACAGGCAACGCATATGCCCATATTGGCTGGGTTGCCAGCATACTGGAGCAATGAGGCGAGTACTCCTATAATAATTCCAACGCCAATAATGCCCCACCCCGTGGCAAAAAGATTTTTGAATTTCATCACTATCTCCCCCAATAAGTATTAGTTCCTTCTATATTACTTATAGGTTATACTCATGTCTAATAGAAAATTATGATGGATTGGTGTTTACTTATAGATATTGAAACAGATCTTGCTGAAGACTGTAATGATTTTGTTTCAGATTGATTACCTGCTTGCATGCCTGGTCAGGCTTTCATTGATAAATAGAGGAGAAATGGGGTGGATGACGGGGATCGAACCCGCAGCAACTGGAGCCACAGTCCAGCGCTCTACCATTGAGCTACACCCACCATTCATGAGACATCAGCAGTTCACAGGATTGCAAATACTAAAGCTGTGGCTGCAATACGCGCCTGAAGGGACTCGAACCCCTGGCCCACTGCTTAGAAGGCAGTTGCTCTATCCAGCTGAGCTACAGGCGCAATCTTTACTGCAAAAAACTTAACAACAAAAGCAAAAAACAATTCTGAATACCAAACTATCCGAGTTCAACTCCCTGCAAACCGATCACATATATATCCAATTTTAGTATTTATGCGGTTGTAATTTCGAGTTTTATGGTCGGGGCGAGAGGATTCGAACCTCCGGCCCCCTGCTCCCAAGGCAGGTGCGCTAGCCAGACTGCGCTACGCCCCGAGCTGTATAGATTACATAATGAATTCCGAAAATGTCAATTTTTCAGGATGAAAACAGCTAAAGGCAATATACAGGATAAAGTCCGGCCGGTCATAATAAAACAGGCTGCTGCTTTTTCAGGATAAGCCTACTGATTGTCTTAGTAATAAAAAATGAAGTTATATATAAAAGAGGGTCTGCTTTAAAAAGCAGACCCTCTTTTTCAGGGCTTTGTTAAGCCTTGGTTACATTTGTAGCCTTTGGGCCTTTTGGTCCGTCAACAACCTCAAAAAGCACTGCCTGGCCTTCGGCAAGAGTCTTGAATCCATCCTCCTGAATGTCTGTGTAGTGTACGAATACATCTTTCCCATCCTCCTGGGTGATGAATCCAAACCCCTTGGACTCATTAAACCACTTTACTGTTCCTTTTGCCACTTCTAAACACCTCCTAAGGTTTTGAAAAAATTGCGGTCTTTGGACAAAAAAACCGCAAAGTTAAAAGTCTTTGCGGCCGAATGGTACAAAAACTTCCAAACTTTCCAAATATCATACTTTAGGATAAATCAAAAGTCAATCGCCTTTCACCTCGACCCATGTTTATGGCCGCCACCAGCCTTTATATGTATCTGGAGCATCTCCTCCGGCATTGGCGAATAGTTGATCGTATCTTCATATGAGATGATTCCTGTTGAATAGAGATTAAAAAGCGATTGATTCATTGTGAGCATGCCTGATCTGGACTGACCGGTCTGCATCATCGAATATATCTGGTGCAGCTTGTCTTCTCGAATAAGGTTTCTTATTGCAGGGGTTGGCAGCAGCACCTCAAGCGCAAGCGCCCTGCCCTGTCCATCTTTTCTGGGTATCAATCTTTGGGATATTATGCCTTCAAGAACAAACGAGAGCTGTACCCTTATCTGATCCTGCTTGTATGGGGGGAATACATCTATTATCCTGTTTATCGTCTGTATTGCTGAGTTGGTATGCAGTGTGGCAAATGTTAAATGACCTGTCTCTGATATTGTTAAGGCTGCCTCAATAGTCTCCATGTCGCGCATCTCGCCTATCAGTACCACATCCGGATCCTGTCTCAGAATATATTTGAGTGCCGAAACAAATGATCCGGTGTCTGAATGTACCTCGCGCTGATTGATCAGAGCCTTTTTATGGCTGTACAAAAATTCTATTGGATCTTCCACTGTTACTATGTGCGCCTCTTTTTCCTGGTTAATGCTGTCGATCATGGACGCGAGGGTTGTGGATTTGCCGCTTCCGGTTGGTCCTGTTACAAGCACAAGTCCATGCTGTTTTTTCAGCAGATCGCCGAGTGAGTCCGGCAGACCAAGCTCAGTCATTGATTTTATTGAAAATGGTATTGCCCTGAATGCTCCGGCAACCGCTCCTCTTTGCATATAGATATTTGCCCTGAACCTGCTGACACCCTTTACACTGAAAGACAGGTCTATCTCACTGGTCTCCTCAAACTTCTTTTTCTGGCTGTCTGTCATTATGCTGTAGCAGAGCTCTTTGGTATTTTCAGGAGCCAGAGGCTGGTATGATTCTACCGGCACAAGTCTGCCCACCTTCCTCAGTCTTGGTGCACTGCCAGTAGTTATATGCAGGTCTGATGCGCCGCTTTCTATCATCATCTTGAGCAGATCAATAAGTGTAGCCATCAAGCCTCCATTAATCCTCGAATGTGACTCTTAATATCTCTTCTATTGATGTAACACCGTCTATGACTTTGTTTATGCCGCTTTGCCGTAATGTGATCATTCCCTGTCTTATGGCCTCTTTCTTTACATCTATTGCTGATGCGCCCTGCAGTATAAGATCCTTTACAGGATCTGTCATGGGCATAACCTCATATATCGCTATTCTGCCCTTATATCCTGTATTGTTGCATGCAGGGCATCCTGCACCGATATAAGGCGCAAATCCCTTGATCTGCTCCTCAGAAAAACCAATTTTTCTCAGAGCCTCTTGAGATATCTTGGCATCTTCCAATCTGCAGTTCTGGCATATTTTCCTGATAAGCCTCTGAGCCACCACAAGGACTACGGATGATGAGACCAAAAAAGGCTCTATCCCCATATTTATAAGTCTTGTAATGGTGCTGGGAGCATCATTTGTATGAAGCGTGCTGAGCACAAGATGCCCTGTTAACGCAGCTTTTACAGATATCTCGGCAGTCTCGAAATCTCTTATCTCTCCCACCATTATTATGTCAGGATCCTGCCTCAGAAATGAACGCAGGGCAGATGCAAATGTCAAACCAATATCCTCTTTTATAGGCACCTGGTTGATGCCAAAGAAGTTATACTCAACAGGGTCTTCAGCAGTCATTATATTAACGCCTGGCTTGTTGAGCCGAGACAGTGCAGAGTATAGGGTTGTGGTCTTTCCGCTTCCAGTGGGTCCTGTTACGAGTATCATTCCATATGGCTTCTCTATTCCTTCCTGAAAAACCTCGAGAGCCTTTTCTTCAAATCCGAGCCTCGTCAGCTCCAGCTGGAGATTTGTCTTGTCCAGTATCCTCAGTACTATCTTTTCTCCAAACATCGTCGGCAGGGTGGAGACTCTGAAGTCAATTTCCCTGTCATTGCCGAATCTCAGCTTTATTCTGCCGTCCTGCGGAAGTCTGCGCTCTGAAATGTCAAGGTGAGACATTATTTTAAGACGGGATGTAATCGCATTTTTAATCTTTGCCGGAAGCTTCAGCACAGACTGGAGCACTCCGTCAATCCTGTAGCGGACACGCAGCAGATTCTCGGCAGGTTCTATATGAATGTCACTGGCGTGTGATTTTATAGCATTGGTAAGTATTCCATTGACCAGTTTTACTATGGGAGCATCTACTTCTTTGACAAGAGCTTCAGGCTTGTCATCTATAACCGTTACATCATCCAGGGCGCTGCCAATAACCTTGTTCAGGTCTTCGAGTTCTTCATTATGTTTTACAGGATTTTTTGTATCTCCGATCTGAATTTTTATCCTGTCCGTCTTCTCATAATATTTTTCTATTGCCTCAACAATGGCTGACTCAGCAGCAACATAAACAGAGACCTTCATGCCCGTAAGAAACCTGACATCATCTATTGCAAAATTGTTGGATGGATCAGATACAGCAACCTTTAAAGAAGCGCCCTCTTTTGATATGGGTACAAGCAGATATCTTTTTGCTGTTTCAGCAGGCACAAGCTTCAGCACAGCAGGATCAAGCCTGTACTCTGAAAGATTTATTGCAGGAGTGTTGTATTGCCTGCTCAGAAAAGTTATGAGACTCTCCTCATTTACAAATCCGAGTTTGAGCAATACAGAGCCAAGCCGCTTGCCCTCAAGCCTCTGGACGCGCAGAGCCTCCTGCAGCTGGGCCTCATCAATTAATTTGGCCTTCAGCAGAAGCTGTCCCAATAATGAAGTACCTACCGCCACTATTTTACGATACTGCAAAAACCTCATAAAGTCAATTTAATCAATAAGTTGCGTAAAGTGCGCAACAAGCGGCAACTCAGATATAAAAATACCCTTACTATATAACTCGGAATTTTTCAGCCTTTTCTGAATTGCTCAAGATCCAGCTAATGCTGCTCTCTGAACATCATTCTGAGTTCATAAATACCTGCTTCAGCTATTTTACTCATATGAAAGCCCATTGAGTGAAAAAGATGCAGCATTGGTTCGTTCTCTATGAGCACCTCTGCTGTAAAGCCAAGCAGGCCCTCTTTTTTAGCCAGATAGGTGAGATAAGATAAGAGTTCACGGCCTATACCCTTGCCCTGATAATCATCTCTGACAACAAAAGCTATATCTGCGGTATGGTTGGTTTCATCAATAATATACTGTCCCATGCCGACAATGGTCTCTTTTCCTTCAGTCTCAATAATCGCCAGTATCACCATCTCCTTGTTGTAATCAATGGCAACAAACTTCTGAAGCCGTTCATGCGGCATGTCACGCCTTGTAGATATGAACCTGTGGTACATGCAGTCCTGTGAAAGTGCGTAGAAAAACCCCCTCAGACCCTGCTCCTCGGTCATCTTTACCGGTCTCATAAATATCTTTACGCCTTTTGATGTAACCCTATAAGCTTCCAATGATTCAGGGTATTCTCCGCCCTGTCCGTGTATAAATACCTGATCTTTATATACGAGGTTCAGTTTTTTGGCTTCATCCGCAAGCATCTGTCTGAATTTGGGATGTGCTATTGATATAAGCGCCATCGCCCTTTCCCGAATATTTTTACCATGCAGATACGCTATGCCATACTCAGTAACAACATAGTGCACATCACCCCTGGTAAGAGTCACCCCTGCCCCGGGAGTCAGATTGGGAACAATCTTGGAAATCGTGCCGCCCTCAGCAGTGGACTGGATAGCGAGTATTGTCTTGCCTCCATGAGAAAGCACAGCCCCTCGCATAAAGTCTGCCTGTCCGCCAATGCCGCTGTAAAAAAATATGCCCAGAGACTCAGATGTGACCTGACCTGTAAGATCAATCTCAAGCGCACTGTTTATTGCTGTCATATTCTTCTGCCTTGCGATTACCAGCGGATTGTTTGTATAACTGACAGGTCTGAACTCTATGGACGGGTTATCATGCAGAAACTCATATGTGCTATTGCACCCCATGCAGAATGATGCAACAGTCTTGCCTCTGTTAAGTTCTTTTTGAGAATTATCAATAGCCCCTGACTTCATAAGCTCTATTATTCCGTCAGAGAGCAGCTCAGTATGTATGCCCAGATGCTTTTTATTGCCCAGATGCGACAGTATGGCATTGGGGATGGTTCCGTAACCCACCTGCAGCGTGTCACCGTCCTGCACTATTCTTGATACATATTTGCCTATCTTCTCTGATATCTCATCAGGAACAGTTGCGCTGAACTCAAGCAGCGGTTCGTCATACGAAACCATAAAATCGATATCCTTGACATTAAGAAAACCCTCTCCGTGAACCCTCGGCATACGGGAGTTGACCTGCGCAACAACAATAGCTGCTGAGTCAACCGCAGCCCTTACAATATCCACACTAACACCGAGGCTCATAAACCCATGTTCATCAGGCAGGGATGTCTGCACCAGTGCTATATCAAGCCTTACAAGTCCGCTGTAAAAAAGATTCGGCACTCCTGATAAAAATATGGGGGTATAGTCAGCAAGTCCGCGGTTAACCGCATCTCTGGAGTTGTCGCCTATGAAAAAAGAGTTGCGTCTGAAATTCTCTTTGAATTTCTCATCCATATATGGAGCGAGGCCCAGTGTCCATACCTGCAGGAGCTCAGCATCAAAAAAAGCTTTTGGATGTGCGCTCACATAATCAACAAGGCTGCGGACAAGATACTGAGGCTCTCCGCATCCTGTGCCTATAAATATCCTGTTGCCTGGCTGTATGCGGCTGAAGATTCTGTCAACAGGCATAAACTTTTCCGGATATTTCTGCCTAAGCTTTTTCACAGTACCTCCTGAACATATATTTCACACATCTATATGATACCATCTATCTTCTGAGTGTTTTTAAGAGCCTCTCAAAATCTATTTCTGCTGCCACCATCTCCTTTGCCCTTGCTGTTTTGCTTGCTTCCCTTATCCTTGTCTTGCCAATAGCCGTCTCTATGGTATCTATCACAGTAAATGTATCTTCACTTACAGATAAAATGGGAATTCCCTTTGCTTCAGCCCTTTTTACAACAACATCATTTGTCTGCAGCCCGCCAGTCAGTATTATGCATTTTGTCGAGGTCTCCATTGCTGCAAGCTGTATATCTGACCTATGCGCGCCTGTTATCACTGCCTTGTTATGCAACCTCCTGAAATAGTTAAGCGCATTGTCAACATCCATGGCTCCTACAGAGAAGTGTTCAACATATTCATCAAGTCCTTCTTCACAGCAAAGAAGTCTTCCGCCAAGCAGATCCATAAGATGCCTCACAGATATGGATTCAAGAAGGCTGTCATTTGGAAATGCTCCGATCAAAGGAACTCCTGATCTCTCTAAAAAACTGCTCACCTCTGTCCTTACATATGTCAGGGCGCTGAGAGGCACCTTATTGATAATCCCTCCTGCAATATTCTCCTTTAACAAATTTGCCAACCCGAGAATCGTGTCCGCAGTATTTTCAGCCTTCCATGAATCAACTATAATAACCCTGCCTTCAAGCTCTCTTATCATTTTAAAAATGTCTATGCCAAACGAGTAGCCATTAAAAATGCTGCCCGAGCCTCCCACTATAAGCACATCCTTGTCAGATTGTGCCTTAAAAGCATCCATCACCTTTTTCAGAACATCATGATAATCTCCCTTCAGCAAAGACTCCTGGGCTTCATAATTCATGACAAAAGGGGAAATGACATCAAGAGGATCATCAAGAGCCAGCGCCTCTTTCATAAATATGCTGTCAGCAGCATAAAGCATTCTGCCCACTTTTACCGGATGTGAGCCTACGGGTTTTATATAGCCAACCTTCAAGCCCCTCTCTTTTAGCGAAAGCCCTATGCCCAGAGACAGAAATGTCTTGCCGGTAAAAGGCGTGTTGGATATGATGAATAACGGGATCATAATACTCCTCCTGAATTTAAAATCCTTTAGACTCTTTTTCTGGTTCCAGAATAATTCTTGCATCAAGCGCAAATGCGCCTCTATTAAGCACCATTAATGGATTTACATCCAGTTCATGGATTAAGGGAAAGTCAGCAACAAGACATGAGAGCCTGATTATACTGTCTATAACAGCATTTATATCCGCTGGTTTTTCACCTCTTGCTCCTCTAAGCAGCGCAGAGGTGCGGATTTCATTTATCATGCCCTCAGCTTCAGCGCGCGACACCGGAGCCACTCTGAACGATACATCCTTCAACACCTCCACATATATGCCGCCAAGTCCAAACATGAGCATATGCTTGAAGGTTCTGTCATAAGTCACACCGAGAATAACCTCCCTGCCGCCTTTTATCATTTCATAAATCATCACACCATTTATAAACGCGTCAGGCATGAATCTCTGAACATTGGATGTTATCTCCAGAAATGCGTCTTCAGCAGCAGCAGGTGTGTTGATATTGAGTTTTATGCCTCCAACATCTGTCTTGTGCAGTATGTCAGGAGATGCTATCTTCATGGCAACAGGGAAGCCTATTCTCTCTGCTATCACAACTGCATCCATTGCTGTTTTTGCAAGTCCCCTCTCCGGAAATACAAAACCATAATGGCTGAGTATCTCCATTGCCCTGTCTTCACCAAGCTGGTATCTTCCCTCAGAAAGCGCCTTGTCTATAAGCTCATTTACCGCAGCCTTGTTGCCGCATGAGAGAGACTCACCGTCATGATCAATATTACGCCACCTGCTGTACTCCGAGAGTATCCTGAACTCCTTGACCGCGATTTCAGGATAAGAAAAGTTTGGTATGCCGCTCAGCTTCATCTTGTCTATAGAAGAGCGCACCCGCTCTTCACCCATAAAGCAGGCGATCACAGGTTTATCTGTAGCAAGGGCATTTTTTATCACAATGTCTGCCGTATTCTCAACATCTGTCATTGCCTGTGGTGTGAGTATGACGAGCAGGGCATCCACATTAGGGTCTTTTACGGCAGTTTCGATAACAACGCTGTACCTCTCTGATGTGGCATCCCCGATAATATCAACCGGATTGTAGAGGGATGCATTTGAGGGGAGCATGCCCTGCATCCTGTCTATGCTCTCTTTTGTCATCTGCGGCAGGTTCACTCCGAGCTTTTCTGCTGCATCAGCAGCGATAATGCCGGGGCCTCCTGCATTGGTTATCACAAGCAATCTGTCGCCTCGTGGCAGCCTGCTCCCTGCAAAGGCGAGAGCTGCATCAAAGAGATCCTGTATGCCCTCAGCCTTGATAATGCCTGACTGTTTGAATGCAGCCCTGAATGCTGTTTCAGAACCGGCAAGAGCGCCTGTGTGCGATGAAGCAGCCCTTGCGCCTGCCTCTGTGCCTCCTGACTTTAGAATAATGACAGGCTTCTTTTTTGTGGCCTTTTTCGCAGACTCGAGAAATGCCCTGCCGTTAACAACATCTTCTATGTATCCGAGGATGACATCAGTTTCAGAATCATCCACAAGATAATCCATAAAATCAACTTCATTCAGATTAACCTTGTTGCCGAGGCTGATGAATTTGGAAAAACCTATTTTATTGCCAATTGCCCAGTCGAGTATTGCTATGCCGAGTGCCCCTGATTGCGAAAAGAAGGCTATCCTGCCCTTTGGCAGCATGCCTCCTGCAAAAGTGGCATTCATATTGTTTGCTGTATTGATTATTCCAAGGCAGTTGGGGCCGACAATGCTTATACCCCTTTCTTTTGATATGCGTCTAAGCTCATCTTCAAGCTTAACTCCATCCCTGCCTGCCTCTTTGAAGCCCGCGCTTATTATGACTGCAGCCCTTGCGCCTGAATCAGCAGCCTCAGACAGCGCTGCAGGCACATGAGCAGCCGGGATGACAATAACAGCGCAGTCAATGCCGCCGTCAATTTCAGATACATTTCGATATGCTTTTAGTCCGAGTATTTCTGGTGCAGAAGGATTCACAGGGCATATCCTGCCGCTGAAACCGTATGTGATCAGGTTATATAAAACAGAATACCCCACCTTTGCCGGATCAGTTGAGGCGCCGATTACTGCTATTGTCTTTGGTTCGAAAAGAGGAGTCAGCATTAAATAAGTTTAACCTCACATAAATTCATGATCAGCGTTTTTTAAATAATGCAGATTATAAATCAGTATTTATCTGATATTTTTTCTGTATACCTCTGCAAAACAGGACTTGTTTTGTGAAATGGGAAAAACTGAGCCATGCATCATTGTCACCTTAAGCATATAAGAATGTGTTGCGTTTTAATGACTATGCAGGGTCAGTCAACCCTGCTTCTCTAAACCCTTTTGCCCTTAAAATACAGCTGTCACATCTGCCGCATGCAGCATAACCTGAGACATTGAACTGAGGGTCATAACAGCTCCAGGTGAGGGCATAGTCCAGTCCAAGCCTGAATCCAGTCTTTATTATATCTGACTTTGACATTTTTAACAGAGGAGATCTGATTTTAAACCTGCTGCTGCCTTCAACCCCGGCTTTTGTGGCAAGATTGGCCATATTTTCAAAAGCTTCAAGATATTCAGATCTGCAGTCAGGATAACCGCTGTAATCAATCGCATTGGCACCTATGAAAATATCTTCCGCTCCGACTGTTTCAGCCCATCCCAATGCGAACGATAGAAATATTGTGTTGCGCGCAGGCACATAAGTTACAGGTATTGATATGCCGTCAGGTATATTGTCCTTTGGCACATCAATATCTGAAGTGAGGGCTGAACCGCCTATGCCACTCATGTCAAAATTTATGACAAGATGTTCTTTTACTCCTAAGTGCGCTGATAATTTCTTTGCAGACTCGAGCTCTATCACATGCCTCTGCGCATAATCAAAGCTGAGGGCATAAATCTCATATCCTTCAGATTTAGCTATTGCTGCCGATGTTGCAGAATCGAGTCCGCCGCTTAAAAGCACTACAGCCTTTTTCATCACTGTTTCGGCCTTCTGAAGCCGCCCTCCTGTCCTTTTGCGAGCCGCTTGATGTTGTCAATATGCCTTATAAATATAAGCGCTGTTATAACAAGCGCAAAAGTTAGATTTAATGCTGAGTTGTCGATCATAAAAAATATGACCGGCAGGACTGCAAAGGCAGACAGCGCACTCAGTGATGATGTCTTTGACCACTTCATCACCACAAGCCATATAATTGAGGTGAATATTCCCACATAAGGAGAATAGGCAAGCAGCACTCCCAAACTTGTTGCAACTCCCTTGCCGCCTCTGAATTTAAGAAATATGGAAAAGTTATGTCCGAGGATTGCTGAGAGACCAATAACAGCGAGTTCAGGATGTTGAAGCTTTAATAATATTCCGATAACAACAGAAACTGCACCCTTTGCAATATCACCCAAAAGAGTGAATAGCGCTGATTCTTTGCCAATACTTCTCATCACATTTGTTGCGCCGATATTGCCGCTGCCTGTGCTCCGGATATCAATACCTTTTGCCTTTGCTATAAGCAGACCCGTAGGTATTGATCCGATCAAAAATGCAATTATAGCAAGCACCATTACTGTCATTGTATTTTTTTCCAGAACTGAACAGTATATCTGACGCCGGATACGACAGCAAGAACTGCTGATATGTAAATGAGAACAAGCCCTGCATCATAAAAATCAAGATCTCCGATTCCTCCCGGCAGCAGCAACAGCACAATTGCTGTCATCTGGGCAGCCGTCTTCCATTTGCCCCCTGCATCAGCAGGTATGACAATATCTTTTGAAAGAGCGACAGCTCTCAATCCGGTAACAACAAACTCCCTTACAATTATTACAACTGCTATCCATACTGAAATCAGCACCATGTCAACTAAAAGTATTAGTGCTGATATAACAAGAAACTTGTCAGCTATTGGATCGAGAATAATTCCAAACTTGGTTATCTGGCCTGACCTTCTTGCAAGATATCCATCAAGGAAGTCCGTAATCGTGGCTATCAGAAATATACCTATACCAATCAGAGGGCTCTGCGGTGTTATTACCAGAAAAAAGGGTATGAGTATTATCCTGCTGAATGTGAGCAGTGTTGGCAGATTAAACTTTATAGTAGACATCTAAAAGCGCCTTCCACTTTCCTGATGATCTAAGTATAAGCTCACACACCTCTCTCACAGCGCCCTTGCCTCCGCTGCATTTTGTAATATGGTGAGCAGCAGCCTTTGCCTCTGCAACAGCATCGGACACAGCAACAGCAAGTCCGACATTAAAGAAAACCGGAATATCTATGACATCATCTCCAACAAAAGCTGCTTCATATTTCCGGAGGCCGTATTTATTCAAAATCTTTTCAAGCGCGTCTGTCTTGACCTTAAATCCCTGATAAACATCTTTTATGCCCAGTTCTTTTGCACGTTGTGCTACAACCTTTGATTTTCTGCCTGTAATTATTGCTACGCCAATGCCTGCCTTGTGAAGCATTTTTATGCCATGACCGTCTTTAACATTAAACACCTTTAATTCATTGGCATTATTGTCAAATATTATTCCGCCGTCAGTCATGACACCATCAACATCCAGAATCAGAATCTTTATCTTTGCTGCTCTTGCTGAAAGCTCTTTTGCAGAAAGTTTTTTGACTATTCTCCTCATGCTATGCCTTTCCTCAGAATGTCGTGCAGATGTATTATGCCTTTTGCCCTGCCTGACTCATCAGGAACAACAAGGGATGTTATCGAGTACTGCTGCATAACAGCCAGAGCCTTTGCAGCAAGCTCATCTTCACCAATAAGCTTAGGGCCTTTTGTGACAGCATCCTTGACCCTCATGTCAAAGAAGTCTTTGCCCCACTTCTGCAGTCCGCGTCTTATATCGCCGTCAGTAATGACACCTGCGATCTTCCCATCCTTATCATGCACAACACCGAGCCCGAGCCGCTTGGAAGAGATTACAATTACAGCCTGTGCAATAGTCTCTTCTGGCTGCACAACCGGCAGATCATCTCCTGCATGCATAAGGTCCATAACCTTTATAAACAGCCTCTTGCCAAGACTGCCGCCTGGATGAAACGCGGCAAAATCTTCTTCCCTGAATCCGCGCTTTGTGAGAAGCGCCACTGCAACAGCATCGCCCATTGCAGCGGCAGCTGTTGTGGATGCTGTAGGCACTATGCCCATGGGGCATGCCTCACAGTTTATTGACACATCAAGATTAATATCAGCAGACTTCGACATGGTTGATTCAGGATTGCCTGTCATTGAAATGAATTTCACTCCAAAGCGCTTTATAAACGGCACCAACTGTAATATTTCTTCTGTCTCGCCGCTGTTGGATATGCCGAATATCACATCATCAGAAGTGACCATGCCGAGATCTCCATGAGATGCCTCAGCAGGATGCATAAAAAACGCTGGAGTGCCTGTTGATGCCAGAGTAGCTGCGATCTTTTTGCCGATAAGACCGGACTTGCCCATGCCTGTAACCACTACCCTGCCCCTACAGTCATAAATAATATCAACAGCCTTTCCAAACCCCTCATCAAGCTTGTCTATAAGGGCTGCAACTGCTGCAGCCTCTGTTCTGAGCACCTTTTTTGCTATTTCCAGACTCGACATATTCTCCTTCCAATAACCTGTTTACTCAAACTGACACCTCACCCATCCGGGAGGTATGCTGTTTCTGTGTGCCCTGTTTTCGAGTGTATCAAGATCTGTCTGAGCTTCTTTAAGATTTCTTTCAGCTCTTATTTTTTTATTTCGGGCATTAGTTATTTCTTTACTTCTCTTTCTGCTTTCAGGAGCAGTCATTTTCTCATTAAGAGCACTGTCAGCTTGCCTGACTTCTTCCTGTGCCCTTGATATCTGTTTTCTGAGCTTTTCTCCCTCATCACACCAGCGCTGCTTCTCTTTATCGCTGACCTTTTTAGATGACTGGTAATTACTTTTCTGCACAGTCTGATTATCAATAACTGCTCCGCCCTTTTTGTATTTTTCGAGATCCTGCTCAGTAATCACAGCGCTGCTGCTGGCATGACAGAATCCGAAAAAAAGTACTGACGCAATGAAAAGTGACAGCAGGGAATGTATATGTTTCATAATCACCCATGAACTGAAATATGATCAAAAAGAGCTTTCATCTTTTTTACAAACATCTCCATCATGTCGAGCCTTATCATATTGGGGCCGTCACACAGGGCTTTTGAAGGATCAGGATGCACCTCCATAAAGAGGCCGTCAGCACCTGCTGCTATTGCTGCCTTTGCAAGCGGCTCTGCAAACTCACTCTGACCACCTGAACATGACCCCTGTCCTCCAGGCAGCTGGAGGCTATGAGTGACATCAAATAGAACCGGATAACCGAACTCCTTCATTACAGGGAATGATCTGAAATCCACTACCAGATTATTGTATCCAAAACATGTGCCGCGGTCTGTAAGGGTGAGCTGCCTGTTGCCTGTTGAGATGAACTTTTCAATGCTGTTCTTCATGTCCCATGGTGATAAAAACTGGCCTTTTTTGATATTAACCTGCCTGCCTGTATCTGAAGCAGCAAGTATCAGGTCTGTCTGCCTGCATAAAAAGGCCGGAATCTGTAGAATATCCACAACATTTGCTGCTATTGATGCCTGACCAGGGTCATGTATGTCTGTAAGCACCTTCACTCCAAAACGGCTCTTTACTTCTGCAAGCATTTCGAGCCCTTTTTCAATGCCAGGCCCTCTGAAAGATGATATTGATGTCCTGTTCGCCTTGTCAAAAGATGCCTTAAATACAAACTCCACACCAGCAGCTCCACAAATATCCCTGAGCTTCTCAGCAGTGCCAAAGGTTATATGCTGATCTTCTATAACGCAGGGACCAGCAATAACAAGAAGCTTTCTGGCGTCAGACATCAGATAATTCCTCCGTTAAACATTATAACTTCCGCTTATTATACCACCACAAAGCAGTCAAAAAAATAAAAGAGAATACCCCTGATATCAGCTTGAAGCAGAAAAACAGCTCAAAAAAATGACTGCGAATAGTTCAATACGCAGATTAAGCGCTGTTCAAAATAAAAAGACCTTTGCCATATATGCACATGGCAAAGGTCTTGAACCACATGAATCAGACAGCTGTCAAAACCATAATCATCTGGCGGCCATCCATCTTTGGCTGCGCCTCAACCTTTGCTATATCACTAAGATCAGCAGCGAATCTGTTTAATATGTCAGCACCCATATCCTGTCTGCTGAATTCACGACCCCTGAAGCGAACCGTAACCTTAACCTTATCACCGTGCTCTATAAATTTTCTGGCATTACGCTTTTTGAACTCATAATCATGCGTATCTATTGCAGGACGCATCCTGATCTCTTTTATATTTATTACCGTCTGCTGTTTTTTTACTTTCTTGGCCTTCTTCGCCTGCTCAAACTTGAATTTTCTGTAATCCATGATCTTGCATACAGGCGGCTCTGCCTGTGGACTTATTTCAACAAGATCCAGATCGCGTTCCTCAGCAAGCTTTAGTGCTGAGTCAATGTCCATTATACCGATCTGACCTTCATCAGCAACAACTCGTATCTCTTTTGCTCTGCTCAGTTTTATCTGCTCATTTACTCGGGTGGTATCAACAACCCTGCCGGGCATTGATTGTCTTGGATTAGCTATTGTATATCCTCCTTTATTCGGCAGACTTAGCCGGCAGCTGCCCCGCACGTCTCGTGCCAAAGGGCAACATACAGTATAGTTTAACATGTTTAAACCACAATATTTACCAGAAAAAATATAAATTAAAAAACCTGGAAACCATCCCAAAAATTATGAATATTTCAAAACCAGCAGAACTAATAAAAATCAGAGGGTATCTCCTTTATTAGATTATTACTGCTGTCCTCTGTCGAGAGTTCTGTATTGTATGGCTTCTGCTATATGCGATGAATGGATGATGTCTGAGATGTCGAGGTCTGCTATTGTTCTGGATACTTTCAGTATGCGTGAATATGCCCTGGCGCTCAGGCCGAACTTGTGCATTGCTGTATCGAGCAGACCATGAGCATCATCCGTGAGCTTGCAGAACTTTTTAATATGCCGAGCCTTCATCTGTCCATTTGCGAATATCTTTTCGCCATTGAATCTCAAAAGCTGCCTCTGCCTTGCCTCAACAACCCTGGCACGGACAGCTTCTGATTTCTCGCCGGCACTGTCTGTTGAGAGTTCTTTGTACGGTACAGCCGGCACCTCAATATGCAGGTCTATCCTATCCATCAGCGGACCGGACACTTTTGCGCGGTAGCGGTTAATCATTGCCGGTGTGCATGTGCATTGATGTCGGCTGTCTCCAAGATAACCGCACGGACAGGGATTCATTGCTGACACAAGTACAAATTGTGCCGGATAGGTTACAGATGCCACTGCCCTTGACACTGTCACGCTGCCATTTTCAAGAGGCTGCCTCAATACTTCAAGCACATTTCTCTTGAACTCCGGGAGTTCATCAAGAAATAGTATTCCGTGATGCGCGAGGGACACTTCGCCCGGTTTTGGAAACTGTCCGCCGCCAATAAGGGCAACATCTGATATCGTATGATGGGGAGAACGAAAAGGTCTGACCGCAAGCAGGGGCTGTGAACTGTTGAGCAGACCCGCAACACTATGTATCTTAGTGGTTTCGATCGCTTCATCAAATACCATGTGAGGCAGTATTGTCGGCAGCCGCTTGGCAAGCATTGTCTTGCCGCTTCCAGGAGGCCCCACCATCAGAATATTGTGTGAGCCTGCTGCAGCAACCTCTATGGCTCTTTTTGCATGCTCCTGACCCTTGATATCAGAGAAATCGTCTTCATAAACAGAACTGCCGCTCATTAAAGATTCCATATCAACCATGTGAGGTTCACAATGCCTTATACCACCCAGAAACTCGATCACCTCAGGCAGACTCTCCATACCATAAACCTCTATTGAGTCAACAACAGCAGCTTCAGAGATATTGCCCTTCGGCATGATTACGCCCCTCAGACCAAGCCTTTTTGCCTCAAGTGCCATAGGCAGTGCTCCTCTTATTGGTTTTATTCTGCCATCAAGAGAAAGCTCTCCAGCAATAATGAAGTCAGCCAGATTGTTTTTTTGTATTACTTCTTCAGCAGCCACAATACCTACTGCTATCGGCAGATCAAATGATGAGCCTTCTTTTTTGAGATCAGCAGGTGCAAGGTTTACTGTAATCTGCTTTAGCGGGAAGTTAAATCCGATATTCTTGAGTGCTGCCTTGATTCTGTCTTTACTCTCTTTAACTGCTGCGTCAGGAAGTCCTACCATCGAGAAGTGCGGCAGACCTTTTGAGGATATATCAACTTCAACCTCAACTACGCTGGCATCAACTCCTGTGACACATGCGCTTAGCGCCTTGGCAAGCATCTTTCTCAATCATCCTTTTTTCAATATCAACAATTATCTGATGTTTGTTCTTATCCCATCTGGGAGCCAGAAGAATATCATCAGGCGCTGTGGCAAAAAGCCTCTGCAGCACAATATCAGGCGAAAGCCTTTGGATAAAGTCTATCAAAAAATCGAGATACTCGCCATACCCAAATGTATGAAAAGGATTTTTTACATACTCATCTCCCAATGGCGTATTCTTTATCACCTGGAGCTGATGAATCTTCAAAAATTCCACAGGAAGTTCAGACAGGGCATCTGCCATCATCAATGTCTCTTCCTGAGTCTCTGTTGGAAACCCTGCAATTATATGCGCGCCTATATGAATGTCTCTGTTGACAGTCATATCAAGGGCAGTCAGAAATGCCTTGTAGTCATGTCCCCTGTTGATGTACTCGAGCGACTTGTCATGTATTGACTGCACACCATATTCAACAAGTATAAAGTAATCTTTTGCGAGCTGCTGAAGCAGTTTTATCTTTTCCTCATCAACACAATCAGGTCTTGTGCCGATTGCAAGACCTATTACTCCAGGTGCTGCAAGAGCCTCTTTATAAAGCTTTTCAAGCTCATCAACAGGAGCATATGTATTGGTATATGGTTGAAAATACGCAAGAAATTTCCTTGCGCCATATCTTGGACCAAGATAACTGATGCCGCTTGTGATCTGCTCTCGTACAGAGAGTTCAGCATCGCACTGCGAAGGTCTGAAGCTCTTATTGTTGCAGTATATGCATCCATCAACACCAAGGGTGCCGTCCCTGTTCGGACATGTGAACCCAGCATCAACATTTACTTTATAAACTGCCGAACCAAATACCTTTTTTAGATAAGGTCCAAATGAATTGTATCTTGTAATCATTTTTTATTATTCATGTTGCATGGTCTGCCTGTCAATTTAAGAGAAAAACAAAAGTGTATTTTGCACTTATATGTACAAAACTACCTTATTTTCTTTTCTAAGTTAGTTAAAATAATTTGAACACACTTGTCAAAATGATGTTTTACATCATATGCCCATAATCTAATGACCTTCCATCCAGCCTGTCTCAAGCTGCGACTGACTTCTTTATCACGATTTCGATTCCTTGTTATTTTATCTGACCAATAGTTAATATTTGTTTTAGGCATAATACAGCGAGTAGGATGACCATGCCAAAAATCTGAATCAATAAAAACAACAATTTTCTTTCTTCTAAATACAATATCTGGTTTCCCAATTAGTGAATTAACATGGCATGCAAAATATATTTTTCTTTTTTTTAATTCTTGCATTATCAACCGCTCTGGCAGAGTGCCCTTTGAGCGAATGGACTGCATGGTTTTGCGGCGTTGTTCTTTGGTAAGGTTATCCAAGGTTCGAAGAAACCGAAAAGTCCATGAAATATGTTTCGTCGTCAATTTTGAAGAAATCTACATCAGTGCGTCCATATCTCAAAAGATGATCTTTAGTAACAAACGCTCCATTTGGAAGTCCAAGTCTGTTCCTAAAATACTCTCCAATAAGACTGTTATTATGCGGCGTTTCAATGGCATGTCCATGTTCATCTTTTTGAGCACGTGTACAAATAAGAACTTTATTATCATCTGTTAATACAGTAAAATGGATAGTGCGTTTTGGGAAAAAATGGCTTCTATATACTTCTGGTCCAAGTTGTATATATGCTTCATTTTTATTTCTTCGAGTACCATCCCTACGAAATCCCCAATTCAGCCCAGCAGTATTCTGGACTTCACCCCTACGATCAAGCAAAGACACCCTTATTGGTCGAATATCTTGCAAATCATACTTATCCGACTTATCTGAAATATTCAATTTTATGTCTTGGTTTTCCAACTGCTCAGTTTTTCTGCGGCAATAATATGCATCACGACAAATTTGTATGTAACTTTCTATCTCATTATGTGTGCAATAAACAGATTCAGATATTAAACTATTAAAATAAGCTAGCCCCAAATTTGGATCGCATGAAATCAATAATTCCCGTTGAGATTTACTGAAAGCATTTTGCGTGTAATTGGCTGAGCCTATGAAGCCGCTTACTGGTTTTTCGCCCTGAAACCATGCGTATGCCTTTGAATGAACCTGCGGGGCATTGACAATATAACTGCATTTAAAATGGTCTGGGAAATCAATGCTGGCAAGCTGTTGAAATGCCATATGATTGCTTAAAGACAACCCATCATATGGACACATTCCGACAATAAGATTAATTTTAATCTGCTTCCCATGCTCTTTCTTTAAAGAGTCAAAATGGTGAAAAGTCATAGCCGCAGTTGCATACCCAGAAACAACATACAGCGAGTCAGCTCCGTTTTTAACGGGGGCAATAAGCACTTTGTCGAAAAGGTTTTCAGTAATCATTTGTATCACATCTTAACAGACAGCATATTCTTCCTGCTCTTCAAGCAATACCATCTGATTGGCATCAACTCTGCTATTATATATATTGTTTTTGATATTGTTTTCTATTTTCGAATAATCAATCCCAGCAAAACTTTTAAAAACCGCTTCAAAAATAATCTTTACGCCTAAAGGAGGAACCGCCATGCCTATTTGTTTCCTTACGCTTTCTTTAGCGCCTGAAAAAATATAATCATCGGGAAATGTCTGCAGCCTTGCACGCTCCCTGTTAGTTAATGCTCTGTTTTCTTCCCAGTGGTAAATATGTGTGCCGCCTCCTCCGCTTCCTGTAACAGTGTAAGCAGGCTTGTCAGGGTCAAGCCTTTTATAAATCTGGCTTATTCTTGCTCCTCTTACATTAAGCCTTAATTCTTTAGGCAAAACGGCTGTGAAGACATTTTCTCCAGGCCTTATAAACCGTAAACGCTCTATCACCTGTTGGGATTGTTTAGTTAATTCATTATTTGGCGCGTCATTAGGTATAGGCGGATTTTCAATAGCCTCTCTGCAAGTCACCGGCACGGTATGAGTAGGAGCAGGTACATAAAATTTTACATTTATATCGTTTCGCATCCCAATAATTATTATTCTATGTCTTGCCTGAGGCACGCCGTATTGTTCAAATTTATAGAGATGTGGCGTAACAATATAGCCTGCCTGCTGCAACTCATGCAGTATCTTATTCAATGCGTTTCCATCGTTGGCGTTTCTTAATCCTCCGACATTTTCAGCAAGAAAGAATTTAGGCTGAAAATATTCTAATGCCTTAACTCCGTAGGAATATAGCGGACCATAAATTCCGTCCATGCCTTTTTGTTCTCCTACCATACTGAAATCATTGCACGGAAAACCAAAGGCTAACGCATCTATATCAGATATATTTTTTAATTTTTTGAAGTTGAGTTTTCTAATATCACAGCAGACAACAGACTTGGGATTTTCGTAGCAGAGATTATTCCGATAAGTAGCGCATGTGTCCTTATCATAATCCGTTGCCCAAGCATGAGAAATGGAAAACACTTGACCGCCAGCAACTATCCTTGCTAACTTTGCGCCAAGCGCCAACCCGCCAGGTCCGCTAAATAATTCGCCAAATCGAAAATTCATAATTATCTAATTATACTAAACCTGTTATCATATTAAAAGTTTTTTCAGACAAACAACATAACTCCTGATTACTAAAGCAATTATTAATTCATAAGGGATGGACTGCTCTCATTCATGAGTCTGGTTTTGACACTACTAAATGCTCGATACGCTCCAGCCGCAAAACTCGCGCCTTTGGCTGATCAGACAGTTGCGGATGTACTCCGCTCCTCTTCGCATAGTAGTGTTACCAAACTCTAGCCTAAATCTCTCAAGCCAGTCCATCCCTTCTTTGCTTTGTATCGCTTATTATTCCCTTACTTTTAATTTTTCATTTTTCATTTTTAGTTTTAACAAAGGCAGATAGCCTCAATTCCCTAATCTTAATATCAGCACGACAGAGCAGTAGTATTACAACAAAGCACAGAACTCAAACATTAGTACAGCAGCTGCTGTTTCAGCTGATCTGCTTTTTTGCCGTTCTGTCTCTGCTGTCGCGCTGACGCTCTGTCGATCTGATGCACTGTGACAAACTACGGAAATTGAGGCCATCTGCCTTTAGTGTTCTGTTTCTGTCCTCTGCGCTCTGATTGTCTGTCTTCTGTTCTCTGTCTTCTGTTCTCTGTCCTCTGTTCTCTGTCCTCTGGTCATTCCGCCGCTCTGCCGAGCTATCGCGCTTATGTTCTGTTAAACTGTAATAAGGGCAAAAAATGCTATTATTAATATAATTATGCAGAAAAAACTAAAGGGAGGCTTTGCAATGGTACAAGGGTTTAATGAGGCAGTGGAACTAAAAGACAAAACTGTAAAAGTTAAAAACATTTCCCAAGTACGGGACATGATGGATGAACTAATATATGATGCTGTCTTTGAACCTGACGATGAAAAAAGAAAATCCAAATTTATTATTGTCAAAGAGATCTGTAAGGCATGCGGAGCTGTACCTGCATCAATTCAGGGCTTGTATGAAAATATGGGGCAGAGCTATCCCGGATTTACTGTTCCTGCAATAAATATCAGAGGATTAACATATGATGTTGCTCGTACAATTTTTAGAAAGGCAATGCAGATGCAGGTTGGCGCCCTGATATTCGAAATTGCCCGCTCTGAGATTGGTTATACAAAACAGAGGCCGCTCGAGTATGCAACAGTTGTGCTCGCTGCTGCAGTGAGAGAGGGATACCAGGGGCCTGTATTCATACAGGGAGACCACTTCCAGCTTGTAAGGAAAAACTTTCTGGCAGATGCGGCACCTGAGACCAATTATGTAAAGGGTCTTATAGCGGAGGCGATCGAAGCTGAATTCTACAACATAGATATCGACGCATCCACTCTTGTAGATCTGGACAGGCCAACAGTAAAAGAGCAACAGAGGCCAAACTTCGAGATGACAGCAGAGCTTGCTGCACATGTGAGGAGTCTGCAGCCTGAAGGAATAGATGTCTCAATAGGCGGCGAAATTGGAGAGATCGGCAAGCAGAACAGCAACCCTGATGAAGCACGCGCATATTTAAGCGGATTTAATGAGGCATTCAAGGGATCAAAAGGTCTGAGCAAGCTGAGCGTACAGACAGGCACAAGCCATGGAGGAGTTCCACTTCCTGACGGAACACTCGCAAAGGTCAAGATAGATTTTGATACGCTCAAGCAACTCTCTGAACTCTCAAGAAAAGAGTTCGGGCTTTCAGGAGCAGTGCAGCACGGAGCATCAACCCTGCCTGATGAGGCCTTTAACATGTTTCCTGAGACAGGCACCTCCGAGGTACATCTTGCAACAGGATTTCAGAATATAATTTATGACTCTGATGCACTACCTGCTGATTTTAAGCAGGAGGTTTACAGCTTCATAAAGAGCGAATACGCAAAAGAGTGGAAAGAGGGACAGACAGAGGAGCAATTCATATACAGCACCAGAAAAAAGGGCTTTGGCCCCATAAAGAAAAAGTGGTGGGATCTGCCCGAATCTATAAAGACTCCTATTATGAAAGAACTTGAAGCCAAGTTTGAGCTGCTTTTTAATAAATTAAAAGTTGGCAATACTGTTGACCTTGTGAACAGGACTGTAAAGCCTGTTAAAGTAAAAAAAGATATAAACCCTGATATGCTTAAATAGCAGGAGCCTGCAAAGATGTCAAAAAAAGAGAAGGCTCTTATAGGAATAATTGTCGGGGGCGGACCTGCCCCCGGCATCAACGGCGTTATAAGCGCTGCCACAATAGAAGCTATTAATCAGGGCAGAGAGGTTGCCGGCATAGTTGGCGGCTTCAAAAGCCTGTTTGACGGCAAAAAAGATTGCCTTATGCCCCTGACCATTGAGAGAGTCTCCAGAATACACTCAACAGGCGGCTCAATCCTGAGGACATCTCGAGACTTTCCTGACCGCGCTAAAGAGCGGTTTGAGACACTGCTTGCAACACTTAAAAGTCTTGGAATCAAACACCTGATCACTATTGGAGGAGATGGGACCCTCTACATGGCCAACTGGATAGAGCGCGAAGCAAGAGGTGATGTGAGTGTAGTCCATGTGCCAAAAACAATTGACAATGATATACCTCTTCCGGGCGGAGTCTCGACCTTTGGATATGAAACAGCAAGACACTGGGGCGTGGAAATTGTAAAAAATGTGATGGAAGATGCAAAGACAACAGGCAGATGGTACTTTATAACCACAATGGGAAGACATGCAGGCCATCTCGCTCTTGGCATAGGCAAGGCTGTTGGAGCAACAATCACCCTGATCCCTGAGGAGTTTCCACCCAGCGGGCTCTCGTTTAAACAGGTGAGTGACATACTTGCAGGATCAATCATCAAAAGACTATCAATGAAAAGAGACTATGGCATAGCCATTTTAGCTGAAGGCATATCAGAACGCTTTGATCTGAACGAACTCAGCCAGATGGAGTCCCTTGTTAAGGATGAATCAGGAAACATTCGTCTGTCCGAGATACAACTCGGCAGAATAATGCGGGACTTCACTGCTGATACCCTTAAATCAATGGGCATAAACGCAACCATTGTGCACAAAAATATTGGGTATGAGCTCCGTGCTGCAGATCCCATACCATTTGACATCGAATACACACGCAATCTCGGTTATGGCGCTATACGCTACCTGCTGAGGGGTGGCTCCGGCGCTGTTATAGTTGTGAGCGACGGACACCTTAGGCCTATCCCCTTTGTAGAGATGCATGACTATACAACATCAAAAACAAAGATAAGAAATGTTGATATAAACTCGGAAACATATGAAGTGAGCAGAAAATATATGATAAGACTCGAAAAAGATGACTTCACCGGCCACAGCTTGGCTACTGTTGCAGCTGCTGCCAATATGCAGTCTGATGACTTTATAAGACGCTTCGGATATCTCTACCAAAACATGGTGCAATAGCCATTGCCAATAACCCTTACCTGCGTATATGCGCTGGATCGGAATAAAAAATGCAGATCAACTCCATAGACCTCGACAGATCAGCCAGAATACAGGAAGCTCTCCAGCATCTTTACGAACTCAATAAAAGAATACCTGTTGTTGTGGAAGGCATAAAGGATGTAAAGGCGCTCAGGGAGACAGGGTTGACAGGAGAGATTATAACCATTCACACAGGAAAGAGCCTATATGAATTTGCTGAAAGCATATCAACCGGATTTCATAAGATAATATTGCTTACAGACTGGGATGAAAAGGGCGAGCAACTACTCAAGGCTGTTGGCAAAGAGACTGAAGGCATGTGGGAAGAGTTTTCAGGCATACGGGATCTTTTAAAGATACTCTGTCAAAAAGATATAAAGGATATCGAGAGCATACCATCCCTTCTGTTAAGGCTTTCCGGCTCTAAGTTTAAAGTTGAAGAGACTAAAAGTTTTTTGGGAGATATATGAGAAAATTACTCGGCATAAATGGAGAAGAAAAAGCTGCTGAGTTTTTAAAATCAAAAGGATATACAATACTGCACCGCAATTATAAAGTAAAATTTGGAGAAGCTGATATAATTGCAAAACATGGCGAATACCTGGTATTCATCGAGGTCAAGACGCGCAAAGGCGATCTTTTTGGACAGCCATATGAAGCAGTGGATACAAAAAAACAGCAGAAATTAAGATCAATTGCCCTGGCATTCATGAAGAACGCTGGATATGAAATGCCTGTAAGATTCGACATAATAAGCATCGTTGCTTCAGAAGCATCAGAAAAGATATCTCATATGGAAGGAGCTTTTTGATATGAAGATATATCTTGACAACAGAATCGTACCTGAACAGGATGCGGTTGTATCTGTCCTTGATCACGGGCTTCTTTATGGAGACGGCATTTATGAAACCATGCGAGCCTATAACGGCATAGTTTTCATGGCAAAAGAGCATCTGCTCAGGTTCGAGAGATCAGCATCTCTCATACAGCTGAAACTGCCCAAAACATTGGCCCGGATAGAAGCTGCGATAAACGAGACTATGGATGCAAATGCACTCAGGAATGCATATGTACGGCTGTCTTTAACAAGAGGCAAGGGGCCCATAGGGCTTGATCCTGATCTCTGCAAAGAGCCAAAAATGATTATCATAGCAACTGACTTCAAGGATTATCCTGAATCTTTTTATAGTGATGGTGTAAAGATCATGATCTCCTCTGTACGAAGAAACCATAGGCAGGCACTTGATCCAAGGATAAAATCACTCAACTTTCTCAACAATATTCTGGCAAAGATAGACTCCAAAAACTCAGACGCATACGAAGCCCTGATGCTCAATACTGATGGGTTTCTTGCTGAAGGCACTGTAAGCAACATATTTTTTATGTCAGATAATCTGCTCTGCACACCATCTGTTGACTGCGGCATACTCGATGGGATAACAAGAAGACTTGTGATAGATCTGGCTGAACAGAGCGGCATAAAGACCAAAGAAGGAAATTTTTTGCCTGAAGACCTGCTTTCTGCGGATGAGGCATTCATCACCAACACTACAATGGAGGTGATGCCTGTGAGCTTAGTCGGAGAGATAAAATTCAGATCTGGACCTGTTGCAAAAAAACTGCTAAAAGCATACAGGAATGAAGTAAAAAACTATATTAATAACAGACCCGGAGAAAATATATCATTATGGAAATAAGTATTGAGGAACTCAAAAACAACCGGACTCTTATTGCTCAATTTCTCGACTCAACACTGCTTAAAACAGATGCATCAGAAGCTGACATCATATTACTATGCAAAGATGCTGCTGCATATCAATTCAAAACCGTGTGCGTCTATCCATACTATATACCTCTTTGTAAAGCCCTGCTGAGGGACAGAAATGTGGGAGTATGTACTGTCATAGGATTCCCATCAGGCATGACGATCAAGGAGGCTAAAATTGCCGAAGCAGAACAGGCTCTGCTTTATGGTGCGCAGGAACTGGATATTGTGATGAACATCGGGGCAGCAAAGTCAGGCAACTGGAGGTATGTTGAAGATGAGCTCGCAGAAATTATAAAACACACACCTAAAGTATTTCATAAGGTTATCATAGAGTGCTGTTATCTTACGGATAAAGAGAAAGCAGTTGCGTGTGCTGCTGCATTATCTGCTGGAGCCGAGATGGTAAAGACATCAACTGGATTTGGTACTGAAGGCGCTGTTGCAGAGGATGTCAGACTCATGCGCGAAGCTGTAGGCATCAAGGCTGGTATTAAAGCAGCAGGCGGAATAAAGACCTTTGAACAGGCCATCTCTTTTATTCAGGCAGGCGCTGATAGAATAGGCACAAGCAGTGCAGTACAGATCGCAAAGATTTGATAACTGAATTTGGCAATAGCGTCCTTTCTCTACTCAGGAATTTTTCTGTAAAGTACAACTGACCCGACTGCAAATATTGCCGGTACAATCCATGGGGCGACAGTTCCTGGAATAGCCCCTGCATAGCCAAGAGAAAGCATCAATGAATATCCGAGCCAATAAAACAGACTCACAACAAGCCCGAGTCCTGCTGCAATTGCGGTGTTGGTGGATGCTGTGTGACCAAATACCCTGAACGACTCGCCAAGAGACAGTGACAATCCCAGCAGAAGCATGAAAAGGTTTATCAGGGGATATGAAAATTTAGCACTAAGATCAACTACAAGTTTCTGATTTTTATAGCCGGCTTTATTAAGACGGTCTTTATATTTATAAAGTTCGACCATGTTCATCTCCTCCACTTTCACAACATCCTCTTTAAAAATATCAGGCGTCTCGATCCCTTCATATACAAGACTGGCCTGCTCCCTGATTTTTCCTGTATCTATGGAATAAATATTAAGTTCTTTAAGAGTCCATTTATCATTTTCCCATATAGCTGTTTTTGCATCGATTCTTTCCTTGAGCCCATTTGAGTCGAATCTGAATATTGTCACATCAGTAGAAATATTCTGCACAGGATGAAAAAGCCCCACCCTGATTACAGCACCATCGAGTCCGCGCATATATACAGTACCCTCTTTAAAAGTGTAGGCCTTATGCGTCTTTTTGACCCTGTCTCTTATGGTCTGAGCTTTTTTTGATGCAGCAGGCACTATCCCCTCAGCAAGAATAAATCCAAAAATCGTGAGAATTACCCCTGCAGAAACAAAGGGCATCAAAAACCCGCGCATTCTGCTGCCTGAAGCTTTTACAATTACAATCTCTTTTCTTTTGACTGCCTGAGAAAACACAAACAATGCGCTCAGCAGTATGGCCATAGGCATAAGATAGTGGACATATCTCGGAATGGTCATGATTATAAAAAGAATCAACTGCCCGGCCTGAGGCTTGTGAGGCATAAAATCATCCATTCTGTCTATAAAGCCCAATATGCCGAATATGAGGGCAAGACCAATAGTGAGGGTGGCCGTTGTCTTTATAAACTCCTTCATGTAGAGCCTCTGGGCCAGCAGCATTATCATCTTCTGTTTACCCTCTCATATATAAATATTGAAAATGCTACGAGTATCGTGAAAGAGAGCCATGCTCCGGCAAAGTGGGGCAGTCTGCCTGCACGCACAAGATTTTCTCCAAATATCAGAAGCGCATAATAAAAAGCAAAAACAGCAAGACCTATTGTGAGTCCGCCAAGCCTCCCTGATCTTCCAGCCACAAGCGATAATGGAGGCCCAAGAAAAACAATTATAAGGCATATTGCTGGCAGCGAAAACCTTCTATGAAGTTCAAGATAGGAATTTACAGCCTTGCCAGGCTCTTTTGCCTCCTTGAGGAGCTGCAGCGGAGTGAGTTCCCTGTTCTTCTTCTCCCCCGGATCGAGAGTTGGATTCAGCCTGAAATTGTATCTGCCAAAGGTTATTTCTGTTATTGTATCGCCTTTTGTTATATAAGCCTGGCCTGAAATAAGGGTAAAACTTATCGCATCATTGTCTGTCACTATGCTGCCGTTTTTTGCGAGAATAATCTTTGGCTCTTCTTTTTTTCTCTCATCAACTATAAATATTCCTGCTAATTTTTCAGGCTCAGGCTTGCTCTTGACAAGAATAACTATATCCTTGAATGCGGTATTAAAAACCCCTTCCTCAATAGTCATGGGGGCTCTGACAGTGAGTATCTCTGTCACCTTTGTTCTCAAGTGCATACTGCCTTTTGGACTGAGGTAGAAACTCATGGCAAGGCTGAGTACAAGACATACTATCCCGACATACAGCACAGGTCTTGATATTTTTTTCAGTGATATACCGCTGGCCTTCAGAACTGTCAGCTCATTGTCAGCATTCATCCTGCCAAAAGTGAGCAGAACAGACAGAAGAAACGCCATCGGGATGGTAAGTATGCATATCTGAGGCTGCAGATAGAGCACTATCTTGCCAATATCCAGTAAAGAGGCTCCAACACCTGAAAGCAGTCTGCTGAGTTTCAGCAGCTTTTCCATCATAAGTGCAAAGTTCAAAAAGAGCAGTGCTATTACAAAAGACGAAACAAGCTCTTTAAGAATCATTCTGTGGATTAGAAGCATACCAAATAAAATATCCTATACAACGGGAAAAGGTCAAAAATACTGATCTTATTTGCTTTTTAAAAAAGCTATGAATTATTCTAATAGAACTAAACCAATGGAGGTTGCAGGGTGATTACAATAACTGAAAAAGCGGCTGAAAAGGCCAAGGCTATACTGATTGCAGAAGGGAAGGAAGGCTGGGGATTAAGAATATTCAACGCAGGCGGCGAGTGCTGCGGACCATCTTTTGGACTCGACATAGATGAGAAGGCTACTGAACATGATGACACATTAGAGTCATTCGGACTCAAGGTATTTGTTGATAAATCCCTTGCTCCAAACATTGATGGACTGAAGCTGGACTACTTTGAAGACGGTCAGCAGGAAGGATTTGTTCTTGCGGGTGCTGAATCAACATGCGGAAGTGGTGGATGTGGCGGCTGCGGAAGCAGCGGAAGCTGTGGATAAAACCCTGGGAGGCCTGATCAGCAATGTTTCCTCAACATAGATGCAGAAGGCTGAGAAAAAACAAGACCATAAGGCGGATGGTGCAACAGACCGCGCTTTCGCCTGATGATTTTATATATCCGCTTTTTATCACAACCGGAAAAGGGATAAAAAAAGAGATATCTTCAATGCCAGGCTGCTTTCAGGAGTCTGTTGATCAGGCTGTGATTAATGCCAAAGAAGCGTACTCTTTAGGAGTGCCTTCAATAATACTCTTTGGCATACCAGAGGCAAAAGATGAACTCGGTACAGGCGGGTATGATGACAATGGAGTCGTACAGACAGCGATAAAAGCGATCAAAGATGCTGTGCCTGAGTTATATGTGATAACTGATGTCTGCATGTGTGAATATACGAGCCACGGGCATTGCGGATTTATAGAAAACGGTGATGTATCAAATGACAAGACATTGCCTCTACTCGCCATGGAAGCTGTTTCGCATGCAAAAGCCGGAGCAGATATGGTAGCCCCTTCAGACATGATGGATGGCAGGGTGGCTGCAATCAGATCTGCCCTTGACAAAGAAGGGTTTAATGAGCTCCCAATAATGGCCTACTCAGCAAAATATGCTTCAGCTTTTTACGGACCCTTCAGAGACGCTGCTGAATCAACACCACAGTTTGGAGACAGGCGTTCATACCAGATGGACCCTGCAAACAGAAGAGAGGCTCTGAAAGAAACAGCTCTGGATATTGAAGAAGGCGCAGACATTGTGATGGTCAAGCCTGCACTTTCCTATCTGGATATAATTTCTGACATAAAATCATCATTTGCCATGCCTGTGGCAGCGTATAATGTGAGTGGAGAATACTCGCTTGTAAAAGCTGCTGAAAAGCTTGGATGGATAGACGGTCAGAGGGTAATGATGGAGATGCTGCTGTCTATAAAACGAGCAGGAGCTGATCTGATACTAACATACTTTGCAAAAGATGCTGCAAAAATCCTGAATCAATAATCCTAAAACAAACATGGAATAGCAGCAGTAGGCAGTAACGCATGGGCAGCCATCCTGTCTACTCAAGCAGCGCCCTCTCTTTAAGATATGAGTTAAGTACAGCAAGTGCATTTTTAATTTCATCGGTCTCAGGGAGCTGCTGTTCTATGATATCAACATATCCCTGCTCTATCGCGATGCGTGTCGAGATACTGAAATTAAGGTCATAAACCCATGAGAGCTGAAGCAGTTTGAAATCTGTAAGCGTCTTTGCATCAGAGAGTTTGCCTATTCGTTTTTCCTTTATACAGGAAATTATATCTTGAGAATAGTTGTCGCTATCCGGCAGGCCAAGATTGACAGCAGAGGCTGTATCTTCCGGGTTTTGATAATACTCCTTGAAGACTCTCCATATATCAAGCTTATCAGCATCGCGAACTATCTTTAAGAACAACATTTTTCGTTCATCCTTGAGGTCAGGAACAACAAATGCATTATGATATTTAACAACATCAAGCACCAGATCCCTCTCCTCCGGCACAAGCCCCTGGAGCACCCGCTTTTTTGTTATCTCCTGAGCTCCCAACATTCCATGATTTACCGATGAACTGTCTCTGAATGTCTTGTACTCAGCATACTGTTCAAACCTGCCGACATCATGCAGCAGGCCTGTCACCTCAACAAGCAGCATCGCTTGTTCATTAAGGCCGATCTCTTTGCCGATCCTTATGGCGTTTCTACAAACATTATAGGAATGAAGTTCTTTAAGAGCTATATTCTTCTGATCATCTTCTATTGAGGAGTAGTGTGATCTGCAGTAGTAAGAAAACCACTTCTTGATAAGATCAAGGTCATTTTTTGTCATATCCAGTCATAAGCAGAGAAAAGTATCCCGGCTGCCCTCCCTTATATTTTCGCTGTTCTCATTTTAAACTGCTTTGGCTATTTTGTTAAACAGCGGATGCCAGCAAAACAGATCAATAACTATAACATACAGCTTGTGAAGAGTATTACAAGGGCTCTCCCCTTACTATAAATATCATATCCGATGCGTCGGACTTTGTGATGCCTGAAGCAGTGTTTAAAAAAGATACATCAAGAGATACTATTTCTGTTCTGTATCCATTTTTTTTGAGTACTGCTGCTGCCTGAACAGCTGAATCTTGACTATCTGCGTTTATCACAAAAATCGGTGAGCTCCGCCCGCAGATAAAATCGATTATGCTGTCCGACATCCTGCATCCTATGAATACCCTGTCAGGTTCAGGCAGTTGAGCAAGACATTGTGGTGCTTCACCCTCAACCACTTCTATTGAAAACGCATCAAAACGAGCCCTGTTTTTTCTGCATATAGCAGCATTTTCAGTTTTTTTCTCAACTGCATAAATTTTAATTCCAGGAGATATGCCTGCAGCCTCGACAGACAAGTCACCAATACCTGCGCCAATATCGTACATAATCCCAGAATTTGGCAGCCTCAGTTTATGAAGAACAACAGCCCTTGCTTCATCAGTCAAGGCAAAGCTGTCTGCATGTTCAATTTCCTTTCCGGTAAATCCATACTTGATCTGATCAGAAAAGCATACTGGGCCGGAAGCTTCAGGATTGAGCAGAATCACTATATTTGGATTAGAGAATTCTGATCGGGCAGCATAGTCAATGCCCTCTATTGTAATTTTTTCTTCAGCATAACCAAGTTTTTCGAATATGCACATTGTGAGTTTTTTATATTTTTCAGAAGACATGTTTTTCCTGATATGTTCTGCGATGGCCTGAGGATTGTTCTGTCTGTCTGTGAGTATGCCGATCTTGCTGTTTTTCTCAAGCAGCACCGGGATATCAGATAATGTGTAGCGCAGTCTGCGCCTTCTGCCTGGATACGGGCCGCCATGCAGACTGATAAAAAATGCGTTGTCCCACGATTCATTAATCCTCGAAAAAGCATTCTGCATGCTCGTCATATCAGGCATTATTTTTACACGATGACTGCCAAACTCTTCCACTGCCCTGCTTCCTATTCCAAAAAAGACCGGATCTCCTGAAGCAAGCAGCACAAACTCAGCAGCATCACACTTGTCCAGTTCACCTTTTATGGCTTCAATGGTTGCATCAACACTATCCAGAATAACAATCCTGTCTTTTACTGAATTATATTCTACATACCTGGGGAATACCTCCATAAGTCTTGGAGATGCAAATATAGCGGATGACCGTAGCATCACATCAGATGCAATTCTGTTTAGAGGCCTAAACCCTATGCCTATGACATATACAATACTCATGAATTATGTTTGTCCCTTTCCCGCAATAATTTCAAATATATAATATTGCAGCTGCCTATTCGTTTTTTGGTCAGTACTCTATACCTTTTCGTGCCCGTACTTTGTTGTCCATATAGTGTTTTATTACTTTCATCTCTGTAACAAGATCTGCCCTCTCAATAACCTTTTTATGAGCGTATCTGCCTGTAAGCAGGAGTTCGGTCTTTGTCGGCCTGGAATCAATCATTTCCAATACATCATTAATGTCTATCAACCCGCAATGAACAGCTACATTAATCTCATCAAGTATAACAAGATCATATTTGCCTGAGGTCAAGACCTGACGCGATAACTTAAGCCCTTCTGCAGCAGCGCCCTTTGCAGTCTGCGAGACCTTTCCATTAATAAATCCTGTACCAAATTGCCTATACTCAATATTGCTGTCCAGTTTTTTTAACGCATCATGCTCGCTGCATATGCGTCTCTTTATAAACTGTCCGATAAAAACCTTCAGACCTGCACCTGATGCGCGCAGAGCAAGTCCGAGTGCTGCTGTTGTTTTCCCCTTTCCTTCTCCAGTATAAACCTGCAGATATCCTTTGCGCATTGTCTTTTTTCCTCCGTCACTGATGCAGCTGATTTGAGAGTAATATCCTTTAACTACATAACATACAATTGTTTATACGCTAAGACCATGTCCCGCATATTACAGATAACTCTTCAACAAGTCTCAAATTGTCTTTTGCTGATTTAACTGCAATGCGTATATAAGAACTGTCAAGTCCCCTGAAATCTCCGCATGTTCTAACGAGTATGCCTTTTTTACGCAGTTCATACGCAGCCCTGCGTGCATCAAACATTTTTACCAGATAATAGTTGGCATCAGATGGTATGTATTTGATCTCAAGCCAGTTAAATCCATCCTCAAGCACAGCTCTCTGTCTTTTGAGAGCTTCTTTTGTTGCCTTCCGATAGCCTGAATCAGTGAGCGCAGCAGCTCCGCAGGCTTGCGCAACACTATTGACTGTCCAGGGCTCTTTGCATGCCTTGATATTTTTTATAAGCTGCTCAGAATATACTCCGAATCCGAGCCTCAGGCCAGCCATTGCATAATACTTTGTGAGCGATCTAAGCACAGCCACAAATGGATTTGAGGCAACTTCGTTCATAACAGAATGCTCAGGGCAATAGTCTATAAATGCCTCATCAACAATGAGCAGACATCCGGCTGTGCGCGCAGCTTCAGTTATCCTCAGCATCTCATTTTTTTTTATCACTCTTCCTGTCGGATTGTTCGGATTGCAGATAAATGCCATATCGCAGCCGGTCATGTTGGATATAAACTCATCAATATCCATCACAAAGCCATCTCCCGCATCAAGCATCATAAAGTTGAAATAATTATCAGGTATATGTTCAGGGTGCTGAAATCCATAAAGCCTGACTGCCCTCTCATACTCATTAAATGTAGGATTTGGTATCAGCACCCTCTTGGGTTTAATTGTTCTGACAGTAAGATAAATCAGCTCAGTGCTCCCATTGCCAAAAACGAGCATTTTATCGTCTATGCCATAATGCCCTGAAACCGCATCAGCAAGCTGAGTACAGTCAGGATCAGGATAGTTTGGTATCATTGCTTGAGCGTACTTATAAGCACGCACAGCAGACTCGGGCATTCCGAGCGGATTTATCGAGGCGCTGAAGTCGAGTATCTTTTGAATGAACACTCCCATATCAGACGCTGCCTTATATATATTACCGCCGTGATGGTATATCACAAGCCTGACCTCATGCCAAGAATTGCAGCTGAAATAATTAAAGCAACCAGAGATGCAGTCTTGATAATGGTTATAGACATCATGCTTGCTGACGCATAATCCATTGTTATCTCTTCACCAATATACTCTTTTTTGACCACATTGCTGTTGTATATAGACGATCCTCCAAGCCGCACTCCAAGCGCACCAGCCATTGCAGCCTCTGGTATTCCGCTGTTTGGGCTTGGATGCTTTCCCCCGTCACGCCACATGATTTTAAATGCATTCAAACTGTTCAAGCTGTTAAAGCCGTTTGAGCTGATCAGTTTAATCATAAAAACCGAGCTGACTATCAGAAGGCCTGTTATTCTGGCTGGTATATAGTTCAACAGATCATCCAGCTTTGCTGATGCAAAGCCAAGATTCCTGTATTTTTCATTTTTATAACCAACCATGGAGTCGAGAGTATTGACAGCTTTATATGCCATCGCGAGCGGCAGCCCTCCAAGCACAAGATAAAAGAACGGTGCAATAATACCGTCATTAAGGTTTTCTGATACTGTTTCAATGACCGCTTTTAGTATATCTTTTTCAGAAAGTTCCTGAGTGTCTCTGCCGACAATCATTGAAAGCTTTTTTCTTGCACCAAAGACATCGCCTGATAACAGGGTTTTGACAACATCTTTTGCTGAACTTATTAACCCGTGCAAAGCTATTGTTGTTGAGATTAGCCAGATAATGAAACAAGAAGAAATAAGTGAAAGCATCGTACCGGACATTGTACGGAGCAGGTCATTCAGCAGCCATGTGAATGCATAAGAAGGGATCACAACAATCGCAGCGAGTATAACACCTGCTGACTTCTCATCCCGAGTAGATGAGCATATTTTTCTCAAAAACAGTTCAGCCTTCTCTATCCATCTGCCTATAATACGGACTGGATGCGGCAGTCTTTCAGGGTCGCCTATAAAAAGATCAAGAAGAAAAGCGGACAGAAGTTCTGCAGAGGTTATCATACCCCTGCCAGTTTTTTCATATAATTCATGTCAATACTATTTTTTACACAATCCGCGATCCTGTTTATTGCGGCGTCGCGCATCATCAAATACCTGATGCCTGTTGTGAAAGGCGCCAGCTGTTTTGCTGCCCGTGCATTGTCTATTACAGCCCTTCTGAATTTATCATTATCAAAGATGCCATGAATGTATGTGCCCCAACAGTTTTTATTGAGCGCGCCATCTTTTATGCAGAGATCCGAACCGCGGGGAGTGATACTGAAGATTCCGCTGCCTCCTTTAGATTCACCCATATGTGTTTCGTAACCACGCAGACTGAACGCGTCTTGGCAGACTGAGTGTTCAAAAATTGAGCTGTCACAGAGAAGCGCATCTATCTGCCTCGTTTTCTTATTCATAGTGAATGTTGTCTCAATATCGAGCAGTCCGATTCCATCTATTTTCTTTTTGCTGCTCTCTATTCCGTCAGGATCAAGCAGCCTCCTGCCGAGCATCTGGTAGCCGCCGCATATGCCTATAAGCTGGACTCCTTTTTTATATGCTCTTAACACACTCTGGTCAAGGCCTGAATCTTTTAGAAGCATCAGGTCAGCAGCACTGTTTTTTGTTCCAGGAATTATCACAATATCAGCATTCTCTATATCAGAAGGATTGGTGGAGTAGATGAGGTGAACATCAGGCTCAAATCCGAGCGCGTCAAAATCAGTGAAGTTGGACATATATCTCAGCTTCACAACAACTATTTTTATAACTTGCTGCAGGCTAATTCTGCCTTCTGCGTTCTGTCTTCTATACTCTGTCTTCTGATTCAACGCCAGACCATCCTCTTCAGGCAGACCTGTTTCATGCAAATATGGCAAAACACCGAGCACAGGTTTTTTTGTCAGATCGCTTATCATCTTGAGACCAGGCTCCAGAATGGAGATATCCCCTCTGAATTTGTTTATCACAAAACCCTTTATTATCCCTGCATCCCTGCCAAGCAGCTTTACTGTGCCGTAAAGTGATGCAAACAACCCTCCCCTATCTATATCACCAACAAGTACGGCAGGAGCTTTTGCGTATTTTGCCGCGCTTATATTTACTATATCCTCACTCAGCAGATTTATTTCTGCCGGACTGCCTGCTCCTTCCATCACGATGAGATCATATTTCGAACTGAGCCTGTCATATGATTCAGTTGCAGCTTTCCATGTTATATCTTTAGACAGATAATACTCTTTGGCTTTCATACTCGAATGTAAAACCCCATGTATGATAATCTGACATCTGCTCTCGCCTGTTGGCTTCAAAAGCACGGGATTCATGTCAACAACAGGTTCCACACGCGCTGCCTCTGCCTGTAAGGCCTGAGCCATGCCTATCTCTCCGCCATCAACAGTAACAAACGAATTTAGTGCCATGTTCTGAGCCTTGAACGGAGCAGTATTTATGCCCATATCTGAAAATATCCTGCATAGCGCAGTTGTTATCAGGCTCTTGCCTGCTCCAGAACCTGTACCGAGCACCATTAGTGCCCTACTCATTACTTGTCCAGTTCAGGAGTTTAACAACAGGCAGTTCATCCCACATCTCTATAATGCTCACTCCTGCAAAATTCTGTTCAATCCTGAAGATATGCTCAAGAGGCATGCCAAGAAAACTACATAGCAGTACTCTGTTGACTCCGCCATGAGCAACAATAATTATGCTCTCTCCGTCAGAACTGCTGAGAAGTATCCTGTCAAGCACAGATAGTACGCGGGTATTAACCTCAAGCGTGCTTTCTCCTTCAGGCGGACTGAACTTGAGTGGATTAGTGCGCCAGTCAGAGAACTCTCCTGGATATTTCTCTGCAATTTCCATGTATGTCATGCCTTCCCATCTGCCAAAGCTCCGTTCCCGCAGATCATCAATCTGCAAAGACTTTACACTCAGCCTTGCAGCTATTATCTCAGCGCTTCTGCGAGCCCGGCTGAGCGGCGAACAGTAGACTTTCAAAGAGGATTTCTCCTGAGCTTTTCCCTTTTTCATATCTGCTGCTATGAACTCCGCTGATCTGCGCACCTGCTCTGCTCCGCGTTCAGACAGAGGGATATCCATGCTGCCCTTGTACTGTCCATGTTTATGTCCAACTGTTTCGCCGTGTCTTACAAGATATATAGTTTTAACCATATGTTCACCATTAAAAGAATTATCAGTTCAGCAGCCTCACACAGAGCGCCTGCATGGTCTCCTGTGAGTCCGCCGAATCTGCCTTCAAAGAATTTTACACTTGTCCTGCTAAAAACATAGACTGAAAAAATAATAACAATAAGCATGAAGATAAACCAAAATGCATAAGCCACGGCAGCATAAGTAAGCACCGTAAACATACAAATTCCCAAGGTGATAAGCGTTGATGACATTACTACTGTCTGATCGATATTGCTGATGAACATGTACCCGAGACCTGTCGAAGCAGCAGGTTTTGAGTGGCGCATAAAAACCACCATTGCCCATCTCGAAATAACAGGCATCAGAAAAATAAATGCCAATGCAGTATGGAGTTCCACTCCTGTGAGCAGGCTGGAGAGAAGCTGCCACTTGAGGATAATAAACAGTACCAACGCGATAACACCTATTGCTCCGGCTGAACTGTCCTTCATTACAGAGAGCCTTTTTCTTATATCCTCTTCCCTGCTGCCTGATGACTTAACAGCTATGCCGTCAAATGTATCAGAGAGTCCGTCAAGATGCAGGCCGCCGTTTATAAGCGCTGCTGAAGCAACAACGAAACCTGCAGTAAGTTCAGGAGAAAATATCTGCATTGACGCAGCAGCAATAGTTGTCATCAAAATCGACTGCACTGCTCCTGCAAATGGGAAAAAAGCAGCTGAAGCAGCCATCTGACCTGCATTCACTTCACCCCTTATTCTGACAGGCAGCATTGTGAGAAACTGTATTGCGAGCAGTATTTGCTTCATATTATTAGCCTGAAGCAACTCCTGCTTCGCCAAATGTTGCCATCTCCCTATATATCTTCAGCCCTGCCTCTATCACCAGCAGCGCAACAGCAGCGCCTGTGCCCTCTCCAAGCCTCATATTCAGATCGAGTATCGGCTTGAGTCCTATCTTGTCGAGCATAGCCTTATGCCCTGGTTCAACAGAACCGTGCGCTGCAAACATATAATCAGCACATTCAGGTTTGAGCGTATACGCTATGAGGGCGCCTGCTGTTGAAATGAACCCATCCACAACAACGGGGATTCTCAATGAAGCAGCGCCGAGTATCAGACCTGCTATGCCTCCGATCTCTGCGCCTCCTACTTTTGCCAGCACATCTATGGCATCAGAAGCAGAAGGTTTGTTCACCTGTATTCCTTTTTCTATGACGCGCACTTTGTTTGCGTGCGCGTGGTCATTTATTCCAGTTCCCCTGCCTGTAACTTCAGCAACCGGCCTGCCTGTGATGACAGAAGTAATCGCGCTGGATGGCGTTGTATTGCCTATACCCATCTCTCCTGTGCCAAAAATCTTGCATCCTTTTCTTGCATAACCCTCAGCTATCTCAATGCCTGTCTCAATGCACCTAACAGCTTCATCCCTTGTCATGGCAGGACCAAAGCAAAAATTCCTTGTTCCGTTTACAACCTTGAAGTTCAGCAGTCCATCTGCTTTTTCAAACTCATGCGCAACTCCAATATCAACAACAACTACTTCAGCTCCTGCATGGCGGCCAAGTACATTAATACCTGCGCCTCCTCTTAAAAAATTAAACACCATCTGCCGGGTAACCTCTTTTGGAAATGCTGAAACTCCTTCATCTGTAATGCCATGGTCAGCGGCAAATGTGAAGATAGCCTTTTTCTCAAGAGTGGGGGACATATCTTCTCTGATAGCAACAAGCCTTGCTGCAAACTCCTCGAGTCTCCCGAGGCTGCCAGGCGGCTTTGTAAGGCTGTCGAGCCTCTGCCTCGCCTTCTCAAACCATTCGTTGTTCAGAGGGCTGATCTTTTCAATCGTCTTTTTAAGTATTTGCATTTATTCTCCTGTAATAAAAACAGTTCAATCAGATTACGCATTAAAACCGCCAACACTGGATGCCCGATCCGTTTAAGCCATTTAAGCAATTCAAATCGTTAAAACCATTCAACAATCTGAACTTTTTTTGTATTACTTGGCCCATTTAAGCTGCTACTTTATTTTTACAGGTATGCCTGCTGTAACCAAAAAAACCTCATCTGACACTGCGGCTGTTTTTTGATTTAAAAAACCTGCTTGATCCCTGAACTGTCTCGCAAGGGGATTGTCAGGCACTATGCCCTGCCCAACCTCATTTGTAACAATAAAAACAGCTGTTTTTACCCTAGCGTCTTTAAGTGATTTGATAAACTGTTCTGTTTCTGCAGCAACGACCTTGCCAGACATGATAAGATTTGAAAGCCACAATGTCAGGCAGTCTATAACAATCACATTATACTCTCTGTCCAGCCTTTTCAAAATACCTGCAATGTCAAGAGGAGCTTCAAAAGATTCCCAATCAGGACCGCGTTCTTCCCGATGTTTTTTTATCCTTTCTGACATCTCATCATCAAAAGCCTCTGCAGTAGCAATATATGCCTTTTTACCGGGCAGGGCAGATGCAGCAGCAAGTGCAGCACTGCTCTTGCCGCTCCGCACCCCGCCTATGTAAAGCATTATGCCAGTTGTTTTGCTCATTATGCTTATCTCCATTAAATAAAAATCCTCCGGCAGCGAAAAACCGGAGGATTGCACCCTGTTTAACTTCATCCTCACCTTCCTCTCCCCGGGAAGGATTTAATGCTCAAAAAATAATGCATTGGTTAGATTTTATGCAAAATATGAGCAGCAGACTATCGCATCAGGCAGGTCTTCTGGCTTCCGGGTCATTCTATTCGCCAGCCTTCCCGCCCTGAAAAAATGGCAGTGGCTCTGTTGGCTTTCGTCGCCGGTTACAGCGGCGGGACCGCTCCCGAATAGGCTTTCGCTGCACGGGATTCCCTGTTAGGCATTGCTGCACCTGAAAACGGTATTGTAGCTCATCAGCTTTGTCCAAAGTCAATGCGAAATAAAGAAGAGAATTGTCGGATCTCAACATCATACGGGCGCGGCAACAGCCGCGCCCATGGTTGAAGATTTTAAATTTAATACATAAATTCTATAATTCTATTTCGGCAGCTCGTTAAGCGGTATCCCGAGCGCATTAGCAACGCCCGTGCCATAAGCTGGATCTGCCTTCATGCAGTTGCCAATATGTCTGATCTTTATCTCTCTCGGAGCATCTCCCATATTTCGGGCAGTATTCTCGAACAATGCCTTCTGCTGATCCGGAGTCATCAGTCTAAAAAGCTTGCCTGGCTGTGAATAGTAGTCCTCATCCTCACGGTGGTTCCAGTGATCAGCAGCACCCTCAATACTCAGCGGTGGCTCGGAAAAATCTGGCTGTTCCTGCCATTCTCCATAGCTATTCGGTTCATATCCAAGAGTGCTTCCATAGTTACCATCAACTCTCATGGATCCATCACGATGGTAGCTGTGAAACGGACATCTGGCTTTATTAACAGGGATAAGATGATGATTTACCCCTAATCTATATCTTTGCGTATCTCCATATGAAAACAATCTCCCCTGAAGCATCTTGTCAGGCGAAAAACCTATGCCCGGTACTATATTTGCAGGATTGAAAGCTGACTGCTCAACCTCAGCAAAATAATTTTCTGGATTGCGGTTAAGTTCGAGCACTCCCACCTCAATAAGGGGATAGTCTTTATGAAACCAGACCTTGGTCAGATCAAACGGATTATAAGGGCATGTTGAGGCATCCTTCTCTGGCATTACCTGTATATACATTGTCCATTTCGGGAAATCACCTTTTTCAATGCTGTAATATAAATCCCGCTGGTGGCTTTCACGGCACTTGCCTATAACTGCCTCAGCCTCCTGGTCAGAAAGATTCTTGATGCCCTGCTGCGACTTAAAATGAAACTTGACCCAGTATCTTTCATTCTTTTCATTGATCATGCTGAATGTATGGCTGCCAAAACCATGCATATGCCTGTAAGTTGCTGGGATACCCCTGTCGCTCATGACTATTGTGACCTGATGCAAAGCCTCAGGCAGGGATGACCAGAAGTCCCAGTTGTTCAGCGCACTGCGAAGATTGGTACGGGGATCACGCTTTACAGCATGGTTGAGATCAGGAAACTTGAGGGGATCTCGAAGGAAAAATACTGGCGTGTTATTGCCAACCAGATCCCAGTTGCCCTCTTCTGTATAGAATTTGACTGCAAACCCACGAATATCTCTTTCAGCATCAGCAGCTCCCCGCTCTCCGGCGACTGTTGAGAAACGCACAAAAAGATCTGTCTTTTTTCCGATCTTGGAGAAGATTTTTGCTTTTGTATATTTTGTTATGTCATGGGTAACTGTAAAATTTCCATAAGCTCCGGAGCCTTTGGCATGCATTCTTCTTTCAGGTATAACTTCACGATCAAAGTGTCCAAGTTTTTCGAGAAACCATACATCCTGAAGCAATGCTGGCCCGCGTCTGCCTGCGGTCATTATATTCTGATTGTCTACCACAGGTGCACCAGCATTATTGGTCAATTTTCTCTTTTTCTTTTCATCTGACATAAATCCTCCTAATTTAGAATTATTATTGTTTATAGATTAGCCTGTTTTTACCTGCTTGTCAAGTAACAGGATAGCCAGGAAGAAATACGGGGTTTTTTATTGCTATTTTTGTTCTTTATATGCCTTACCTATTGAGAAGGCATCTCCAGCAAAATTACCTACAACATGATAAGCACGCAGTTCAGGACAATAGACCAAAGGCTTGATTTTTTCAATGTCAGGCAGGCCCTTTTCATTAAGCACAGACTCATCTGCCTTTACATCTACAATCTCGCCAACAAACTGCGTATGCAGACCAAGCTCAGTAACATTAACCAGCCTGCACTCAATTATCATCGGAAATTCCTTTATATACGGGGCATCCACAATATCGCTCTTTACAGCAGTCAATCCTGTTGCAGCAAACTTGTCAGTATCTCTGCCTGATACTATTCCAAAATAATCTGCCTCTTTTACAAACCGCTCTGAGGCAATATTAACTGTAAATGCCTTGCGCTCCATAATATTGCCATGCGTATAAGTCGCCTTTCTCACGGATACTGCAACACTTGCAGGACTTGAACAGCATACACCACCCCATGCAATAGTCATTGCATTGGGTTTATAAGCATTATCATAAGTACATACAACCCATGCTGGCGTTGGATAGACAAGCGTTTTTGAACCGAATGATTTTTTCATTTAATCCTCCTGCTGACTTTTTGTAATTATAAAGAAAGTATACCAGGGATTAAAAGAAGATAAGCCAAAATAGTTATAGCGATAACACAGCATGTTTCATTAACTTTATATTATTCCCAAAGCCTAAGCATTTTTATCTATGAAGAGTCGATACTCTCTTTGTACGACTTCACATATATGGATGCATTATATAAGATTCAAAATATAAACAACACGACTAATATCCGACTGGATTTAACAACAGACAAGTAATGTTTGCGCAAAGCTCAAATTATATTACAGGAGGGAGGGAGAGATGAGTTATTTACCCTTAAAGCATGACGCAAAACTCTGAACCAGTTCCCATCTATCCCTCAGGGATGTGCTTTAATAGAGTGAGCTATCCATCAGAACCGAAACGACATTTTAATACTCTGCCTGTCCATGGCTCACTCCTTCCTTTGCTTATTTTATCGGTACAATTCACAATGTCTTTAAGCAGGTATTATATTGCCTGCCAACTCAAAGCTTTTGAAGACCCGACTTTTGCTCATATGCAGATAAAAACACTCATCAGCGAAAGCTGCCAGGCGCGTTGACAATTTTATCACTATGTTTCCTCAGTCTCAAAAAGCTGCTTTGTCTCCTCTTGAGGACCATTAGCTTCATTACTCTTTTCTCCTATTCCAGCAAAAGTCAGAAAGGTGAGCACAGATGCAAAAATCAAGAGGCTGCCCGCAATATTAAACGCCAATGCGTAACTGCCTGTCATATCAGCTATCCTGCCTGCGAGAATCGGACCAAAAACACCTCCCACTCCCCAGGCTGTGAAGAGTATTCCATAATTTAATCCAAGATTCTTTGTGCCCCAGTAGTCAGCAGTTGTAGCCGGAAACAGAGACAGGCATGCTCCATAGTTGAAGCCTACAAGGGCTGCTCCGGCAATGAATGTTGCTTCTGAGTTGAATTGAGAAAAAAAGAACATCACTATAGCCTGCAGGACAAAAACTATTGAAAGAGTAACCACCCTGCCTATATAGTCGGAAATTATGCCGGCAACTATTCTACCGACTGCGTTGAAAATTGCAAGTAGCGCTACCAGTAAAAATCCAATGGTGACCATATTTGCAGACTGGACAGCAACTATCTTTGCAAGATGCCCTATAATCATCAATCCTGCAGTTGCAGCACAGGCATATTCAAGATAAAGCATATAGAATCTCGGATCCCTGAGCATCTCTCTGAATGAGTAGTCAGTCATAGCTGCTTTAGCTGCTGCTGACTTATGCGCAGCAACAGGAGCAGCAGGATTATTTATAAACTGGGCAAAAATTATTGTCAGCACAGAAAATGAGAAGCCAAGAATCATGAAAGATGAATTAAGTCCATATGTTGAGAGCAGATATTTGCTTAACGGTGCTATATATACCGGTGCAAGTCCAAAACCGCTCACAACAAGCCCTGTTATGAGTCCTTTTTTTTCAGGGGGAAACCATTTTACAGCAGCAGGTGTTGCTGAGGCATAGCCGAGACCAAATCCTGTGCCGCAGAGAAGTCCAAATCCCAAAAGCGCGGGCAGTGTATTCTGTGCTGAGGCATAACTGGTTATTATTAGCCCCATACCGGTAAGCAGCGCACCTGATGTTGCTACGATTCTCGGTCCAAATCTGTCCTGAAGCCTTCCCGCAGGCACCATCATGAGCGCAAAGCATGCTATCGCGATTGTGTACGGAAGAGTTGCTGCCGTCTTTGTCCAGCCGAATCCACCATTTTCAATAGCCTCTGTAAACTGCTTGCCAAAGATGCTCCAGGCATATAAAACACCCAAAGCAAGATTAAGCCCAACTCCAGCAGCAGTAACAACCAACCCCCTGTTCCTCACCTCTGCCCCCCGAGCTTCATGTTTTATTTATTAGCGTCTATTATAAGTCTATAAATGTTTTTTGCAACAAAAAATATCTGTTCCAAAAAGACGGACATCCAATCCGCACTTCTGATTTGAATTAACAAGCTGATATTTTATCAAAGTTTTTTTCCGCTCACCTTTGACATCAGTACAAGTTTTTTCATCAGAATGCTGAAGTCCTTTGGATCTAATGACTGAGGTCCATCGCACAAGGCCTTCTGTGGATCATTATGCACTTCAATCAGCAGTCCATCTGCTCCGCATGCCATCGCAGCCATGCACATGGAGGGAACAAATCTTCTGGCTCCTGTGGAGTGTGATGGATCCACAATAATCGGCAAATGTGAAAGCTCATGTATAACAGGCACTGCTGAGAGGTCGAGCGTGTTGCGTGTTGATGTCTCGAATGTCCTGATGCCACGCTCACAGAGAATCAGATCTTTACAGCCTTCAGAGAGCACATATTCTGCTGACATAAGATACTCCTGTATGGTTGTGGCAAGTCCGCGCTTCAGCAAAACAGGCTTACCAAACTTTCCGACTCTTTTGAGAAGAGAAAAGTTCTGCACATTCCTCGCACCAATCTGGAGCATATCAGAATACTGACCCACAAGCTCCACATCTTCAGGATTTATAACTTCTGTCACAAAGGGAAGGCCTGTCTCCTGACGCGCTTTTGCGAGCAGTTTAAGTCCTTTTTCCTCCAACCCCTGAAAAGCATACGGTGATGTTCTGGGCTTGAATGCTCCTCCCCTCAACATCTTTGCGCCAGCCCTCATAACCTTTTTTGCTGTATCAATAATCTGCTTTTCTGTCTCTACCGAGCAAGGACCCGCAATAATTCCAAAATGTCCCCGTCCAAATTTTGCCTGTCCGATTTTTACAATACTCGACTCTCTTTTGAACTCTCTGCTTGCAAGCTTGTACGGCTTTAAGATTGGCAGCACCTTGTCAACAGACGACAGCATCTCAAGATCCTGAAGCTGTTCTTTACCCCTCTCATCACCAACAGCGCCTATTACTGTCCTCTCGACACCAACTATAGTGTGTGCCTTTAAACCCAGATCCTCGACCCTTTTGATCACGGTCTTGAGATCACTTTTACTGCATTTCGGATTCATAACAATAATCATTGCTCTCCCCCTTAAATTAAAAAAACCGCAGGGAGTATCCACCTGCGGTTTTAGTAGTCCTGACTATAACTTCTGCTACTAATGCGTATGAACCCCCTCATACTTCATCCCTATGAAGTTTGTAAATCGATAATAACTCCGCCAATAAAAATTGTAAGGGCTGTTCATTTGCAAATTCTATATTGAATATATAAGCCAAGTCAATATAATCAAGGGAGAAGGCTTTTGATCGGGCATGATGAACAGAGCGGGTTTGGTCTGCAGAAATCTTTTCCAAGACGCACTATAAGCGCATGATACTCATTGAATAACGCAAAGTCATTATCGAATGAATCATGAAAAAGCTGCTGGTACTCATGATAATCAGCAGCAGCATCCATTATTTCATGCCTTGATAATATTCGCTTTGTGTATGCATCAATCACAAACACAGGTTTGTTCAGAGCATAAAGAAGCATTGAATCAGCTGTTTCCGGACCTATGCCATTAACACCAAGCAGCTGCTGTCTCAACAAATCAGCAGATGCCTTCTTCATCTTTGTCATGCTGCCGCTGTATTCTGAATTAAGAAAATCGAGGAATGATTTCAGCCTTTTTGCCTTCACATTAAAATATCCTGCGGGTTTGATAAGAGCTGCAAGCTCCTCATGCTGAAGTCTGCTCATTGCTGATGCATTAAGCACTTTTGCTTTTTTAAGATTAAAAACAGCCTTCTCCACATTGGACCAGTTTGTGTTTTGTGTCAGTATAGCACCGACAGCCACCTCAAATGGCGTATCTCCCGGCCACCAGAACTGAGGGCCAAAATGCTTGTGAAGTATTTTGTAAATTCTCTTGAGTAGCTTTTTACGCATAAAAAATATTAATACTAACAAAACAGTATTCGCAATGCTTCCGGGCAGGACTCTGTCTTTTGGGAGCAGTCTATTTCATGTTCAGAAGCAGTTTTTAAACAGACACTTTTTTGGTCATTCTATAGACATAAGCAAGCACTTCCGCAACAGCCCTGTACAGCTCAGGAGGTATCTCCTGATACAGATCCAGGGCTGAGAGCACCTCAACAAGCTGAGGATCCTCTTGCATGGGCACATTATACTCTTTGGCAAGCGCGAGTATGCGGTCAGCCATCAGACCACTGCCCTTTGCAACCACCTTTGGAGCAGCATCTTTTTTAGGTGAATATTTTAACGCAGCAACTTTTTTTCTCTTCTGCTCCATTTTATGCCTTGATGCTTATGTTTTTTAAAAATATGTCTTCAATATCTGAAACATTCTCAGAAGATGCTTCATCATCTAAAAAGTTTATGCCCTTCAACACAAGCCCCTTCTCTTTAAAAAGATCTTTCAGGTCATCACTCGAATTTTTCAGCGTATCCATGAACTCAGTATTTACTGTTCTGAATGACACAAAAAACTCCCTGTTATACATCATCAGCATTATTGACAACCTCCCAAAGCTGTCCAGATCAAGATTGAGTGTGCATGAGTAGGAAAGCCCTTTGGCATCAGGTCTGCCACGCTTAAATACAACTTCAGCATCCCTGAGCTCGCTCCAGCTTACAGGGAGAAATGTGTAAAATGAATCTGTAATTTTTGAAAGCAGCTGAAATGTCTCGACATCTTTTATCAGGCTCTCGATCTGCACCCCAGCGTTTCGCAGGGTCTGAATCTGCTGGGCTGTGAGCGGCTCTTTTGTTAATGGGAGATCAAGCTTTTCTGCAATAACCTGTTTCAACTGCAGCAAAGTAGCCTTCAGATCTCCTTTTACAGCATGAGCATCACCCTGAAGCAATATTTTTAACCCTTCGCTGGATACAGGCTGTCTCTGCATCTCAGCAGGACCGGATGCCTTTGTCCGAGCTCCTTCCTGCGAAGCATACTCCATCAGCTTTGCAAGATCAACAAGTGATTTCATCTTTGCTTCAAAAGCCACGCCAGTATCCTGTATGGCTGCTCTTAACTGGGAGTTGACCAGCTTGTCTATACTCACAAGAATATCTGTTTTTGCGTTCTGGGTAATCTGCTGCGGCAGCTGCTCCAATAATGCTTCCACCCTTGACTGTATAGTCTGTCCTGTAACCCTAAGACCATCCTGCAGCAGACTCTGGAGCTGCGTTTTTATATCTTTTGGTATCTGAGACATATCTGAAGGCAGTGATTTAAGGATATCCTGAAGTATCTGGGACTGTATCCCGGCAGAACCTGGCTTTGAAAGCAACTGTGCCAGCTCATGCATAAGATGGGAAACCGTATCAGGCTTGAAGGGCTGTATCTGACCTGCTGCCTTGCCATCAGCAGCCTGATCAGCATATCCCAGAAATTGAAGCCTGAACTCATTGCCTTTTTCAGAAGCAACAACCTTAAAGTATGCTGCGCCCTCCTGAGTGAGCGGCACATCTGTCTTGGCTGTAATAACCTCACCCTTCATCCTGAGCACCGCAGCATCAGGCAGCAGGTTCATTATCTCAGCCTTCACAATATCTCCGACCTTAAAAGAAAGCTCTTTGCCTGAAGACTTGGCAAGCGTCAGATAACTGTCAACCGGAGTTGGTCCAACCTTGAAATAAATCATATCTGTTCTTATTATATTTATAAGATATTAAATTGCCTTATTCTTATTTATCGGGAATTTAAAGAATTAATTAAACATCTGGAGAGACAATGCTTGATGCAAGATTTGTGAGAGAAAACATTGAGTTGCTTAAATCAGCCCTGAAGAAAAGGGCTGCGGATATTGATCTGGAAGTATTTGCATCCCTTGAAGCGGAGCGGCTGAGGCTTACCCGCGAAGTAGAAAATCTCAGAAACAGGAGAAATGTCACCTCTGAAGAGATAGGCAGACTCAAGAGAGAAAAAAAAGATGCATCTGAACTTATGCAGCAGATGAAGTCTGTTGCAGACAGAATAAAAGAAGTTGACGAAAAATTAAGCGGAATTGAAGATGAGACAAGCTCCATGCTTATGGTGATACCAAACATCCCGCATGACTCTGTTCCTTTTGGCAAGGATGAAGATGACAATCAGGAGATACGCAGATGGGGAGAGCCCGGAAAGTTTGATTTTGAACCTCTTAATCACTGGGATATAGCTGAGAAATTAGATATTATTGATTTTCAGCGAGGAGCAAAAATATCAGGCGCACGCTTCTCTGTAATGAAAGGGGCTGGGGCAAGGCTCGAAAGAGCTTTGATGAACTTTATGCTTGACCTAAACACATCAAAGGGATATAAAGAGATATTTCCTCCGATACTCGTTAATAAAGAGAGCATGACCGGAACAGGGCAGCTCCCCAAGTTTGAAGCAGATCTCTATAAAACATCTGACCTTGAACTATATCTCGCTCCTACAGCAGAAGTACCTGTAACCAATATCCATCGAGATGAGATACTTGATGAAGAACAGCTGCCTATCTACTACACTGCCTACACGCCATGCTTCAGACGCGAGGCCGGCGCTTATGGCAAGGATGTGCGGGGGCTGATACGGCAGCACCAGTTCAACAAGGTGGAGCTTGTCAAGTTTACAAAGCCTGAGGATTCCTACGATGAACTGGAAAAGCTAACAAATAATGCTGAGGATATACTCCGGAAATTAAATCTGCCTTATCGGGTTATTGTGCTCTGCACAGGCGACATGGGCTTTTCTTCTGCAAAAACATATGACATTGAAGCATGGCTTCCGGGTCAAAATAAATATAGGGAAATATCATCATGCTCAAACTTCGAGAGCTTTCAGGCAAGACGAGCCAATATACGCTTCAGACGCCAGGGGCAGCGGGGAACAGAATTTGTGCATACGCTGAATGGGTCAGGACTTGCTATCGGAAGAACTCTTGTAGCTATTTTGGAAAACTATCAGCAGAAAGATGGTTCAGTTGTTGTCCCTGAAGCACTAAGACCATATATGAATGGAATGGAAGTCATAAATTAAAAACTGTCAGCTCTGGACAAATATATCTAAACTAAAAAATACATTGCAGCAGCTGCTGCCAGTATCAAGCCGCAGCCGGGCAATATTTTTCTGTACATGCCCCAGACATCGGCCTTGAAATACTCCCTTGTAAGCACAAGACATAAATGAACCGGAGAGAGCAGCACTCCTGTAAACCCTGCAGCAAAAGCAAATGACATTTCATTGAGATGAGCTCCTCCTGCAACACTCATAAGCAAGGGAAATGTGCTGCCCACAAAACCAACTGTTATGCCTGTTATAAGTCCGGTAACGAATGGAAGCATAAAAAGTATGGCCATTAGAGGTATGCCTGTTTCTGAAAAATATGCACTCAGCTTTACTACAGCACCTGAACTCTCCATCATGAACTTGAACAGCATTGTTCCAAATATCAGTATGATCACATCCAATGCAAACCCATGCCTGAGTGTTCTGAAAATTTCTTTAGGACTGAATCTGTAAAAAGCATAAAGTGCTGCTATGACAGCGCCCATGGCATAATGGAGCTCAACATGAAATGCCATAACCAGAAATAAAATAGCCAGAACAGGAATAAAATTAATAAGTGCTCTGAGGCCCTCTCTGCTCAGGATGTGAGAGCCTCTTGAACTGATGTCAGATGAGGATTTCTTGACTCCCCTCATGCTGAACAGAAATCCCGATCCGAACATCAGTAGAGCATACACCATATTTACAAGCACAAAATTTCCAAGCTTAAGGTTGGTCAGCGCAGATGCCAGCAGTATGCCCGGATACATTGGCAGCATATATTCCCATGGGTGTCTATACCAATAATTTATGAATGCCTTTTCTTCAGGGGGCATATTCATGCCTTTAGTTGATTCCGCTACCATTGGAGCAGAGAAGTAAGCGCCTCCAAGCGAAGGGAGCATGCCGATCAACAGGGGCATCGATATTATCACAGCCTTTTTGTTTATCAAAAACCTCTTTGCAGCATCCATCATGGCTGTCATTATCTGCTTCTCACGCATTATCATTTCAAGGACTCTTATGAGCGTCAGTGCAAAAAAGAAGGCAATGGTTGTATTGTCTGTAACAGTTGCTGTAAGCGTTTCTGCTATTTTTACGGGCGGCATCATATACAAGACTGCCAAAAGAGCTGATGCCATAAGCAACACATACCCAATATTCCACTTGCGTCTGACAAAAACTACAATTACAGCGAGTATAAAAACTATTTTTAGCAGATCAATCATCTACAATTATAACATGGTTGACATAGACCAAAATCTATCTCTATACTTGTGTTTACAGGTCGGATCAAATCATATCCAAGAAGCATAAACAGACCTTTGCAGTGATGTCGGCTGGTTTTAATAACAGTACTTTGCTAAGAGGTGCCATTTGAAAATTGCTGTAATTGACGGACAAGGCGGGGGCATAGGCAGTCTCATAACAAAAAAACTGCGTGAAGAGTTTGGAGACTCCATCGAAATCATCGCGCTCGGCACTAATTCTTCTGCTGCATCAGCAATGATGAAGGTGCGGGCAAATAAAGGGGCATCAGGTGAAAACGCGATTATATGGAATTCTGCAAGAGTTGACTATATTACCGGTCCTCTCAGCATAATACTGGCAAACAGCATGCTCGGCGAGGTGACACCTAAAATGGCAGAGGCAATAGCATCATCTCCAGCCCTGAAATTTCTCTTGCCGCTTAATCAGGAAAGGGTCGAGATAACAGGACTCCAGAAGGAGCCGCTGCCTCATATTCTCGATAAATTAATTGAACAGATCAAGGAGGCACAGAATGTGTGAAGCAAATGCCTATATCTACAAAAATGGCGAGGAAGAGCTCTATCTTGAAGGGGTTGATATTCTGATTCCTGAAGGAGACACCATATACATGAAAAATCTCTTTGGTGAGCAGAAAACATTCAAAGGAAAGATAAGGGAACTCTCCCTCATAAAACATAGAATCCTGCTTGAAGAGAAGTAGGAGCTGCTGCCATCATATGATATGCAGCAATGGAGATTAATAGATTCCGGGTCATCTGATGCAGCACTCAACATGGCTCTGGATGAAGCCATAGCAAGAGCCGTAAGATCGTCTGAACAGCCGCCTACGCTTCGAATCTATCAATGGAGCAGACAATCCATTAGTATAGGCGCATTCCAAAAAACATCGGATATCTCGATTGAATACTGCATTAGAAATAACATTCCAATAGTAAGAAGACCCACGGGCGGCAGAGCAGTTTTACATGGAGATGAACTCACATACAGCATCAGCGCACCAAACGAGGGGCATTTTTCAAAAGGTCTTTTCAACACCTACGCTGCAATAGGATCGGCCTTTGTTCTCGCTTTTCAATACTGCGGACTCAATGCAGAAACTCGTGCAACAAAAAATTCAGGAGCTAATCTGACAAGGAGTCCTGTCTGCTTCAATGCATCATCTCTTGGCGAAGTCTGCGTTGGGAAAATAAAAATAACAGGGGCTGCCCAAAAAAGATGGGATAATGCTTTTCTACAGCAGGGGAGCATCCCTTTGAGCATTGACTACGACACTGCCAGGGGAGTATTCCCCTGCTGCAGCAATGACTGTTCAGCACTGCATGGTCTTAAGGAGTGGCTGCCGCATATTAACCGCAGATTTCTCGCAGAAAATATTGTGCGCGCTCTTAAAGAGGTTTTCAGTATTAATCTGAGGCCTGCTGGTCCTTCTGATCCAGAGATTGCATATGCTGATCATCTTGCACAGACAAAATATCTCTCTTCCCAGCACACCTTTCGAACAGGTCATCAATAGCAGCAGGCATTTCATAGCCTGTTTCCCGGAAATAAATAAATACAGCCGCAAACATTACCAGATTCATATATGCCTGTACCATATATAATGTTATCTGGTATGGAAATGTCATTATCGTGCCGATAAATGGAATGGCTGTAAACGAAGATCCGATAAGTACAGCAAGAAACACCACTGAAGCGTATCCAAATATGAGCAGACCATAAAAAAGTATGGCAAAAGGGTTTTCATAAAGATAGGATGTTGTGGCCTTGATCGTCTCAACAGCCTTCATTCTGTTGAATACGATGTTTGCTATCCCAAACACAATAAGCGCCATAGAAACCACAATAAGCAAAATGCCTGCTGAGATAAGAAGGAGATAAAGAAATGTACTCAGAAAGATAAGCATCTTGCTGCCGCTGTCAGCAGCTGAGTTTGAGATGCTGTATGCGCTGCTTCCCATCAACCCGAGTAGAAAAGCTATAACAGTAAATATAAGTCCTATAACTGTTGTAAAGATGAGCATACTGATAAAAAACTTTCTTCCATCCCAGTAAAACTGCTTCAGTGAGAACTGTTTTATTCCACCCACAACATAATCCTTGATTATTCCTACTGTGCCGCCAATGGTGAATATCCAGAGCATAATATTGAACACAAGATAAAATACAAGGCTGAGCAGAATAACAAGTGCTATGCCGAAATATTTGCTGAAAAGCGCGGCCGAGCCCTTTATAGCCTCAGCTATGTCCTGTTGTTTCAGCATATCTGTAAGATCAAGGCCAAAGATTATAAAGGCTACTGCTATTGGAGTACCTACTATGACAAAAAAACTTATAAAACTTATGAAAAGCGAGGCAAGCTGCACAAACACAAGCTGCCAGTTTCTGTTGACAATGCGAAAGGCTTCCATGAGTATTATTCTGAATCTTCTGGTATTCAATTAATTATCCCCTCAATACAAATCTGAATATCAGAATCAGTTGACATCTGTGGAGATCCCCACTACACTTATGCCAAGTTTGTCCGCCTCTTCAGCCAGCTCGCTGCGGTTGATTATTATGGTTCTGCCAGCCTCAAGCGCAAGCACTCTGGCTCCTGATTCTGCCATTACTTTTATTGTTGAGATACCGATTGCCGGGATATCAAGCCTGAGATCCTGCTGCGGCTTGCTCACCTTAACAATAACTGCCCTTCCATTGGCAAATCTGCTCCCGCGCCTGATAGCCTCATCTGTTCCCTCAACAGCCTCGACAGCCATTACTGAGAGACCCTTGACAACAACAAGCTGGCCTATATCCATCTTCCCTATCTCTTTTGCTATTGGCCAGCCATATTTAATATCAGCCCATTCATCATCAGATGGTGCAGATTTTGTTATATTGCCAACCGGAGTGAGCAGATGCGAGCTGAAAGATATGGTGTTAATGATGTTTATACCGTCCTTTCCAAACTCATTTGAAATAGCCTCCAGTATGGCATTGTCGCCCCTGCCCTTGAGTGAAAACAGGAGTTTTACAGCACGCATATCCGGAATAATCTTTGACTTGTAAAGCAGCGCCTTTGGCACCTTCCCTGCCATTACAGCCTCGACAATGCCATTGTCTCTGAATGTGTCTATCATCTCGCCAAGTCTGCCGGGGTTTATCCATTTAATAACATCAGACGCATCAGCAAGATTTTCAGAAGCAAGATTTTCAAGTGCAACAGTAACAACCTTGTAGCCTCTTTCCCTGGCATCAGCAGCAATTACAACCGGCAGTTCTCCGGACCCTGCAAGAATACCTATCTGCATATACCCCTTTTGTTCTCCTCAATAAACTCAACCAGATGCATAACTTCCTTACAATCCTGATAATCTCTCCGTATGGTTTTAAGGGCATCCTGCAGAGTTCTTTTTTCTCTGAAAAGTATTTTATAAACCTTTTTGAGTTTATTGATTGTCTCATCAGAAAATCCATGCCTCTTTAGGCCTATTACATTCAGGCCATAAAGCTTTGCTCTTGGACCTGAAGCCATTGTGAAAGGCGGGATATCCTGTCCTATGCCGCTGAATCCGCCAACCATTGCGTACGATCCGATGCGGGTATTCTGATGAACAGCAACAAGTCCTCCTATAAATGCAAAATCTTCTACTGTTACATGTCCTGCCAGTGTTGCTGCGTTTGCAAGAATATTGTTGTTTCCTATCCTGCAGTCATGAGCAAGGTGTGAATATGCCATAAGAAAATTGGAATCACCCACTTCTGTTATGCCATTGCCAGATACTGATCCACGATGCACCGTAGCGTACTCTCTTATAACATTATTGTTTCCTATTTTCACGCCTGTTTTTTCGTTCTTATATTTCAGATCCTGAGGTGCCAGTCCAATCGAGGCAAACGGAAACACTGTGCAGTTTTTGCCAAGTACGGTCTTGCCCTCTATCACAATGTGAGAATGCAGTTTGCAGCCTTTTGATATAATAACTCCATCGCCTATTATGCAGAAGGGCCCTATCTCAGCAGATTCATCAACTTCTGCCTTTGGACTGATTACAGCTGTTTTATGTATTTTGGCAGACATCTTGCCTCCTTAGAGTGTCTTGTCAGAGACCATGGCAACAAAATCCGCCTCTGAAGCAACCTTATCTTCAATATACGCCTTGCCTGAAAATTTCCAGACAGTTCCTCTTTTGTGCGTAACCTCAACCTCAAACCTTAGCTGGTCTCCCGGCAGCACAGGTCTTCTGAACTTAACATTGTCTATACTCATAAAATATACTGCACTGCCCTCAACTCCGGACTTGAATGCCAGGATGCCCGCAACCTGTGCCATGGCCTCGACAACAAGTACTCCCGGCATTATCGGATTTCCAGGGAAGTGCCCCTGAAAAAAGGGTTCATTGAATGTTACATTTTTAAGGCCAACAGCCTTTTTATGTGGATCAAGTTCAGTCACCCTGTCAACAAGCAAAAAAGGGTACCTATGGGGGAGCATCGACATGATCTCCTTTATTTCTATCATTTCAGTCCTCCATGAATAATTTATTTTTGTTTTTCCTTGATCAACTCAAGGGCAGCGAGTCTCTGTTCAAGCTCCTGCATCTGTTTTCTGATCTCGGGCAGTTTTTTTACCAGTGCTGAAGATTTAAGCCACTCCCTGTGCCCCATAACAGGTGAGCCAAAGTAGATTCCCCTCTTAAGATCGGACATTACTCCTGACTGCGAGCCTATCATGGTGCCTGGATCAATATTAACATGATCTGCTATGCCCACCTGAGCACCAATCACAGACCCATCTCCTATTGATGAGCTGCCGCCAATGCCGGTAAGGGCAACAATAATGACATGTGAACCCACAATGACATTATGTCCAATCTGCACCTGATTATCTATCTTTGTTCCCTTTCCAATGAGTGTGTTGTCTGTTGTTGCACGGTCAATGGTTACATTGGCTCCTATCTCAACATCATCACCAATAATTACACCGCCCACCTGGGGTATCTTGTTATGAATACCATCAGACCAGACATATCCAAATCCATCAGCACCTATAACACTGCCGGCATGCAGAACCACTCTGCTGCCTATGGTTACTCCGTGATATATTATGACATTCGGATGAATCACACAATCATCACCCACAACACTTCCCCTGCCTATATAAGAGCCAGGGTAGATAACAGTCCTTGCACCAATTACTGCTGCTTCATCAACATATGCAAATGGATAAATTGTTGCATCCTGGCCAATGCGCGCACCCTCTGCTATATAAGCCCTGTCACTAACACCCAGCACAGGGTGGGGCTTTACATAAAAATGCCTAAGCAGAAAAGCAAATGCGAGTTGAGGATTTTTAACTCTGATCTGTGGCTTGGCAAGCTCAGGAAATGGCTCTGAAACCAAAAATGCTGATGCATTGCTGCTGAGAGCCTTTGTTATAAATTTGGAGCTGGATATGAATGTAATTTCACCCTCTCTGGCATCAGATATGCCCGAGACTCCATTAATTATCATCTCTCCGGCATCAAGGCTGCCGGATATTTCTCCTTTTACAAGTTCAGCAATCTGGTTAAGCTTCATAAACCCTCAAAAACGAGATGCCGCAACATAACAATTGCGGCATCAGGATTTTAAATAAATTGACTATTTTGATGATTTTTTTGAATCATCATATGCCTTTATAACCTGGTTTGTAAGATCAATAGTGTCCGCTGCATGCAGCACCTGCGCCTTTTCGAGTACAAGGGTATATCCGCCTTCAGAAGATATCTTGATTATGACATCCCTAAGCTCTTTTAGTATGCCTCCTGTAAGGTCGTTCTCCTTCTTTTTCAGCTCTGCCTGCGCATCAGAAGCAATTCTCTGGTAGTCTCGCATCTGGCGCTCAAAATCATCCTGTTTTGCCTTCCTTGCCTCAGCTGATATTACTGAGGACTGTTTATCAAGATCAGCCTTGAGCTTTTCAAGAGCCTTGCCTTTGTCCTCCAGAGAAGACTGCTTGTCCTTTATAAGCGACTCGAGCTCTATCTTTGCTTTTTTACCCTGCTCAGACTCGTTAAGTGCCTTGAACACATCCACAACTCCGATCTTCAACTCTGCCGCATATACTGCAGAAAAAGATGCTGCTGCCATAAAACCAACACATAAAACCAATGCAATAAACTTCTTCATGAAATATCCTCCGGTTTTATTACTCTTAACTCTGAAATATCAGAATATCTTTTTCTAAAAGAAAGATCCAAACATAAACTCAACCTTGCTTGATGCTTCACCAGGCTTCTTGTTCAGATTGTAACCCCATTCGATTCTTATAGGCCCTATAGGAGATATCCACCTTATGCCCAAACCTGCCGTATGCTTGAGATTAGATCCGATAGTCTCACCCTTGTCATAAGCACGGCCCATGTCAGTAAATACAATGCCCTTGAATTTATACTCAGGAAATATCGGGAATATATACTCAGCATTAAGCACAAGCTCTGTGAAGCCGCCTATTGGATCTCCATTAATATCCCTTGGACCCGCATCACCATAATCAACACCTCTTACAGTATAGATACCGCCTACATAAAACCTTTCATACAGGGGAAGTTTTTTGCCAAACAGATCCGAGGCATAACCGATTGTGCCCTTCAGATGAAAAGTTGAAACCTCCCATAAAGGAAAATACCAGCTCGACTCAAGCTCTGTTTTTATAAAAGCATTTGAGCCTCCCACTCCTGCAAAAGCAACTGTTGCAGCATTTCTCGAACCACTTACCGGATCAAGGTAGTTGTTTCTTGAATCCCTTGACGCAGTCAGGGTTATTTTACTCGTTGTAGCCTTGCCCTCCTGATCTTTAACAATTGCAGACGAATCAGGGTCTATGTTATCAATTCTTGTTATTTCAAAATTATAACCAATGCCAACATGCCAGTACTCGCCATAGTACTTCCCAAAATTAACTCCTGCACCTGTTGACTTCCGGTCAAAGTTATCATACTCTCTTTTTGTATTATAAAGGCTTGCTCCAAAAGTCAGCTCCTTGTCCATGAACCATGGATCCTTATATGACAGCTCGTAATAAGAGCTTTTGCCGCCAATCTCAGCTCTCGCTTTTACATACTGGCCTGTTCCAAAAAGATTTCCCTGTGTTATATCAACCATGCCCATAAGACTGTCGATTGTACTGTAGCCACCGCCTACGCTTATAAATCCAGTAGCCTTTTCCTTCACCTTAACATCAAGGTCAACCTCTTTTGACTCGGATTTTGGTCTTGGCGCCATATCTATAGTCTCAAAAAACTGAAGATTATTGAGCCTTTCATAGCTCCTTTTCAGGGCTGACGCATCAAATTCATCCCCTTCATTAAGCCTGATCTCTCTGCGTATAACCTTGTCTTTTGTTTTTGTATTTCCTGATATGTCAATTCTGCCTATCTTGTATTTATCGCCTTCGCTAATCGAGTAGGTTATGCCCACTGTCTTTTTTTCTTCATCAGACTTAAGATCAGGCCCCACAGCAACAAGAGCATATCCTTTGTTGGCGTATTGGTCAGAGATCGCAGTAACATCATTCTTCAGTATTTCTCTGTTGAATATCATACCTTTTTTCATCTTGAGCATCTGCAATAATTCCTCTTGCGGATAAACCTTGCTGCCTGCCACATCAACACTTGATACAGTAAACTGGTCTCCTTCTGAAACAGCTATTCTTATAAGCATCTTCTTGTTGCTGTCAACCAGTTCTATCTTGGGCTCTCCAACCGTGACTTTCAGATAACCATTGTTGTAGTAAAGATCTCTTATCTTTTCGAGGTCATTATGCATTTCATCTTTTTTGTAGTAACCTGTTCCTGTTATCCACGAGAACATGCCTCTTTCCGATGTCTTCATAACCTTTTTAATCTTGCTGCTCGAGATTTTTTTGTTGCCATCAAAAGATATTGTCTTTATTTTTACCTTCTCACCCTCATTTATCTGGTAGGTGACAGATGCCTCTCCATCCTTTGTTTTGTTGACAACCGGAACAACCTGGGCAAGAAAATAACCTTCATCCTCATAAAAAACTCTAAGCCTGTTTGCATTGTCATTTATAAGGCTTACATCAGATATTGCTCCTGCAGCAAGTCCTATCTTCTCTTTAAGCTCATCATCTTTAAACTCCTTGTTACCCTGAAAATCCACCCTGACTATGGTTGGCTTTTCTTTTACTGTATAGAGCACTTTTACACCGCCTTCAAAAGGCTCTATCTGGACATTCACATCCTCAAAATATCCCATTTTGAATATTGTCTTGATGTCTTCAGTAGTTTTTTCCTGTGAAAGCGGAGCCCCTGTCTTTTGCGATATCTTGGCCTTTATGGCGCCCTCTTCAATACGGCGTACGCCCTGCACCTCAATAGCTGTCACATTTGGAGCCTGTTGGGCAGCTGCATCAATAATTGATACGAAAAGCATGCTAATTATAAAGAACACTACACCATATTTATACCCTTTTTTACTCTTCATAACTGCCTTGGTGTCTCCTCTTTTATTAAGATATAACTGCCTAATATAGAATAAAATATGTCAGTAGTATAGCATAAAGAATTCATATACTAAACAAGAATATTTCAATACTCAAACTCGTTAAAATCATTGTCCTGAGCTGATCTGATATGTTACGATTAGAGCCCATACAGCAGGCAGCCCGTACCGGGCAGTTCAGCATTATAATGCAGCTGACTAATCTGCAATAAATAATATAGTGAGGTGCAAGTGCGGAAGGATTCTGTAATTGCGGTTGATATTGGCGGCTCAAGCATAAAGACAGCCATAGTTGACAAAAACAACAATGTGTCTCATAAAAACATACAGGATACTGGCATTGATCCACTTGCAACACTAAAAGATCTTCTTGAAAATGCTTTTTCAGAGACAAAATGCCATATCTCAGCAATAGGCATTGCTGCAGCCGGGATAATAGACCGCAAAACAGGTAAGATACTGAAATCCCCCAACCTTAACAGTCTGACCGGGGTTGACCTTAAAAATGTTGTTCAGCAGTGGCATAATCTGCCTGTTGCAATTGAAAATGACGCTAATGCCGCTGCATATGGAGAGAAGATTGCAGGCGCTGGAGCTGATAAAAACGACTTTATACTGCTGACATTAGGCACAGGAATCGGCTGCGGCATAGTAGCAGGTGGCAGGCTGCTCGGATCAGCAGCAGAAGCTGGCCATATGAAGGTCAGTTCCAATGGCAGTCAGTGCTCATGCGGTGACACAGGATGCCTCGAAGCATACGCCTCTGGCTGGGCAATGGTTAACAGTGCCATCAAAAGCATAGAGGGTGGTACTGAGAGCATCATGAAGCAGATGCATAACGGCAATTTTTACAAAATTACTCCTGAGGGGATATATGAAGCAGCGCTTGAGGGCGACTCTCTCGCCAGGGGCGTGCTAAGAGAAGCAGGAAGGCATCTTGGGATAGGCATTGGAAGTCTGATTAACATATTCAGCCCTGAAGCTGTTATTTTGACAGGCGGACTTACTGGTGCATGGAATATTTATGTAGATGTTGCTATCCAGGAGGCTGGAAAGCGGGCACTCAGGGAGCTCTTTGCTGAAAACATCATAATACCATCTGCTCTTCAAGGCGATGCCGGCATTATTGGTGCAGCATGTCTGGCTTTTGACGAAATCAGATAAACAACCCTGTCTAATATTAAAAAAATAAGTTAAAATATAAGGCTTGCCGTACGGCAGGCTGATTTTTGTTTTTCAGGAAGATTGATGCAGAAAAGAATCCGTAATTTTTCGATAATCGCCCATATAGACCATGGCAAGTCAACACTTGCTGACAGGCTGCTCGAATACACAGGAGCACTCAGCATAAGAGAAATGACCGAACAGGTGCTCGACTCAATGGATCTTGAGCGCGAACGCGGCATCACAATAAAAGCCCATGCTGTGAGACTTAACTATACTGCTGACGACGGCAACGAGTATATCCTGAATCTCATTGACACTCCCGGACATGTTGACTTCTCTTATGAGGTGTCAAGAAGTCTTGCTTCATGCGAGGGCAGTCTGCTTGTTGTTGACTCAACCCAGGGAGTTGAAGCTCAGACGCTGGCAAACACATATCTGGCTATTGAGCATGATCATGAGATAGTGCCTGTCATAAACAAAATCGATCTTCCGGCAGCTGATCCTGACAAGGTAAAGAGCCAGATTGAGGAGGCTATTGGCATCGACTGCTCTGAAGCTGTGCTTGCAAGCGCCAAAGAAGGCATAGGCACAAAGGAGATTCTCGAAGCAGTAATCAAAAATGTGCCGCCGCCAAAAGGCGATGAAGCAGCGCCCCTCAAAGCACTTATATTTGATTCATGGTTTGACAACTATCAGGGAGTTGTAGTGCTTGTGAGAGTATTTGACGGCACAATAAAACCGGGGATGAAGATGCGCCTTATGGCAGTGGACAAATCCTATGAAGTGGCAAAAGTGGGTGTCTTCTGTCCCAAGATGACAGAAACATCAAGTCTCTCCGCAGGAGAAGTCGGCTACATAATAGCAGGCATAAAAAATGTTTCTGATACAAAAATCGGAGATACTGCAACTGACGCTCAAAGACCTGCAGACAAAGCCCTGCCTGGATACAAAGAGATAAAACCCCTTGTATTTTGCGGCATGTATCCAATAGAAACTCACCAGTATGAAGATCTGAAGGTTGCTCTGGACAAGCTCCGTCTGAATGACTCCTCTTTCAACTTTGAACCAGAGACATCCACGGCCCTTGGTTTTGGCTTCAGATGCGGGTTTCTGGGGCTCTTGCATATGGAAATAATAAAAGAAAGGCTCGAAAGAGAGTTTGGACTTTCATTGATAAGCACTGCTCCGACTGTTATTTACAAAGTCGCAACCGAAAAGGGCGAAATTATTTATGTGGACAATCCGAGCAGCCTGCCTGAAAAATTCTTGAGCATAGAAGAGCCTTATGTTAAAGTCACAATATTTGTCCCCCAGGAATACATTGGGCAGATACTTGAGCTCTGCCAGGAAAAAAGAGGCGTACAAAAGGATTTCAGCTACATAACAACAGAACGCATAATGGTATCTTATGAAATACCCCTTAACGAGATCCTCTGGGACTTTTATGACAAACTCAAATCCGTCTCAAAGGGCTATGCATCCATGGACTATGAATTTATCGGCTACCAGGAGTCAAAACTCGTAAAACTCGATATAATGCTGAACGGTGAAAATGTTGATGCCCTTTCGCTCATCGTGCATAAAGACAGTGCTTATTACAAGGGCAGACAGATAGCTGAAAAGCTGAGACAGGTGATACCAAGACAGCTCTTTGAGATAGCGATACAGGCAGCCATCGGCGGGAAAATCATAGCTCGTGAAAGCATAAAGGCCATACGCAAGAATGTGCTTGCCAAATGTTACGGCGGCGATATAACAAGAAAGCGCAAGCTGATTGAAAAGCAGAAAGAGGGCAAAAAAAGGATGAAGCAGATCGGAAGGGTCGAGATACCGCAAGAGGCATTTTTGTCTGTGCTCAAGGTTAAAGAATAGTCCTTTTTAAAAAATTCCAGGAGGATTGCAATCAATAATGAACAAACAAAAAATTTGGGAAAATATAAAGATAATACTAACAGCTGCGCTGCTTGCGCTCTTTATAAGGGCGTTTGTTGTTCAGGCATTCAAGATACCATCAGGGTCAATGATTCCAACTCTGCTTGTTGGAGACCATCTTCTGGTAAACAAGTTTATCTACGGTCTTGAGATACCTTTTACAGGCAAAAAGATTCTGACATTCAAGACCCCCCAACGCGGCGACATTGTTGTGTTCAAATTTCCTGAAGATCCCTCACGCGACTTCATAAAAAGAGTAATCGGCATAGAGGGCGACATCGTGGAGATGCGTAATAAAACTGTATATGTAAATGACAAGCCGATCACTGAACCATATGCGAAATATCTTGCTGAACCGTATGCTCACACAAAAGAGTACTTTGGCCCATACCTCGTGCCAAAGGGCAAGTTTTTTGTTATGGGCGACAACAGGGACCAGAGCTATGACAGCAGATTCTGGGGCTATGTGGACCTTAATGACCTTAGAGGCAAGGCACTTGTAATCTACTGGTCATGGGACAGCTCCAAAAAGTTTCCAAGACTAAAAAGAATCGGAGATATTGTAAGATAGGGATATGTTTACAGGCCTTATAATAGAGCTTGGCGAGATAACCGCTTTGCAGAAGAGCGGGAACAGCGCCAGGCTCAGCCTGACCTCTGACATAATAGGCTCTGATGCTGTGCCAGGCGACAGCATATCTGTCAACGGCGTATGTCTTACCATAGTTGAAATCAAATCCAGCATACTAACCTTTGATGTCTCCTGCGAAACCCTAAACAGTACAAACCTCGGCAGTCTTAAACGAGGCGACAAGGTTAATCTTGAGCCATCGCTGACTCCAAACTCCAGACTGGGAGGCCATTTTGTTACCGGGCATGTTGAAGCTGTCGGCAGAATACTCTCAAAAAAAGAAGTGAGCAACGCTATAAGGATAGAGATTGAAGCACCGCGAAATATATTAAAAATGCTTGTGCCAAAAGGATCTGTGGCTATTGACGGAATAAGCCTGACTGTTGTTGATCTGCTGCCAGACAGGTTCAGCGTGGTAATCATCCCGCACACAGCAAAACTGACCACTATCGGACTTAAGGGTCATGGGGATACCGTAAATATTGAGATCGACATACTCGCAAAGTATGTGGCAAGATTTATTGACAAAGGAAGCTCAGGGTCATCATTCACAGCTTCCCTGAAAAATTCAGGATTCATGCAGTAACAGACAGACTACCCGCCTATCTTGGACATGGGCTTAAGATGATTGAACGAGCGCTCATGCGATATATGATGCCTCTCAGGTTTTATCTCCACCCCAAGCCTGAAAAGCCTCTCGAGCTCTTCATCAGATGCGCCGTTTCTTATTGCTGACTTCAGATCGATCTCTGTCTCAGAAAAAAGGCACGGCCTGAGCTTGCCGTCAGATGTCAGTCTGAGCCTGTTGCATGAATCACAGAAGTGATGGGTAACAGCGCTGATAAAGCCTATTACCCCCCTTGCATTGTCAAACTTAAAATAGCGGGCAGGACCGGATTTGCGGGCTTTTACGGAATATATTGGACCGATTTCAGAAACAATGGCCTTTATTTCATCAGTTGATATATATTTGGCTTCAGTCCATATTTCTTTGGCGCCTATGGGCATAAACTCTATAAACCTTATGTGATATGGAAGATTGATGGAGAGCTTTGCAAAATCCTTTATTTCATCCTCATTAAATCCGCGAATTGGCACAATATTGATCTTAATCGGATGTATGCCGACTGCCTCAACCTCTTTTATGCCCTCCCATACTGCATCAAGCCTGCCCCCACGGGTTATCTCCGCATAACGCTCAGGCTTCATTGAATCAATGCTTATATTTATGCGCTTCAGCCCTGCTTTGGCAAGTTCAGCAGCCTGCTGCCTGAGCATTATGCCATTGGTTGTGAGGCTGATATCTTCTATGCCTTCAATGCTGTTTATAGTGGAAATGAGCATTGAGAGATCTTTTCTTGTGAGCGGTTCTCCACCTGTAAGCCGGATCTTTTTTACTCCTATTTTTGATGCAACCCGAACCAACCTAATTATCTCTTCATAGGATAAAATATCTTTATGCTCTATGGGCTTTATACCTTTTGACGGCATACAGTAGATGCATCTCAGGTTGCACCTGTCTGTTATAGATATTCTGAGATAGTCGATTGTTCTTTTATATCTGTCTGTCAAACCACTCATATTATTTAAATACTCCTATTTTGTTTTTTTCTTTACCGGAGCAGCAGGCTTCTTTTTTGGCAGCATATCTGCCAGTTTTTTTTCTGCTGCCTTTGCCTCTTTGGAGGTCGGATATTTTTCTATAAGTCTTTCAAGAATAACCTTTGCTGTTTTCTTGTCATTCAGTTCAATAAAAGCATATCCCTGCTTCAGCATCGCGCCCCTGGCCTTGTCATGCTTTGGATACTTCTTCAGAAATGCCTCATAAGCAAGCACAGACTCTTCATATTTTTTCTCTGCATAAAATGCTTCGCCAGTCCAGAATTGCGCATTTGGAGTGAGTTGATTATCCGGGAATTCCTTTACAATAGTCTCGAAATTTTTTCTTGCATCAGCAAAATTCTTCTCCTCCATCGCTATCTGTGCATCATCGTAAAGCTGCTGCGGATCAACCTTTACCTCAACAGGCGGGACAGCATCCTTTTTTGGTTCAACAGGCTGCACGCTTTTTGCCTTCAGGTCTTTAAGTTCAGTCTCGAGCGCAGCAATGCGGGATGCGAGCAACTCACGCTCAGTTGATATATCCTTGACAGATTTATCTGTAGTGAATTTGCTCTCTTCAAAGCGGCCTTTGAGCATCTGCATATCTTTTGAAAGTTCATTAACCCTTGATACAAGATTTGTCTGGCTTTCGCGCAGAGCCTCCACACTGCTCTCCTTGACCGCACCGGCAGTACGATCGCGCACAACAGCAACATCTCCCGAAAGCTCTGTCACTTTTTCTTTTATGGCATCCATCTCTTTCTTCTGCTCAGCGTACTGAATCCTGTTTGTGGCATAAATGCTCTGACGCATATTTTCGAGATCACCCGATGTTACGCATCCAGCAGATATCATCAGCATGCCAGCTGCAAACAACAGAAGTGCCGGGCAGTATATTTTTCTGACCAATAGCATTATTTCTCCCTCACAAGCACAAAATGAGCGCGCCTGTTCTGCGCCCAGCACTCTTCAGTGCTCTCCTTGCAGGCAGGTTTTTCTTCACCATAACTCACAGTCTGTATCCTGTTTGATACTATACCGAGCGTAAGCAGATACTCCTTTACAGCAAACGCTCTCTTTTCTCCAAGGCTCAGGTTATATTCATTTGTGCCGCGTTCATCACAGTGACCTTCGATAATAACCTTCACAGCATTAGTCTTTGTAAGCGCAGCAGCGACCTGCTTTATAACAGGCCTGGACGCCTCGCTGATATCGTACCTGTCAAAATCAAAATATATATCTTTAAGTGCTGATTTAATCTCTTCATATATCGCATCAGCCTCAGAGGGCTGAGCCTTGGCCGAAGCTATCCTCTCTGTAACAGTCTCTTTGGCAGGCATTGTTATCTTGGCCTGTTGTTCTGAAGATGTTGATGGCGGAGGTGTTGTTGTTATTGTTGCTGTTTCAGTAGGCTTTGGCTGCTCTGGTTTGTCTGCTACAGCAACCCTCTTTTGACTGCATCCGCTCAAAAGTATAAATCCAGAAAAAATAATCATTACCATGAAAGCTGAAATTTTTCCCATATTTACCGATCCTCCTTACTCAAATTAAGGCTTAATTTAGCAAATAAAAGATAATATATGCAAATAACAGCAGTGTTTTTTGTCAGAAGAAACCAACAGTTGACAATCATAAAACCGTTTTTAGCTTAATGTTTTGCAGTCGATAAATCAGCTGAAATTCTTGACTTTCAACAGTCTAAAAGTTTATGCTTTTAGATTAGTTTTTCTGATGGGCAGTTAGCTCAGTCGGTAGAGCAGAGGCCTGAAAAGCCTCGTGTCCGCAGTTCGATTCTGCGACTGCCCACCATTTTTTCTTCTCATCATCTATTCCTGATCTTTCCCTGAATATTTAGCTTTCAGTTGCCCGCATGCAGCGAGTATATCCTGCCCTTTGCTTTTTCTTATTATTGCTGTCATGCCGGCTGAGGTGAGAATCTCCTGAAAGTTCAGCACAGCCGCATCATCAGGTCTTTTGAATGGCGCGCCGGCAAACTCATTAAAAGGTATCAAATTAATCTTTGATGGTATGCCTCTGAGCAATTTTATCAGCCGAGCTGCGTCAGCATCTGAATCATTCACTCCTCTGAGCATCACATATTCAAATGTTATTCGTCTGCGCGGAGACAGGGGAAAGCGTCTGCATGCATCAAGCAGAGTCTTTATGGGATAGGTTCTGTTTACAGGCATTATCCTGTCCCTCACCTGGTCTGTTGTTGCATTAAGGGATATCGCCAAATTTACCATTGGCCCTCTCTGCGCAAGAGCAGCCAGCTTTGGCGCTATTCCTGATGTAGAGAGAGTAATTCTACGAGGAGAAAATTTCATAAGCCCGGTTATCCTCCATAGAGCCTCAACAACATTCTCAAAATTCACCAGTGGTTCGCCCATACCCATAAGAACGATATTTGTTATTTTTTGCGGATAAATTATTCTGCTTGCGCTTATGACCTGTCCGCATATCTCGTGCACCTTGAGATCGCGCTTTATCCCTATGCTGCCTGTAACGCAGAAACCGCAAGCCATTGCACATCCCACCTGCGTAGAAATACAGAGAGTGAGCCTCTCTTCATCTGGAATCAATACACTCTCTATTGTCTCGTCATCTTCAAGCCTAAAAAGAAACTTGCGCGTAGCATCAGATGAAATCTGCTGATCAGCAAGCTCAATGCAGCTTATATATGCTTTTTCAGAGAGACTCTGGCGCAGATCCTTTGAAAGCTCGGTTATCTCATCAATGGAGCAGACATGCTTCTCATATATCCACTTTATTATCTGCCGCGCCCTGTAAGCAGGCAGATCCTCAGCATCAATGAAGGCGTTAAGCTGCTGCTCTGAAAGAGAAAAAAGATCGATTTTTTGCATGATAAATTTTAACACCTACCAAAAATGTCTATTACTACATAGAATAAACGCATTGCTACAAATATAAAAACAAAATAAAAATACTTGATCGCAGTAGAATAAATTTCTCCATAACCGAATCGCTTGAGCATGAGCCAATATGCAATTATACAGCTCGGCTTTCCATTAGTGCTATAACAAACAATCTGATTATTAAGCACAATCAACTTTCTTTAAATTTGATTTTTTGAATCCTGATTAAATAAAAAACACTTTTACATCATGATCCCTGCCATCTTTTATAAGAGGAATACATTCATCTTTTTGAATGTGTCCATCAAAAATTACCTTGTATTTGCTGTTTTTCGGAGCACGGGTTGCTTCTATTTTATAATGATTATTGTTATATCTGTAATTAATCAGGAAAGTTTGTGGTCCGTTTTCCGGAAGGCGCGGTTTTAAAATTAAATAGTCAGGATGGCGTTCAAGTCCAAGAAATGTTTCAACTGCCAACCGGTACATCCAGCCTGCAGCACCCGTGTACCAGCTCCATCCTCCACGACCTATATGTGGTTCCACACCATAAATATCAGCAGACATTACATAATTTTCAACCTTATATCTGTTCATCGCCTCATGAGTGCTTACAGCTTTGGCCGGATTTAGCAAATTAAACAGAGACCATGCAATTTCGTGCTCGCCCAGCTCTGCAAATGCCATGGCAGTCCAGATAGCAGCATGCGTATACTGCCCCCCGTTTTCTCTGATGCCTGGCGGATATTTTTTTATATATCCTGGATCTGGGTCTGCTTGAGCAAAAGGAGGAGAGAGCAAAAGAATAAGTCCTTCATCATATTTAACCAGGTGCTTTAGAACAGACATCATTGCCTGCTGTACTCTTTTAGATCTTCCCATTCCACTTAACACAGCCCAGCTCTGACTAATAGCATCTATTTTACACTCCTCATTTGCAGCTGAACCCAAAGGAGTGCCATCATCAAAATATGCCCTGCGATACCAATCCCCATCCCATGCAGAATCTTCTGCGCGAATACGAAGACTTTCTCTCTCCTCAAGACAAAGCTCTGCAAAATCAACATCTCCCCTGAGCCTTGCGATTTTTTCGAATTTATTAAGAGTATCACCAAGAAACCATGCCATCCATACGCTTTCACCTTTTCCGCTGATGCCGACAAGATTCATTCCATCGTTCCAGTCACCGCCTCCAATAAGGGGCAATCCATGTACACCGTAAGAGAGACTTATTCGTATAGCACGAATACAGTGTTCATAAAGAGATGCAGAGTCTGATATTTGAAAATATTGATCATAACGGCTTTCTTCCCCTTCTGCCAATGGCTTGCTCTCTAAAAAAGGAACCATCTCATCCAAAACTCCTGTATCACCTGTTGACAGTACATATCGTGAGACTGCCTGAACCAACCACAATCTATCATCAGTAATCCGGGTTCTAACACCAGCACCGCTTGGCGGATGCCACCAATGTTGAACATCACCTTCCGGGAACTGCCTTGAAGCAAACAACAATACAAGTTCACGCAATATTTCAGGAGAAGCATGTATTAGCGCCATTGCATCCTGCAATTGATCGCGGAACCCATAAGCTCCGCCAGACTGGTAATATCCGCTGCGCCCCCAAACTCGACATGCTAAGGCCTGATAAAGAAGCCTGCCATTAACCATCACATTAAAAGCCGGTTCATCTGGAACATGAACTGTAACAGCACCCAAAACATTATTCCAGTACTCCCATACAGCCTCTAAAGTACTCCTGGCACCAGCAGGTCTCCCATGAAGATGGTAAAGCTCTCTTGCCTCTTCCATGCTATCTGCTGCGCCTAAAGTAAAAACAATTTCCTTAGACGCTCCAGGAGCTATCTCAACAAAAGTTTGTAGAACAGCGGCTGGATCATATTTTGCACCGCAACGATTTGACAGGTTTTGTTGAAACATTGCAGCAGGTTTTCCCATGCTTCCATTCCTTCCAATAAACTCTGTTCTATCTCCACTCAGAAAAACTTCTGCTTCGCTGCAGGAAGCAAACACAATTCGTTTCGGGAAAATACGGCTATATGGATTCCTCGCCAGCAACAAACCGCTCTGACTGTCCTCCTCAGTGTATATATGCATGAGATTATCATGACGCCACTCACCAAGAACCAGCTCATGGAATGCACAAAGAGAGATACTACGCCATTTTGAAGAGGTGTTGTAAATCTTGACAACAGCACAACGCAAAGGAGCTTCTATTGCAGAATAAATCCAGAGCTCTGTTTTCAATTCAGACTCTATATGTTCAAATACAGAGTATCCAAAACCATGCCTGCAAATATAACCATTCAACCCAGGAGCAGGCTTGGGAGTCAGTGACCAAAAATGTCCGGTCTCTTCATCCCTCATGTAGAACACTTCACCGCAAGGAGCGCTTACCGGATCATTATGCCAGGTTGTCAACCTGTATTCATGGGCATTATCTACCCAGCTATACCCGGAACCGCTTTCGGAAAGCACCATCCCGAACCGCTTTCCAGCAATTACATTTGACCAGGGGGCAGGAGTGGTCATACCAGGTTCAAGCATAATCACATATTCCTTTCCATCCGCAGTAAATCCGCCTGGTCCGCTCACAAGCACTCGCTCCCTCTGCTCAAGTTTTTTTACTGTCTCTTCAACATTCCGACTCTGTGGCTTTAGCAGAGGCATTGGCCGCGGCTGAACATATCTCTGATCCACTTGCTCCTTAAAATTTTCCGCTCCATCGGTTAAGACAACTCTTGCTGCACTTTGAAAAAGAATTTGATCCTCTTCTGAAAGATTCTCTATACGCCTGAGAAAAATACCCCCTGGCTTATCCATCATATCAGCGTTAAGACTCATGTTAATTGCAGAAATAATAGTATCATTCAAAGAGGCGCGATAACCCGAATAATCCTCATTGATAATAATAAGATCTGTTATCAACCCCTTTAAACGCCAGTACGCATGGGCTCGAAGTGCATCATTGACCAAATCCATCTTTCTGATATCTGATATCCGCAAAAAAATAATGGGATTGTCGCCTGAGATCCCGAACCTCCACAACCCTTGCTGCCCTATAGTATTTCGTACAACAACAGGCCAGGGGGCGCGATTACGAGGATTAGCATAAAAGATGGAGCTTGCCAGACGGCCGTAGGTTTGAGCCTCAGCTTTACTCACATTCAACAACCTCATTATAATCTGGCTATGTGACCATGCCATATCAAAAGCACGCTCAACAAAATGACTGTCGCGGTATTTGTCTGCCAAAGATATTGCTTCTTGCCTGCTGGAAGCTACACCAAAAACCATGTTGACCTGAACAGGTTCGTAATCTGGAAGTGTTATCTGCTGGCGCACTGCTACTATTGGATCGAGCACTGCACCCGAGCTGTTGGAAAGAGGCGCATACTCTCCTGGCGGAGTTGCCATGGCAACAGGATCTGCAGGAGTGCGATTGCGCCCCAGAAACCTTGCCCTATCTGACTCGCAGCTTGCCCTGTTCTTTTGTCCAACAACAAAAAGGGTATGAAAATACCACACATCCGGCTCATGATCTTCTCGTTTAAGGCGAGTGCAGAGAATGGTGTCGCCAGATGGCAGAATTTCTGTCTTGACGAAAAGATTGTTAAAAGCCCTGTGCGCCAGATCTGCTGTATTGGCTGAAAGAACAACTTCTGCATAAGAAGTCAGTTCCAAATGTTTTAAATTTCGACCCTGATTAGTAAAGGTAATTTTGCGTATTTCAACATCATCTTCAGGTGAAACGCATAATTCGGTTTTGGTTTCTATATCAAAATCCACTCTTCTGAATTCTACATGCCCTTGGGTAAATTCAGCTTCGTATTTTTTTTCTATCCGGCATATCGGCTGATAGCTGTTAGACCAGATGTTATTACTTTCAATTTCACGGATATATAAGAAAGTGCCCCAATTATCGCAAGTCACATCTTCACGCCATCTTGTAAGAGACAAATTACGCCAGCTGCTAAAACCACCACCAGCCTGATTTACCATGACAAGATAGTTGCCATTGGAGAGCATGTGTACTTCCGGAAGAGGAATATTCGGAGTATTATAGCTTCTTTTTGTTCCACCACTCTCTTCAATTTCTGGTCTGCTGACAGAAGCGGCTTCGTGTTTATGCAGATATACACTTGGGCCAATATCCGGAATCTTCTCTTGTAATAATAATTCAGTAGCACGTATTGCCGGTTCTGACATAAAACGTCTTACCATAGGCGCATTGAGAAGCAAATGAGAAAGAGCCAGCAATCCCATCCCTTGATGGTGAGACATATAGCAATGAACAAGTGCGTGAGACTTGCCTCGTGGACGACGCGTGGGTGTGTAGTCAATAGCCTCTATCAGGCCGTACTGCCCAAGCACCCCTTCTATTGCAGTCAAACGGTCAAGATTTGCGCAAGCAGAAACAGGATCAAAAAGGAGGGCAAGCAAGGTTGCATAGGGTGCAATAACCAAGTCATCAGACAGTCCTCGTTTGAGACCCAGACTCGGCACTCCAAACGCCCTGTATTGATATACATGTTTAGCATCAGTGCCATTATAACAAGATTCAGATATCCCCCAAGGCACATTTCTCTGTTTCCCATAATTGATTTGACGCTTTATAACAGCGCGGCAGGCCTTGTCCAGCAGTGTTCCCTCATATGAACTCATCAAAAGGGACGGCATTAGATACTCGAACATGGAGCCGCTCCAGGACACCAAGGTTTCTGAGGGACTGTCACCTGTCATCAGACGACCAAGTGCAAACCAATGCTCTGGAGGAGCTTGCTCTTCAGCTATTATAAAGAAACTCGCAATTCTTGATTCAGAGGCAAGAAGATCATAGTAGGAATTATCAGGTTTTCGGGAATCAACATTAAATCCAATACTTAACAACTCCCTGTTTTCATGATACAGAAAGCGAAAATCCATACCATCCTGTATCTGCTGACAACGCTCTGCAAGCTCTTCAATTTTTTTCATAATTACAGCAGCGTTGACAAATGATTGAGTCAGCATAAAATTCTCTTTTTTTATTTTTGCCAACTTACGAAGGGATATCCCTGACTTTTGTTCATTTAGTAGAAGCTCTGCACTTTTCAGATGATCAAAACATATGGAATAAAAAAACATAGCCCATTCAGAAGCATCAGAAAAATATTCTGAAGAAGAAAGTTTTTTTAACTGCTCTGCAACAAATAAAAGAGAGCTCAGCCTTTCGAGAATCTCTCCTGACTCTTCAGGAACAGCTGTTAGTAAATGTCTTGCCTTTTGGATATAATTGATAAAATCGATCGAACCTGCCTTTTTACTGTTTTCAGCTCCTATCTCAAGAGCATCGCTCAACCCTCCCCAAATTTGACTTGGCAGGACAGGCTGGTCACAAAGCCCTCTCAACCCCACTCGTATGGCAATAAGACAGGCTGCAAGATTTCCACTATCAACACTGGAAACATATCTTGGGGGCAGGGGTTCCAGGGTCTTTGTATCATACCAGTTGTAAAAATGCCCTCTGTAGCGCTCCAGCTTTTCCATGCTGTCTAATGTTTTTTCAACATTTTCAAGTAATCGATGCGTCGAGATATAACCAAAATCCCAAGCTGTCAGATAGGAGGTCAGTGCAAAACCAATATTAGTTGGTGATGTACGGGACGCAATCATAGGCTTTGGAACTTCCTGGAAATTGTCCGGTGGCAAGTAATTGTCCCTCTCATTTATAAATGTGTCAAAATAACGCCATGTGCGACAAGCCAGTTGTCGCAACCGTTTCAGTTGTAAATCGGACAGCTTGTAAGATTTTTTCTGGATTGGCTTACTTATAATCCATGAAACAAGAGGTGAAGCAAGCCAAAGCAATGCAAACGGGACAACAGCCTGCCAGGCAGTTGGCTTCATATGATACATTAAGGATATTGACAAAACAGCACAGAAAGAAGCTGGCCACATTTCCAAATAGAACGCTGACACTTTTTTACGTTTACTTAACCTTTTATAAAGAGGAAGGTGCCACACAAGCAATCCCCTACGAGTGAAAACACCTCGCAAAGCAGAGCGAACAAAAGCATTTAATGCCATCCATGCCTCATACGGCAATACACTGAAATCGAATAAGGCCTGGCCAATATGTCTTATTAGTGTTTTTCCCCGAGCACCTATATGCAAGCCAAGACTACGCTCTTTAGGTTTACGCAACAACAATGATAAAGAGCGGGTAACACCGCTTATCCCCAATACTGCAAGAGCAAAAAATGTCCAGTAATATGGAGAAACCTGGCTAATCGTCCAACCTATCACAATGAGACCAAAAAGAAATGGTGAAAAAATAGCGCGCCGGAAATTATCAGCTATTTTCCACTTCATTAAAAATGATACTGGCTTGCGAAAAGAATTTTTCTTGATTGCTGATGGTGGACGCTGCCTCAACCATGGAATGATCTGCCAATCTCCCCGCATCCAGCGATGTTGGCGGCCGATCTCCTCCAAATATGAGGATGGTGCATTTTCATAAAGCTCAACACAGCCAAGAAGACCGGAGCGAGCATATGCGCTCTCTATTAAATCATGACTTAAAATAATATTTTCAGGAAATCTGCCATCAAGGGCTTTCCGAAAAACATCAACATCATATATGCCTTTGCCAATAAAAGAGCCCTCTCCAAAAAGATCCTGATACACATCTGAAACTTCACGTGAGTATGGATCTAACCCTGTCCCTTCATTTAATAACTTGCTGAAAAGACTATGCCTTGCAGCGCTCAGACGGATTGAAACTCTTGGCTGCAGGATCGCGTATCCTTCTGTTACCCTGCCCTTGTCAGAATCAAAATGAGGTTTATTGAGCGGATGTGCCATAGCACCAACAAGTCCATGCGCTGCACCTCTTGGAAGATCAGTATCTGAATCCAGTGTTATTACATATTGAATGCTTTTCAAACGGGTTAAATCACCTGTTTTAATGGAAAATGCTTCAGGATTTTCTCCTCTTAAAAGGGCGTTAAATTGCTCGAGCTTTCCCCGTTTTCGTTCATAAGCCATCCAGCATTTTTCATAAGAATTCCAGATTCTATTACGATGAAATAAAAAGAAGGTGGTTGTTTCGCTATCCCTGGGGTAGCGGGCATTGAGCAAATCTATTCCTTTAATGACTTTTTCCAAAAGCTTACTATCATTTGGCGTTGTTTCAGTATCAGCATCTGCAAAGTCAGTCAAAAGAGCAAAGTGAAGATTCAAATCACGATTTCCGAGATAGCGGATTTCCAATCCCTCCAGCAAAGAATCAATTGAGTCATTGTCTTTTAATAATGTTGGAACAACTACCATAGTGCGAAACTCATCCGGTATCCCTTCAGAGAAGTCGAGTCGCGGGAGAGGATTGGGAGGAATATAAGCGGTTACTAAAAAATTAACCAATGAAATTGCAAGGCTTAAGGCCGGTACCAGCGAGACCATTATCAGCAGATACAAAGACCAACCAACCTGATCTGAACCTGGCAGGACAAGAGGTACTAATGCGAATATCGAGGTTAAGAAAAATATTAAACTCAAATAAAAAAAGAGTTTAAAACGCCTGAAAATAGTTCCAAACAAACTGGTTGACAACCACGAGCATTTAAGATATTTTCTGAATGCATACTTTCGACGACCAATAAAATAAGCTCCAATATGTTGATCTCTTTCGGAGTCCGACTCATTAAGAGCCATGGCTGCCTGTTCAAGTGCCTTCTGTGCTACCTCTGTTTCTGTCAGTCCAGAACTCTTGGAAAGTTTTTCTACTATATGACGATAGTTATCTCGTGTCGCAAAGTCTTGCAAGGCATAGGCTCCTGCTGGATCCCGCCGCAGAATCTGTTCAACAAGACTGTGGTCTTCAACAAAGCTCTTCCAATCCATACTCCCAATAAAACGAAGACTGCTTATACTGTTTGTAATGGAAAGATGTTCTGCTGCCTGATCGTAACTGTCTTTCTGCAAACTTTGGGCTATTGTTGTACCTTCATCAGATAGAGCCTGTTCAACCCAGTTAAGTATTATTGAAACTGCTGATCCTTGTCCCTGAAGACGCCGAACAAATTCAGAAAGAAATGGAGCGCTGAGCGTTGGTTGAGTATCAACAAATTTTGCTAAAAGGTGTATCAAACGTCCAGGGTCTTTCTCTGATACATCCAGTATACGATTTGCCCAGGCAATACCTTTATCCAACTCACTACGGCGCCAGGCTATACGACCCGATATGCGGCGCAAGTTTTCAATAATGCCCAGCCGTAATGAAATGGGAACAGCCCAAAGTTCTCCGAGTTTCAAGCCCTTTACTGTTTGATAAGCATTAACAAAAGCACTTATAGCACTTTTATCCAGCAAACCATCTTGATGTGCGATCAGCTCAGCAGCAATACCATATACACGGGGCATTCCCTTATGAGGTCCCTGACATAATCTGGGCAAAAGGTGGCTATACCTTTTAGGCAGGTGAATGCGTGCCAGCTCAATCTGTTGTTCAATAAGATATGAATTATCTAAAAACCATTCTTCTGGTGCCAGCATGCGCTGCCCTGCAATATCAGCCATAGCAAGCAGCTCATGAACTTCTCTCAAAACTCGGGTATTGTCATGTAGTCTGGGAAGCAATCGGTTATATCCAGAGCCAAATTCCGTTTTATGTTCAAGCGCAAGGTCTCGTGCAAAATGCTTCAGCTGCTCTATGCTAAGAAGTTCAGACCGAAAAGGTTCCTCATCCAGATTAACCCTGGGCTTAATACCTTTCTTGGTCCAAAAAGTACTAAATGATTTTTTTCGTTTCTGACTACAAATATTTTTCATAGATAGTTTGAATTTTTAGAATATTGATAAACTATATACCACTGTTACAAATCTGAAATATCGTTTAACAACATATATGTATGGGAATAGTTTGACTTTTTTTAAAAATAAATTTATATGATTTAAAAATTATATGCTACAGAATGATAAACAATAGCATTACATTTTCTAATAATGCGGCATTTAGCTGCAGGATTAATTTGTATAACCTCTGTCATCAATGATAACATTTTGTATTGAATTAAAACATGGTTGTCAAAAACGATTATTAATTTTTCTTAGCTACTATTACTTTATAAAAATTTGTGTAGTCACTTTTTTGTTTTTTCCAGCTTCCGTATTTCTCAGCAACCATGTATCCGATATTTTTAAGTATGTTTTCGACTTCTTGTTCATAAATCGGTGTTAACTCAACTGAATCCTGATGCTCTTTTAATGTCTCTTTCTCTATAAGCTTTATATTAAACTTAATCCTTTCCTTAGTAATGTCACGATATTCTCTAAGAAATATTGTATCTTCTGTCTCTATTTTTTCAAATGATATCTGTCCTTCTTTTACAATTTTGTCATAATTTAAAAACTGCAAAATCAGCCTGCCACTTACATTTAGCCCTGAATATATTGATCCTAAAAATTGTATTAATTCGCCTTTATCCTTTAAGTGCGGAAGCGTGTTGCCAATGCACAAGGCAAGATCAACCTTTTCATCAACCTGATACTCTGTCATGTCCCTGACTTCAAAATGCAGATTGTTTTTTGTCTTGTAGTTCCTGTTTGCGATGCTTATCATCCTGCTGTTCAAATCAATCCCCAAAATCCTGGCATTATTGAACTTAGTGCTCAACCTGTATGCCAGCTCACCTGTAGCGCATCCGATATCCAGAATATTTGCATCTTCCTTAATCACCTGCGAGGCGATGAAATCGATTTTTGTAGCCTCAACCGGAAATATTGAATCATATCTATCAGCAATAATGTCATATATCTTCATAAAAGACTCCTGAATAAATTTGGCGCTCAGAATCTTTTTATATGTTTAAACTTAAAGCGCGCAGACAAATTTGAACCAGAATGTGCTGCCATCCGGCTTGTTCTCAACAAGAGTCTCTGTCTGGTACTTGAGTATGAAGCTCATGTTTTTATAATCATATTTAACCTGCGGTCCGAATGCAAACACCTGCCCCTTGTTGCCGTCAGTTCCAACTTTAACACCATACTGCCTGTCATCAGTAACCTGCCTGTAGTAGTAGCCGCCGAGCCCGAGGCTCCATGCGCCCATCTTTTTGCCTATTGTGTAGTCAAAGTGAAACTCCTGACCTGACAGATAGTCTGTTGCTGTATTTTTGGTGTTGAAATCATACATCAGCTTTGCCGAGACATCCCAACCATTGTCGCTTGTGTATGTAGCGCCTATTATCGGCTCAAATGTCCAGTAGTTTCTGCCTGGATTTGCCATGCTGTTTTTATCATAATCGCCTGTGGGAAGATAGATATCCAGTCCTGCAGCAAAGTGCCAGTTTTTTGAGTGCCATGAAAGCAGTATCGGGTCAACAATTATATCGCCAAGCCCTGCTTTGCTCTCATGCCTGCCGTTCATCGTAACATTCACATTCTTGAACGGCAAAAAAACATGCATGCCCCAGTTTGCACCAAGTATCTGGTGTTTTGTTATATGTATCAGCCTGAATACATTGGCTGTTCCTTTAAGGTCAAAGTCAGGAATTATGCGGTTGCCATCGCCATCCCTGAATTTTGTGCCGTGGTAGTAGAGAAAATAATTGATGAAGTATGTGCCCGGAGGCGGCACAGCACCTGACATGAAATCTTCTGCTCCTAATGGATACGCTCCCCCACCACTTTCAGTGGCAAAACTGACTGGTGCGGCAAACAGCAGAATAACAAACATTAAAACAGCTGTATAGAGTATGGATAAACGCTTCACGAATACCTCCCCAGGTATTTTTTGGGATTATTATAATCAAACATGGTCTGATTTGAAACAAAAAAATAGAGGGGAGGCAGCTGCCTCCCCTCTATTGTAAAGATCAGAGCTGAATCTTCTCCTCTATGTGCCCATCTCCCAGCTCGCAAGATACTTTTTCTGCTCAGGAGTAAGAGTGTCTATCTTTATGCCCATTGCCTTGAGTTTTAGTCTCGATATGTCTTTGTCAATCTTTTCAGGCACACTGTAAACTGTCTTTTGAAGTTTTTTTGCATTTTTGACCATATATTCTGCACAGAGCGCCTGGTTCGCAAAGCTCATGTCCATAACAGCTGATGGATGGCCTTCTGCTGCTGCAAGATTTATTAGCCTGCCTTCACCAAGCAGGTATATCCTTCTATTATCCTTGAGGGTGTATTCTTCAACAAAGTCGCGCATTGTCCTGGTCTTTTTTGACATCTTTTTAAGGCTCTCGATATCTATCTCAACATTAAAGTGGCCTGTGTTGGATACTATCGCGCCATCCTTCATAACGCTGAAGTGCTGTTTTGCGATCACATCTATATCGCCTGTTGCTGTCACAAAGATATCTCCTATCTTTGCAGCCTGGGCCATCGGCATCACTTCGTAGCCGTCCATTATAGCCTCAAGAGCTTTCAATGGATCAATCTCTGTAATTATGACGCGGGCGCCATGACCCTTTGCCCTCATCGCAACACCTCTGCCGCACCAGCCATAGCCTGCTACAACCACAACTGAACCGGCTATAAGTCTGTTGGTCGCCCTTATGATGCCGTCCATTGTGCTCTGGCCTGTGCCGTACCGGTTGTCAAAGAGATGTTTTGTGAAAGCATCATTAACCGCGATTATTGGATACTGAAGCGCTCCGTCAGCAGCCATTGCCTTGAGCCTGATCACTCCTGTTGTTGTCTCTTCAGTGCCACCGATAACGCCTTTGAGCAGGGCTTTTTCTTCTTTGTGAAGAATTGAAACAACATCTGCGCCATCATCCATTGTGATCTGGGGTTTTATTGATAGCGCACTCTTGATGTGTTTATAGTATGTCTTTGTGTCTTCGCCTTTAATCGCAAATACAGATATTCCGGAATTTTTGACAAGTGATGCAGCAACATCATCCTGCGTGCTGAGAGGGTTGGATGCGCATAATGATATCTGCGCTCCGCCTGCCTTCAATGTCTCCATCAGCATTGCTGTCTCTGTTGTTACATGCAGACATGCGACAACGCGGATGCCTTTCAGTGGTTTCTCTTTTGCGAATCTTTCAGCAATGCTCTTGAGCACAGGCATCTCCTGTGCTGCCCACTCAATACGCAGCCTGCCTTTCTGTGCAAGTTTTATATCTTTAACATCATGCTTTACCATTCATCCTCCAGTTTGAGTTTCATATTACTAACAGCCGGCAGCCTTTTTAAGCGTCTCTGCCATATCAGTGTTTTCCCATGTAAAGCCATCTCCGATCCTGCCAAAGTGTCCATATGCAGCAGTTGCCCTGTAGATAGGCCTCCTGAGGTTCAGCTTTGTGATTATGCCTTTTGGCGTCATATCAAAGTTCTTTGATACAAGCTTTGATATATCTGAATCAGGAATCTTGCCTGAGCCGAAAGTGTCAACAAATACTGATACTGGCTCTGGTATGCCTATGGCATAGGCGAGCTGTATTTCGCATTTTGACGCAATGCCTGCTGCAACAATATTCTTTGCAATATAGCGGGCCATGTATGATGCTGAGCGGTCAACCTTTGAGGGGTCTTTGCCTGAGAAACATCCGCCGCCGTGGCTGCCGACTCCGCCATATGTATCAACAATAATCTTTCTGCCTGTAAGGCCTGTGTCGCCCATCGGTCCGCCGATAACAAATCTGCCAGTCGGGTTGATATGATAAATCACATTCTCTTCATCCAGGAGTTCTTTTGGAACAATAGGCTTTATAACTTTCTCAATTATATCTTCACGAAGATCTTTTAGAGTTATATCAGGTGTGTGCTGTGAAGAAACGACCACAGTATTTACTCTATACGGCTTGTCATTTTTGTACTCTATTGTCACCTGTGTCTTCCCATCAGGTCTGAGGGCGCCAAGAACATCCTGCTTTCTGACCTCAGTGAGCCTCATTGCGAGTTTGTGCGCCAGCATTACAGGCATTGGCATAAGTTCGGGTGTCTCATCGCAGGCATAGCCGAACATAAGCCCCTGATCTCCTGCTCCTCCCGGATCAACACCCATGGCTATGTCTGTTGACTGCTCATGTATTGAGGTGATGACAGCGCATGTCTCATAATCAAAACCATATTTTGCCCTTGTGTAGCCGATATCCTTTATCGTCTCTCTGACGATGCTCGGTATCTCCACATAGCATGATGTTGATATCTCACCGGCAACAAAAGCAAGCCCTGTTGTGAGCATTGTCTCGCAGGCCACCCTGCCCATCGGATCTTTGGACAGAATTGCATCCAGGACAGCATCAGATATCTGATCAGCTATCTTGTCAGGATGTCCTTCAGTTACAGATTCTGAAGTAAAAAAATAGTCTCTTTCGTTAGCCATTGGCTCACCTCCAGGGTTATTGTTTTTTTATCAATTCTTCCGCAATCTGCACAGCATTAAGAGCTGATCCCTTGCGAAGATTGTCAGCAACAGTCCATAAATTTATGCCGCAGGCAATGGATTCATCTTCCCTGATCCTGCCTACGAAAATATCATCCCTTCCGGATGCCTCCAGAGGAAACGGGTATATATTCTTTTGTGGCGCGTCAAAAACAGTAATCCCTGATGCGGCAGAGAGCAGCTCCTTCACTTCAGCTGCTGTCAATTTCTTCTCTGTTTCGATATTAACACATTCTGAAAGTCCGCGAAACACAGGCACGCGCACAGCAGTAACAGTACCTGTCAAGGACCTGCTCCTGAGCATCTTTTTTGTTTCATCAAGCGGCCGTAGTTCCTCTTTTGTGTAGTCATTATCAACAAACTGCCCAACATGCGGGAGCAGATTAAAGGCTATCTGGTGCGGATAAACCTTGTTCTTAACATCCTTAAAGCTGAGCAGGTCTGATGTCTGTGTAAAAAGCTCATCCATCGCGCTCTTGCTTGTTGCTGAAACCGCCTGAAGCATTGTCATAACAACACGCTTGACTACTGCAGTGTCATTAAGCGGCTTGAGTACTGATGCCAGTTGTACAGCAGCGCTGGACGGATTGGCTATCACTCCTTTATGCCACGACAGATCGTATGAATTGATTTCAGGCACAACAAGGGGAACTTCACTGCTCATCCTTGAAAAGCTGGTACAGTCTATAACAATACAGCCTGAGCTTGCAGCTTCAGCTATCCATGCCTTTGTGATTTCAGGACCTGCGGCGAAAAACACCATATCAACATCCTTGAAGCAGCCCTTCTGGAGCGGCTCAACAGGCATGTCGCTGCCCTCAAAATCCATATCTTCGCCAACTGATTTATCAGTCGCAAGGAGTCTGAGTCTGTCAACCGGGAACTCGCGCTCTTCAAGTATGTTAACTATCTCATTGCCGACTGCACCTGATGCGCCGGCAACAGCCACAACATATTTGTCTTTGATCTTAAGCAATCGTTTATTTCTCCAACAATATCCTGAGCATTCTTCTTAAAGGTTCAGCAGCACCCCATAAGAGCTGATCACCGCATGTGAATGCAGCAAGATACTCAGACCCCATATTCATCTTTCTGAGGCGGCCTACCGGTACAGTAAGTTTGCCTGTTACAGCAGCTGGAGTAAGTTCGCGCATTGTAACCTCACGCTGATTAGGTATGACCTTAACCCATTGATTGTGGTTGGCGATCATATCATTTATATCCTGGAGCGGAATATCATTCTTAAGTTTTATTGTAAATGCCTGGCTGTGGCAGCGCATTGCTCCAACACGCACGCATATGCCGTCAACTGGCACCGGATTGCCTTCACGAGCGAGTATCTTGTTCGTCTCTGCCTGGCCCTTCCACTCTTCCCTGCTCTGGCCGTTCTCGAGCTGTTTGTCTATCCATGGTATGAGAGAACATGCAAGAGGAGCGCCGAAATAGTCCGTCGGATATTCACCAGAACATATATGCCCCGCCACTTTTTTGTCTATGTCAAGAATAGCGCTCGACGGATCCGCGAGCAGATCACTGACAACACCAAAGGCAGAGCCCATTTGTCTAAGCAATTCACGCATATTGTTTGCGCCTGCACCTGATGCTGCCTGGTATGTCATGGCGCTCATCCATTCTATAAGATTCTTTTCATAAAGGCCGCCAAGCGCCATAAGCATAAGTGACACAGTGCAGTTGCCGCCGATAAAGTTTTTTATGCCCTGTGCAAGTCCGTTCTTTATAACATTCATGTTTACAGGATCGAGTATTATTATTGAATCCTTATCCATCCTGAGAGTTGATGCTGCATCTATCCAGAATCCTTTCCAGCCAGCTGTACGAAGCTTTGGATAGACTTCTGTTGTGTAGTCACCGCCCTGGCATGAGATGATCACATCCATTGCCTTGAGCTCTTCTATATTTTTTGCGTCTTTGAGAGCAGGAGCATCTTTGCCTACAGCCGGAGGCTTGCCACCTACATTGGAGGTTGTAAAAAATACCGGCTCTACAAAATCAAAATCCCCCTCTTCAATCATGCGGCCCATAAGAACCGAACCAACCATACCTCTCCAGCCAATAAATCCTGCTCGCATACCTGCCTCTCCTGATCTTCCTGATCTTTAATTTTTGTATTTACACCAGATCAGCAACCATATCGCCTATCTGGGTTGTTGTGAAGCCCATCCTGCCGGCTGCCTGGCTCTTCATCTTCTTCATAACCTCTATCATGGCTGCCTCTATTGCCTGTGCTGCATTTGTCTCACCAAGTGTATCGAGCATCATCATTCCTGCTCCGATAGCAGCCATTGGATTGATAACATTCTGCCCCTTATATTTTGGAGCACTCCCGCCCATAGGCTCAAACATGGATACGCCTTCAGGATTGATATTGCCGCCTGCTGCTACTCCGAGCCCACCCTGTATCATTGCTCCGAGGTCAGTAATTATATCGCCAAACAGATTTTCTGTCACAGCAACATCAAACCACTCTGGATTCTTCACAAACCACATATTTGCCGCATCAACATGATTGTAGTCGCGCTTCAGTTCAGGATACTCTTTTGCTCCCATCTCTTCAAAAGCACGGAACCAGAGATCTCCGCAATTTGTGAGCACATTTATCTTGTGAATAAGAGTGATCGGTTTTTCAGCATATTTAGGGTTGAGAGCATTACGCTTCCTCTTCAGTTCAAAAGCATATCTCAGACAGCGGTCAACAGTCCTTCTGTCATAAATCATGAGCTGAGTAGCTATCTCCTCCTGCGTGCCCATACGGGTTGCTCCGCCTATACCTGTATAAATACCGCCTGTGTTTTCGCGGACAACAATAAAATCTATATGCTCAGGTCCTTTGTCCTTTAACGGTGTCTCAACATTCGGATAAAGTTTTACAGGCCTAAGATTTATATATTGATCCAGCTCAAAACGGGCTTTCAGAAGTATGCCTGCCTCGAGGATGCCGGGTTTGACATCAGGATGGCCTATGGCACCAAGATATATTGAGTCGAATTTTCTTAATTCTTGAACAGCGCTGTCCGGCAGTGTCTCCCCTGTTTTTAGATAGCGCTCTCCGCCAAAATCGAATGAAGTATAATTTAGTTTGAATCCAAACTTTGAAGCTGCCGCATCAAGGCTCTTTTTGCCTTCTGCAACAACCTCCGGGCCTGTGCCGTCTCCAGGGATTAAAGCTATATTATATGCTTTGCTCATGATCTTGCTCCTTGTAGTTTTTTCTTTGTCCACTCTATAAGACCGCCCTCGGAAATCAGCTCCTGCATAAAAGACGGTATCTGGTTTGCCTGGTACTGCTCATTGCGTGTGATATTCTTTATTACCCCACTGTCAGCGTCTATCTCTACAGCATCTCCTTGCTGTATCTTCTCTGCAGCCTCATCAGACTCGAATATAGGCAGGCCGATGTTGAATGAGTTTCTGTAAAAAATCCTTGCATAGCTCTTTGCTATGACAGCCTGAATGCCTGCTGCTTTTATTGCTATTGGCGCATGCTCTCTTGATGATCCGCAGCCAAAGTTTTTGCCAGCCACAATGATGTCTGTCGGCTTTACCTTGGACGGGAAGTCCCTGTCAGCATCCTCCATCACATGCTTTGCCAACTCAGCCGGATCGGATGTATTCAGATATCTCGCAGGAATTATCGCATCCGTATCTATGTCATTGCCAAATTTCCATATTTTGCCCTTAAGTTGCATTTCAGCCTCCACGACTTTATATAGTTGCTGGTATAATAAAATTTTTATTATATACCAGAGGTTAGCTAAATCTCCATGAAAAAAATCATTGCCATCATAGGACCTACCGGCGTGGGCAAAACAGAGGCATCCATACTGCTTGCCCAGACCTTGTCCACAGAGATTATCAGTTCTGACTCGATGCAGATATACAAGCATATGAATATTGGGACAGCAAAACCCTCAGCAGACCAGATGGCGATTGTCAAACACCATATGATAGACATTGTTGAGCCCTGGGTATCATACAGCACAGGCAGATACATTGAAGATGTTGTGCCGGTTATTAATGCGATTCATATAAACACACAGTTACCGGTAATCACCGGCGGCACAGGACTGTATCTGAAAGCAATGACACGCGGCCTTTTCAGAGGACCTGCTGCTGATTGGGACCTGAGGGAAGAGCTTATGCAAAAAGAGCACAGCCTGCCAGGTGCACTATATGAAGAGTTGATGAAGCTCGACAAAAATACAGCAGCAGCTATTGAACCTGCTGACACAAAAAAAATAGTGCGCGCACTCGAAATCTGCATAAAGAGCAGCTGCCCTGCATCTGATTTGAGAGCAGCTGAAACAGTGCCACTGCCATTTGAGTTCATCAAAATAGGGCTGACAAGACAGAGGCAGGAGTTGTATAAAATCATTGATGCAAGAGTTGATAAAATGATATCCAATGGCCTGGTTAATGAAGTTTCAAATGTGAACAGCATTATTGAATCAGCCAGACCCTCGGAACCGCTGAGTTCATTCTCATCCATGCAGGCTATCGGCTACAAAGAAGTTATTGAACACTTAACTGGTCAAGCAAGTCTTGATGAGGCCCAGAATCTGATAAAGCAGCGGTCCAGAAACTATGCCAAGCGTCAATATACCTGGTTCAGAAAAGAAGAAGGCATAAAATGGATAGATATAACAGGCATCTTCAGCTCTGAAGATATTTGTTCCTCTATAAATCAACAACTCAACATTTAACAGCAGCCCTGCACTTGCGCTGAATGGACCTATTTTTCATTAATTTTTTCTGGCTTTGACACATTCTCCGCTGAGTCTTCGGATTCGTCAGACCTTAGACTGAGATCCTTCGAAAATTCCGGACAGCTTCTGCCTGCCGGCAAAGAAAACTTCTTCTGGCATGTTTCCCTCCAGGCACATACAACACAAAGCTCTTTTTCAGATCTCATATCATCTCCTGTTTGTTATTTTGTACTGTATTCTAAAGTTTATTGAAGAATATCCGAATTATAAGTGTCAACTTTTCAGCACTGAACTATAAACAGTTGAAAAATGGCATATTGCATGCTAAGATTGATACTGGCATTTAGACTGTTGTTCTGTTTTATTTATTAAAGGAGAAAATGAATATATCAGATATAATCAAGAAATACTACAGAACCCGCGAAACAGGTCTCCTCTCTGTTAAGGTGGTGGGACAGAGCCATCTTCTGAAAATATATTTTGCTGATGGTGAGATAATCCATCTGTCCATGGGTACATGCAAAAACAATGAATGCTTCAACAGACTTACAGATCTTACTCCAGCAGAGCATTTTTTTGTTAAAGGAGTTAAAGCGCCAGGGACTCTTGGGGCTCCAATAACAGAAACCCTGCTAAACTTCCTCGACATTAACAAAGACCTGATTGACAGCATCGGCAGCTCATCCGCTGCTGCTGACGCTGTACAGACATCAAAAGTGAGCGCTGCGGAGAGAGAGTTTCTTGATATCATTGGACCGATAGGAGCAGTTATTCTTGACAGCCTCTACTCAAGATTTTTATACAAAAAGGGGGCGCCTATGCCGTCTGATGACTTCAACATACTGATAGACAGCCTCGCCAAAGAACTGCCTGCACAGTATCGCCCTCCATTTGCGCAAAAATATAAAGTTTAATAGTTTAACTTTTGTTATGTTTGCCGTAAATATGTCATTTCTATATAAGCAACTAAAGTATTAGCTGAAAACGACGAAAAATAGTACAGCGCATGTAGCTGCGTAACAGTATTATCTGCGCGCCATATGCATGGCAGCAGCCTGGAGTTGGCTGATTACGCGATAATATCTTTGCCGGGATAAAAGGAGATATACCATGAAAAAAGGCAAAGTAGTTGTTATAGACGACAGCCCTATAGCCCGAAGACTCGCGATGGCCACACTTTCCGAAGAGGGATATAAGGTTTATACAGCAGAGGATGGAGAGGAAGGGTACAAGCTTGCTGAAGAGGTTATCCCCAATGTTGTACTTGTTGATTTTATCATGCCAAGAATGAACGGATACCAGTTCTGCAAAATGATGCGTGACAACGAGGCTCTTAAAAACATACCGATTATTCTTGTTACAGCCAAGGGAGAGGATGCAGGCGAGCAGTTCAGAAAGAAATTCGGCGTCTGTGACTATCTCATCAAACCATTTGAACCTTCTGAACTCATAGACAAGGTCAACACAATACAGACATGGAATCCTTCTGACATGTGCGAACCTGATCCGGCCAGCAGACCGGAAGAGGCTTATAATGAAACAGACGATATCCATATACTTCCGGACGATCTTACAGAAGATTTCGCGAAGATTGAAAATGAATTTCCGGAAATCAAGCCGCTTGATATGGATGAAACTGTTGAGATCAAGCCTGTTGAGATTGAAAAAGCAATGGATGAACTGAACTCGTTTATCCAGGGTTCTCACTATACGGCTGATGAGCAGAAGCCTGCAGCAGCTACTGAATCATATTCATCACCAGCAGAAAAAACTGTTGAACAGATCGTTCAGAAAGTGCTCCAAAACGAGCTGTCAATGATACTTAAAAACAGCATATCCACAATTTCTGTTCAGCCGGGAGTTGTTTCAGCTCCTGCTGATGCGATCCTGTCAGGAGAGCTGTCTAACTTCAATATCTTTGATATATTCCAGCTTGTTGATTCTACCCAGCTTACAGGCAGCATGACTGTTAATGCTGCTCAGTCAAGCTATATGATCTACTTTGATCAGGGGAAAATTGTCTATGCGGCAGCAAGCACTGACCAGGGCGGTCTGCTTTTTGGAGATTTCATAGAAAAACGCATAGGCATATCACGCGAGGTATTCAGCAGAGTTGCTGAAACCGCAAGAGCAAAGTCCATATCTCTTTACAAGGCTTTTATTGAGGAAGGAGTGCTTTCCAGAGATGATCTTCTGACTCTCATACGAGACAAGACTGACGATGCTGTCTGTGCGATTCTGGAACTCGATGCAGGCAAGTTCTACTTCCAGAAGTCTGCGCTGCCTGCTGATCTTAAAGATATACCTATACGACTCAAGCCCGCTCAGGTTATACTTGAAGGCGTTAAAAGAGTTGCTAAAAGAAAATATTTGCGTTAAAATTTTGTTATTGTCTAAAGGAGGCAGTACAATGGGGAAAATATTAATAGTGGATGACAGCACCACCGACATCCAATACATAAAATCGGTGCTTGCTGATACAGGTCATCAGCTGGTTACAGCTTCTGATGGAGAAGAGGCTGAAAAGCTTATTTCAAATGAACCTTTTGACCTTATAATACTTGATGTGATAATGCCTAAAAAAAGCGGCTACCAGATCTGCAGGGATTTGAAGAAAAACGACAAGTACAAAGACATTCCGATTATTATGATGTCATCAAAAAACCAGCAGAGCGATATTGCCTGGGGGCAAAAACAGGGAGCCAACGAATACCTTACAAAACCATGCGAGCCTCTTGAACTTCTGCTCGCAGTAAAAAAATACATTAAATAGATGAATATGACCAAGGAAAAGGAAGAAGCCGGCAGCCATATCGAAGATGTTACCTATAATGTCTTCAAGGTTGGGGAAAAAGAGTTTCTGCTCCCTGTAGATACAGTTCGTGAAATCATAGAGATTTCACGCATATTTCCCATACCCATGGCGCCTGATTATATCTTTGGCGCGGTTCCTCTGCATGGAGGGCGTGTTATTCCCGCAATTGATCTGTCAAAAATCCATCCTACAGGCGAACCTCTTTACACCAATGCCAAGCTCGTAGTTGTGAATGCAGGCAAAGAAAATATCGGTTTTCTATCGGAAACAATACCCTATCTAGTTTCATTCAGTCCGGACATACCTGTTGACGGTCTTATCAATGTTGATGAATTTTTCGAGACCTACCGTGTAAAAGGACCGTGGCATGGGAGAACTTGATCGTTCTGAACTGATCGAGTATTTTATTGCTGAAGCCGAAGACTATGTAAACACTCTTTCTGGTGGCATTCAGCAGCTTGCTGCTGACCAGCAGAATATTTCCCATGTTGAAGACCTGTTCAGGGCAGCCCACACACTGAAGGGCGCTGCTGCTATCGTTAAATTTAATACAATCAGAAACATATCGCACAAGATGGAAGATGTGCTTGAAGAGCTTAAAGACAAAAAACTTTATCCAACGCAGCCTGTCCTTGAACTGCTCAGCTATCTGCTCGATAATGTCAAGGATCTGATACAAAACATTGCTGAAGGAAAGCCTGAGAATACAGATATTGAGGCTAAAGTAATCACCAAGACGGATGAACTCCTAAAAAAGGCTCAGGAATCCCAGGCCAACATACCCGGGATAAAACAAAAATCAGAGCATACAGTTTCAGCATCAGAAACTGCACTTCCCACTGCTCAGTCAGCACCTGCACCTGCCGAGGCATCAAGATGGGGCAAGCGAAAAGAAGACAGTGAATTCTTTACAGGCAATTTCATAAAGTATGATGTAAGAAAAATTGAAGAGATGCTTAATCTTATTGGTGAGATAACAATCATGAAAAATTATCTCATCCAGAAGACAAAAACTACTGAAACCATTGCTGATGAAATCTTCTTTTCCGGGCGAAGACTTCTCAAGGAAGTAACAAACTTTGCAGATAAATACGCTTATTCACTCCCAGCCAATGTCAAATATGTTGATCCCCTTCTCTCTGAGTTTGGTGAACTCGAGTTTGACCGCTATGATGAACTCAACCTGTTCTCGAGAAAATTGCAGGAGATAACAAATGATATTAATGAGGCGCTATCCTCGCTTACTGATTTCTTTGATTCATTTGATATAGAAGTTAAACAGATCGGCAATATGCTGACTATGCTTAGATACGACATAACTGAAATGCGTATGCTCGAGATTGGCAGACTTTTTCAACGATTTGTCAGACCAATCAAGGATCTGGCCGGCGAGGCAGGAAAAAATGTTGATCTGAAAATTCTCGGCAGCGATACAAAAATTGACAAAATCATCTTTGAAAAACTCTTTGAGCCTCTCATGCATATTATCCGAAATGCAGTTGCACATGGAATCGAGACAACTGATCAGAGACTTATCAAAGGCAAGCCGGCGCAGGGCTCGCTCACGCTTTCTGCCCGAAGGGACGGAAACGCTGTTTTGATAGAGATCATTGACGACGGCAAGGGAATTGATACCGAAAAACTGGTAAAAGAAGCTGTCTCCAGAAATCTCCTTGGACCAAACGACATATTGTCAGATGAAGAAAAATTGTCACTTATATTTGTTCCCGGCCTCTCGACCAGCTCTTCTGCTGACATGGTATCAGGCAGGGGAATGGGTATGAGTGCAGTCAGTTCCAAGATTTCTGATCTGAGCGGCACTATTGAAATAAATGCTTCTGATCAGGGCACAACTTTCAAGATCAGAATACCATCCTCATTAGCCATTACCAATGCAATGGTGTTCATGTCAGCCAATATGGAGTTCCTTATAACTGCAAATGTTATCGAGGAGATCATTCAGATAGAACCTTCTTCTGAAGCAATTGGTTCAGAAGCCTCTACCATAAACTATAGAGGAAAGACTATACAGTCAAAATACTTTTCAGAACTTTTCGGAATCCCTAAATCTCCAACCGACACAACCATGAAATTTGCTGTTGTCTGCAACATATCTGACAAGAAAGTGGCGATTATTGTTGATAAGGTAATTGCACAGGAAGAAACCATCATAAAACCCATGAATGAATTCCTGAGCGGTCTTTATATCTATTCCGGCGCAACCATATCAGGTGATGGCACGGTAAGGTTTGTAGTGAATCCTGCCAAGGTATTTGAGAGCCAGGCTGCATTAATGGAGTTTCAGCCAATTGTAATGGAAAAACCGGATACAGGTGTGATTCTTGTTGTTGACGACTCACTCAGCATACGTAAATATGCCAGCTCATTCCTTGAGCAGCGCAACTTCACAGTTATAACCGCCTCAAATGGTCTGGAGGCGCTCAATATCCTTCAGGAAAATGATTCCATCAACCTTATTATGACTGACCTGGAGATGCCCTTAATGCATGGATATGAACTAATGGCCAAGATTAAGGAGAATCCGAGGCTCAGCCATCTGCCAATTATTGTGCTAACATCAAGAAGCGCTGACAAGCATAAAGAAAAGGCCATAAGCGCCGGAGCATCAGACTTCCTGGTAAAACCTTTTGACGAAAATACGCTGTCTGATATTCTCAAAAAGCATTTCCAGCTGACTATTTAGTAAAAGCATCAATGAAAAGCCTGCCTGAATTTTACAATTATTTATTTTCTTGACGCCTTTAATCTGATCCCAAACTCTCATCTTATTTACTCATATTCCCTGATCTCTTGCATATTCAAAATTATTACACTCGATTTCAGTCTGTTTTTGATCTCTTACTACCAGCCCTTCCAGCCTGATCTTTTTAAATTGGACATAAAAGCTTTTATGCCGGGTAAACAGGTCATGACCCGATAATCAGCAGACACTAAAAAGCCGTCATCTTGCGATGACGGCTTTACGAACAGTCTGTTTGTTATCTATTCAGGCAGCTTAAACTTCGAGACAGAATCAACCAGAGAGCTTGATGTGTCTGTAAGTGAGTTGGAGATATTGGAAAACTCCTGTATCAAATTGAGCATTTGTTTGGATACCTTCTGCACATCTTCCATTGACGCAACAACCCTGTCAGTAATATCTTTCTGGCTTCCTGCAGAGTTATTAATCTCATTAATAATCGTTCCTATGCTGTTTATTGTCACCTCAATATCCTTAAACACCGTGCCAGTCTCAGCAGCCATCTTGGTCTCTGTCTCAACATATGATGTCTCTTCCTCAAGGTGTTTTGTTACTTCAGCAGATTCAACCTGGATAGCGTTGATGATCTCACTGATCTGTTTTGTTGACTTTGCTGATCTTTCAGCAAGACCCTTGATTTCATCAGCAATTATGACAAAGCCCTTGCCCTGTTCACCAGCTCTTGAGGCTTCAATTGAAGCGTTCAGTGCAAGCAGATTTGTTCTATTGGATATTTCTGTAATGAGCTGTGAGATTGTATTAATTTCCATAAGTCTCTCAGAGAGATACTTCATGCGCTTGTTAATGGCCTGGATTGTTACTCTTATAAGCTGCATGCCGTCAATTGATTCAAGAACTGTCTTGCTGCCCCTGTTAACAGAAGCAAGCGCCTCTTCAGAAACAGATTTTGCAGTCTTAACCTTCTCTGTAATGCCTATAGCTGAGTTGGCAGCATCATCAACTGATATAGTGGCCTTCTTAACCTCATTCACCTGAGCCTGGGAGCCCTCTTCCATATCTTTAAGAACGCTCAACATCCTGCCGCTCTCCAGATTAACATCCTCTGCAGACTTTCTGACCTTTTCAATAAGATCCGTCAGACCTTCAAGCATCAGGTTAAATGCATCAGCAATAGAGCCGAACACATCAGCTGTAACAGGAGCCTTGTCTCTCAGATCACCATCAGCAGCATTGCTGACGATATCAAGGAAATGCATTATATTGCCCTGGGTGCTGTTTCTCTCATCTTCTGTCTGGAGATACCCCGATATTTTGTCCATTGTGTCATTAAATGTGTTGGCTATATCTGCAAATTCATCATTTCGCGCAACACTCATTCTTTCATTATAATTACCCTGCTGAACACTCTTGATAACCCCTTCTATCGAGTTTATGGGCTTCATAATTGTCTTTCTGAACCATAACAGATTGAGCGCCATTACCAGGATAATGCCAACAAATGAAATATAAACCATAGGATCAAAGGACTTGACAGCACCTACTACGCTTATTCTCGGTATGCTGACTGTAATAATTCCCCTGATGTCACCCAGTTTATAGTTAAATGCACTATATCCATATTTTTCTATAACTTCTTTGGGAGCTTCCTCAGGATCGCCATGACATTTGAGACATCCCTGTGTAACCTTTAGGGATTGCGAGTATCTATAATATGGGCCATCAAAGCCTTCAATATAGGCAAGATTCTTCTTCACCTTAAATGTCTTGACAGCCTTTGATTCAAATGTATCAGGTTTATTAGCAGGGTTTCTGAACTCGTCGCTGGTAACTCTAAATGTAGTGCCTTTTGTAATGGTTGCGTAAATCTTTGCAAGCTCTCTTGTTGCAAGCGCCGGGTTCTTGGAATAGAATTTATTAGATCCCTTGTCAGACTTAAACTCTCTTGATGAAAGAAAATCCGGATTGTCCGGATGTAGTTTATCAACCCATACAACACCCGTATTGGCAATCCAGTGCCTGAATGCGACAACTTCGTCAGCAACAGATATAGCCTCTTTTCTAAGCTGGATCTTGTAAAGGTTGTAGCCGGTGACAATAAATGCGCCTAACACAACTGCAGATGTTAAGCAGAATAAAAGTATGAAACTGCCGTAGAGACTTTTTTTGCTTCTACCTGTAATATTCATACGCTCCTAATCTTACAATAGAATATTTTTGAAGTCAACATGTATTTTATCGAGCCGCATTTAGAAAACTTTAGCCCAAAAAATTTTTTGTGTTTATATCATTTCATTCATATATTTATATTTTTAAGATTTTGAAGCTTTCGCTTCTACTTTAGACTCTTTTAATGTATAATCAAAAATCATGGCACTAAAGATCGGCGAAATATTAATTGAATCAGGAGTTGTAACTGAAATACAGCTCTCTCAGGCCCTTGAGGTGCAGAAGTCAAAAAAGAAGAGGCTTGGAGAACTGCTTGTTGAGCTTGGATTTTCTACTGATAGCGACATTGCTGATGCCCTGTCCAAAAAGCTGATGATCCCTCTTGTCGACTGCACAACATATAAGATATCTGATGCTGTAAGGGCAATTGTGCCGCCAACATTAGCAAAAGAGAGACTTGTGTTTCCTATTGAACTAAAAGACAACACGCTCACGATTGCAATGGTAGATCCTCTGGATTACAAGACTATAGATGAGTTTTCCTTCAGAACAAAGCTCAAGCTTTCACCTGTTGTTTCATCAAAAAGATCCATACTTCAGGCAATAGAGAAAAATTATCAGGGCGCTGAAGAGAAGTCAGCGTTTGATGAGATTAACGCTGATCTGATTGCAGACAAGGATATTGAATTTCTTGAAGAGCGGCCTCAGGAAGAAGCCTCCAATATTGAGTCTTTATATTCAAAAGGCAAGACTCCCACAATTGTAAAACTTGTTGCTATGCTGATAGCTGAAGCTATCAAGCTTCGCGCAAGCGATATTCATATCGAGCCCCGCGAAAAATATATTCAGGTGCGTTTCAGAATACATGGCGAACTCAGGAATATACATAAATATGATAAAAACATCTTTGATTCTGTTGTATCGAGAATAAAGATTATATCCAACCTTGATATTACAAACAGAAGGCTTCCCCAGGACGGCAGCACAAGGGTCTTTTTCCAGAACAAAGAAGTTGATCTCAGAGTCTCTACTCTTCCTTCCATATATGGGGAGAAGATTGTTATGAGGCTGCTGGATGCCACCACAAACCTTGTGCCAATGGATGACCTGCTGATGCCGGCTGCAATGAAGAACAGCCTGATTGATGCAATAAAAAAACCCCAGGGCATGGTCATAGTTACTGGTCCAACAGGGAGCGGCAAGACAACCACCTTATACGCATGTCTGACATTTTTGAGATCTGAATCAAGAAACATTGTAACAATAGAAGATCCTGTTGAATACAAACTCGAGGGAATAACCCAGGTATCTGTTAATGATCCCATAGGGCTGTCCTTTGCATCTGTTCTGCGTTCTGTTCTCAGACAGGACCCTGATATTGTGCTTGTGGGAGAAATAAGAGATCTCGAAACAGCGGAGATAGCGGTTAAGGCATCCCTGACAGGCCACATGGTTCTTTCAACCCTTCATACCAATAACACAATTGCCACTGTAACAAGGCTTGTTGATCTTGGGATCCCCGGATATCTGCTCGGATCAGCTGTATCAGGAATACTCGCGCAGAGGCTTGTAAGAAGAATATGCAACAACTGCAAAGTCAAGTATGAAGTGCCTGAGTCTTTATACAGCGTCGAAGGTCTGCCGCCGCTCACAAAGTGCTACTTTGGCCAGGGCTGCTCACAGTGCGGCAATACAGGCTACTCAGGCAGACTCGCTGTATATGAATACCTGCCGCTCACACATAAAATGAAGCAGCTTATATCAAAAGGAGCAGACGAGCTGGAGATGCTCAAGGCAGCTAAAGAAGAGGGAGTGACATTTCTTTTTGAAGACGCATGGAACAAGGTGAGATCAGGTGTCACAAGTATTGAAGAAATCATGGCCAAAGTGCCCATGGATTACAGACTGAAAGCCTAAACTGTTTTCACAATAACCCTTCTGTGCCTCGGACCATCATATTCACAGAAATATATTGATTGCCAGGTGCCGAGATCCAATTTGCAGCCCTCAATAATTATATTAAGAGACACTCCCGTCAACAGACATTTTATATGTGCTGCTGAATTGCCCTCAGCATGTTTATAATCCCCTTCAAAGGGAACCACCTTGTTCAGCGTTGTTATTATGTCCCGTTTTACTGAAGGATCAGCTCCTTCATTAATTGTGAGACCGGCAGTTGTATGCGGTGTATATATAACGCATATGCCGGAAGTAACGCCTGATTCCTTTATTATCTGTTGTACCTCTTCGGTGATATCAATGAATTCTGTTCTGGCTCTGCTTTTAATATTAAGCGTTTTTATCATTATTAAGCTCCTCTAACAATGTTTTTACGCTTTTATTTAAAACCGGATGTATTTTGTCCGGGGCAATTTCAAAAAGCGGCTCCAGAACAAACCTGCGCTCATGAGCTCTGCAATGCGGAATCTTCAGCCCCGGCAGATCCATAACAATATCATCATAGAAAATTATATCAAGATCTATAATACGAGGTCCCCACTTAAAGGAGGCTGTCCTGCCCATAAGTCTTTCTATCATCTTCAGCTCATCAAGAAGATCTTCTGGATCCATATCTGTCTCAACAACAGCAGCCATATTGATAAAAGCAGCCTGATCCTCAAAACCCCATGGCTCTGTCTCATGCATGCCAGATGTTCTGACAATATTCATCTCTTTTCCCTGCATAATCCGCAAGGCTTCAGCACAATTATTATGCCTGTCCCCAATATTAGAACCTATCGAGATGCAGACCTGATGCATTGATGAATACTTAAAATACTATAACGCCTTTTGTATCCTCTCAACAGCTTCCTTCATGCGGTCTGCCTGCTGAGTAAGAGCAAATCTTATGTATCCTTCTCCAGGCGCTCCAAAACCCACTCCAGGAGTGCCCAGTACTCCGGCCTTTTCGAGCAGATGAGCAACAAAACTCTGAGATGTATATCCTGCCGGTACTTTTGCCCAGAGATAGAATGTTGCTTCAGGCTTTTTAACATCCAGCCCGAGAGATTTCAGTCCGTTGTACATAACATCTCTGCGTTCCTGATAAATGCTGCGAATATGAGCAAGCACAGTGTCATCTGTTTTTATAGCTGTAATGGATGCCTCCTGCACAGCCTGAAAAACGCCAGAGTCGAGGTTGGTCTTGATCTTGCCAAGACCAAAGATAACATCCTTATGCCCTGCTGCAAATCCTATTCTCCAGCCTGTCATATTGTATGTTTTGGAAAGCGAGTGCATCTCTATGCCAACATCCTTTGCTCCCTCTACCTCTAAAAAGCTGATCGGCTTTTTTCCATCAAAATATATCTCGGAATACGCTGCGTCGTGGCATATTATTATGTTGTACTTCTCAGCCACCTGTATTGCTCTTTTGAAAAAATCAGCAGAAGCTGTAGCTGCTGTAGGATTATTGGGATAATTGATGAACATCAGCTTCGCCCTGTTCAGAATGCCGTCAGGTATGATATCAAAATCAGGCAGAAAGTCATTACTGTCAATAAGCGGCATTGCGTAGGGCTCTCCGCCTGCGAACATCGTGCCCACAGGATAAACAGGATATCCAGGAGATGAATGAAGCACAACATCACCAGGATTTATGAATGCCAACGGGATATGTCCGATACCTTCTTTTGAACCTATAAGTGAGAGCACTTCGGTCTTTGGATCAAGAGATACAGAGAACCTCTGTCTATACCAGTCAGCAACAGCAGTTCTGTATGCAAGCATTCCTTCATATGAGGGGTATCTGTGGTGTTCAGCCTTTTCAACCGCCTTCTGCATTGACTCAACAATATGCCCTGGAGTTGGTATGTCAGGGTCGCCTATGCTTATGTCTATAACATCAACCCCCTTTGCCAATGCCTCCTGCTTCATTTTATCTATTGAAGCAAAAAGATACGGGGGTAAATTTTTTACTCTGTCAGCCAGTTCAGCTTTAATCATAGCTATTCATTCCTCCAAAATTTATTTTTCTTTTAGTTCAGATTATAGTGAAAATACAGGAGACCAAGATCCTGTTACATTAAATATTTATTCTATATTACAAAAAGTTTAAAGGTCAAAGAATTATCACCTGAAAATAAATATGAACTAAGCTTGAGATTATCACTTTTTATCAGGTTTGACTGCAGCAAGAGATATCTGCCTGGGTTGTTTTATCTCTATAGTTTTAGTGATCTTTGTGCCTTCACGCACAAAATATTTGACCACCACACTGTCCCTTATCTTTATATCAGAAACATTTTTTTTCTCTTTTCCTGTCCTGACTATGGTTGCTTCATCAATAAAAAACTCAACGGATATGCTCTTTTTCTTTATTGTGAGGGATTTTGCGGCAACATCTATTGCCAGCACCTCACCAATAGCATGTTTTATGATAATTCTTTCTGCTGATAAGACAGCGGGGATAAAAAAAAGAAGAACAGATAGAACAGTTGCCATTAAAATTTTCATGGATCCCTCCGGCTTTTATTATTACATATAAAACAGGGCAGACGCCATAGGCGTCTGCCCTGTTTGGAAAAGAAAAAGTTATTTCTTTTCAGCCGGCTTCTCAGCTGCATCCTTTGCGGACTCAGCCTTCTTCTCAGCTTTTTTGGCTTTTTTTGCTGCCTTCTTCTCAGCCTTTTCAGCCTTCTTCTCAACTGCATCCTTTGCAGGCTCAACCTTCTTTTCTTCAGCCTTTGCTGCAGGAGCTGCAGGAGCCTTGTCAGCAGGAGCTGCAAAAGCAGCTGTTACTGAAAGAGCGAAGAGTACAACAACGATAAGTGCGAGCATCTTCTTCATTGGTGGTTCACCTCCTTTATCAGTTGATGTTTTCATTTCCCGATTTTGACCAGATTCAATAAAGCAATAGCCATGCCAATAGAAAACATACTGATAAACTGAGGTTTTTTATTTGGGAGTTCGTCTTTGAATCCTTTTTTAAGGAATTAAATCCTCTTTTGAGGATGGATGCATGCCGAATTTTTCGAGTCTATACCAGAATGTCTTGTAGCTCATCCCTAACAGTCTGGCTGCTTTTGCTGCGACATTGTTAGACTTTAGCATGGCTTTTTTGATCAGCTCTTTTTCAAGCTCCTCAAAATTTATCCCTTCATCAGGCAGATCCATTGACAAAGAAGCCTTTTCAGAAGAGAGCCTCAATTCGCTCTTGATATCTGCAAGCGTAATCTCATCAGTATCAGCCATCAGGATTGCCCTCTCCATTACAGATTCGAGCTGTCTTATATTGCCAGGCCAGTAGTAATCTGCCATTGCCTTGAGCGCGCTGTCGTTGATTGCCCTTACTCTTCTGCCAAACTCCTTGTTATATTTACTTAAAAAGAAATTTACCAGCTCAGGGATATCTTCTTTTCTATTTCTTAATGCAGGCAGATTAATTGTTACGACCTTTAGCCTGTAGTAAAGGTCTTCTCTGAATCTGGCATCAGCCACCTCTTTTTCAAGCTCCTTATTTGTTGCTGCCACTATTCTTACATTGATTTTAATACTCTCTTTTCCGCCTATCCTTCTGATCTCTTTGTCCTGCAGAACACGCAATATCTTGGTCTGGGTAAGCATGGGAAGATCTCCAATCTCATCAAGAAAAAGAGTGCCTGAGGCTGCTGCTTCAAAAAGCCCTGTCTTTCGGTTAGCTGCACCTGTAAAAGCACCAGGCTCATAGCCAAAAAGTTCACTCTCAATAAGATTGTCAGGGATGGCAGCACAGTTTATTGCTATAAACGGAGCGCTTCTGCGCTGGCTGTTGTAATGAATTGCCCGCGCAACGAGCTCCTTGCCAGTACCGCTTTCTCCCTGAACCAGCACAGTAACAGGCGTATCAGCAACTTTCCTTACAACCTCCAGGGCATTCTTCATTCCGTCTGATTTGCCAATAATGCCTTCTATGCTGAACCTGCCAAAAAGCTCATCCTTGAGCCTGATATTCTCCTTGAGCAGATTCATGCGCTCAACCGCCTTGGCAACAGTAAGTATTATCACATCCCTGTCAAGCGGCTTGGTCAGATAATCAAAGGCTCCCTTCTTCATCGCCTCCACTGCTGAGGTTACTGTGCCAAAAGCTGTGGATATTATTACAGCAGGACTGACAGAGCTTTGAGGCATATGATCCAGCATCTGTACTCCGCTCATTCCGCTCATTTTAAGGTCTGTAATAATTACATCAGGCACTATGTCTTCTATGAGCTTCAGGCCTTCTTCTGCAGAAGCAGCAGTATGCACCTCATAGCCGGTATCCTGCAGAATAGTCTTGAGGATATTGCGCTGCCTCTGCTCATCATCAATAACAACTATGACAGACATTCATTCTCCCGGGATTCAGACTCGACCCTTTCAGGATCAAATGGCAGGATTATTTTGAATTCAGAGCTGTCACCATATACGCTGCTTAACTCTATTGTTCCGCCATGCTCCTCAATAACTCTTCTGGTCATCGACAGCCCCAGACCAAGTCCATTTTTTTTAGTAGAAAAGAATGGTTCAAATACTTTTTCGAAATTCTCAAGCCTCACTCCTGAACCTGTATCCTTGATTGAAAGCACGAATGTATCCGCATCAGTCTCTGTATCTACAACAAGAAGTCTGGGACCTTCCTTGCCTTCCATGGCATGAACAGCATTGACTATTATATTCAGGACGCATGATTTGAAAAGATCCACATCAATTCTCAGCACCGGATCTGCCCTGAACTGTTTCATCACCTGGATGCCCTCTGCATCTGCCTTTGCCCATACCAGTGAAATCAGATCATCCAGAAGCGGAACGATATGAACACTGCAAAGATTCAGCTTGAGGGGCCGGCTGTAGTCAAGGTAGTCATTGACAAGCTTATTGAGCCTCTGAATCTCCTGCTTTATCCCGTCTATCAGATTGTCAAACTGTTCAACCTGATTGCTGCCGGGTCTGTATTTTTCCTTTAAATAATCTATGCTGAGATTTATAAAATTAAGTGGATTTCTTATTTCATGCGCCATGCTTCTTGACAGCTGGCCAATACCGGACAGATGCTCTGCCTCACGCAGCCTCTCTTCAAGAGATCTCATTCCGCTCAGACCGTTAACCATCTTATTAAAGCTTTCAGCAAGCTGGCCTATCTCATCTTTTGATGTTATTGGTATTTTTTGATTCAGGTCTCCTGCTGCGACCCTGTTCGCCGCATCAACAAGATATTTAATAGGTTTTGTATATTTTTTTGAAAGTACCAGCGCGATGCCAATGCCCAGACTAAAAACCAAAAGGGTGGCGACAATTCTTTTTATGGCATTAAGCTTCATTGCATAGGAAATATCTTCTTTGTTTACGCGCAGATGAATATACCCATATTGGGTGTCTCCAGCTACAACCGGTACTATCACATCATACGCCTTGCCTTCATCAGCAACAGGCTCTCCGAGCTCTGCCTTTATGATCAGCTCTTTTCTCTTTCTTGTTATGGGCTGACCTATCTTTTCAGGGTTGGTGCTCGCTACAATTTCATCGGCATTGCTGATTATGGATATCTCCTTGAGCCCCTTTGCATTCTGCTCCCTGAGATATTTTGAGAGTCGGGCCTCATCTGTCTCGCCTGTTGCTGTAACCTCCTGCACTCCCACCTGTATCGCTTTTGTGAGTTCACGCGTCTGTCTCTCGAGCTCTTCAGAAAGCCTCCTCTCTGCCTGAGTATATAGAATCATAAGAATGGATATCATGGTGAAACTTAGAAAGATCATCATCACAACCAGGCGGGTTGTGAGCGAAAGATCCCTAAACTGGCCCGGATTAAACATACTGAATAATATCACAAGAAGGTTGAGGCATTACAGCATAATTTATACATGCAGGTTGAATTTATTGCTGATAGATACTACTATAATTTTCTTATGATGATACACAACAATATTTCAGAAATAAAACAGAAAATCAATGACACAGCCATACTCATATCTAAAAACCCACAGGATATAAAACTGCTTGCAGTAACAAAAACTCTGCCAGCAGAGACTGTCAGGAAAGCTGTTGAAGCGGGACTGCTTATGTTTGGTGAAAACAGGGTGCAGGAAGCAAGAGAAAAGACCATGATACTTCAATCAATATTCCCTGATAGAAATATTCAGTGGCATCTGATCGGCAATCTTCAGAAAAATAAGGCAAAATATGCTGTCCAGCTCTTTGATCTAATACATACTGTTGATTCTGCTGAACTTGCAGACATTCTCAACAGAGAAGCGCATAAAATTGGAAAAATTCAGAACCTTCTCGTGCAGGTGAAGCTCTCTGATGAAGAGACTAAGCATGGTATTTCTGAACAGGAGACCCGGGGTCTTGTGAAGCATATCACCGGGCTCACAAATCTCAGGCTGCTTGGACTTATGACAATACCTCCTTTTTTTGAAGATCCTGAAGATGCCCGACCATATTTCAGTAAACTCAGATTGATTCGGGATACAATAGAGTGCCAGGAAGGTATCAGTCTGCCTGAACTGTCTATGGGGATGTCCCATGACTTTGAGGCAGCAATACAAGAGGGTGCAACAATCATCAGGATAGGAACAGCAATATTTGGTCAAAGGAGATAGTGATATGATCGGGTTTATAGGCGGAGGCAACATGGCAGAAGCCATAATCAAAGGCATGGTGGTTAAGGGACAAAAGGATATCCTCGTTTCAGAGCCAAGGAATATGCGCAAAACATTTCTCGAAAAGGCCTATGGCATCTCCACAACCAGCTCCAACAAGGAAGTTGCAGAAAAATGCTCTGTATTAATCCTTGCTGTAAAGCCCCAGAACATGTCTGAGGTATTGAATGAGATCGCGCCTGCTATCAACTCTGAGCAGACAGTAGTATCAGTGGCAGCAGGCATATCCATAGAATTCATCAAATCAAAGATAAACACAGACAAGGTTGTACGGGTTATGCCGAATACTCCTGCAACAGTTCAGGAGGCTATCAGTGTACTAACCATGGCAAAAGGACTTTCTCAATCAGAATACGAGAAGGTCAACAATATCTTTTCTGCAGTTGGTAAAACCATATTCATGTCCGAGAGCATGATGAACGCTGTTACAGCGTTATCTGGCAGCGGACCCGCATTTATAGCTCTTTTTGTTGAGCACATGGCAGCTGCCGGCATCAAGGCAGGACTCACAAAAGAAGATGCCTTCACACTCGCTGCCCAGACACTGATAGGCACTGCAAAAATGGTAGAGGCTGGGTATGAGCCCGCTAATATACGCGCAATGGTAACATCACCCGGGGGCACTACAGCTTGCGGGCTTGCTGTCTTTAATGACAATAATCTTGGAAAGATCGTTGAAGACTCACTCGCTGCTGCCAAAAAAAGGGCAGAAGAACTTGGCGCCTGAGCATCACACAAGCCAGGCTGACTAATGTATACTATTCATACAAAAATCGATTAAGGAGAAGATATGGGGACCCTTCTAATAGCAACAGGCAAAGTGCTCGACATAGCACTGAACATATATCTATGGGTTGTGATAATATCAGCACTCATCAGCTGGGTAAATCCTGATCCATATAATCCGATAGTTCGCTTTTTAAAACAGGTAACTGACCCCGCGCTCAGACCTATTCGCAGAATAATAGGATACAGGCTCGGACCAATAGATATATCTCCGCTCATACTCATACTTTTTATTTATTTTCTTAGGTTCTTTCTTGTAAGCTTACTGATTGAGACAGGCTATAAAATAAAAGGAGGCTTTGGCATATGAGAATAACACCCCTTGATATTCAACAAAAGCAGTTTCCTATGCGCTTCAGGGGATTTGATGTAGATGAAGTATATTCATTTCTTGAACTCCTTCGTGAAGAACTTGAAGAGCTGCTCAGGGAAAATGCCTCGCTCAAGGAAAATCTGCGCAGATCTGATGAGCAGGTCTCTGAATACAAGAATATGGAGCTTACCCTTAGAGAAACCCTGATGACAGCACAGCAGATGGTAGAGGATTACAAGGCAAACGCCCGCAAAGAGGCTGAGCTGCTTATCAAAGAGGCTGAACTCAGATCTGATGATCTTATCAAAGAAGCGCAGGAAAAAGTTGTAAAAATACATGAGGATATAGTTGACCTCAAAGGCATAAGACGCCACTTCAAAGAGGAGCTCAAGAGACTTATAGAGAGCCACCTCGGAATGATGGAGTTTGACAAAGAGAGGGAAGGCATAGAATCTGATGAAGTATAGCGCCCTTAAAGGCGTAGAGGACATCCTGCCGCCTGACATATTCCTCTGGCAGCGCGCAGAGACCATCGCAAAAGCGGTCTTCCACAGATATGGATTCAGCGAAATACGGCTCCCGATAATCGAATCAACTGATATATTCGTCAGGAGCATAGGTGAATCAACTGACATAGTCGGCAAAGAGATGTACACATTTCCTGACAAGGCCGGCAGAAGCATAACTCTCAGACCCGAGGGGACTGCATCAGCAGTGAGGTGCTATGTTGAACATGGACTGAACAACCTGCCGTCTCCGCAAAAATTCTTCTATACAGGTCCGATGTTCAGATACGAGAGGCCGCAGAAAGGCAGACAGCGGCAGTTTTACCAGATGGGTGCTGAGGCATTCGGATCATCACATCCTTCCATAGATGCCGAGATAATTATCATGTTGAACAACCTGTTTGCTGAACTTGGTCTTAAAGAAGTCAGGTTTGAGCTCAACTCCATTGGATGTGAAACATGCAGACCAGCATATAAAGCAAATCTTACAGACTTCTTCAAAAACAGACTCGATGACTACTGCCCTGACTGCCAGAAAAGATTCAGCACAAATCCATTAAGAATACTCGACTGCAAGGTTGAGCGCTGTATTGAACTTAGAAAGGGAGCCCCTTCTGTAACAGACCATCTATGCGATGAATGCAGGACGCACTTTGACAGTCTTTTATCAAGACTGAATCTTATGAATATAAAATTCACACTCAATCCAAATCTTGTGCGCGGATTAGACTACTACACAAGAACTGCATTTGAGGTGACAAGCGAACATCTTGGAGCTCAGAAGGCTGTTGCCGGCGGTGGAAGATACGACAGGCTTGTTAAAGAGTTCGGAGGTCCTGATACTCCTGCAATAGGGTTTGCAATAGGAATGGAAAGGTTGGTTGCGCTGCTTAAGGATTCAGAAGATGCTGCTGCACCTGCTCCAAAAGTCTTTATCACAGCTCTTGGTGAAGAGGCTGACAGGCAGGCTGGACTGATTGCTGAATCGCTCCGCAGCAAAGGCATATGGACAGAACTGAATTACGCTGCATCCTCGCTCAAGAGCCAGCTCAGAAAAGCTGATCGTATTGATGCTGAATATGCGTTTATAATAGGTGAAAATGAGCTCAAAGCAGGTGTAATGCAGTGGAAAAATCTCAAAACAGGCGATCAGGGACAATGCAGCATCAATAATCCTTTTGAAGTGTTTAATCCTCGGAATCAAGACTAACCGACTTCATCAAGCTTCCTGACTCTCAACTTCACTCCAAGCTCTGCTGCAATCTCTTCGCATTTTTTTATATCAACACCTTCAGCAGTCACAATTGTCACCTGTACTTCCGGGATATGTTTCTTTGCCTCTTTTATGAAATCAATCACAGCATTATAGGCATCCTTAAAAGCTGGCTTGCATATCCTGTTGTATGTTTCAGCATCCTGAGCATTCAGACTTATAGAGATAGAATCAACAAGACCTTTAAGATCCGGCAGGATGTCTCTTTTGTGTATCGCGTTGCCATGTCCATTTGTGTTTATGCGCACTCTGCCGCCCTGCGACTTTATCCATGCTGAGAGAGATTTAACAAGATCAAGCCTCACAAGCGGCTCTCCATACCCGCAAAACACTATCTCCTTATACTTTGCAGGGTCGCCTATGGCTGATCTCATCTCCTGCTCAGAAGGCTCGGACTCTAACTTCAGATGGTGCCCCTTAACATAATAATCAGTGCTGAACTTTGCGCAGAATGTGCATCTGCTTGTGCATCTGTTAGTTATATTAAGATAGAGACTGTCTCTTATTTTATATACTATCTCATGCTCAAACAGGCTTCCTATGCCAAAGAGCCTCTTTGCATTAAGTGTTGTTATCCTTTTTATATCCTCATATGTTACGCCTCTAAGGTCAGCAACCACTTTTGCAGTATTTACAATATACGCCGGCTCATTTCTCTTGCCCCTCAGTGGCTCTGGCGCAAGAAAAGGCGCATCAGTCTCGAGAAGAAGAAACTCATCAGGTACATATCTCGCAACCTCTTTTAATGTTGCTGCTTTAGAAAATGTTACTGGTCCTGCGAACGAGATGAAGAGCCCCATATCCATCATCTTTTTTGCCATATCAATATCACCAGAAAAGCAGTGCATTACACCTTTTGATATGCCGCTCTGTCTGAGTATTGCCATTGTGTCCTCAGTAGCTTCTCTTGTATGAATAACCACAGGCATGGCAGACTCTACAGCAAAAGAGAGCTGCTTCATAAAAACATCTTTCTGGACATCTCTTGGCGAATGGTCATAGTGATAATCAAGCCCTATCTCACCAATAGCAACCACCTTGTCAAGCCGGCTCCACTCCTTGATAGTGCTGAACATCTCATCAGTAAAGTCCTTGGAATCATGCGGGTGTATTCCTACAGCAGCATGGATAAAATCATATTCAGAGGCAAGCTTTACAGCGCCCTTGCAGCCCTTGAAGTCAGAGCCAATTGTTATCATCGCCTCGAGTCCGGCCTCCAGGGCTCTCTGGATAACCTCTTCTCTGTCCCTGTTGTAATGAGACATCTCAAGATGGCAATGCGTGTCTATCATTTTTTAAATACACTCCCTTTAAGAAAGTAAAAAATTATTGTAACACAGAAAAGAGAGAAAACTTGACGCAGCAGCAGCTTTTTTAGTATTTTAAAAGCCTGTTTCATTTACCCGAAGCGGGCCGTTAGCTCAGTTGGTAGAGCAGCTGACTCTTAATCAGCGGGTCGCAGGTTCGAATCCTGCACGGCTCACCATTAAATAAACCCTTGCAAACACTGCATTTCAGAAAATTAAAGTTTTGCAAAATGACCTTGTATTTATCCTTTATTTGCCAACCGTTTTACTTTTGTTCCATTTACGCCCGGAATCGAGCCAAATTTTTCTTTAATTTTTCCCCTTAACTTTGCTTGCCAAATTCACTCTATCAAAAATTTGTATAATTGCTTGAAAACAGGTAAAATTCAATTATTTTTTATTTAGTTAGGATACATCATAATTGCGCATGCCATATGAGCGTTATCATTAGTGGCAGAAATATCCATTGAGATGCGCGGTTCAAAAATAATCAGAAGGCCAAAACTTAATAAACAGATAAAAAGGAAAAACATGGCAAAGACTAAAGAAAACAAGAATATAGAACCGATTGAAAAACAGCTCTGGAAATCGACTGACAAGCTCAGAAAAAATATTGATGCTGCAGAATACAAACATGTTGTTCTTGGTTTAATCTTTTTAAAATATATCTCAGATGCATTTGAAGACCTTCACGCCAAACTAAAAAGTTGTAAAGGTGAATACGCTGGTGCAGACCCAGAAGACAAAGACGAATACAAAGCTGAAAATGTATTCTTTGTTCCTGAGATTGCCCGCTGGTCTTATCTGCAATCAAAGACAAAACTTCCTACCATTGGAAAAGAGGTCGATAATGCCATGGATGCAATTGAAAAGGATAACCCATCTCTAAAAGATGTGCTTCCAAAAGTATTTGCCCGTGGGAATTTAGACCCGACAAGCCTCGGCGGATTAATTGACCTCATTGGAAATATCGCTCTTGGTGACGCAAAAGCCCGAAGTGCTGATGTGCTCGGTCATGTGTTTGAATATTTTCTTGGAGAATTTGCCCTTGCCGAGGGTAAAAAGGGAGGTCAGTTCTATACACCCCGTAGTGCAGAAAACTTTAAAGGCGAGGGTGTTCCAGTTATCCGTGGAACTAATCTTAATTATTTCAGATATGTTGATGGAGATTTTGTCTTTTTAAATGAAAAAAAGGCTGATGAATTAAAATCAAGCAACTGTTATCCAGGTGATCTTGTTTTTACACATCGAGGCACCATCGGACAAGTAGGATTAATACCTTCTGGAAAATATCCAAGATATATTGTTTCACAATCAGGAATGAAAGTAACACCAAATGCTATGTTACTCGACAATATGTTTCTTTTTTACTTTTTTAAATCTAAAATAGGCCAACATGAACTATTGCAACATGAATCACAGGTTGGTGTACCCTCAATAAGCAGACCTTTAACGTCATTGAAATCAGTTAATTTACTCCTCCCCCTCTCCCAGAACAACATGCCATTGCATCTGTGCTTTCAAGCCTCGACGACAAAATAGACATCCTGCATAGACAAAACAAAACCCTGGAAGCAATGGCTGAGGCTTTGTTCAGGCAATGGTTCCTGCCTGCCGAAGCCTCGGCGCAGGCAGGTGTGAAACCATGTAAAGACGGATTACCTGAGGGGTGGGAGGAAGGGAAATTGGGTGATGAGTTTAACTTCACTATGGGGCAATCCCCTGTGGGGTCCTCTTATAACGAAGATAAAATCGGAATTCCAATGTTCCAAGGTAATGGTGATTTTGGTTTCAGATTTCCTAAAGAAAGAGTATATACAACAAAGCCGACACGTTTTGCAGAACCACTGGACACATTAATAAGTGTTCGTGCCCCAGTTGGAGAACAGAATATGGCCTTGGTAAAATGTTGTATTGGCCGTGGGGTAGCTGCTTTTCGTTACAAAGCAAACAAAAATTTCTACACTTATACATATTTCAAGTTGCGTTCATTGATGACAGAAATAAAGCAGTTTAACGATGAAGGTACAGTTTTTGGTTCTATTGGAAAAGCGGATTTTGAAGCATTGGATATTACTATTCCGCCAAAATCCAAAATCCATGAATATGAACAAAAAGCTAAACCTATTAATGATAAAATTATAAAAAATTGCAATCAAATCCGTACCCTAGAAAAACTTCGTAACACACTTCTGCCTAAACTGATGAGCGGTGAAGTAAGGATTGCTGTATGAATATTTCTACTGGAACAATCGAATACGAATTGGGCAGTTTCCCGGTAACCGGATGCGGCTTCTCTTATTCTGCCGCTGAACTGGATACAGCATTGTCCGGTCCTGTTGCAGAAGTTGTGTATGATGATTCCGGGAAGGCGGATATTGAAGCTCTGCTTGCCGGGCTTGTTGAAACTAATTTTGAAAAAGGGGCAGTCGGACGAATCTTGTCGGGCACAAAACCACCGGAAGATTGGCGTGTGGGTGAAGCACTGGCCGAGTCTTATCTGGTTCATCAAAAGAACTGTTTTTTCCCTTGGCCGGATGGTCGTGACGAGCGTAAAATCGGTTCCAGTCTGCCTGGAGCCGATTTGGTTGGTTTTCAATCCAAGGGCACCGATGATTTTTTTGCCTTCGGCGAGGTGAAGACATCTGCCGAAAACAAATATCCTCCCGGAGCGATGTATGGCCGCACAGGCTTGAAGCAGCAGCTTGAAGACCTCAAGGACGATATAAAAATAAAAGATGATTTGGTACGATACCTTGGTCATCGAGCAACAACTGCGGCATGGAAGTCCCGTTACCAAAGTGCCGCAAAAAATTACCTCCAGAGCAATACCAATGTCCGTGTTTTCGGGTTTCTAGTGCGTGATGTGGAGCCCAATCAGGATGATCTTCGTGTCCGGGTCACCAAGCTCGCCAATGATCAACATGCAGACATGGTGATTGAATTGCTGGTGCTCTATTTACCCCAAAGCAGCATTGGTCAGCTTAGCAGCAAAGTTGTCAGCTGCAGAAATGGAAGTGTTGTATGAATGTAACAACGGCATCTCTGGAAAGAATTAATCAGCATTGGGCCATTCAGGCCATCGGTGAGGAGCAGATCAAGAAAGCATCTGAACTGGCCAATTGCCTTCTTGTAGAGAAAGCTGTCGGAGATCAGATTCATTTCAACTATACGTTCTCCCAGTCAGATTATGAACTGCTGGATAAAGTATCCATGGCGTATGAGATGGCGGCTATCGAAGGGCTGAATGATTTTCTGAATCCGACTTCCAGTGATAATGATCTTAGAGAACAATGTGCATCTGGAGCTTACCGGGCATTTCAAATCCGCAGACTCTTTAAGATCCCTGTTACAGACGAGCAAAGAATTTTCCATATTTTGCATCTTTCTTCATTGGCTTATTGTGGAGACAAATGGCCAGATCTGCGCCGCTGGTACAACGAGAACGATCATGATTTCAAGATTCCTTCTGTAGCCAATGCGCCTTGGGATGGACGATTACTCAATCGGCTTTTTGAGTGCTGGGTACGACTTTTCAGGAAGAAACGCTGGGATGATCTGGATAGAATCCGGGAGATTGTTGCCGGACTTCGCGAGGATCAGAAACAGTATGAGGTGGAGGTATTAAGCGATTCGTCAAATGCAGAGAACCGTGCGATGGCTTTACGCCTGATCAGCCTGTACCACTGGGCAAAAGCAACGGAAATTCAGGCCAAATATATGCTGCAGGGAGAGCCTGCAGGTGTGACTTCTTTGCTCAATAAACATTTTGAGTCGGCCATTGAAGCTGCAGCCGCCAGTGCGGATTCACAACTCGAAATTTTACTCCGCTGGCTTCACATCGCCGGTCGTCAGATGGTCGCAGATTCCATTTGGTGGGTTGCGAGAAGAATCAACTCTCGGGTCACCAAGTTTGTAACGGAAGTGACTAAGTAACAAGCGATGTTTGAGCTGTTGCCCCCTCAACGAGCGGCCATTCAGGAACAAGGACTTCTCGATCAGGCTGCGACAGCAATTGTTGTAGACATGCCTACCTCAGGGGGCAAGACACTGCTTGCCGAGTTTAGAATTTTACAGGCACTCAATCAGTTTGACCAAGATGAAACCGGCAAAGGCTGGGTGGCTTATGTGGCACCGACCAAAGCACTCACAGCCCAGATAACCCGAAGACTTAGACGTGACTTTGAACCAATTGATATCAAGATTGAACAGCTTACAGGCGCCATTGAGATTGATGCTTTTGAAGAGGACCTTCTCGCTCAGACAGGACGGGCTTATGCCTTTGATGTACTTGTTGCTACGCCTGAAAAGTTACAGCTTATTATCAGGAACAAAAAGATTCCACGACCTTTGGCTCTGGTGGTTATGGATGAAGCTCATAACATTGAAGATGAAACTCGTGGGTTGAGAATAGAGCTACTACTGGCCACAATTAAAGGTGAGTGTACTTCGGCTAATTTTCTATTACTCATGCCGTTTGTCGAAAAGCCTGAGGTTCTTGCACGATGGCTGGCTCACGATATAAACGCTGGGCGACCTATTAGCTTTGGAACAACACCCTGGAAACCCAATGAAAGAATTGTGGGCATGTTTAAGGCTGAAGCTGATGATTCAGTTCGTGCAGGATGGGCATTGATTTTTCAAACATTAATAACGACACCGAAGACCATACACTTAGAAGGAGAGCATCGTGTCGGAGATGTCAAACCCCTAAACATTCCAAAATCACACGTATTAGAAAGCAATGGTGATCAGAAAGGTCCAACTAATCAAGCGGCAGCAATGTCTAAAATAATGTCTGATCGTGGCACGAGTATTGCCGTAGCAACTAATACTGACCATGTTTGGGGTATGGCTCGAAAAATTTGTGAAACCATGCAGCCATTTAATACGATTCCGGATGAAATTCTGTTAGTTCAAAATTTCTTAAAAGCAGAGATAAGCTCAAACTTTGAACTGATTAACATGCTTTCTCATGGCGTGGGAGTTCACCATTCCGGGCTTTCTGATGAAGCTAGAGCTCTTATGGAGTGGCTTGCAGAAAAGGGAAGATTGCGGGTTCTTTGTGCAACAACGACTATTGCTCAGGGCATAAACTTCCCAGTTTCCTCGGTGTTTATGGCTTCTAATAAATATCCTTATGGCAATGAAATGTCGCCACGTGAATTCTGGAACCTTGCTGGTCGTGCAGGTAGGATGAATCATGACAGCGTTGGTGTTGTCGGTCTTGCCGCAGGCAATGAGCCTAAAAAAATTATTGAATATGTTTCTCGTGCAACTGGCGAATTGGCTTCTCGGTTAGTGAAGATGCTCGATGAGCTTGAAAAAGCTGGTAAATTAAATGAGCTAGCAGTTGTTTTTCAAGAGGAGCAATGGGAAGATTTTCGCTGCTATGTAGCGCATCTGTGGAATGAAAAGAAAAATCTTGATGTGGTTCTTTCTGACACAGAACAACTTCTTAGAAATACTTTTGGATATGGGTTACTCGAAAGTCGACCAGATCAAAAACAGAAAGCAGAAAAGTTATTGGAAGTTACAAAACAATACGCTAGAACTCTCTCTGAGAATCCAGGGCAAGCATCACTTGCAGATATGACCGGTTTTTCACCGGAGGGAATAGGTAGAGCTTTGTCAGGCATGCATTCTTTAGAACATAAGCTCACAGCAAATGACTGGATTCCAGAAAGTCTCTTCGGGAACCAATCTGGTATGGCCGATCTATATGGAGTAATGCTTAGAATTCCCCAGTTAAAAAGAAACCTTGAAGAGATCACCACGCGAGGTCTTCAACACAGTCAAATTGCAGACATTACCAGAGCATGGGTCAATGGGAAAAGTATTGAAGAGATAGCACGGGACTATTTCGAAGGTGGAGAAGATCAAACCAAAGCTCTTACCGCTGCCTGTAAGGCTATCTACAAGACCTTGGTCAACAATGGTACGTGGGGAATGTCGGCGTTAAGTCGCCTATCGGGAATAGATTTTGAACGATTATCAGACCCTGAAAAACGTAAGATAAACATGATTCCAGCGATGATTTATCATGGAGTTAAATCAGAGGAAGGGGTTCTTTTACGCATGAATTCTGTTCCAAGAAGTATCGCAGAGTCACTTGGGATCGTAATGAAAGATTCCATATCTGAAAAACAAATTTCAATTCAAGACGCTCGATCGTTCCTAAAAAAATCTAATGACTCAATATGGGAAAAAGCTTTACCTCAATCATCTTCTTTATCAGGCAAAGATTACAAACGAGTATGGCAAATTCTTTCCGGTGAAAAAAATGCTTAAAATCACCGAGTCCTCCATCAAAACCTTCACCATCGAACTCCTTGAAAAACACGGCGATCAATATATATTGCCGTTCCCCAACCCGGAGCACAGATATGTCTGACTCCCAATTGAATAAAAATCCCCCAATCCCAGAGTCAAATTTCATACTCCACGCAAGCTCTGATGGCAAAATAAAAGTGGATCTCTTTGTTCAGAACGAATCCGTCTGGCTCACCCAAAAGTCTATGACGGAGCTATTTGGCGTAAAAACACCGGCCATCAGTAAGCATCTGGCCAATATTTTTGATACCGGTGAACTGAATAAGGATGCAACTATTTCCATTTTGGAAATAGTTCAAACCGAGGGTGGGCGCGAGGTCAGCCGGAAGGTGGAATTCTAAAATCTCGACGCCATCATCGCCGTGGGATACCGTGTAAATTCCTACCAGGCGACCCAATTCCGTATCTGGGCCACAAAAACGCTTAAAGAGTTTATAATCAAGGGGTTCGTGCTGGACGACGAGCGGCTCAAGCAGGGCAAAACCGTATTCGGTAAGGACTATTTCGAGGAACTTCTTGAACGGATTCGCGAGATTCGGGCGAGCGAAAGAAGGTTCTATCAGAAAATCACGGACATATACGCGCTTTAGGCTGATTACGACCCGAACTCCCCGATTACCCAAGATTTCTTTTCCACGGTCCAGAATAAGCTTCATTGGGCGATTACCGGCAAAACGGCAGCGAAAATCATCTACGATTCCGCGGACGCAAAGAAAATTTACATGGGCCTTACCAGTTGGAAGCATGCCCCGGATGGCAAAATTTTAAAATCTGATGTAACGGTTGCAAAGAACTACCTCAATAAAGCGCATATTGACGAGCTGAACAGAATCGTTTCGGCCTACCTTGACCTTGCCGAAAATCAGGCAAAGCGAGGTATCGTTACCCGTATGGCGGATTGGTCTAAGTTTCTTCAAGGCTTTCTGGAGCTTTCAAAGTATCCAATTCTCAAGGATAAAGGCAGGGTGTCCGCGCTTGAAGCAAAGCTCAAGGCTGAACAGGAGTTTGAGGAGTACCGGGTTATTCAAGACAGAAATTACATCTCGGATTTCGATAAAGAAATAAAGCGTATCACCGGAAAATCTCATGGTAACGAATAGAATCACCGAATCTGCCATAGAAAACTTCGCTATCGAACTTCTTGAAAAACACGAGTACCAGTATACCTATGGTCCGGACATTGCACCTGACAGCGAAACACCGGAACGTTCTTCTTTTGAAGATGTGCTTTTGCTGGAAAAGCTGCAGAATGCAGTTTTCCGGATTAACCAGGCAATTCCTGAAGAAGCACGAGCAGATGCAATTAAGCAAATAGAACGGCTTAACTCTCCGGAACTGATTGCAAATAACGAAGCCTTCCACAGGATGCTGACAGAAGGGATTAAGGGTACATATCAGAAAGATGGTAACAGCAGAGGCGATTTGGTATGGCTGATTGACTTTAACGAACCAGAAAACAATGATTTTGCAGTTCTGAATCAGTTCACAGTTATAGAAAACCATGTAAACAAGAGGCCTGATGTAATTTTATTCATCAACGGGCTGCCCCTTGTGGTTATTGAACTCAAGAATCCTGCGAATGAAAACGCCACTGTGCATTCTGCATTCAAACAATTGCAAACCTACAAGCAGGCAATCCCCTCTCTTTTTACGTACAACGGGATTTTGGTTATTTCAGACGGTCTTGAAGCAAAAGCCGGAACCATTTCTGCTGGATACAGCCGTTTTATGGCATGGAAAACTTCTGATGGAAAAGTTGAGGCATCTCCGCTCATAGGTCAGTTGGAGACCTTAATTTGTGGTATGCTTGACAAAAGAACGCTATTAGATCTTATTCGCCATTTTATTGTTTTTGAAAAATCTAAAAAAGAGGATAAAGAAACAGGTGTCATAACTATCCAAACAGTAAAAAAACTGGCAGCTTATCATCAGTACTATGCGGTAAATAGAGCTGTTGAATCAACACTTCGAGCTTCAGGTTACATCAAAAAAAATGTCAATAACTTAGAAGGTTTTATCGTTCAGGAATCGTCTGAAAGTTATGGAGTTCCAGGCGTGAAATCTCAGCCTGTGGGAGATAAAAAAGACGGAGTTGTCTGGCATACCCAAGGTTCTGGAAAATCGCTATCAATGGTTTTTTATACCGGAAAGATTGTGCTGGCTATGGAGAACCCGACCATTCTTGTAATCACCGACCGTAACGATCTTGATGACCAGCTTTTTGATACTTTTGCCGCATCTAAGCAGCTTCTCAGACAGGAACCGGTTCAGGCTGAAAACCGAAACCAATTAAAGGAATTATTAAAAGTAGCATCCGGAGGCGTGATATTCACCACAATTCAGAAGTTTCAACCTAAGGAAGGCAATGTTTACGAAAAACTCTCCGACAGAACCAATATTATTGTAATTGCTGATGAAGCCCATCGAACGCAATACGGTTTCAAGGCAAAAACAATCGACGATAAAGACGAGAACGGCAATATAGTCGGGAAAAAAGTTGTTTATGGTTTTGCCAAATACATGAGGGATGCTCTTCCAAATGCGACATATCTTGGTTTCATCGGAACCCCCATTGAAAATACCGATGTCAACACACCGGCTGTTTTTGGTAATTATGTTGATGTCTATGATATTTCACAGGCAGTTGAAGATGGAGCAACCGTCAGGATTTATTACGAAAGTCGACTTGCAAAAATCGCTCTGAGTGAAGAAGGGAAGAAATTTGTCAATGATCTTGACGATGAACTGGATCAGGAGGATCTGACTGATACTCAAAAAGCCAAAGCAAAATGGACACAACTTGAAGCACTCATTGGCAGTGAAGACCGGATCAAACAGGTTGCTGCTGATATTGCAGCACATTTTGAACAGCGGCAGGAGGTTATGGATGGCAAGGCAATGATAGTCACCATGTCCCGCCGCATTGCTGCTGAACTGTACAAGGCCATTATTGAAATCAAACCGGAATGGCATAGGGATGACTTGAAAAAAGGTGTTATCAAGGTGGTCATGACCTCTGCTTCTTCAGATGGGCCGGAAATATCCAAACATCATACGACAAAAGAACAGCGCCGTTTATTAGCAGATAGAATGAAAGACCCTGAGGATGGACTAAAGGTGATAATTGTAAGGGATATGTGGCTTACTGGTTTTGATGCGCCCTCATTGCACACTCTTTATATAGACAAGCCGATGAAAGGTCATAATTTAATGCAGGCAATCGCGCGTGTTAATCGTGTGTATAAAGATAAAACAGGCGGTTTGATTGTTGATTATCTGGGGATTGCATCTGACTTAAAAAAGGCTCTCTCTTTTTATTCTGATGCCAGCGGTAAAGGTGACCCGGCTGTTAATCAGGAAAAAGCAGTGCTGCTTATGCTCGAAAAACTGGAAGTTGTATCGCAAATGTTCTTCAGTTTTGCTTACGAAGAATACTTTGAAGCTGAAACAGGCAGAAAGTTATCAATTATTCTTTCGGCTGAAGAACATATACTGAGTCTTGAAAACGGAAGAAAAAGATATATAGATGAAGTAACAGTCCTATCTCAAGCCTTTTCAATAGCCATACCACATGAACAAGCAATGGATGTTAAAGATGAAGTCGCTTTTTTCCAGGCAGTAAAATCACGGCTTGTCAAGTTTGACGGTACTGGCTCTGGAAAAACTGATGAGGAAGTTGAAACAACTATTCGTCAAGTTATTGATAAGGCGCTTGTTACAGAAAAAGTAATCGATGTTTTTGATGCGGCAGGTATTAAAAAACCGGATATTTCCATATTATCAGAAGATTTCCTTCTTGAAGTTAAAAATATGGAACACAAAAATATAGCTATGGAAGTTCTTAAAAAACTTCTTAATGATGAAATAAAATCTCGTACAAAGAAGAATTTAATCCAAAGCAAAACCTTAATGGAAATGCTCGAAAATTCTATCAAGAAATATCACAATAAAATCCTGACAGCCGCAGAAGTTATCGAAGAACTTATAGCATTATCTAAAGAAATTCATGAAATGGACAAAGAACCAAAAGAAATGGGTCTTTCAGATTATGAATATGCATTTTATACGGCGATAGCAAATAATGAGGGTGCAAGAGAGGTTATGAAACAGGATAAACTCAGAGAACTTGCTGTTGTACTTTACGAAAAGGTAAAAGAAAACGCTTCGATTGACTGGACAATAAAGGAAAGTGTTAAAGCAAAACTAAAAGTAATAGTTAGAAGAGTTCTAAGACAATATGGTTATCCGTCGGATATGCAGATGTTAGCAACAGAAACTGTATTTAAGCAGGCAGAAATGATTGCTGAGGAGTTAGCACACCGCAAATAGAAAAGTCTCTCCACGGCTCACCATTAAATCAAAATTATTCTTCTAACAGGATCGGCAATTTTATAGACTTTTATTTTATTTATGCTATAATTATCAATAGATAATATAGGCAACAGGATCGGCAATTTTATATGAAAACCAGCGCTCAACATATGACACCTGTACTCCCGGAACTTGATCAGGAGTTAGAGGGGCTTGTTGTCTCTCTTTTTGAAAATATCGCGCTTCTAAAGGGCAGCTTACATCCGATCACCTGCGCTGCAATTGCAGGACTTGTCGAGACCATGAACAGCTACTACAGCAATTTCATCGAGGGGCATTATACTGCTCCTGCTGATATTGAGCGTGCATTGCGCGGAGAGTATTCTGCTGATCCGGCAAAGAGGGAGTTGCAAGTTGAAAGCATAGCTCATATAGAAACACACAGGCTTTTGACAGCTCGGGCCAGACAGGGAGCTGGAGCTGAATCCCCATGCTCCACAGAATATATCCTTTGGCTGCACAAAGAATTTTATGAACGCATGCCTGATGAGTTCAGGATTGTCAGATCACAGTCAGGGGATCGTGAAATTATTGTCAGGCCAGGTGTGCTGCGCAAGGATGAGGTAGTTGTAGGGCGATATCGGCCGCCTGAGCCTGCGGCGATTGCCGGTCTGCTCAATTTCTTTTCAGAAAAGTATGATCCAGCCCGACTTGACCGCAGAAGCCAAGTGCTCGCCCTTGCTACAATGCACCATCGGTTTCTATGGATTCATCCGTTTGCAGACGGCAATGGAAGAGTGGCACGACTTCTTATTGACGCATATCTTCTGCGCTGCGGCCTGGATGCCGGAGGGCTTTGGTCGCCTGTACGAGGATTGTCACGACTGCATGATGAATACAAGCGTCTTCTTTCTTTGACAGATATGCCGCGACAGGGAGACCTCGATGGAAGAGGGAATCTTTCAGCGAGAGGACTGCGCGATTTCTGCATATTTTTTATAAATATCTGTCTCGATCAGACAAAGTTTATGAGAGAGTTGCTTACACCCGAACTGCTCAAGCAGAGAATTGAAGGATATGTTCAGCGCATGGCATTTGAGAAGAGACTCCGGCCCGAAACAGCGCACATACTGGTTGATCTTGTTTACAAGGGTGAGATATCAAGAGGAGATGCTGCAAGAGTTTCAGGACTCAAAGAAAGAACTGCGAGAGATCTGATCAGGCAGCTGCTTGATGAAGGTCTTGTTTCATCAGACAGTTTAAAGGGAAAACTTCGAATCGCTTTTCCTGAGTCTGTACGCGAGTTCTACTTTCCGCGCCTGTTTCTTCCACGAGATTAAGCGACAATCGCAGGTTCGAATCCTGCACGGCTCACCATTAAATAAACCCTTGCAAATGAAGTTGTTATGATATCCTGACAGCACAAGAGTTGAAGGTAAATCAAAAACTGAAAAAAATAGTTTTAAGCAGCTATCCCCATGTTTTGCTTTCTGGATTGCGCTGCCACCAATACATACTTACCACAGCCTTGTCTTTAATGCAAAAATGATCATCTTCAAAACTTAGCCGGGCTTTTATATCAAGGGCTTCTCGCTCTGAAAGAGGCACTCCTTTTTTGTAGGCATGATGTTCCAACACCTCGTCTAAATGATGATATGCAAAAGAACAATCCTCTTCATACGATTTGGTGAAGAACATTGTGTAGTCGCAATATGCCCATGGAATCGATACATCCGGGATAGGTTCGTTGATCACAAAAATATTTTTTGCACCGGTTCTGAATACTTTTGCCAATGATTGTTCAAACCCTGGCTTTAAGAGATGAAGGCTGTTGCATGCGATAATAAGGTCATGATCCCTGAAATAAAATGACTGGATCTCTTCCCACTTTCGGTGATCAACATTGATCCAGTCTATTCCTCTATACATGGCATCGGCTTCTCATGCCGACAGAGGGCTCCAGAGCTGTTACCTCGCACTCAATAGCGCATAAAGGAAAAGATAGCACTCCACTGCCTGCTCCTATATCCAGCACCTTCCAGCAGGGCTTAACAATAGCAGTCAATGCCTCTATGATTCTGTTGTGATATTTACTATGATCTATCCATTGTTTATACCATGGTGCATACCCATCCCAAAAAGCTATGCTCGCTGCCCTTTCGCATATTTTTTCTGCCATATATACCCCTTATGACCTCTCTTAACAAGCTTTGTTAATACACTACTAACACTCCTCTCATCATAAAAAAAACACGAAGGCATGACACCTTCTGGTGCAGGCCTTCGTGGCTATGGTCAATAGATGCTAACAGCTATGTTGTACTAAAAACATAAGCGCTTCTTGCGCCCTGTTTATGCAGTTGCAAATAAATATCTTTAGCTTTATGTTGCATTAACAACGGTCTTAAACAAACCATCTTATATTTTATCGTCTTTTATAATTGCAGTTTAAAAAAATCAGCCAATCACAACATCTCCTGCACGATAGACAGAGATGAGGGATATCAAATCATCCTTTATCCTGAGGTCTATTTTTTTGTCATCTATAATGCTCTCAGCTGTCCTGCAGAATAATTTGGTGTATTGTTTATCAATGACCCACCAGTCTGATAGATTGCAGACAAGCGGATTCATCTTTCTAAGTTGATTCTCTTTTTCAGCAATAAGCCATTGAATAGAAATCAACCTCTCCAGGCTGCCATGCCAAAGCTCTCTATTTGAAAGGCTATAGACTATCAACTCTGCTCACTCCTGCACCTCTTTAAAATGCCTAATCAAGCCGTGCATTTTTTAGAAGATATTTTTTTATGTAATCTTCAACCGATTTTTCGAGCGAAGTAATGGATTCTTTGTATCCTGACTGCCTAAGTTTTGTTATATCTGCGCAGGTGTAGTATTGGTACTTCTCACGAATAGATTCAGGCATATCAATATACTCTATATCAACAGACTTGCCAAGAGCCTTGAATATAGCTTCTGCTATGGAGTTCCATGTTCTTGCCTCTCCACTGCCAACATTGAAAATGCCGTTCAAGTTTTTATTAAAAACAAAATGTATTGTTATCGTTGCTGCATCTTTGACATAAAGAAAGTCTCTTAACTGTTCGCCATCTGCAAAATTGCTATTATGCGACCTGAATAATTTGATCCTGCCTGTTGAGACGATCTGTTCGTATGCCTTTAATACAACTGACCGCATATCTTCTTTATGATATTCATTCGGCCCGTATATATTGAAGTATTTAAGTCCTGCGATCTTCTGAAGCCAGCTGTTATGGAGCGCCCATTGATCAAATAGATGCTTGGAATAGCCATATATATTCATAGGACGAAGAGAATCGATATTTTCTTCTTTATCGCTAAATCCGTTTGAACCGTCACCATAGGTGGCTGCGCTCGAGGCATAAATAAAGCGAATATCTCTTGAAAGGGCATAAAGCGCAAGATTTTTTGTATATTCAAAATTATTCGTGATCAAAAAAGATGCATCAGTCTCTGTTGTTGATGAGCATGCTCCAAGGTGCAGAATGGTTTCGATTTTATTGTCTTTCTGCCCGAATATATTTGAACAGCCTTTGTTCATAATGATTTCAGCAAACCTGTCTTTTTCAATATAATCCCTGAACTTGAGAGAGACCAGATTTTCCCATTTCTCACCAGACCCAAGATGATCCACGATCATAATATCGTCTATTCCCCTCTGGTTAAGCTCCCAGATGACAGCACTGCCTATAAAACCTGCTCCACCAGTTATAACAATCAAAAAATGCCCCCATTGTTTCAGGAAATTTTTATATGCCGCAAACCTGCAAGCATCAATAAAATAAAAAAACCACGCGCATATCGCACATTCATGTGCAGAGCCTTCGTGGCCGTGATTTATTATATAAAACAGACTGTTTTAAGCTTGAACTTCTTGTTCAAGCTGCTCAACAAAAGTCTATCGAATAGTCCCTGATTATGTCAATTTGAGAAGATTATCAAATCTCTATAAGATTAACCTGCCTCTGCCACAGCAATCTTTTATAAGCACCCTCATTACAAAGGAGAGTCTTCCTGGTTTTTTTCTGATTCAGAACTGTCCAACAATCCCCTGATAGCTCTAAGTAGATCCTCAGGACTGACTGGCTTGGCAATAAATTTGACAGAGGGGCCAGGCATCCAATCTTTTGCAAAGATATCCTCTGAATAGCCGCTAACAAATACCGCTTTTATGTCTGGACTCAGTTTTTGCATCTCTTCATATGCCTGTTTTCCACTCTTTTTAGGCATGACCCCATCGAGAACTACCAGAGCGATATCTTCCCGATTTTTTATAAACTGTTCTATTGCATCTTGGCCATCAACTGCTTCTATGACCCTGTATCCATACTGTTTAAGTATTGTTGATGTAAGATGTCGCAAGGCTTCATCATCTTCTGCAATCAGTATGGCCTCCGTACCCCCCACAACTTCTTCCTTTGGTGCTTCTTCTGCAATATGTTTTCCAGATTCAGAAAGAGGCAGGTATATTTTGAATATCGTACCTTTATCCTTTTCACTGTAAACATTAATATATCCTTTGTGCTGTTTGACAATCCCATGCACAACGGACAGACCAAGCCCAGTGCCTTTGCCAACCTCTTTTGTTGTGAAAAAAGGGTCAAACAGTCTCTCTTTCAGCTCTTCTGGTATGCCTACGCCTGTATCAGCTACTTTAAGCAGCACATATCTGCCTGTTTTTTCATATCCGTATACCTGTATAAAGTGTTCATCCATATCAAACAGCTCTGTTGATATCAACAGCGTGCCGCCCTGAGGCATTGCGTCTGCTGCATTGATGGCAAGGTTTATCAGCACCTGACTTATCTGTCCAGCATCTGCCTTAATTGTAATATCACCGGGGTTGAGACTATATTTTATGGTGATGTCTTCCCGCACGAGCCGCCGCAGCATATGTTCAAGCTCCCTGATAATTTCATTAATACAAACTGGCTTGGTCTCAAGCAGTTGTTTTCTGCTAAGGGCAAGTATCTGCCTGGTGAGCGAAGCACCTCTTGTAGCTGCAACTATTATTTGGTCAACATGATGCCGTTTTGAGTCGGTCTCTGGTATGCGCATCTGCAATAAACTTGCATATCCGATGACAGCATTGAGCAGGTTGTTGAAGTCATGCGCTATTCCACCTGCAAGCTGTCCAAGTCCCTCAAGTTTCTGCGACTGCCTTAACTGCTCTTCAAGTTTGTGCTGATCCGATATATCCCTTAGCACCTCTATAACACTTGTAATGCTGCTATTTTCATCAGCCAGGGGAAATGCTCTCACATCCCATAATTTACCCTCAAGCATGCAGTTCTGCGGTCTGGAAGGATCGGTTGTGCTGAAGCTCTCAAGTACAGGACATTTATCGCATAATGGGCCTGTATCAGGCCATACCTCAGAACAGGTTTTGCCGATCATATCCTCCGGCTTCTTGTCCAGGGATTCTGCTGCTGCCATGTTTGACCAGATGATCCTGAGATCTTTATCGTAAACTGTTATTTGATCTGGTATTGCATTCAGCAGCCCCTGAAACTGGTGTGAAAGCCTGCGGTAGAGTTCTTCACTCTGTCTGAGCTGATCTTCCATTTTTTTTCGTTTCTCTTCTTCCTGCACAATAAACAGGGCCTTTGTTCCTAAGGTTGCCAATACCGTGCCGCATACAAAAATAAAGAAAACAACAGCTGCAAGCTTGTTTCTGTATAATTTGAGATCTGACAATGCCTCTTCTTCAGGAGAGACAACAACTATGGACCAGAAAGTGTTATAAAGTTTAACTGGCATGTAAGTAGCGTACCTTTTAGTCTGCCTCGTATCAGAATCTCCATACATGTAGGTTGTTCTGCCTTCCTCTTCCATCATCATTTTGTCTATCATAGACAGAATTGTTGGAGATGACTTGTAGTTTTGCAGTGCTGAGACTCCTGCAAATCCAGGCATGCGACTGTACAGCTGCATGCCATCCCGACCTATCATCCAGGGATGTCCTTTCTTGCCAATTTTTATAACATCAAGATAACGCTCTGCCAGTCTCTTGAAATCCAGCACAACAGCGATTGAACCACTGAACTTTACGCCTATGAATATAGGCATATGTAACACAACTGCATCAAACCCATGGGCAGTTCTTACTACATCGCTAATAACAGGGTTGAGCGTTCTGAGCACCTCTTTTATATGCGGCTTTTCCGCAATATTGGTGCCTATTGACCTCTCTACCGGATATGTGTAAATAATAGTGCCCTTTTCATCTACTCTGGTTATTGCCCTGGCCTGATCCTTGTTAAATTCATAAAGGGTTTTTATATAGTGCTTCCCGGTCTCATCAAATTTCATAATTTCATCCATTTTTGCGTATGATGCAAGCGTGTTTGCCCATATTGAAAAATATTCCTCTATGCCCCGAGCTGCCTGTTTGGCATAAACAGTCTGTTCATCATGCAGTTTCTTGATCGCTATATTTTTAGCTTCAATATAAAAAATATTGAAAAAGAGGATACACAATGCAGTAAACAGCAGCAGGATCAGAAATAACAGCTTTGTCTTCATTTTAAAACCTTACCCCCACTAAAGGTTTTGCAAATTCAACATTAACTGCACAACCATCCGGTGATCTGAATATATATTAATTCTAACCTATCAATTTGCAGATCGCCATAATTGTTTTAGCTGTAACCATACTCCATTTATAGTTTCAGTCCATTTTATTTACCAAAAAATTTATATTCCTTGATCAGCAAAAAAAAAATTGACTCTGGCTTTTATCAAATTTAATGGACAGTCTTAGCCTGTTAGTTCTTATTAATTTCAAAAGTCATCTTGTGGTAATCTATACCTGTTTGCAAAATCAATAGAACCCTGCAAAAAATGCTATTGTTAATTTCGATTTTGGAGCAATCAATATGCAAAAAAGAGAACATTGGGGAACAAGGACCGGCTTTATTCTTGCTGCCGCAGGCTCTGCCATTGGCCTAGGAAATATCTGGAGATTCCCCTATATGACCTACGACTATGGCGGAGGTCTCTTTCTTTTAGTCTATTTATTTGCCCTTCTGACTGCCGGCATACCGCTATTAATTCTTGAGTTTGGCCTTGGCCATAAATATCGCGGAGCGCCTCCTTCAGTTTTTGCGCGAATCTCAAATGATCATAAACAACCAAACAGATGGGAATGGCTCGGCTGGTATCAGACTGCTCTTGCAGCCATAATATCCTTTTACTATGTAGTGGTGATCGCATGGACTCTCGTCTATTTTAGCCTCTCCTTTTATTCTGGCTGGGGCAGTGATCCTGCAAACTTCTTTTACTCCAAATTCCTGGATCTGCCTGCTGGCAGCCAATTCAACTTTCTTCAAATAAATTGGACGATAATGTTGGTAACAGGGCTTGTCTGGTTCTTTTGCTGGATTATCCTGTATGGCGGAATTCAAAAAGGCATTGAGCTCGCAGGCAAAATCTTTATGCCTATGCTGATCGCGATAATTGTCATCATCACAATACGCGTTCTATTTCTGGAGGGAGCTGCAAAAGGGCTGGATTTTCTTTTTAAGCCCAATCTGACTCCAATCCTTACCGAGACAGTCCTGGCCTCCGGCGTAAAACTGTCACGAATTGATATATCAAAACTGATCAAGGTTCTTATCGCTGCATATGGGCAGGTCTTCTTCTCGTTAAGTGTTGGATTTGCAGTAATGATCTCCTACTCAAGCTATCTCCCAAAGAGGTCAGATACCGTTAACAACGCATTTATTACCGGCCTGCTCGATTCAGGATTCAGTATTTTGGCAGGAACCATGATTTTTGCAATTCTCGGCTCTATGTCAGTAGCAGCAAATGTAAATGTAGAGGTGAGTCAGGTGGTTAATCAGGGGATTGGACTCGCTTTTATCACCATACCCAAAGCGCTTGAGTATCTTCCTGCTACCCATATTTTAGGTCCTTTGTTTTTCATTTCCCTGACTATCGCTGGAATCACTTCTGCCATTTCGATCATGGAAACGATCATAACCGGATTAAAAGACAAATTTGAGGTCAAGAGGGAAAAGAGCGCTACATTCGTATGCTGCATCGGCTTTTTGTTCAGTCTTATATTTACAACCCGATCCGGCATAATCGCTCTTGATATAGTTGATCACTTTATAAATAATTTTGGTATTTTGATTTCCGGACTGTTAGAAGTTATTTTACTCAGCTGGATATTTAAATCATCATTCATAAAAGATCATGTTAATAAATATTCTGACTTCTCTATTGGCAGCTGGTGGATTTTTTCTATCAAGATCTTGATGCCGATACTATTAGGCAGTATGGTTGTAAGCAACATGGCCAGGGAAATTCAGCATCGATACGAAAACTATCCCCTCTTTCTGTTGATTATTTTCGGCTGGGTTGTTATGGCAACGATCTTTATCCTTTCTTTTGCTGTTGCTTCGACAAAAGGATGCAAAGACCATTACACCGGCCATCTGAATAACAAGGAGGAGTAGAGTGTCAGCATCAGCAATTATTTTGATGAGTCTATCCTTCCTGGTTAGCTGGGGAGGGGCAATATTTTGCATCTATATCGCATTAAAAAGAAATAAAAGATTTTAAAGATTGAGCTGAACACTATTGAAAAGATTCATAACAGGTTTCGATTGTTCAGCTGTGAAAAAATCCCGATCCTTCACAACTCATCAGTACACTTAACTATCGATCATCCTTAGCAGATCAAGCACAGCACTGTTCCATCCTTCAGGACCTACGCCATCCGCTTTTACAAAATTAGGGAGCTGAATTGCTGCATCATAACTGCCATCATGCTTCTTGACCACAAAAGGATAATCAACTCTCTGGAGCATAGGCAGATCATTAGGACTGTCGCCAAGAGCAACTGTCAGAATATCTCCAAAATCCTTGTTAAAAAGATCGATTAATATTGAGACAGCAACACCCTTATCGCTGTTTCCTAACAAATGCCAGAATCTGCCTTTTGTGCAGTTTAATCCCTTGATTCTTATCGACTCCATAAGCTCAGGCAGTTCGTCTGCCTGTCCTGTAAAAACAAATGGCTCATCAAAGTTGCGATCTTTTGCCATCACAGCTTCATTTTCCTTCATATCAGCGAGCTTGATCAAATCTTCAATGCCCATATCTCCAAACCCCTGGACTTCATATCCCTCGTTGCGGAGAGTTTCGAGAGCTTTTCTAAGTTCTGGATAAGAAGCACCCAGCCTTATAACATAGTAGCCCTGCTCTTCTGTAACCGGGTAGTTGATATGCGACATATCTGAACTGAAATATCCTTTTGGTATAAATATACCACCGCCATTTTCTGAAATGAACGGATGCTGGTTGTTGAGCTGTATTCTATAATGTTCTATCTCGCTGCGTGTCTTGCTCGAGGATATCACAAGGGGAAGCTCCCTCTGTTGAAGGACATCAAGTGCTGGCTGCGCTTTTGTGAAGGAATATGTTGAGTAGTCGAGCAGCGTACCATCAAGGTCTGTGAAAAATACAACCCTTTTCATACGGCTTTATTGTACCACTACTAACTGCAAATCCATCAAGTTTGTTCCTGTCGGGCCTGTTATCAACAGGCCTCCTGCTTTTTTAAAGAAATTGTATGAGTCATTGTTATCGAGATATGCTTGTGCATCAATGCCAGATATGCCTGCATTTGCGACTGTACTGCCATCTACTATTGCGCCTGCTGCATCTGTCGGTCCATCCGTGCCATCCGTGCCTGCTGAGAGCATGGTGATGCCTTCTGCGCCATCTATACCTATTGCAAATGACAGCGCAAGTTCCATGTTTCTGCCGCCCAACCCTTTTCCCTTTACATTGACGGTTGTCTCTCCGCCGCTGATGATGCATCTGTTTCTCTGTGACTGCCTCGCTCTTTGAGCAAGCATTCTGCCGGCATCAGCAGCCTCTCCGGTCAGTTCATACGAAAATATGTCCGCAGCTATTCCTGCATCTTCAACAATCTTTTTTGCAGCATCTACAAGTATGCGGTTGCTGCCTATGACCATGTTCTCAACATTGTCAAAAATATTCATTCCCTGCTTTGGAGTTTCCTTTACCAGCCCTTCAGCGCCTTTGTACAAACGCTCTATAACCCTGTCAGGAATCCTTTCATGCAGGTCATATTTCTTTATCACAGACAGGGCATCATCAAATGTTGTTGAATCCGGATATGCCGGCCCGGAGGCAATGGTGTCAAGCCTGTCGCCTATTACATCCGAGAGGATAAGAGAAACAATCCTTGCTGGATATGCCAGTTCTGCGAGTCTTCCTCCCTTAATTCCCGAGAGATGCTTTCTAACGGTATTAAGTTCAACAATATCCGCACCTGCTCTCATCAAAAGATCGGAAGCAGCCTGTTTATCTTCAAGGGTCAATCCCTCGGCAGGAGATATTAGCAGAGATGATCCTCCGCCAGAAATCAGCAGCACAATAAATGTCTGCTCGTCAGCTTCTTTAATGCTTTTGATTATCCGAGATGTAGCTTCAACACCATTTTGATCAGGAAGCGGATGACCGGCTTCATGGATTCTGAATTTTTTAATATCAACATCTTTTGCATGATCGTATTTTGTAAGACATATGCCGTTAAAATCCATACCAGAAACAGCATTTTCAAATCCTTTTGCCATTAAGCAGGCTGCCTTGCCGAATGCGATTGGCAGCAGGATTTTGTATCTTCCTGACTGGAATTGTTTAATTATATTTTTTGTGCTGTCTGTTGTGAGCAGTTCAGGCCGTGCATTATCCAGAATTTTTCTGAAAATATTTTCGATCTGTTTAGTGCCCTCTTTCATCTTTCCGCCTCCAAAAAATATGGTTTAAAACTTGATTTATAAGCTCTATACCCATATAATTTACAAGAACAGTTCAGCTGTAAATGATCTTCAAAAATCCTAAATCATATTTGTCATAAAAACCTTATCGCCGATATATTCATTTTATCTGTTCTCAACCAGCTCTGTTTTTATTTAACACAGAGCAGATCATTTCCTCAAGATAAGGTATCAGCACCAGCATTTAATATTCATTTTCAGTCAGCAATAGTTTGGAGGTTAAGATGTCAGATTTTTATCAGCTCGGAGTGGTTGCAACATTTCACAGACTAGGACGAAGAACGTTTGAGCAGATCGAAGCAGAGCTTTCCTGGTATGCACAGAGCAGACCCATTGCGCTTGTTCTTCCTTCTCTTTACAGCGAGCTTCATGGAGATGCGCTCACGGGAATTGTGCGGGAACTAAAAGATGTTACATATATTAAAGAGGTGGTTGTTGCACTGGGACCAGCATCCAAACAGGAGTTTAACCACGCAAAGCAGTTCTTTTCTGTACTACCGCAGAAGACCAGTCTGATATGGAACTCAGGCCCTCGCATAACCGATATATTTAAATCGATTCAGGCGACCGGACTTCCTATCGGCGAGGAGGGAAAAGGTCGCTCTGCATGGATGGCATACGGATATATACTATCTCAGTTAAACTTCCATGTGATAGCCCTGCATGACTGTGACATCCTGACCTACAGCCGGGATATGCTGGCGAGATTATGTTATCCAGTAACAAACCCGAGCCTTGATTATGACTTCTGCAAAGGATATTACAGCAGAATTACTGACAGGCTGCATGGCAGGGCAACAAGGCTTCTGGTGACTCCGCTCATACGATCCCTGCAAAAACTGATCGGCTATCACCCTCTTCTGGTATTTTTTGACAGTTTCAGGTATCCGCTTGCCGGAGAGTTCTCCATGGATATAGACATGGCGCGTGTAAACAAGATACCTGGTGACTGGGGGCTTGAGGTTGGTGTTCTTGCAGAAGTTTATAGAAATACATCTCTTCGGAGAGTCTGCCAGGTGGACATTGCTGAGAATTACGAACACAAGCATCAGCAGCTTTCAGAGGAAGATGCATCAAAAGGACTTCATAAAATGTGTGTAGACATCAGCAAATCAATATTCAGAACCCTTGCTTCTGAAGGTATAATATTCTCTGACGGATTTTTCAAGACTCTTGTTGCAACATATGTGCGCACAGCGCAGGATATGCTTAAAAGATACGAGGATGATGCTGCCATAAACGGCCTCTTTTTTGATAGACATCAGGAAAGCCTTGCTGTGGAAACATTTACACACGGCATAAAAAAGGCTGCTGAATTAATAAACGAGGATCCTCTTGGCGTGCCGCTTATTGCAAGCTGGGACAGGGTGACATCAGCATTGCCAGACATTCTTGCAAATATAAAAGATGCTGTCGAATCTGATAATAAGTAAGAAGGAGAAATAACATGATAAAAAAAATCAGCATTCTTAGTGTTGCTCTTCTGATAGCTTTTATCGCGTTCAGATCTAATTTTGAAATAACTAAAAAAACAGCTTCGGACATTCCTGAATTAGAACAAACAACTCAGAATAAAGAGATTACCGGAGTAATAAATAAAGGGGAAACCCTGTTTGATATTTTTAAGAAATATAATCTCGATTTTGCAGAACTATTCAAAATTAAGGAAGCATCCGCCAATATACATAGAGTGCGTAACCTGCATCCTGGTCAACCCTACAAAATTATTCTTGATCAGGACAACCAGGTATGTTCCTTGACCTATTGGATAAATGATGAAGCAATTCTAAATGTAAACAGAAATGAGACAGGTTTTTGTGCTGAAAAACAGTCAATTGAATACGAAAAAATTTATAAGAATATAAGCGGAACTATTGATAATAATCTTGTGTCCTCTATAGGAGATGACAATTCCGGCCTTCTGCTTGCCCTGCAGCTTTCTGACATATTTGCCTGGGACATAGACTTCACTTCTGATTTAAGAAAAGGAGACACTTATAAAATTGTGGTTGAGGCACTTTATCTTGATGGAGAATTTAAAAAATATGGCGATATCCTATCCGCTGAATTTATAAATGACAACAGATCATATTACGCTTTTGGATTTTTTTCTAATGGTAAAATAAACTATTATGATGCTGAAGGCAGATCCCTTAAAAAGGCCTTCCTGAAAGCGCCGTTAAGCTTTCGCCGCATCAGTTCAAACTTCTCAAAAGGCAGGCTCCACCCGATACTTAAAATATACAGACCCCACCATGGACTGGATTATGCTGCTGCTGCCGGCACACCTGTTTCATCTGTTGCTGATGGCAAGATTATTTTCAAAGGCTATAAAGGACAGTATGGAAATCTTGTAATAGTCAAACACAAAAATGGCTGGCATACTTATTACGGACATTTATCAAAATTTGCAAAAGGTATTAAAGCAGGCAACAGCCTGGATCAAGGTGATCTGATCGGCTATGTTGGATCAACAGGATTGGCAACCGGACCGCATCTGCATTACGAAATAAGGATAAACAACAAACCTGTTAATCCGCTGACACTGAAACTGCCTGATGGTTCTCCTGTGCCGTCTGCATTAATGGCTGATTTCAGCAAATTCAGAAACAGCATGATGCTTAAGCTTGAGGCTATAAATGTCGAAACTTTTGACTACGCAAAAAAGTAGTACTTTAATGAAGTTTATTTAGCTTGAACAACAGGGAGGAAACTTGGATATCAATAAACTATTGACTCCTGCCGCAGTATTTGCCGGTTCTTCGCTTCTGCTTCTGGCTGTCAGGACATTGGGATTCAGGCTTCTTCAAAGATGGGCTGGCAGCACAGAAACCAAAACTGATGATATAGTAATCAAATCATTAAAAACACCTTCTCTGCTATGGTGCGTAGCCTTGGGCTTATACTCTGGCCTGGTCTTTTCTGATCTTGCTGACAAACATATTACATATATCAGCAAAGTAATTCATGTAATTGTAATTTTTTCAATAACAATGGCGGCTGCCAACCTTGCAGGCAGGATCTTCAGAAACTATATTCAAAAATCCGACCTGCCTGTTCCCACAACCGGACTTGCATTTTCAATGCTGAAAGGCACCATTATTTTAATTGGCATTCTGATAATACTGAGCGTTCTTGGCATATCAATCACCCCGCTTATTACCGCGCTGGGCGTTGGAGGTCTGGCTGTTGCACTGGCCCTGCAGGACACTCTGGCAAATCTTTTTGCAGGCATACATATTATTGTAGAGCGTTCAATACGGATAGGCGACTTTATAAGACTCGAAACAGGACAGGAGGGTTATGTTGATGATATAACATGGAGAACCACAAGAATCAAAATGCTTCCCAACAATATGGTGGTAATCCCCAACAGCAAACTCTCCCAAAGCATTGTCACAAACTATTATCTGCCTGAAAAGAGAATGGCTTGTTCCATGCCCATAAATGTCAGCTACTCATCTGATCCGGAGCATGTTGAAAAAATCCTTCTCGAAGAGGTACAAAAAGCCGTGGATAGCATCTCTGGTCTGCTATCTGATCCTGCACCTGCTGTCAGGTTCACAGGATTCGGTGAAAGTTCTTTAGACTTTTCACTGATTTGTCATGTTGGAGAGTTTGTCAATCAATTCAGCGTTCAGAATGAGCTCAGGAAGAGGATTTTCAAAAGATTCAGGGAAGAGGGTGTTGAAGTTCCATTTCCACAGAGGATTATTCATATGAAGCAGGACAGAGGATAGCAGTTGGACTGCTACGATTACTGCCAAAGGAGGCGTTCTGAGTGGATGAGATCACGCTAAGACCTGAGATACGCCAGAAACTTGATGAGATTGAGAGTGCTGATATTGTTGTAGGAATTCCGAGCTACAATAATGCAGAAACAATCGGTCATGTTGTACGCGCTGTTCAGGCTGGCTTTGCCAAATATTTTTCGCATAAAAAGTGTCTGCTTGTTAATTCTGACGGCGGTTCAACTGACGGCACAATGGATGTTGTGCAGAATGCTGCTCTGGACAGTTTTGAATCCATATTGGTCCACCACAGAACTCCCTCAATGTACAGAATAACAACTCCCTACCGAGGTCTCCCTGGCAAAGGCAGTGCATTCAGAACAATTTTTGAGATAGCAGCATCTCTAAAAGCCCGCGCCTGCGCTGTTGTTGACTCTGATCTGCGCAGTATAACTCCTGAGTGGATAGAACTTCTCATAAAACCTGTTATCGAAAACCGGAGCGATTATGTTGCTCCGCTTTATCACAGACATAAATTCGACGGCACCATCACAAACAGTATTATCTATCCTTTGACAAGAGCTCTATACGGCAAGAGAATCAGACAGCCGATTGGCGGAGACTTTGGCTTTTCAGGAGAACTCGCCAATTTTTATCTCTCCAAGGATGTCTGGAATAGTGATGTAGCCAGATTCGGCATTGATATATGGATGACAACCACTGCAATTGCCAATCAATTCAGAGTATGTCAATCTTTTCTCGGAGCAAAGATACATGATCCCAAAGATCCTGGTGCAGACCTCAGTGCAATGCTCTATCAGGTTGTGAGCGCAGCATTGGATTTGATGGAAGAATATGACAGCGTATGGACGAATGTTAAAGGTTCTTCTGCTGCAGAGACATACGGCTTTCATTTTGATGTTGGACTTGAGCCTGTTAATGTGAATATTGAAAGAATGATTAACCGTTTCAGGCTCGGTGTGAACGAACTGACAGATATATGGAGCCTTGCACTTCAGAAAAGCATAGTAGATTATCTTCAGAAAAAGGCTGCTGAACCCTCAGACAATTTTAACATTGAAGAAGAAGTATGGGTCGAAATTATATATAGCTTTGCCCTCGCCTCACAGAGGAAGGTGATTAACAGGGAACATCTCTTGAAGTCTTTGACACCTTTATATATTGGAAGAACTGCGTCCTTTATAATCAAGAATTATGACAACAGCGCTTCTGAAGTAGAAAAAGACATCGAAAATTTATGCCTGATATTCGAACAATCTAAATCATGCTTTATAAACAGCTGGAAAGAAAACAAAGGAGGAACCAATGAATAAATTTGAACAGATATTGATACAGCCTCTTCAGATGTTGTATGAGAAGATACTGCTCTTTATTCCAAACTTTCTTGCAGCAGCCATGATACTGCTTACAGGAATCTTTCTCGCCTGGCTGCTGAAACTGACATCTCTAAAAATATTGGCGAGCCTTAAAATCGACAATTTTTCTGAGCGTGTTGGATTGGACAGCATCCTTCACAGAGGCGGACTTAAAAACAGTCTTTCAGCCATACTCTCAATGATGGCCAGCACAATTGTGATCTTCACATTTTCTGTAATATCTCTTCGCGCTCTTGATATCCCTGCTGTAGAAAGACTGCTCGAAAAATTATTTCTTTATCTTCCCAATATATTTGTTGCCCTGCTTATAATGTTTTTAGGATACATATTTAGCAATTTCATAGGCAGGGCTGTTCTGATTGCCTCTGTAAATGCAGGAATACAGATAGCTGAACTTATATCAAAAATCGTGAAAACAGCGGTTGTGCTTCTGACAGCAACAATGGTACTTGAGCAGCTCGGAATAGGGAGCAGCACCATAATAGTCGCCTTTGCGATAGTCTTTGGAGGCATTATTCTTGCCCTTGCAATTGCCTTTGGACTGGGTGGAAGGGATATGGCAGCTGAATATTTGAAAAAGAAGCTGATAGAAAAAGAAAAGAAGGATGACATAGACCATCTGTAGAACCAGGGCTGCCGGAGGTGCAGACTACTCAAAAAGTGCTTTTACAAAATCCTGGGGCACAAAGTCCTTTAAATCATCCACGCCTTCACCGATGCCTATAAGTTTTACAGGTATGCCGAGCTCTTTTTTGATCGCGACCACAATGCCGCCTTTGGCAGTACCGTCAAGTTTTGTTAACGCAATACTGTCTAACCCCACAATCTCATTAAAGATCTGCGCCTGCCTCAACGCATTCTGGCCTGTTGTTGCATCAAGCACAAGCAGCGTCTCGTGAGGTGCGGAGGGGAGAGCTTTTTTTATAACTCGGTCAATCTTCTTCAGCTCCTCCATGAGATGGTTCTTTGTGTGGAGCCTGCCTGCAGTATCTATAATTACAACATCTGTTCCCCTTGCTTTTGCTGCCTCAACAGCATCAAAGGCAACAGCAGCAGGGTCTGATCCTGACTGGTGTTTTATTATCTGGCTGTCTGTGCGCCCGGCCCAGAGCTCTATCTGCTCAATCGCAGCAGCCCTGAATGTATCTCCTGCTGCAAGTATTACTGATTTGCCTTCTGCTCTGAAGCGGGATGCAAGCTTGCCTATTGTAGTGGTTTTGCCAACTCCATTGACGCCGACAACCAGAATCACAAAAGGCTTCTCTTTTGTTGTATCTATGACAGGCTGGCTGCCGAGGATCTCGGTGAGCGTCCTTTGTATGTAGGACTTTACTTTAGCAGTCCCCTGGACTTCACCGCTCCGTACGCCGGCACGCAGGATATCGATTATTTCAGATGCTGCCTCTGCACCTATATCAGAGATTATAAGTATCTCCTCTATGTCTTCAAGCGCTGAAGCATCTATTTTCCGATTTACTATCGCATTGTCTATTCTGTTTACTATGCTGTCTCTGGTCTTTGCGAGTCCAGACTTAAGCTTCTCAAAAAAACCCATATATAAATTATTTCTCCACTTCCATAAATATTCATGAATATACTGGCTGCAGGTGTTAAAAAGTATATGGTTTTATTAAATGCTTTCAGCGCTTAAGACTGACTGTAAGAGCACCCTTTTCCTTAATCACCCTGAAAGCAGAAGGCTTTAAAAGCTCTATCTTTACCAGTACTGCACTTTTATCCTTGCTGTCCTCAGCAATAGTCACTTCACCAACATATGCTGAATCAAACCTTACAGAGTCTCCAGCCTTGTTAACAGAATTTTTAATTTTTAGCAGTATCCATTTCTTGCCATCTGCTGTTTTTGTGCTGACCGCATATTTGATGGCGCTGCTCATATTCCCTATATTTACTGAAATATTTGATCTGGTTTTAGGCTCAACAATAGAAACGCTTGTGATCTCAAATGGCGCAGACTTTGCTTTTATACTGTCCGCCCTTTCAGATACTGCCTTTTTTTCTTCTGCTGGTTTTGCCGGTTTTTTTGTCTGTTTTGATTTCATGTCTGCTGCTGGCTGCGGCTGTTTTGCAGCAGGCTGTTTCTTTTTTACTGTTGCTGCAGGTTTTTCATATCTTGCCGAAGAAGCTATAATGGAAAATGATTCTGACCTTGTATAATTCACCTCTACAACAGCTGTGCCATTTATAAACTCGGATGCCGGAATCCTGTTTGGTGTTATTGCTCCTGTTCCGGTCGTAACAAGATCAACATCAGGACCAACCAGATTATAATTTTTTATTATATGGCCAAGCTGGTTGTATGCGAGTATCTTGATCTTGAATTTTTGCCCTGCTACCGCAGTTTCAGGAGTTATAACTTCATATTTTGACGGTATCGGAGATATTACATTTATAAGATCAGAACTCGATGTTATTTTTCTGCTGTTTTCAGTTATGACCAGGGCTATTTCCTCTGCTGCATCATACCTGAGGTCTATCTTTGCCTGTCCATTTGTAAACTCATAAGCAGGAATTGATGAAGGAAAAGGGCTTAATTTGCCTGTTGTGGTTATTTTCACTCCACTGCCTGCTGATGAATAGCCTGTCACCACATTTGAGAACCTGTCCAGGGCAACAACAAGCACCTCGAAAGTCTCTCCTGAAATAACCTCCCTGGGAGCAAAGACCTTAAATGCTGCAGCAGAACCGCTCGTCACCGTAATACGCTCGCTCTGTCCTGTGCTGCCGGTTATAAGATCCTTCACTTCAATTACAACACTGCCGGCCTTTTCTGAAACCAGCCTTACATCAGCTATGCCTCCGGCAAGATCCGGCATGGCCGGCATCTCTATCCTTGGCTCTGCTTCACCCTTGAATATAAAATTCAGGTTTTTACCGGCAACCGTCTCCTCAACAATATTGCCATACTGATCCCTGCCTATTATCCTGAGGTCAAACACCTCTCCGGCAACTGCTGTTCTGGGTGTCTTAATCTGCAGAGAATGGAGCTTGTCAGAATATACATTAAGCTCTTTTGTTATGATCGGAAGCGGACTGCTGGATTCGCGTATCGTTATTATTACACTTTCTGATGTTTTATCAAGCAGTTTGAATGCGAACAATCCAGAGGAAAAAGCTGTGGATTTGAATGATGCTGGAGATACTGCTGCAGATCCTGAAACCTGAATCTGGTATTCTCTAACCCTGTCTCCAAAGTTGGTTATCAAGTTGTTGAATGAGTCAACAGCCCTGAGCCTGATCTCTGTCTCTTTGCCTGCAACCACACTATCAGGCATTTCAACAACAAAATGATCAAATTTCCCCGGCTTAATGGTTATCTCGGCTGAATAAGAGGCTTGTGGAAGTAAGATAATTGCAAAAAACAGAACCAGCAGTACAGCAATGCTTCCTTTCGCACCTATCTGCATATAACCCCCCCTTGGGCTAATATCAATATGTCTTAATATAAAAGATATGCTTCAGTAATCAAAAGTATAGCATAAAATGATTTTGTGAATCATGTTTTTTAATTCTACAAGCATATTAATCGAAAAACCTTTATTTAATAAAAATCATATTGAAATTCCTTGCAAAATAATCAACCTATTTGATACTATTTCAGATGTCTGACGACAGGGGCAAAGCGAGCATACTGCTGCGGTTTATCGCAAAGGTCATAGATGTCCTGATTATAGCCGCAGCTATTAAGCTGATCCCGCAGGTTGGGTATTATGCCGGGCTTGTTTATATTTTGATCAGCGACGGTCTGTTCTCAGGCAGCAGCATAGGCAAAAAAATTATCAGACTGCATGTTGTCTCATTAGCAGATAATTCTGACTGCAGCTTCAGGCAGTCTGTCCTGAGAAACATTCCATTTTTCGCAGCAATGTTGCTGTACATAATTCCGCTTATCGGATTAATTTTTATAAGCATCATTGCTGCTGTAGAACTGCTGCTTGTTATTGGCAACAAAGAGGGCAGAAGGCTTGGCGATGAGATCGCTGGGACTAAAGTTATAGAGGCCTGAAGGCCTGATGCTTTAATAAAGCTGGAGGTTTAAGTGTATCTTCAAAAAATACTCGGAATGTTCTCAAATGATCTTGCGATAGATCTTGGCACGGCAAACACGCTGGTATATGTGAAAAACAGGGGCATTATATGCGATGAGCCTTCTGTTGTCGTTATCAGAAGAGACAACAGAAAGCCTGTGGCTGTCGGCATGGAAGCAAAGGAGATGCTTGGCAAAACTCCATCCAATATTCACGCTATAAGACCGATGAAAGACGGTGTAATTGCTGATTTTGACGCTACAGAGGAGATGCTCAAATACTTTATCACCAAGGCGCATAACAGAAAGAGCTTTGTATCTCCAAGAATCATTATCGGCGTTCCGTCAGGTATAACACAGGTTGAGCAAAGAGCTGTAAAAGATGCTGCACATGCCTCAGGAGCAAGAGAGGTCTATCTGATTGAAGAGCCGATGGCAGCGGCAATAGGCGTGGGACTGCCTGTTGGAGAACCTTCAGGCAACATGATAGTTGACATAGGCGGCGGCACATCTGATGTTGCCATAATCTCTCTTGACGGTATTGTTTACAGCAAGGCTGTGCGGGTAGGCGGAGATAAGATGGACGACGCAATAATCGCCTATATGAAGCGCAAATATAACCTGATGATCGGCGAACGAACTGCTGAACATATAAAAATAGACCTCGGCTCTGCGTATCCTACAAATACAACAGAACCAATGGAGATCAAGGGACGCGACCTTATATCCGGCATACCAAAAGCGATCAGCGTTACTGAAGCAGAGGTGCGCGAAGCGCTCCAGGAAAGCATCAGCTTAATTCTTGACACTATTAAGGTGACTCTTGAAAATACTCCGCCTGAACTCGCTGCTGATATTGTTGACAACGGAATAGTGCTTGCGGGAGGCGGAGCGCTTCTCAGAGGGCTGGATATACTTATACGCGAACACACTGGAGTTCCTGTAATCGTACCTGAAGATCCGCTGACTGCTGTTGTCAGGGGCTGCGGTAAAATGCTCGATAAGCTCGAGCTGCTACAAAGAGTAGCGATTAACAATATTTAATGTCAAAATCAAAAAAGAGAATTTTTATAATTTGCCTGCTTGCTGCAGTCTCTTTGTCCCTGATGCTTTATCAGCAGAGACATGGCAGCATCAGGCAGTTTTCTTTTCTATCCTACCCCTACAATCTGCTTAACAAGATCAGCTCCAATATAACAGGTGCTGTATCAGAATTCTGGAACACTTATTCAGACAACAAGATCCTCAAAAAACAAAATACCGATTTAATGATTGAACGCCAGCGCTACACAGAGATAATCCTCGAAAATAACAGGCTGAAATCCCTGCTGGAACTTAAACAGAGACAGACCGGCTTTGTTACAGCAGCCTCTGTAATAGGAAGGGGAAGGGACCGTTTCCTGAACACCCTGATAATAGACAAAGGCGCAAACAATGGCATAATCAAAAATATGGCTGTTATAACCACTAATGGACTTGTCGGAAAAATCCAGAATGTGAGCAGCGATTTTGCTGAAGTTCTGATGATAAATGATCCAAACTTTTCAGTAGCTGTCCGGCTTCAGCAGACGCGTCATGAGGGAGTACTCTCAGGCACAGGCAGAGGGTTCTGCGAACTGAAGTATATTCCGCCTGAGGAGCCTGTACAGCAGAACGATGTGGTTGTAACCTCTGGCCTTGACAGTATATTCCCTGAGGGCCTTCCAGTAGGAGTGGTAAAAAGCATCAACAAGGAAAGGATAGATTTTTTTCTCGATATAAGGGTCTCCCCATTCAGCTCAGCTCACAAAACAGATGAGGTCATAGTTGTAAGGACAACCACAGCTGGTCCAAAACATCAGCCTGCTGCTGAATCTTTGCTTCCAAATAAACCGCAAGGGAATCAATAGCTTGAATATCTACAAATGGATCGCCATATTGCCTCTGGTTTTGGCCATCCAGTATTTGGTAGGCAGTTATATTGTTCAAGTTAATCTGGTTCTTGCTGTTGTGTATATTTTCAGCATTTTGACAATAACAGACAGGGTAGGGTTCGCCTCTGTAAAGCCTGAAGCCAAAGCAGCCCTTTTTGGAGCATCCGCAGGACTGATAGAAGACATACTTGGAGGCTCAATTATCGGCCCCTCTGTTTTCAGCAAAGGCATGGCCGGCTACTTATCATGCTATCTGTTTTCTGATTTGATATTCATGTGGACACCCTTGTGGGGATCTCTTGCAATAGGGCTGCTCACTCTACTGGACGGTTTTATAATCGTAACACTAAAAAACACCTTCAGCGAGATGCATATATCAGGACCAGGCAGCTTTGCATCCGTCTTTTATCAAGCCCTGTTTAACATCCCGTTTGGCATGTTTGTCAGAGCCAGGTCAGCAGGGTAGAATCATGTTCGAAAAAAGAATAAACATTGCTGTCTGGGTTGTAATAATGGTCTTTGTGCTGCTCAGCATCAGGATATGGTATCTGCAGATAATCAGCGGTGAAAAATACAGAATGATTTCAGAAAATAACCGCTTGAGAATAATTAAAACACCCGCGCCGCGCGGTATAATATTTGATCGTAACAATATCCCGCTTGTTAAAAACATCCCTGTATTCAGCGTATCAATTAACCCTGAAAACATAGCAGCGATAGACCGCGAATCACTTGCTGAGATGCTTGGCATACCTGTAGAAGAGATAACTGAAAAATTTGACAAAAAAGATAACAGCTCTTTTGTTCCGATTAAACTAAAACAGGGGCTCGGACTTGTTGAAGTTTCAAAAATAGAGGCAAGAAAATCTGACTTCCCCGGCCTGTTTGTCGAGACAGAGATAGGCAGAGAATACATTTATGGCAAAACCGGCGGACATGTTATCGGCTATCTTGGCAAGATTACTCCTGAACAGATTAAAAATCCTGATCTCAAAAACTTTCCTCCTGATGCCCTGATAGGCCAGTGGGGGATAGAGGCTCTTTATGATGCTGCACTCCGCGGCATCCCCGGTGAGAGGATAATCGAGGTTGATGCTATCGGCAGGGAACTACGGCTTATACAGCACAGGCAGGCTGTAAAAGGAGATGATATAACTCTCAGCATTGATATTAATATCCAGCATGCTGTTGAGAAGTCCTTTGGTACAAAAGCAGGCGCACTGGTTGCGATAAAACCATCAACAGGAGAGGTGCTTGCTCTGGAGAGCCTGCCCTCATTTGATCCAAATCTTTTTGCCTCCGGGGTTATGTCTGACGACTGGCGAACGCTGATTGAAGATAAAAAAACGCCTATGCTTAACAGGGCGCTCCAGAGCCAGTATCCACCTGGTTCGACCTTCAAAATTATAACGGCGATAGCTGCTCTCGAAGAGAAGGTGATCACACCTGAGGCCAGAGTAAACTGCTCAGGCGGCATATCCTACGGCAAATGGACATTTGGCTGCTGGAAAAAGGGGGGGCATGGTTCAGTAAACCTGCACAAAGCCCTTGTTGAATCCTGCGATGTATACTTTTATGAAGTGGGAAAACGGCTCGGCATAGACAAAATACATAAATATGCGACCGCCCTGGGATTGGGTGAGCCTACCGGAGTGTCACTATATCCGATCAAGGAGCGCTCCGGACTCATACCAAGCACAATCTGGAAAAAAGAGAAGAGAAAGCAGCAGTGGTATCTTGGAGAAACATACAATGCTGCCATAGGCCAGGGATATGTTACAGCGACTCCCGTACAGATGACTGTAATGCTTGCTGCCGTACTGAACGGCGGCAATGTTTATTCTCCATCTTTTATCAAGGATGCAACGCCCAGAATGTTAAAATCACTCAAGCTGTCAGAAGAGACTCGCAGACTTGTTGCTGATGCATTGTCGGGCGTGGTAAATGAGACAGGTGGAACAGCAAGGTCTGCTCAGTCATCTATAACCATGATCGGAGGCAAAACAGGAACTGCCCAGGTTGTGAGCAAAGGCAAGGAAGCCGGCGGTAAATTCAATGATCATGCCTGGTTTATTGCTTATGCGCCAACTGAAAATCCTGAAATAGCTATGACTGTATTTGTCGAGCATGGCGGCCATGGAGGATCTGCTGCCGCACCCATTGCCAAAAAAGCGATAGAGGCATATTTTAAAAAACCTAAGCCAAAGAGTGAGCTGAAAACAGATGATGCTAAAAATTGACAGACGACTTGTAAAGAATTTTGACTGGATCACTTTTGGCCTGATAATAACTATTGCGCTCATCGGCATAGCAACAATCTTCAGCGCCACAAGACTACCTGTCGAGGGAATGGAAGGCAGCCAGCCAGCTTTTTACTTAAAGCAGATACTCTGGCTCTTTATCAGTATATTAGCGCTTTTTGCTGTTGTAATGATCGACTATGTATGGTTTTACAGGCTCGCTTATATTTTTTATGCGATCGGCCTTGTTCTTCTTATTGCTGTACTCATGGCAGGCAAGTCGAGTCTTGGAGCACAGCGCTGGATCAATCTTGGTTTTGTTGCTTTTCAGCCTTCTGAATTTTTCAGACTCGCATTTATAATGGCTTTTTCATCCTATCTGGTTAACAAGAATCTTTATGAACGAATACCGATCAGCTGCGTATTTATCTTCGGAATCATTCCGCTCTTTCTTATAGTGCTTCAGCCTGATCTCGGGACAGCTATAATGCTGATGTCGCTTTTTGTGATACTTTCCATAATGCGCGGCCTCAGCAGAAAGATCATAACACTTGCTGTAATAGTCAGCCTTATATCAATACCATTTCTTGGGCACATATTCTGGGAAAGCATGAAAGACTACCAAAAAAACAGGCTCGTAGCCTTTGTTGATCCGGAGATTGATCCATCCGGCATCGGATACCACATAAACCAGTCAAAAATAGCGATCGGTTCAGGCAGCTTCATTGGCAAGGGCTATCTGAAAGGCACTCAGGGACCACTCCGCTTTTTACCTGAAAAGCATACTGACTTTATCTTCTCTGTTTTTTCGGAAGAATGGGGCTTTTTAGGCAGCATGACACTCTTTACACTCTATATCATGGTCTTTTTAAGGGGACTGGACACAGCTAAAAAAGCAAAAGATGAGTTTAGCAAGCTTGCGGCAACAGGGATTGTCAGCATGTTCTTCATCTATTTTCTTGTTAACACAGGGATGGCGCTCGGCATAATGCCTGTGGTTGGCGTGCCTTTGCCATTTATGAGCTATGGGGGCACAGCGCTGTTGAGCAATTTTATAGCAGCAGGTCTTCTGATAAATATTCGCACCCGCAGATTTGAACTGTTTTATTAGGCTTTTTATTGCGTTTAGGCTTATATCATGTATATAATGAGCAATATATACAGCATGACAGGGGGCAAAAAATGAAAATAATAGAAGGCGATCTGCAGGCAAAAGACCTCAAATTTGCTATTGTGGTAAGCAGGTTCAATGACTTCATAACAACAAAACTTCTTGAAGGAGCATACGACGCACTCATAAGGCATGGGGTAAAAGATAACGATATAGAAGTAATAAAAGTACCCGGTGCATTTGAGATTCCGCTTATAGCGAAAAAGATGGCAGCAAAAGGGGAATATGATGCTGTTATCTGCCTCGGCACTGTAATCCGGGGAGCAACTCCTCATTTTGAATATGTCGCATCAGAGGTCTCAAAAGGCATTGCAGCCGCATCCCTCGAAACTGGCGTGCCAATCGCATTTGGGATTATCACATCAGATACAATTGAACAGGCAGTGGAACGAGCAGGCACAAAATCCGGCAACAAGGGATGGGATGCTGCTGTAACGGCTATTGAAATGGCTAAAGTCCTTAAAAAGATTTAATTGCATGAACAGAAGAAAAGCTCGTGAATACGCACTGCAGTTTCTGTACAGATTTGATTTTGTAGGATCCAGAAAAAACCGGCTCAAAGATGATTCTCTAAAAGCTGAGTTCAGAGTATTCATGGCTGAATCAGGGGTAAAAGATCGTCAGGCCGCTGAATTCGCTGAAGCTATAATTATAGGCACAATGGCAAACATTAAGGAGATTGATGCTGAACTCCAGAAGCATGCCCAGAAGTGGAAACTATCAAGAATGGCGAGCATAGACAGAAATATTATGCGCATGGCAGCATTTGAACTGCTCTACAGAAGCGATATACCAGCTGCTGTCACAATAAATGAGGCGCTTGAGATAGCCAAAAAATTCTCCACATCAGAATCAGCATCATTCATAAACGGACTGCTCGACAGCATAGCAAAAGATTCAGATAAGTAACTAAATAAGCTTACTGGAGGTTTGTTATGAAAAAACTCAAATTGCTCGGCATAATAGCTGTTGTAATTGTACTAATCCTCGCCGGCTTATCTGTTGCTGTTAAATCATATCTGAAAAGCGACAGGCTCAAGGCGCTCATCATCCCGAAAATTGAGGATGCCACAGGCAGAAAGGTGAATATCTCCGAGATAAATGTCTCTCTGTTTAAAGGCATTGTAATAAAAGAGATGAGCCTGAAAGAGAAGGATGGCAAAACGGATTTTGTTGCTGCCAGGGCATTTGTTCTTGATTACAGCCTTGCCGCACTGCTTAAGAAGCAGATAATGATTAACAAGATCGAGCTCGACTCTCCCAGCATCAAGGTAATTAAAAACATAAACGGCACATACAACTTTAACGATATAATAGAAAAAGCAAAAGCAGACAAAAAAGATGAAAAGCCAGTTAAGGAAAAGAAAGATGGCAAGGATGGAGAAGGGCTGCCATTAACAATTATCGCAGACAAAATTTCTATTAAAAATGCTCTTGCTGAGTTTGTTGACAGAACAAAATCACTGCCTGATGTCAAGGCCAATGCTGACATAATCGCAAGCCTTGCTGTCAGCTCAGACGGCAAGCCTGAACTCGCAAAAGGTGTTGTTGATATTAAAAGCCTTAATATGAACAACAAAGGCATCAAGATACAGACCACAGGCAAAATAGACATCCGAAAGACTGATATTGTTTTTAACCTTAACACTGCTGTTGACAACCAGCGTGTGAATGCATCAGGCTCTGTAACCAATCTGCTGAAGGCTCCTGCTGTTGTGCTGAATCTCTACTCAAAAGAGCTTGATCTCGAAAAGCTGATGGCTCTCTCTCCTGCAAAATCTGAACAGGCTGCACCTGAATCCAAGAAAAAGACAGAAGCAAAAAAGAATGCTTCAGCTGATGCAAGCAAATCTGGAGCAAAGCCTATGCAGATAACAGCCAATGGAGAGTTAAAAGTTGATTCTGCAAAATACCAGGCATACAACTTCAGGGATTTTTATCTTAAATATAAATACGCGAACAAACTATTTGTTATTGAACCTGTCAAGATGAAATTTGCGGGCGGCGACGCTCTGCAGGCAGCAGGCGACATTAACGGGGACTTCAAATTCACGCTCGACCCTGACAGCAGGGATATGCCAGGTCTTATTAAAAAGACTCTATCAGGAAAGGCCTCTGTCAATCTGACAAAAGGGCAGATAAAAAAGTCATCAATCGCAGAAACAATAGCTCTTGTTATAGGTCTGCAGGAGCTGCGCAATCCGAATTTTGATGAAACAAATATCAATGCAGTTATAAAAAATGAAAAAACAATAATAGATGGTATCATCCGAGGCCCTCTGATGAAGGCCTCGCCAACGGGAACTGTAACATTCGACAAGGCAATAGATATGAAGACAGATCTTAAACTTGCGCCTGAGCTTGCATCAAAAATCAAGATCGGCGGCGGGAGCCTCGGGTTTCTCAAGGATTCTGAGGGCTGGACAACTGTACCGTTGACAATAAAAGGCACAACAGACAAGCCTGATGTTAAACCTGACACTTCAGCTCTTGGCAAAGGTGCTCTCAAAGGATTACAGCAAAAGCTCTTTGGTGGAGAGCAAGAAAAAACTCAGGATAAACAGCAAGAGGAGAAAAAACCAAAAAATCTGCTGAAGGGATTATTTGGCAAATAAAATAACTTTATCAAGGCCGTATATAAAAAGATTGCAGCGAGCAGTTTTTCGCTGCAATCTTTTTATTTTCTACAATTACTTTTAAAAAAACAAGAATCCTTGCTATAATTGCTAAAAGCTCATCATAGTAAGCTAATAAATTTTTATTGAAAATCTTTTACAGGAGTTGTTTTAACAACTATATGCCATCTATTGAATATATACTCACAGGTGTCGCCATACTTTTGCTGTTGAGCGTAGTTGCCAGCAAGGCATCTGACAGACTCGGTGTACCTGCCCTGCTCATCTTCATGATTATAGGGATGCTTGCCGGCTCTGACGGTCCAGGCGGCATTCATTTCAATGATCCCTATGCTGCGCAGTTTATGGGTGTAATTGCTCTGGCTTTTATACTTTTTGCCGGTGGGTTGAGCACCGACTGGGAGAGTGTAAAACCGGTAATATGGCCGAGCATTATACTCTCAACCCTTGGTGTGTTTCTTACAGCCCTGTTTGTCGGCATCTTCGCAATATTGGTGCTGGATTTCTCACTGCTTGAAGGGCTTCTGCTCGGATCAATCATATCGTCAACAGATGCTGCTGCTGTGTTTTCTGTTTTGAGATCCAGAAATGTAAGCCTTAAAGGAAATTTAAAACCACTGCTTGAACTCGAATCCGGCAGCAACGATCCTATGGCTGTGCTGCTCACAACCGGGGTTATAAGCATGATCAACACCCCTGGCCTGTCTCTTGGAAATATGATTCCTTTATTTATCTACCAGATGGCCTTTGGTGCGTTTATGGGACTGTTAATGGGATACGGCATAGTAAAACTTTTAAATACTCTCAAGCTTGAGTATGAGGGACTTTATCCTGTGTTGAGCATAGCTCTTGTCATACTCACCTATAGCGCCACTACTGTTCTAAAGGGAAACGGATTCCTTGCTGTTTATATTGCTGCACTGGTAATGGGCAAAACAAACTTTATCCATAAAAAAAGTCTTACACGCTTTCATGACGGTCTCGCCTGGCTAATGCAGATAGCCATGTTCCTAACTCTCGGTCTGCTTGTGTTTCCGAAAAGTCTGCCGCCTGTAATCATTACCGGCGTTCTTGTTTCTATTTTTCTCATATTTATCGCCAGACCAGTCGGTGTATTTATATCCACAATTGGTACAAAAATATCACTTAAAGAAAAAACCATGATCTCCTGGGTAGGACTGCGCGGTGCTGTACCTATTGTACTTGCAACTTTTCCGCTGGTTGCAAAAATACCTCATGCTGAAATTATATTCAATATAGTATTTTTCATAGTTTTAACCTCTGCCCTTCTTCAGGGCTCAACCATACCTTTTGTAGCAAGACTGCTCAGAGTTGATGCTCCGCTGCGACAAAAGACCGCGTATCCGATTGAGTGTGACTATACAGGCACATTTAACTGCGATATAAAAGATATATTGGTGCCTGACAATTCAGCTGCTGTAAATAAACGACTGCTCGAGCTGAATTTACCTCAGGGTTCCTTGATTGCGCTTATCAAAAGAAAAGAGGATTTCTTTGTGCCTGCCGGTGGCACAGAACTGAAAGCAGGAGACAAATTGCTTGTTCTTGCAGATAACGAAAACTTTGCGAAAACGCACTCCATAATTAACCTTAAACAATCCGATCAGTAACAGAATACATATGACAAAAAGCACAAAAAACATTTTCGCTGTTATTGGCAGTTCTTTTTGTGGAACTCTGCTGGCTCTACTGTTAACCAACAAGGTTCCGTTTTATATTTCTGAATTTTTGCCGGTCTTTGCAGCCGGATGCACTGCCGCCTGTTTATCCAGTATGAAGGGCTGGAGCGCCGGGTCAGCAACAGCAGTTTTAATGGCTCTTTTTTCTGTTATCGCCTACTTAACCATATCTGGTGCTGAATTAAAATCTGCCCTCGCTCTGATTATTGATCCTCGAGTAGTTGCAGGTTATCTGATATACCTTCCCTTTGGCATTGCAGGCGCGTATATTGGATCCTTCCTGAAAAAGCTTCTGATTAAAAATAATTGATCAGTGTCTTTTTCTCACCCTCACTGTCTCGGCATGAGCCTGAAGGCCTTCGCTGTCAGAAAGCGTTTCGACAGTTTCTGCTATTGCATTGAAACCCCTTTGCGTAAAGCTGAGCAGGCTTGTGCGTTTTATAAAATCATACACTCCAAGCGGTGAAGAAAAACGAGCTGTACCACCTGTTGGCAGCACATGGTTCGGGCCTGCCGAGTAGTCCCCCAGCGGTTCGGGTGTCCACTTGCCCATAAATACTGCACCGGCGTTTTTTATGGAATCAAGCAGACTCTCCGGATCAGATGTCATCAACTCAAGATGTTCCGGCGCTATCTGATTAGACAGCTCTACCGCCTCCCTGATGCTTTTTGTTTTTATAACTGCGCCATATTTTTTAAGTGATTTCTTTGCTGTATCTTTGCGAATAAGTCTTGCGAACTGCGAATTGAGCTCCTGCTGCACGCTCTTTACCAGTTCAGACGAATCTGTCACAAGTATGCTTGATGCCATCTCATCATGCTCAGCCTGACTCAGCATGTCAGCAGCAATAAATGATGCGTCAGCTGTCTCGTCTGCAATGATAAGTATCTCGCTCGGTCCTGCTATCATATCTATGTCTACCTGGCCAAAGACCATCTTTTTTGCTGTTGCAACATATATATTGCCAGGACCTGTTATCTTGTCCACCCGCTTGATCGTATCTGTGCCATAGGCCAGAGCAGCAACAGCCTGCGCGCCGCCGACTCTATATACTTCCGTTATACCAAGCAGTTTTATCGCCGCCATCACAACAGGGCTGACCATACCTTCCGGAGTCGGCACACAGACAGCTATCTCTTTTACGCCAGCAACCTGGGCTGGTATCACATTCATCAAAACAGATGATGGATATGATGCCTTGCCTCCAGGCACATATACTCCTGCCCTTGCCAATGGCCTTATCAACTGACCAAGTGTTGCTCCCTCTTTTTTAATCACCCATGAGCTTTCTTTCTGCTTTGAGTGAAAATCCCAAATTCGGCAGGCAGAAATCTCGAGCGCTGCTACAACTTTTTTATCTGCCTTTTTTGCTGAAGCTGCGATTTCTGACTTTGTTATTTTCAGAGGCAGTTTGTGTCTGTCAAACTGTGCTGTATATTTTTTTAAGGCCTTGTCTCCTGATCTTGCAACATCAGCAATAATTTTCTTTACTGCTGACTCGATCTTCTCATCTGCTCCTGCAGCCCTTTTTTGGAGAAGCTGAAGAAACCTTGCTGTCTCTTTTTGACCTTTTAATATTGTTGTCATAATATCTCTCCTGCATTGAATCTGTTTTATGAAAATCATTTTAACAGAACAGCAGGTACAAATACATTTTGAAGAAGTTTTTTCAAAATAAAAAAGAGGGGCTTTCGCCCCCCTTATATGTTCATATTGTAATTATTGTATGTTTGACAGTTTTTTTAGAGCCTGCCTTTTAAAAGATTGTCAACAACTGCTGGATCAGCAAGTGTTGATGTATCTCCAAGCTCATCGACTTGGCCATGCGCGATCTTTCTGAGAATTCTTCTCATGATCTTGCCGCTTCTGGTCTTTGGCAGTCCTGGTGCAAACTGAATTTTATCTGGTGTAGCTATCGGACCTATTACTGTACGCACATGGCCTACAAGTATCTTTTTGAGCTCATCAGTAGGCTCCTGGCCGTCCTTGAGGGTCACATAAACATAAATGCCCTCCCCCTTGATATCATGAGGGAAGCCCACAACAGCTGCCTCAGCAACCGCCTCATGGCTGACAAGAGCTGATTCAACCTCAGCAGTACCGAGCCTGTGGCCTGATATATTGATAACATCATCAACACGACCCATAAGCCAGTAGTCTCCATCCTCATCCACTCTTGCGCTATCACCTGTAAAATACCTGCCAGGGAAGCGTGAGAAGTAAGTCTCTTTTATTCTCTTATTGTCAACATCTCCATATGTGCCTCTAAGAATTGCAGGCCATGGTTTTTCTATGACAAGATATCCACCCTCATTGACTCCTGCAGGCGATCCATCCTCTTTAACCACTTTAGGCTCAACTCCAAAGAACGGCAGATTAGCTGAACCCGGTTTAAGAGTCATTGCTCCGACCAGCGGTGTGATCAGATGTCCGCCTGTTTCTGTCTGCCACCATGTGTCAGCAATGGGCAGCTTGCTCTTTCCCACATGTTTGTGATACCACATCCATGCCTCCGGGTTGATGGGTTCTCCAACAGAAGCGAGCATTTTGAGCGATGAAATATCATATTTATTTACCCACTGCTCTCCCTCTCTCATAAGGGCTCGAATAGCTGTGGGAGCGGTATAAAATATATTTACCTTGTGTTTGTCACAAATGCTCCAGAACCTTCCTGGATCAGGATATGTCGGCACACCCTCAAACATAAGACTTGTTGCTCCATTGCTTAGCGGACCATAGACAATATAGCTGTGTCCCGTGACCCATCCTATGTCTGCTGTGCAGAAGTTGATGTCTTCATCATGGTAGTCGAATACATATTTGAATGTAAGTGATGCATACAGCAGATATCCGCCGGTTGTATGCAGCACGCCTTTTGGCTTGCCTGTTGAGCCTGATGTGTAGAGTATAAAAAGAGGATCCTCTGCATCCATCTGTTCAGGCTCGCAGTAGTTTGTTATATCAGCAGCAGCCATTTCTTCATGCCACCAGAGATCTCTGTCAGGCTCCATGTCAGCACCATCAGTACGCTTGACAACAATGCACTTTTCTATTGTCGGACACTCCTGAAGCGCAGCATCAACATTAGTCTTGAGCGGGACAGTCCTGCCGCCTCTTACTCCCTTGTCAGCTGTTACTATCAGCTTTGCCTTGCAGTCCTGCACTCTGTCCATGAGGGCCTGGGAGCTAAAGCCTCCGAATACTATGCTGTGAATCGCTCCGATCCTTGTGCATGCGAGCATGGCAATAGCGAGCTCAGGAATCATCGGCAGGTAAAGAGTTACTCTGTCACCTCTTTTAATGCCGTGCTTTTTCAGCACATTTGCAAATCTGTTGACCTCCATAAACATCTGCTGGTATGTATAAGTCTTATAGCTGCCGTCATCAGCTTCCCAGATTATTGCGGCCTTATTTCTTACAGGAGTATTTACATATCTATCGAGACAGTTGTACGAAACATTGATCTTTCCATTCTGAAACCATTTTACAAATGGCTTATTAAAATCGTACTCGAGTACCTTATCCCACTTCTTATACCATGTGAGCTGCTTTTCAGCCATTTCACCCCAGAAGCCCTCAGGATCTTCAATAGAACGCTTATAAAGCTGATTATACTGCTCCATACTATTGATATGAGCTCTTTTACTAAATTCGGGTGTTGGCGGAAAAGTTCTCTTTTCATCCAACAAAACATCAATACTCTTTTCTGACATCCCGCTCCTCCTGACTTTTTCCAGATATTTTATCAGAATCAGGCAGTGCTTTTGTAGAGTTTAATAATTTCAAAAGCACTGCCCGCATGACTCTGCTGCTGCTATTCTGCTCCTATCCCAACATATGATCTGAGTTTTTCTTCTTCAAACTTCTGTTCTGCACTCTTTTCAGGTCTCAGCAGAGAGAAGATTATGCCTACTAAAAAAGCAGCAAGCATGGAAATAATAGCCGGATTTTTCAGAGGGAAAATTGCTTCAGGCATCTTTGACTTCGCCTCTTTCACCTCGGCATCAGTCTTTTCCTTGATTAACAGCATTTCTGTATCAACAGCAACGACTTTTGTTGTATCCATCGCCTTTAGTGCTTCAAGCTCCGCAATCCTTGATTTTGCGTTCTCCTCTATCTGCTTGACCTCTGTCATAACAGCAGTCTTTGCATCTTTGTGGATAATATCAACCCATACTGTCGGGCTGAACAAAATCAGAATGGTTGCAAGAGAAAGGCCGGTATAAATACTCGCAACTGCACCGGCTGTTGTAAATTTTTTCCACATTATCGACATTACAAGAGCCGGGAAGTTTGCGCTGCATGCAACAGCAAAGGCAAGCCCGACCATAAATGCCACATTCTGTCCCTTGAACACTATGCCGAGCAGGATCGCCAATATTCCAAGAGCTATTGTTGCTGTCTTGGCAACCTTCACTTCTTCTTTTTCATTCGCAACTCCCCGTCTTATGACTCCTACATAAAGATCATGCGAGAGTGCTGATGCACCGGCAAGCGTCAGCCCGGCAACAACCGCCAATATGGTTGCAAAGGCAACAGCTGCCAGAAAACCAAGAAAGGCGCTTCCACCAAGCACCTCTGCAAGCAGCGGTGCTGCCATATTACCGCCTGCATCTATTGATTTAATAAGCTTCTGACCAACCAGTATGGCTGCTCCAAAACCAATTGTGACAGTCAGGATGTAAAAATATCCAATAAATCCGGTCGCATAAAATACAGATTTCCTCGCCTCTTTTGCATCAGGCACTGTATAGAATCTCATCAATATATGCGGCAGACCTGCTGTACCGAACATAAGTGCAAGACCGAGCGAGATCGCATCAACAGGGTTGGTCACCAGTCCGCCTGGCTCGAGGAATTTGTCCCCGTATGTAGTCACAGCCTGCTTGAAGAGTTCGCCGTAGCTGAAACCGAACTGATAAAGCGTCATTATGACAAGCACTGTAGCTCCACCAAGCAGCAGCACAGCCTTGATAATCTGAACCCATGTAGTTGCAAGCATGCCGCCAAAAAGCACATATGCAATCATCAGTATTCCAACTGTTACAAGTGCGCTCTCATAAGGCAGACCGAACATCAGTTTTATAAGTGTTCCTGCGCCAACCATCTGTGCTATCAGATAAAACAATACTGTAATGAGCGAACCTGAGGCTGCGGCTGCCCTGATTGGTCTTTGATTAAGCCTGAATGCAACAACATCAGCAAATGTGTATTTCCCGAGATTTCTGAGCGGCTCTGCGATCAGAAATGTAACAATCGGCCATCCTACCAGCCAGCCAACTGAATATATAAGTCCATCATAGCCGCTTGTTGCAACAAGACCTGCTATCCCGAGAAATGATGCAGCACTCATATAATCGCCGGCGAGTGCCAGTCCATTCTGAAACCCTGTTATGCTGCGGCCCGCTGCGTAGAACTCTTTTGTTGTTCTGGTTCTTTTTGCTGCCCAGTATGTTATGCCAAGTGTTCCAAGCACAAACAGTATAAAAAATATTATGGATAGGGAATGCACCTGTCCAATCGTTGTTTCGTGCATAAATTATCCTCCTATCTTGTCTTTAACCCTTTTAACCAGGGCATCATATTTTGTGTTGGCCCATCTGACATAAATTCCTGTCAGTACCCACGAAAGCATTATTACTCCTATTGCCATAGGTATGCCAACTGTTATGGCTCCTCCCTCTGAGAACTTCTGTGCGAGAAACGGCTTGTTAAACGCTATCAGAGATACAAAGCCAAAGTACATGATCAGCTCTATTATGGTCAGAACGATCGAGATGCTGTTTTTTTGTCCGGAGAGCTTTTTAAAATCCGGATCCTGCAAAATTTCATGAGCTGTTTTTTGCTCTTTCATCTATTCTCCTCCTTTTTCAGTTACCTCTCCCTCTACCGCTGTAAACTATATTTTCTAAAAATTTTAGATATCCTGTCCCTTTTGGAAATTACCTCCCCCCTCCTTTTTTAATAAATCACTCAAAGTGATTGAATGGTGAACAGAGTAAAACTCAACATCTATTTAGATTATGAACGGTTTGTACCTTTCAATAATCAGATCCTGAATTTTGGATATAAGATGAAATGAATCCTTCATCGTTTTCTTTTCCAGATTGCTCAAAGTATCCGGATCAATAAAATTATCAACCTTTTCCCCTTTTTCGAGCTGCGCTAACTGGTTATGCATGCGTAGCAGCATAATGAACTCAAAAGCGTGTTCAAGTTCCTCAGCATACTCTTTAACAATGGTGTGTCTGGTTTTCAGGGCATGAATACGCTCAAGAGTTGATGTCTCCTTTATGCCGCGTTCCAGCGCAAACAGCCTGATAATATCAACCAGCAATTTCACTCCCTTAATTTTGATGTTAAGTTGATTTTTATGCTCACCGCTCTTTTCAACAACAAATGATTTCAAAAAACCGACAGGTGATGTATTTTTAACAATCATGTTCGCAAGATGACCCAACAGCAGTTTCTGCCTTGAGAGCTGGATAGTAAGTGCCTCCCGCAGTTCATCCGCCAGAATGAAATCTCCATAAACCGGTCTGAAATCAAAAAATATTAGCGATTTAAGAACAGCCTCAGATGTGGGTGATGAGACCCAGTTTAAAAAATACTTTTTCCATACATTTATAGGCTGATTCCATTGCGGATTGCTCGCCATGTATCCTGCAGGACAGGGAGGGAATCCGCACTTGAGCAGACTGTCTTTAACGAAAAGAGCAAGTTTTGCGAAATATTCTGACGCAAGCTGATGCTCTGCATCTGATGCAGGATTTGCATAAATAAGGGCATTATCCTGATCTGTCCTGAATGTGTGTTCTTTTCTTCCTTCACTGCCAAAAACGATCCAGCAGTAGGAAAGCGGCGCTGCACCAAGCTGCTTTTCGCCTATTTCGAGTATTTTTCTGATCAGTCTATCGTTAAGTTCAGTTATTATCTTCGTAATATTGCTCGCTTTTGCACCCTCCTTAAGCAGAAACCCGATAATATTGTTGATCTTCCTTGATACCGGCACCAGCCCCTCAATTGTGTGTTGGTTCTCAATATCTTTTGCAAACGACAGCGGAGATTTGCCCTGCAGGAGCATAAGGTCATGATTTGTTATAACACCGCTCAATTTGCCGTCTCTTATAACGAGCACATGATGAATATTATGTTTAAGCATCTTCAGCACAGCTTCAAAGCAGTAGTCTTTAGAATCAACCCTTATGAGCGGCGGGCTCATTATGTCCCTTACCGGATCATTTATATTTCTTCCTCTTGAGACAACCTTATCCCTGAGATCCCTGTCAGTAACTATACCGACCGGCACATCATCATCCTGCACAATAACCAGTGAGCTGATCTTTCTGTCGGACATCATCTGGGCAGATTCCTGTATTGTTGCGCTTTCATCAATAGTAACAACCTCTTTTTCTGCTATCTCGCCTATTTGCGTTGTAAAAAGGATGTGGTCACTGCTTCCATAAAAAAGGCTCTTGTTGCGCATTTCAGTATAAGTCTTATCAATATATTTAGAAAAATGAGACTGCAGAAAAAACTCTATGAACGCAGGCGAGCTGTCCATAAGCTTCATAAACTCCTGCTTGCCCAGCAGATAACAGATTGTGTCGTCTATGGCGGTAACAGTAGTCTTCTGTGTATCCCCCATTAGGGAAATCATGCCGAATGCCTCTCCCTCTCCCCTGTAATCAATGGCAACATCCTCGCCGCTCTCTGATGCGATCGAGATCTTGATCCCGCCCTTTTTTATAATGCGCAGTGAATCACTCGATGCACCCCCCTGGCGCAGAATGACTGTCTCTTTTGGATAGAATTCCATTGAAAGATGCTGCGCTATCTTTTTCTGCTCCTGCTCTGACAGGAACTGAAACGGTGGTGTCTGTTGAAAAAAGCTCACTATTTCTTCAATAATCATCTTCAATTCCCCTTTGTTCGCTTTTGTTATATTGCAAATCTGATACCAACTATTATTTTTACTAATCAATAGCTAATTTTGGCTAAGCAACCTATTGTTATTAAATACTTTTAAATATTCAGGGCAGGAGGCTGCTGATGCAGTTGGAAAGTCATTGAACATATTGGGTTGATACTTTTTGTAATGAATGTTACTAATAGTAACGCAGCGAGGGCTTAAAATCTAATTAATATCTTGCCCAGCTACTTCCTGTTAATATTCCAGCGTTTTCTCTTTTCCCATAGCGCCTTGCGCGTTATACCTAACATATTGGCCAGCTCCTGCTCAGTATAAGACTCCTGATTATTGAGAATAAATTTTTGTGCATACTCATCTATTGTGAGTGGAGCTTCATCAAACAGAAACACCTTCTCTTTTTTCTGCATGAAATTGTCTGGCAGATGGTCAGATGTGATTGTGTCAGAATCGGTTATAAGTACTGCCCTCTCAATAATATTCTGGAGCTCCCTGATATTGCCAGGCCAGCTATACTGCTTCAGACAGTCCAGGGCTTTCTGCTCAATCCCTGCAACCTGCTTGCTGCTCTCTACAGAATATTTTTCGATAAAGTATCTGACTAATTCTTCAATATCATCCATACGCTCCCGCAGAGGCGGTATGTTTATTGTTATGGCGTTTATCCTGTAAAAAAGATCTTCTCTGAATTTTGACTCATGAACAAATTCTTGAAGATTTCTGTTTGTGGCACATACAAATCTGAGATCAACCTTTATGCTCCGTGTGCTGCCCACTGGTCTTATCTGCTGATCTTCAAGTACGCGCAGCAGCTTTGCCTGAAGCGTAAGGCTTAGATCCCCTATCTCATCAAGAAATACTGTGCCGCTGTGCGCCTCTTCAAACAGACCTTTTTTTGATGTAACAGCGCCAGTAAAAGCGCCCTTGACATGACCAAACAGCTCTGACTCCATAAGAGTCTCGGGTATGGCTGTGCAGTTGATAGGTATAAAAGGAAGCTCTGCCCTGTTGCTGTTATAGTGTATAGCCCTTGCAATAAGTTCCTTGCCTGTGCCGGTCTCTCCAAGCAGCAGTACGTTGCTTTTTGCATTGGCAATTTTTTTGACCTCATTCATTATCTTCCTGACAGCAGAACCTGAACCGATTATGTTGCCAAAGGCATATTCTTTTTCAATCTGTTTTTTCAGCAGAACATTTTCTGTTTTAAGCGCATTCTGTCTGAAGGCATTTCTTATTATCTGCTTTATCTCTTCATGCAGTACAGGTTTTACAACATAATCATATGCTCCGGCTCTAAGAGCCTCTACAGCTGTCTCCATAGATCCGTATGCAGTAATTATAATGACAACAATTTCTGGCTGGCGTTCGCGTATGCGCTTAAGTAGTTCTATTCCTGACATCCCTGGCAGGACTATATCGGTTATAACAAGATCGTAGAATCCCTCTTCAAGAAGCCCCAGTCCGTCTTCAGCGCTGCCTGACGCTGTAACTTCATAGCCTTCCTTCTGAAAAACCCTTTTAAGTGATGAAGCAAGAGTTGCCTCATCCTCAATTATCAGTATTCTCCCTTGCACCGGATTCTGCGGGCAGCCTCACAATAAAAGCCGATCCTTCCCCCTTTTTGCTTCTGACTATAAGAGTGCCTTTGTGGTCACTGATTATACCATAGCATATACTGAGCCCCAGTCCAGTTCCCTTGCCAGGAGGCTTTGTTGTGTAAAAAGGATCAAAAACCTTCTCGAGTTCATCTTCAGTCAGTCCGCAGCCAGTATCCCGGAAGGCAACAACAGCATATCCATTCTCTTTTTGCGCTGTTATACTGAGCCTGCCTCCTGTTGGCATAGAGTCAAGTGCGTTTAAAACAAGATTCATAAATACCTGCTGAATCTGATCAGTATTTACAGACACCTTTGGCAGATCTTCAAGATCAACACTCAACTCAACATCATAAAAACGCTTGTCGAATTTCACCAAGCTCAGAGTCTGCTGAAGAATATCTGATAATGACGCAGAGGTTCTGCCTGATGGAGCAACTCTCGCAAAGTCAGCGAGGCTTCTTACAATTTTTACTATGCGATCAATATGGTTCTGAACTGTTGCGAGCGACTCCCTTGTAAACTCCCTGTTTTCAACAGAAAAGGCCTCTATCTCCCCAAGCTCCTGCACAAGAGATGATATCGAAGCAAGTGGATTGCCTATTTCATGCGAAAGACTGGCTGTCAATCTACCTATGCCTGCCAATTTTGATGACTGTATAAGATGATGCTCCATTACTACTTTATCTGTAATGTCTTCAAATACTATGACAAAACCGCCTGAGGGATCATTAAAAAGACTAATATTTACACTAAACATCCTGCCTGAAGGGCCTTTAACCCTAAAGCCCTTCTTGCCGCTGTTCAGCTCTTTGACATCAAACCAGGGCAGCACTTCACTTATTTTTTTTGATAAAGCTCTTGAACCATCTGTTGATGTCAGCCGCTGCATCTCACCGTTGAAATACCTGACTGCAAGAGATTGGTCAACAATAACTATACCCACAGGTGCGCTTTCTATTATGTTTTCACTGAACTCCTTGAGATAAGAGAGCTGTTTGTTCGCTTCAGCCAGTTCATTTTTTGATAACCGCAAAGTCTCTGTGATGCTGTGTATTGATTCAGAAATATTCTGATCCTTTCCAGACATCTGCCTTGACCTGAAAATAAGAGCTGATATACCAGGGCCAAAAGCTCCAGATAGTTCTTTTTCCACCATGTCATGCAGCTCAGAAACCTCGCTATCTATAAGTTCATTCAGCTTCTTGTTTTTTTTGCACATAAATTTTCTTAGTACTGTTTCTGCATCCTCATGGCCAAGATATGCTGTGAGAATATCATGCAGAGCCTCTGCATCCAGATTTGGCGCAGCAGCTCTTCTTATGCTGCTTTTATAGTCCTCAACAAAAACAAGCGACTGGAGCTCTTCTGAATTTGTGCGTTTTGTCATTACAGATATTCCAAAAAAGAAGATCAGATTAAGCAGCATGCTCCAAAAGAGCGTATGGCTCCATTTTCCAAGCCCTGATACTCCAAAAAGCGCATTAGGATTTAAAAATGAACTGCTATGAAAAAAAGCTTGAACTGCGCTGTTGTCAAGCAGACCTGATTTGACAGCCGCGGGAATAATTAGTGTGTAAAGCCATACTGAAAAACCAGCAATCAGCCCTGCTGCGACTCCCTTTTTATTTGCTCTCTTCCAATAAAGACCGATGAAAAACGCTGGTGCAAAAAGACTGACAGCCTCAAAAGATTTCAGACCCATATCCACAAGACTATAATATCCGCCAATGGAAATGGCAAAAAAGTATCCAAAAAAAACAATGCTCATAATAACTAAGCGTTTGATGTTAAGCACAAACGATGGCAGGTTCGCAGCTCTGCCGAATCTTACCAGCACGGGCATAACCATGCTGTTCATAACCATTGTGCTGAGGGCTATTGATTCGACGATTATCATGCCGGTTGCAGCTGCAAACCCTCCCATAAACACCAAGAGGGTTATGCCGACGCTTCCGCTGCCAAGCGGCAGGGTCAGGACAAAAGATTCAGCACCCTGACTGCTTCCTGTTGTTATCAATCCTCCAAACGCAATGGGAAGTACAAAAATATTGATCAGCAAAAGATAAAGCGGCAGCAGCCAGGCTGCCTTGCGCACATGATCTTCATTATAATTTTCGACAACTGACATCTGGAATTGTCTGGGCAGCAGCATCACTGCCATCATGGAAAGCATTAACAGCGCTGTCCATTCAGAATATGAATGCTGACTACTGGTAAGAAGCTCAGACCTGCCTGCCTGTTCAATTTTTGCAGCTATATCTCCAAAACCATTAAACATAAACCAGGTTACAAAGATACCGACAGTAAGAAATGCTGCAAGCTTTACTATTGATTCAAATGCAATTGCAAAAACAAGTCCTCCATGTCTTTCTGAAGAATCGATTCTCCTTGCGCCAAAAAGTATCGCAAACACACCGAGGATTATTGTGATAATAAGTGCAGCACTGATCCCCTCTTTTGTATTGCCTGTTATTATGCCGAACGATGTGATTATCGCTTTTATCTGCAGACCAAGATAAGGACCAATGCCCGCAACAGCTATCAAGGTGATGAGTGCTGAAAGGAATATCGACTTACCGTATCTTGCGCTGATAAAGTCTGATAATGTTGTTATCCTGTTGGCTCTGGCTATGCGTATTATCTTCGGCATTATGAGCATCCATAACGCAGCTGCTATTGATGGACCCAAATAAATTGTCAGAAATGAAAGGCCTGAAGTTGCTGCCCAGCCAACACTGCCATAGAATGTCCAGGATGTGCAGTATACTGCAAGAGAGAGTGAATATACATAAGGATTGTTGACAATGCTCCTGCCGCGCTCCTCCTTTTTTTCAGCATAGTATGCCAACGAGAACAGAAGCAGCAGGTAAGTCAGGAGTATTATCAGTATATGGTATGGAGTAAACACAATCTATTCAAACAGGGACATAGCGGATGAATAGAGAACCATTCGTCAGCGCACCTGTTTTTTACCGGCGAAGCACATGGATACAAGAGCAACAGCGCCAATCATCACTGCCCAGACAATAAAGAGAAATTGCGGCATGAACCCCCTGAAAATTTCGATGCCGGGCCACCCCATAAAGAGCAGTCCGGCAACAGATATGAAAACCAGCAGATCTTTCCGCATTAATCCTCTACAACTTTCCCCATGCTCATAATCTTGTCATCACCATCCAGGTCCATCAGCTTTACGCCCTGGGTATTTCTTCCAAGTGCTGATATGCTGCCTGCAACAGTCCTGATCAACTTGCCGTTGTTTGTTATGAGTACAATCTCATCCTCATCTCTCACCTGGATAAGTCCGACAGCAGAGCCGCCTTTATCTGTAACTTTAATCGAGATTACTCCCTTGCCGCCGCGGCCATGCACGGGATATCCCTCAACCCTGGTCCTTTTGCCGAGTCCATTTTCTGTAACTGTGAGCATATATGTACGCTCAACAACAACATCAGCAGAGACAACCTCATCACCTTTGCCGAGCCTTATGCCGATCACCCCGCGGGCTGATCTGCCCATTGCCCTGACTCCGTCTTCCTTGAACCTTGCCGCAAGCCCGCGTTTTGTGCCGATTATGAGATCATCCTGGCCTGCTGTGCGTCTGACAGCTATCAGCTCATCGTCCTCATCAATAGTAACTGCTATTATCCCTTTTGAACGCGGATTGCTGTATTCTGCAAGAGCTGTTTTCTTTACAATGCCCTTTTTGGTGAACATAACCAGAAAGCCGTCTTTAAAATCTTTCACATTCAGGGCTGTTGAAATGCGTTCACCCTCTGAAAGCGGCAGCAGATTTATCAGAGCCTTGCCCTTGGCTGTCCTGCCTGCCTCAGGTAACTGGTATATCTTCTGCCAGTACAGCCTGCCCTTGTTGCTGAAAAAGAACATATAGTCATGAGTGGATCCGATGAATACCTGTTCAACATAATCCTCTTCCCTTGTCTCCATGCCTGTAAGACCCTTGCCGCCCCTGCGCTGACTGCGGTATGTAGACAGAGGATTTCTTTTTATATACCCGTTGTGAGAAACAGTTATAACCATCTCCTCTTCTGTAATCAGGTCTTCGAGCGTAAGATCAGCTGTTGCATCCATTATCTCTGTTCTTCTCGGATCAGAGTATGCTGCCTTCACCTCAAGCAGCTCTGTCCTGATAATATTGTTCACCAGCTTCTCACTTGCAAGTATGGATTTTAGCCTCTCTATTTCTTTGAGAATCTCTTCATACTCATTTACTATCTTTTCTCTCTCCAGCCCCGTGAGCCTCTGGAGTCTCATATCCAATATCGCCTGCGCCTGTATTTCTGACAAAGGGTAGTTGCTTATAAGGCCTGCTCTTGCCTCTTCAGGATTTTTGGAATTTCTGATAAGGGAGATTATTTCATCAAGATGGTCAAGCGCTATTTTGAGTCCTTCCAATATGTGAGCGCGCTCCAGCGCTTTTTTCAGTTCAAATCTCGTACGCCTCAGCACAATGTCGCGCCTGTGGTTGACAAAGTGTCCGAGCATCTCTTTAAGGTTGAGCACATGCGGCTGTCCGCCAACAAGCGCGAGCATGATTATGCCGAATGTGGACTCCATCTGCGTATGCTTATAAAGGTTGTTGAGTATCACCTGCGCGACTTCGCTCCTCTTGACCTCGAGCACGATCCTTATACCATCTCTATCTGACTCATCTCTTATATCAGAGACGCCCTCTATCTTCTTCTCGCGTACAAGCTCTGCTATCTTCTCGATCAGGCGTGCCTTATTCACCTGGTAGGGTATCTCTGTGATGATTATGCTGTCTCCGCCTTTTGCCTCGCGCTCAATAACAGCCTTTGCTCTCACCTTTACCAAGCCTCTTCCCTTGTGGTAAGCATCAGCAATGCCTGCCCTGCCATGTATGATCGCTCCGGTTGGAAAGTCAGGGCCTTTGATTACTGTCATCAAATCCTTGATAGTTGTCTCAGGGTTGTCGAGCAGCATCACAAGTCCGTCCACAACCTCTGCAAGATTGTGAGGCGGGATGTTTGTTGCCATGCCAACTGCAATACCCGCTGAACCATTAATCAGAAGATTCGGTATTCTTGCAGGCAGCACAACAGGCTCTTCTGTTGTCTCGTCAAAGTTGGGTGAAAAATCCACTGTATCTTTATCTATATCAGCAAGCAGCTCTTCAGCTATTTTTGCGAGCCTTGCTTCTGTGTACCTGTAAGCAGCAGCAGGATCTCCGTCTATTGATCCAAAGTTACCCTGCCCGTCAACAAGCTGGTAGCGCATGTTAAAGTCCTGTGCCAGCCTCACAAGTGCGTCATAGACAGCAGAGTCGCCGTGCGGATGGTACTTTTTAAGCACCTCGCCAACAACACCAGCGCATTTGGAATATTTTTTTGAAGGCAGCAGGCCTTCCCTGAACATCGCGTAAAGAATTCTTCTCTGCACAGGCTTGAGCCCGTCGCGCACCTCAGGCAACGCCCTGCCGATGATAACGCTCATAGCGTAATCGAGGTAGCTTACCTTCATCTCTTCTTCTATGCTTATTGAGGTCCTGAATAGTGACATTTGATGATCTTCCTTCCTTTGGCAAGTAGTATCTGTTTAAGCGTTATAGTTTAACACATAAGCAGTTATTTTCTAAAGGAAAAAATAGAGATTTTAGAGGGAAAAATTAACTGTTGATTACAATGACTAACATCTTGTGAAGGACATATTTTTATCTTGAAAACATCCCGTCAAACATTCGATACTTTTCCCTGCGCTCAACAGGCTCTATTAGCCTTACATCAATAACAACCTTATTTCCTTGAAAAGAATAATGAATGAACATTATGTCAGAGTATCCATATCTGAATGAATTATAGAGCGGTCTCAGCTCATAACCTATAAACTGGTTGTCCTTATCCACAATTCTTGATATTCGTGTACGCTGGTATGCTGACTGCGTGGTGAGTACATCTCTGGCATAAGCGAGCGCCTGTTCAGCAGTCTGATTCTTGACAATCGTGTAGTCAGATTTTGGCAGATGCGGAACAAACTCATATTTATCTCCAGCCACATCCAGCACAATCAGGGTTTCAAGATCATCCATATACCTGCCGCCATAAAGCACTATGTCATATCTTAGAGCAGGATCTATCGACTCAGCAGGTATTTCAGGGCTCTCAGGGCTGCCTGATACAAACAAAAAACAGCCTGCTAAAAACGGCAGCATTAACAAACCAATCGCTAATAAACCTCTTGTCTTCATAAGTTGATTATAACAAAAAGATGAACCCCGGGGTTAAAGATTAAGCGATTTTTTGACCAAACCCAGAAATCCTCATATATCCAGGAGCTTGTTGTGCAATACATCGTAAACAACATCATAATTGATCTCGTCGTAATCATGTGCGATCACATTTCTAAACCCTACCATCACTGCCAGCTTTCTGGCCATATCCGCGTTGATGATTTCCTCTTCCTCCAGTATATAAAAAGACTCGCGTATGGTTGTTGGTTAGCGCAAATTTTTGTAATACCTCTATGGGGTCTACCTATTGGGGTCAGGCTTGCAATTATGCATTTAGCCTCTCCCTCACTTCCTTTACTGTTTCCACAGCCTTCATTTCCCAGATATTTGCAACCTCTGAGAGAATTGAACTATCTCTGGATGATATCAAGAGATAAGCTCTGTATGCACCGTTCCCGTGCCATGCGTGATATCATCTTACCTTGCCATTTGCATAGTTGCAAGCCTTACCCCGTTTTGTTAGCTAAGATTTTTAGTCTTGCAGCAATACAGCGGCAGCTGTAATGAATAGTTAGGTTTTGTTGCGTAGATCAGTATCATCTTTATTGCCCTTGCCGATATTGCAAATATTGCAAAGTGTTTGAAAATTATCCAATGTGTCAAGGCCACCACGAGAGCGCGGAATAATATGGTCAACATGGAGAATTACTCCATCATGCGAATTACGACCGCATGATACACATTTCCATTCATCGCGCTGGAAAACTTGCCATCGAATTGCGGGCATTACACGAATTTTAGTTTCTGCAAACAAGACTGCCTTTTCTTGAGCTTTCTTTTGTCGTAGAGTTTGTTTTTCTTCAATACTTTCACTTTCGTCAAAGTCATTTTGATGAATCCAATTTTTCAACTTTGAAAGCATGTCATCAAAACGATCTGGTACCCCTTTTGCTATTTGTATGTACGCATCATAAACTGGAAAGAAGCTTGCAAAATCATAAACCAACTCAACAAGCTGATGACTTGCAACCGGGAAGCAGTAAGTGTGTCCAATAAAATGGTTATCGAATATCTCGTGATCTATACGATAATGATACTGCTCTTTGAGTGTAGCAAATATTGACAAATCCTCTTCCCAAACCACAATTGGCCTCATACGAGCATAGAAGCAAAGCGGATTAATTTTTTCTTCATTATCAATGTGAAACTGAAGGATTGACCCGAAGGATTTTTTATCTAACCCCTTGAGCCAACCATTTTCTAGCACAATGAATAATCCATCTTGAGTTAATGCAAAAGCAAATCGGAAAGGCAGTATCTGCACAAGCTTTCCATCCTTTCGGGCAAACCCTGGCCATTTTGCTTTTCGTTGTCCTCCTATACCAACAAAAGCCGAATCATACTTTATAGTTAATTCTTTATCTCTTTTTTCACGAAAGTTTGGAAAAACGCTAACTATTGAATCATCAAGTGCTTCTATCCCGTATATTTCTCTTATATGCGAAATTGCTGTATTCATTAGCACACGAAGACGAGGTAGAACAGAGTGTTTGAGAGCATCTGCCCGTAAACGTGGATCATCAACGAGAAAAAGGTTTGCATCCTGCTCGTCGAATATAATATCTGAGAGCGCCTTAAAGTTCATAGATAAAGGTTAAGCGAGCCACTAAGTGGAATCGGCTTGAATGAATTGTTAGAAGACACTACAAACAGCCCCTACGATAGAAATAATCAACGCTATGGCAGAAAAAACTAGAGGCAATGTAAAGCGAAACCAAGATTGATGTAGCTCTGATAGAACCGCAGATAGAAGTGGAAAATTTACTACATGTCTGTCGCTATCCACCTTTAGCGCAAATAACTCAATCTTTGAACCGTCGTCTTGGGTATAGCCATATTTTTTGTTGGATAGTACAGTCGGCCAAAAATAATGTCTGGATCAACTCTAAGCTTTGTTGCAATTGCTTTACAATCTATGGGTACATAAATCTTCGAACTTCGAATCGGTTCCAGCAAATTTTTATCGAAGTTACCGAACTGACTCAGATACTCGTCATGGATTGTCTGCAAAATTTTTCTATCCGTTAGTGTATGACTCACAGATTTCGTCCAACTTTTACCGTTCTCTTTCAAGTTTATTCAACATTAAATAGATTATATTAAACAAAGATATTAGAGTCAAAGAAAAGAACTTGTAAAACATCAACAGAAATAATCCTTGTTTATTTCTTGAGTCTCCTTTAGCACTATAATTTACCGAAAAGAGTTGCTCGGAAGCATTATCCCCCGATGTTTTCTAATGAATTCAATATATATTCTTTTGATTCTCCTAATTCCATCTCATTTGAAATAATTAGTTCGAATTCACCAGTTCCATAATGTCCGATTTCAGAAACATCTCTACCATTATGCGGAATATCTATCGTTTTTGGATTTATTTTTAAATATAAAATTAATTTGCCTTTTTTTGTTTCAACGCATAAGAAGTTTTGCGAAACTTTGTAAGCAATATAATATTTTTTAGGTGCTTCTTCTATTGAATCATTGATTGACAGTACAAATTCCCGTAAATCATTAAATAGATCTAAAGTCCTTTTATCCATTATTTCAAAATGTTCTTCGACTGTGTAAACTCCGGTCTTTCTAGTTTGGGCTGCTTTTTTTCCAGCTTCAACCATTATTGGATTTTTCCCACTTATTTCTGTATCGGTAATTACAATATTTGTGGATCTTCTAAATATTTCTTCAAGATATAAGGTCTTATTTTCATACAATTTATATTGCCAAAGCTCAATGTTTGCACCCATCATTTGAACAGCATGTAAATCATATTTTTTGTATCCTGGTGCGATACATATTACTCTTATATCTAACCAATCTACTACAATGTTGTTTCCAAGTGCTTTATTAACCGCGATCTGAAAATCACCTTTATGATCCTTAATCCAGGATAAATAATATAAACTTTGGTTAATAAGTTCTGATGATTCTACTTTTTTATATTCTAAAATTACTGGATTATTTTCTTCGGATAAGCCTAAGGTATCTATTCTACCAGCGTGTTAGTTACCTGTAAAAAATTCACTTGCAATAAACTTACAGTTAAACACAGTTTCAAGATTTTTCTCGATAAGGCACTGAATATCTTTTTCAAGTTTAAAGTTCGTCGGTTTTTGCATTTTGAGTATTTCATTATCAATTGTAAATAGAGGCATATTATCTCCTTCGCGCCGCGCATGCGGCGTCCTTATAACAATCAAGCTCACCGACCAGGGTCATTAGGGTCAGGCTTGCAATTATGCATTTAGCCTCTCCCTCGCTTCCCTCGCTGTTTCCACAGCCTTCATTTCTCAGATAGTTGCAAGCACGGAGAGGATTGAGCTATCTCTGGATGATATCAAGAGATAAGTTCCGTATGCACCGTTTCCGTGCCATGCGTGATATCATCTTACCTTGCCATTTGCATAGTTGCAAGCCTGACCCCATTTTGTTTGGATACCAGCCAGATCTCCCTTTTGTTCTTAAAATAATTGATCTATATTTTTATATCTCAGCATGTTTCTGCTTGATTGCATCTGCAAGTGCATCGAGTTCTGCAAAAGTGACATCTTTGGGCTTTCCTTTGCATAACACAGTGCCGAGAATTTCTACTTTTAGATTGGGTATCAAGCCCACAATCTGTTCAACTGCCTTTGTTCCCCAGCCGTATGAGCCAATAATGGCAGCGTACTTCAGTTTTGGCCGCAATGCATTTGCCAGATGAACAATTGAAAAGATGCTCGGATGCGGTCCTACATGTACTGTTGGTGTGCCGATTACTATTGTGGCAGCATCAACAAGTGCCATTGCGAGTTTGCCTATGTCAGTGGTGGTTAATTCGAATTTCTGAACAGTAATGCCCCTCTCTGACAGGGCTGCAACAAGATAGTCAACCATTGTTTCTGTGCTGCCATGCATGGATATGTATGGAATGACAACAAGATTTGAAACTTTGTCAGATACCCAGTCTTCATGTGCAGCTAATATATGCTCCGGGTGATCATAAATCGGTCCATGACTTGGCGCAATAAGATCAAATTGTATGTCTTTTATCTTTTTCAGGTTGCTCTGTACCATTTTGCGAAAAGGCATCATTATCTCAGCATAGTAACGCTTGGCTGCTTCGATAATATACGGATCTTCTCCTGCATACAGGTCAGACATTGCAATATGTGAACCAAGAAAATCACATGTGAATAAGATTTTATCCTCTGGCAGATATGTGAGCATTGTCTCTGGCCAGTGTACCCATGGCGCGTGAATGAATCTTAATGTTTTATCACCAAGAGATATCTCCTCATTATCTGCTACAGTCCTGATCCGCTCCTCAGATATTCCTAAATGATCTATCAGCAGGTCTTTTGCTTTTGGACTGCAGATTACAATGGCATCACTATATTTTTCTAACATAAAAGGGATAGAGCCAGAGTGATCCTGTTCAGTATGCTGCGAAATTATATAGTCAATCTTGTCAACCTTTTCGAGCTGCTGCTCCAGAAGATCAATCATGGCTGGATCAACGGCATCAATCAGTGCTGTTTTATTTGAGCCCTGCACCAGATATGCGTTATAGCTTGTACCATCCGGCAGAGGGATCAGAGAATCAAACAATCTTCTGTTCCAATCTACAGCACCAACCCAGTAGACTTTATCACGGATCTGTTTTGGTTTCATCAGCTTCCTCCTTTTTGGTGAATCTTCGTGGTAATTAAAAAAATTAACTGTTCAATCATTTTAACAACACTATATAATAATCATAAACAAGTTTTTATTGGAGTACAATTATATATGACAAAAATAATGGTTGATGAAAACTGTAACATCACTGATCTGCTGCTTGCAAAAGGATATAAAAAGAGCAGCATCAGGAATCTGCTGAAGCATAGCGCGATACTGCTCGATGGAAAGTTCATCTCAAGATTCGACCATCCGCTCGCAAAGGGGCAGACTATTTTGATTGAATCCAGACCGATCACTGATATCAAGCATGCAATAGCTCCGCCTTTTGAGATTCTGTTTGAGGATGAACACATAATTGCAATAAACAAGCCTGCCGGACTCCTCACAATCGCGACTGAATCTGAGAAGACTAATACCGCATACTATCTGCTCAATGCGTACCTTAAAGAGCGGGATCCTGAAAACCCGGAGCGAATTTTTATTGTGCACAGACTCGACAGGGATACTTCAGGGATTGTTTTATTCGCCAAAAATGAGACTGCCAAACGCACCTTGCAGGATAACTGGACAGAGGTTGACAAGAAATATCTGGTTATTGCGGAGGGCATACCTAAAGTAAAAGAAGGCACTCTACGAAGCTATCTTCGTGAGACAAAAACTTTTAAGGTCTATTCAACTGACAAGCCTATTGATGCAAAACTGGCTGTCACAAACTATGAAGTACTCAAAGCAGGCAGTGGCTGTTCACTTTTGGAGATTGATCTTGAAACAGGCAGGAAAAACCAGATCCGCGTTCAGCTTGCTGATATAGGGCACCCTGTTGTTGGAGATAAAAAATATGGTGCAGCTGCCAATCCTTTCAAACGGCTCGCGCTCCACGCACACAGCCTCACCTTTAACCATCCTGATACACACAAAAGAATGCAGCTAAAAAGCAGGATGCCTGGAGAACTCAAAAAATTTGCAAACACTATGAAGGCTGTTTAAGAAGATATTTTGAAATTACTATTGAATCTGTCACTTCTGCTTTATAATCTGAGCGTTTGTGCCTGTAGGATTATTGGTTGAGACAACTATAATAGCTCCGTCAGACATCATAAAAAGCATTGCTTCTTTTTCTTTCTTATTGAGTACCTTGGTAATGGCGACATTTCCCTCTGGTTCATAAAGTTTCTTTGATTTTAACATCTCGCCTTCAAGCCAGGACATCATCAATGTAAGAGCTGATGTTGCCAGATCTTTGGATATGTATATAACTGAATCCTTCACAAAATAGACGAGTGAATCAATTGTCTCTTTTGCAGCTTCTGTTTTGATCTTGACTCTTTCCATAAGAACTTTCTGTTTTTCGAGGCTCATGTCGTTCGCTCTCCTTTATAACACATTATATATCGTAAGCTTATTTAAAAACTTGATTATAAAACTTAATACCCTTTTCAGCTGATTGAAAACTTGCCCCTGACTCGTTTAAAATTCAATAAACCCGCGCGGAGGTATTTTTTGATGACAGATATTACCGAGCAGATTCGCTACTTTTACTATATGGCTGGTGTGCTTGCAGGTCAACAGGCAGATCCTCTGTGCGGAATATGCAGGGCTTTCACCAATTCAGCACAGAGTCTTGAAGATAGTATTGCGGAGCTGGAGAGTACCTATTCAGGAGAGATAAAAAATCTGACCGGTGACATCAGGCATCTCCTCTCCTCAGCAAGGAGTAAAATTGCTGCGCTTAAACGATCTCACGACGCGATAGGTCAAAAGAAAGCAGGGAACTGCAAGCTGCCTGAAGGAGTATGCTTTGTAAAAGCATCCAAGGCGCTTGGTGAAAAACTGTAATAATTCCCTTTATCAAAAAAGAAGGTATCAGACATATGCCTCATACCTTCTTTTAATACCTTTTTCTGGTTTTTATATGTCTATGTTTCTCGCTTCGAGTGCATGCTTGCTTATGAACTCTTTTCTTGGCTCAACCTGATCACCCATCAAGGTGGTGAATATCTCTTCTGCTTTTACTGAGTCTTCAACAGTCACCTGCAGGAGTGTTCTTTTATCAGCATCCATTGTTGTATCCCATAGCTGCTGCGGATTCATCTCTCCAAGACCTTTGTAGCGCTGTATATTCAATCCCTTTCTTGATGCTTCTGTTGCCATCGCAAGAAGCTGTTTTGTTGTGGCAGCTTCCTTGATCTCGCCTTTTACAATCACCCTGTATGGTGCAGTTCCAAGCGCGGATACTATCTCCTTGTGCAGTCTGGCCACTTCACGGTAGTCAGGGGATTCGAGAAGACGGGAAGAAATTGTGATTCTATAATTCTGTCTCTTTAGCGTAACTTCATAAGAGCCATGCTCTTCATCAAAAGCAATCTCTGATGCTCTGATTCCGGGGATGGCGGCTGTCAGTTTTTCTACAAGCGGCCTGAGTGTATCCTGAGATCTGCAGACCTCTCTGTCTATATTGTTGTTCAGCAGTACAGATATAACCTCAGGATCCTGCCTTCTTCTGCTAAACCACTCGAATACCTTTTCGTAAGCTGATATCTTTTTAAGATGAGGCACCAGTTTCCTGCCGCTTAACGCGCCTGTCTCTGTCTCCACCTCTATGTCTTCAGCAGCAAGATCAAAGAGCATGTTCATCATCTCTGTCTCGTTCTGCACATACTTTTCTGTCTTGCCCTTTTTCACCCTGAAGAGCGGCGGCTGCGCAATATACAGATAGCCTTTCTCTATCAGCTCAGACATCTGTCTGTAAAAAAATGTGAGCAGCAGGGTTCTGATGTGTGCACCGTCAACATCAGCGTCTGTCATCAAAATTATCTTGTGGTATCGCGATTTATCAGGATCAAAATCACCTGGGCCTATTCCTGTGCCAAGAGCTGTTATCAAGGTCTTGATCTCTTCTGATGAAAGCATCTTGTCGAAACGGGCTTTTTCAACATTCAGTATCTTTCCGCGCAGAGGCAGTATAGCCTGCGTGCGCCTGTCGCGCCCCTGCTTTGCTGAGCCGCCTGCTGAATCTCCTTCCACTATAAAGATCTCTGATCTTGACGGATCTTTTTCAGAGCAGTCAGCAAGTTTGCCAGGCAGACCTGTGTCTTCGAGCACTCCCTTTCTTCTGGTCAGTTCGCGCGCTTTTCTTGCTGCCTCTCTTGCGCGGGATGCCTGTATCGCTTTTTCAATTATTTTTTTAGCAACAGAAGGGTTCTCCTCAAAATATCTGGAAAGCATATCATTTGTTATTGATTCCACAATCCCCTTTACCTCGCTGTTGCCGAGCTTCATTTTTGTCTGGCCTTCAAACTGGGGATTCGGCAGTTTAACGCTGATGACTGCGGTGAGCCCTTCTCTTATATCTTCACCGGAGATGCTCTCTTTTTCCTTGATGATGTTGGCAGATGAGGCGTAGCTGTTTGATGTTCTTGTGAGTGCTGATTTAAAGCCCACAAGATGAGTGCCTCCCTCTCTTGTATTAATGTTATTGGCAAAGGTATAAAGGTTCTCTGAATAGCTGTCATTATACTGGAGCGCCAGCTCTGCTACTATACCGTCCTTTTCACCTGTAACATATATGGGTTTGGGATGAATCGGTGTTTTGTTCTTGTTAAGATGCTCAACAAATGAGACTATACCACCTTTGTAATAGAATTCCTGCTTCTGGGAAGATCGCTCATCTGCTATTGTTATCATTAGCCCCTTGTTAAGGAACGCGAGCTCCCTTAGTCTCTGCGCAAGCACATCGTAATTGAAATCAATTGTTTCGAATATTTCAGAATCAGGCTTGAATGTGACCTTTGTGCCTCTGCCCTTTGTTTTACCTATTACTGAAAGCCTGTCCTTTGGCACACCCCGTTCAAACTTTTGTTCAAAGACCTGGTCATTCTGTTTGATCTCGACCTCAAGCCATTCAGACAGCGCATTGACGACTGATACGCCAACACCATGAAGACCGCCGGATATGGCATATGCCTTTGACTCGAACTTGCCCCCTGCATGTAGCTCTGTCAACGCTATTTCTGCTGCACTGCGGCCATCAGGGTCTCCCGGATGCACATCTGTTGGTATGCCCCTGCCGTCATCTTTAACAGTACAGCTGTTATCATGGTTTATTATGACTTCAATGCGTGTGCAGAACCCTGCAAGCGCCTCGTCAACACTATTGTCAACAACTTCATAAACAAGATGGTGCAGCCCGTCTATGCCTGTTGAACCAATATACATGGCAGGCCTGACTCTAACGGCTGAGAGCCCCTTAAGTATTTTTATATCTTCTGCGCCGTATGAATCTCCATTGCCGTTTTTAACCTCTAATTCTTCCATTTGTCTCCTTCTCTATTAAAAACTTTTTATAAGCTCGTACGATTAAAGCCTCATTGGCATCACAACACATCTATAGTCTGTCTTGCCTTCTTCAAGCAGCAAAGCCGGACTGAGCGCCTCTTTAAGTCTTATGATTACCTTCTCAGCATTCATTGCGCTGAATGCATCCAGCATATATCTGGCATTAAACGCAACTGCCATCTGGCTGCCGGAGTATTCGACCATCAACTCATCCTTTGCCTCTCCCATATCAGGGTTTGACGCTGAGATGATCATAATATCTTTATCAAGCTCTACCTTGATGGCATTGCTTCTTTCTCTGCTGATTACTGAAACCCTGCGAAGCGCCTTTACAAGCACATTTCTGTTTATCAGCACATCCTTGTCATTGTCAGCAGGTAGCACTTGCTCATAGTTTGGATATGTTCCCTCTATCAGCCTTGTGAGAAATTGTATGCTGTCAATTTCAAAAAGCGTATGGTTTTTACCTACAGTGAGCTTTACCGGATGTTCGCCGCTGGCAAGAAACTTTTTCAGTTCAAGCACGGATTTTCTTGAGAGAATAATCTTCTTCTCTTCTTTTGCGCTCAGACCCAGGCTCTTTTCACAAAGCGCGAGCCTGTGACCGTCTGTACCGACAACTGTCAGTTCGCCGCTTGTCTTTATATGAAAAAGCAGGCCATTAAGCACATATCTGGTATCTGCTTCGCCTGCAGCATAAACAGTTTTATCTATCATCTCGAGAAACGCAGGAGCTTCTATTGTCATAGCATCTGCTTTTTCAGCATCTGAGAGAGTAGGCCACACAGGAAATTCTTCATGTGATAAACAGGCGAGCCTGAACTGGCTTTTGCCGCTTTTAACTTTTACCCACTGATTGTCAGCAGACTCAATGGTTATGCTACTGTCCATCTCTTTTGCGATCTCGAGGAGTTTTCTTGCTGGTATCGCTATTCTGCCCTCTTCTGCTATTTCGAGTGTTATCGGTTCTTTAAACGCTGTTTCGAGATCTGTTGCTGTAATAAATGAGCCGCTCTGTTCTGCCACAAGAAGGAAATGGCTCAGAATGGGCATGGTGTTTTTCTTCTCGACAATATTCTGAATGTCAGAGAGTTTTTTTTGCAGTTCTTCCTTCTGTACAGATATTTTCATTATTACAACCTCCTCTTTATAAACCGTTCAGGCCTTCACTATGCTGTGAGGCGTTTGATTATGGTCTCAACAATTTTATTCAGATTGTCTTCCCTGTTTCTTTTTTCCTCAATCTGATTGCATGCATATATTACTGTAGCGTGATCTTTTCCGCCAAAAAATCTGCCGATCTCGCTGAGCGACAACTGGGTCAGCTGCTTTGTAACATACATGCCGATCTGTCTGGCGTTTGCCACCTCTTTTGTTCTTTTTCTGGATTTAATGTCAACAGGCTTCTGTCCGCATATTTCACATACTGTCTTCAGTATAAGGTCAGCTGTTACAGGTTTGTCTTCTTCTGTTATAAGATCCTTCAGCACATTTTTCGCGAGATTCATATCAATAGGCATGCCTGTAATGGAGGAGTGCATGCCCAACTTTATCAGACAGCCTTCAAGATCTCTGATGTTGGATTTAACCTTTGATGCTATAAAATTTGCTACATCCTCTGGTATCAACAGTTTTTCTGCATCAGCCTTTTTATAAAGGATCGCTATCTTTGTCTCGATTTCCGGAGGCTGGATATCTGCTATAAGCCCCATGCTGAATCTTGAACGCAGCCTGTCTGTTATATCGGATATATCCTTTGGTGGTCTGTCGCTTGAGAGCACAATCTGCTTCTGTTTTTCATAAAGAGAGTTGAATGTATGAAAAAATTCTTCCTGCGTAGCTGTCTTGCCTGCTATAAACTGGATGTCGTCAATCAGCAGCACATCAACATTTCTGTATTTTTCCTTGAATTCTCCCATCTTCTCGTGGCGCATTGCCGAGATCACCTCATTGGTGAACTGCTCTGCTGATATATAGAAGGCTGCTATTGAAGATCTCTTGTCAACAATCGCATTGCCTATGGCATGCATAAGATGGGTCTTGCCCAACCCCACGCCGCCATAAATGAAAAGAGGATTATAAGTACCACCTGGATTTTCGCCAACCCTTTTTGCTGCAGCCTGAACAAACTGGTTTGAGGGACCCACCACAAAAGTATCAAATGTATATTTTGGATTAAGAAATATTCCCCGGTTCGCAAGCCTTGTCTTTCTGCTCTCCATTTTAGAGTTCATCTTTTTCAATGCAGCATCTTCTGTTTCTGCTGTCTTAAATTTGACGCCTAATGGATATCCGGCAGCAGTTTCGAGTACTTCATTAAGCAATTGAGGATAATAGTCATCTATCCACTCCCTGAAGAAACGGTTTGGTATCTCGATTACAGCATTCTTGTCCTTTAACTGAACGAGTTTCATGGGTTTGAACCAAAGCTCATAGAGCCCGCTTCCCACTTTTTCCTCAATCACCTGTTGACTTTTTTGCCAGATATTCTCTAATTCCATTGATTTACAAGATCCTCAACATTCAGGTAGATGGTTAGGTTGTCCTCAAAGTTATTAACATCATCTTGACAATTGTTGATAACTCCGTGAGTTTGCCATGCTCATTATAGCTCATTAGTTTATAACAGAGCAATAAGATGTTAATCTTTTTGTTGATAATAAGCTATTAACAATTCCCAAAAAGTATTCAGAAACTCTCACCAGCTGATCAAGCATAACAACCCCCTGATATATTGATAAAAATTGAGTTACTAACATTTCAACGCTGCCTGCTACCACTACTATAACTACTTATTTAAATACTATATAATAGGCAAACAACAAATTTTCTTATGAGATGCTGTTTAAGTATCCTTTTATGAACATATCTATATCGCCATCAAGAACTGCATCTACATTGCCTGTTTCTATATTTGTTCTATGATCCTTAACAAGCCTGTACGGTTTTAGTACATAAGATCTTATCTGACTGCCAAAACCGATCTCTTTTTTATCAGCAACCATACCTTCTATTTTTTCTTCTTTTTTCTTTATAGTAAGATCATAAAGCCTTGATTTGAGTATTTTCATTGCCAGAGCTTTGTTCCTGTGCTGCGATCGTTCACTTTGACATGCAACAATAATATTTGTTGGTATATGAACAATTCTTACTGCAGATGATGTTTTATTAACATGCTGCCCACCTGCACCAGAAGCTCTGTATGTATCAATTCGTAGTTCTTCATCCTTTATATCAATATCAGTATCAGTATCTATTTCAGGATATACCTGGACTGCAGAAAAAGATGTATGCCTTCTTTTGTTTGCATCATATGGAGATATTCTGACTAACCTGTGTACTCCTGCTTCTGCCTTAAGATAGCCATAAGCATAACTTCCTTCAACAGTAAAAGTGACTCCTTTTATGCCGGCTTCTTCACCAGGCTGCAGATCAGCAATCTCTACTTTATATCCTTTTATTTCTGCCCACCTCAGATACATCCTCATGAGCATTTCTGCCCAGTCCTGACTCTCTGTACCGCCTGCACCCGGATGAATTGAGACGATCGCATTATTTTTATCAGCTTCACCAGACAGGAGAAGCCGAAGCTCAATGTCTTCAACTTCTTTTTTGAGGATCATTAATTCCTGCTCTATCTCTTTTACAAAAATTTCGCCGCCTTCTTCAGAAAGAAGCTCAAAAGAATCTTCTATGTATGAAGCTTTTTCATCAGCTGATTCAATAGGAACCAGCATTTCGAGTAAATCAGATTTTCTTTTTTGTAAATCCTTTAGAAGATCAGGAGATTCCCAGACATTTTCAGATGAGAGTTTTTTATCCAGCTCAGCAAGTTCAGATCTGATTTCAGTAACATCAAAGATAACCTCGTAAGTTGGATATTTTTTGTTTTAATGCGGCAAGATCCTCTTTGAGTTTTTCATTAATTATCATAAATGCCTCCTAATTTCTTGTTTTCATTATTATAAAAAGAGCGCTTATTATTGAAAGATATGTGAATATGTCCCCGCATTTAGTGTAAAAAGTCATTGTGCTGTCTGTTTTTACATTAAGTATCTGGTATGTTCTTTCAAAGAGGCTGCTCTCTTTTACTATCTTTCCATTGCTGTCAATCAAGCCGGATATGCCGGTGTTTGCAGCCCTGATAACAGGTTTTCTGTTCTCAATCGCCCTAAAAACAGCCATGCTGAAATGCTGATACGGACCCTTTGTTCTTCCAAACCAGGCATCATTGGTTATGGTCACAATAAAATCCCCTCCCTTTGTGAAGAATTTTCTTACTAATCCCGGAAAAGCTATCTCATAACATATGAGCGTAGAAAATGTTCCAAAAGGTGTGTTTGCCTTCAGGTATGTGTCGCCAGGAACATACTCGCCTATGCTGTAAGCGAGTTTGTCAACAAAAAACAGCATGCTGCGCAGAGGAACATATTCTCCAAAGGGAACAAGATGAATTTTATCATATACATAGGAAAGCTTGCTGTTTTTATCAAGAAGTACGGCGCTGTTGGATGAGCTTTGAACTGATATATTTTTATCAGGATCAGGTTGTTTTACCATGATACTTCCTGTCAACAGATATGCCCCGGTCTCTTTCTGAAAAGAAACAAGCTCATCAGTAAGCTGCTTGTGATAGCCAAATGAAAAAGGCAGAGCAGTTTCCGGCCATATTATTATGTTTGGATTATAAGCAGCAGCCTGCCTGGTTAATCCCTGATATACTGTTAAAACATCCTTCTGGTACTCAGGCACCCATTTTGCATCCTGCTCAATATTGCCCTGCACTACAGCAGCTGTTATTTCATTAACCGGTCTGTCCTGGTTCAGTCTGAAATAGCCGTAAGAAAATACCACTACAAGAGCTATGAAAAAAAGACCAAATCCTGTAAATGTTGGTATAAGAGAGTAGAGAGGTTTTTCTATCTTTCTCTTTTCCATTATTACGAGGTCCGTTATAGCGCCATTAATTGCAACGATTAGAAAAGAGACTCCATAAATACCTGTTATATCTGCTATTTGTATAAAATGCAGAAAACTGTATTGACTGTATCCAAGACTTGCCCATGGAAAACCTGTCATTGCATAAGACCTGAGAAACTCCAGCGTTGTCCAGAATACAGGAGCAACAAACAGTGCGGGCAGATCTGTTCTTTTCATACAGTAACTGTAGGCTGCGGCAAAGGCGCCAAAAAAGAGTGCGAGATACGAACAGAGTAGCAGTACAAGAATAATGCTGACAAAAAGATTTAGATGTCCATAATGGTATATAGAGTGGTATATCCAGTAAATTGTGAGGATAAAAAAGATCAGACCGGAAACAAATCCTTTTAAGAAGGCTTGTTTGGAAGAAGTGTTATAAGTGTTTACCAAAAGTGGAATTAGTCCTATCCATGCGAATATATAGAAATTATGAGTTGGAAATGATAATGCCAGCATAATACCTGCGAATGCCGGCAGGCTGTATGACTTGATTACCGGGGCGATTATACTCTGTTTTGTTTTCATAAAACTCCTGTTGCGCAACGATTGAAAACAACAGTCCGATTACCCAAAAAATAGTCAGAAATTTTGCTAAAAGTGTTTAAAAATCCATTAATGAATATGGTATCATAAACAAAGTTATGCCTGCTATTGTAATAATACCTGCGCGATATTCATCAACTCGTTTTCCGGGCAAGCCTCTCTGCCCCTTGAAAGACAGACCAATCATTCAGCATGTATATGAGAGGGCCGCAGCCGCCAAAAGAGCGGATGCCGTGTATGTTGCTACTGACAATAAAATGATATTTAACGCTGTACATGGTTTTGGCGGCAGGGCTGTTATGACCTCAGAGCATCATCAGTCAGGTACAGATCGGATAGCGGAAGCCCTGTTGAAAATAGAGGAAACAGAGTCATTAAAGCCTGATAGAGTTGTTAATGTACAGGGAGATGAACCCCTCATAAGGCCCGAGATGATTGATGATGTAATAAGTCTGCTCGACGATCCTGAAGCGGATATTGGTACGCTTGCCAGAAAGATTAATTCACCTGATGAAATAAACAATCCAAATGTTGTCAAAACTGTGTTTGGTACTGATGGATTTGCCCTCTATTTTTCGAGGACTGCCTTGCCTTATTACAGAGAAGAACATACTGCGCGGATTTATTATAAACATATAGGCATCTATTCATACAGACGAGATGTGCTTATGAAGTTTTCAAAAATGCCTGCTTCTCCACTTGAAGAAGCGGAGAAGCTTGAACAGCTGCGCGCGCTTGAAAACAGCTTTAAAATAAAAATAAAAGAAACAGAATTCGAGACAGTAGGGGTGGACACTCCTGAAGATCTTGAGAGGGCGGAGAGATGTCTAAATACATATTCATAACAGGCGGGGTTGTATCAGCACTTGGCAAAGGTATCGCGGCAGCAGCTATTGGCGCGCTGCTTGAGGCAAAAGGTCTCAAGGTAACTATCCAGAAACTTGATCCCTACATTAATGTTGACCCGGGAACGCTCAGCCCGATTCAGCATGGTGAGGTCTTTGTTACTGATGATGGGTGTGAAACTGATCTTGATCTGGGACACTATGAGCGCTTCACGCATGTAACAACATCCATTGACAACAACTACACAACAGGCAAGATTTATTATGAAGTTATATCAAAAGAGAGACGGGGCGACTACCTTGGAGATACGGTGCAGGTTGTGCCTCACATAACAAACGAGATAAAAAAAGCTATCAAGTCAGCAACACTTGACAATGACATACAGATAGTCGAGATAGGCGGTACTGTCGGCGATATTGAGAGCCTCCCTTTTCTTGAAGCTATCAGGCAGTTTAGATATACGGTTGGCAGGGAGAGTGTGCTTTACATCCATCTTACCCTGGTGCCATATATAAGAACTGCGGGAGAAATAAAGACCAAACCCACACAGCACAGTGTAAAAGAACTGAGAGCAATAGGTATTCAGCCTGATATTTTATTGTGCAGAACAGAGCAGCCCTTGTCCATGGAAGTTAAAAGAAAGATCGCGATACACTGTAACATTGACAATGACGCTGTTATTTCAGCTCTTGATGTTGGCACTGTATATGAAGTACCGCTCAGCTTCAGGGAAGAGGGTCTTGACAAGCTTATTGAGAAGAAACTTTCACTTAACAGGCCGGATCCGGATCTTGCAGTGTGGGAAGATGTTGTACGCAGGATTAAGACACCAAAATACCAGACTAATATAGCCATTGTAGGGAAATATATTGACTTGAAGGATTCGTACAAAAGCCTTTCTGAGGCACTCATTCATGGAGGAATTGCGAATGATGCCAGAGTGAATTTCCACTGGATCGATTCAGAAGATATAGAGACGCATGGAGCAGAAACATACCTTGCAGATGTTGATGGTGTGCTTGTGCCCGGAGGTTTTGGTACAAGAGGCATTGAAGGGAAGATAGAGGCGATCCGTTATGCGCGGGAAAAGAAGATTCCATTTTTCGGAATATGTCTTGGAATGCAGTGTGCTGTTATCGAATACAGCAGAAATGTCTGCGGGCTTTCGGCAAACAGCACTGAGTTCGAAAAGAGTGTTAAAGACCCTGTTATCTATCTGATGGAAAGATGGCATAACCACAGAACCGGTAAAACAGAGGTGAGGGCTGAGGGTGATGAAAGAGGCGGCACAATGCGCCTTGGTGCCTACCCATGCGTTTTGACCAAAGATACTAACGCGGCAGCAGCCTATGGTGAACAGGATGTTTCTGAGCGCCACAGACACAGGTATGAGTTCAATAACAAATATCGGGATCTGCTAAGCAGCAAAGGTCTTGTTATAAGCGGTACTTCACCTGATAAAGAGCTTGTTGAGATAGTAGAAATAAAAGATCATCCATGGTTTCTTGGATGCCAGTTCCATCCAGAATTCAAATCAAAGCCGATTAAGCCGCACCCTTTGTTCAGCGCGTTTATTGGTGCGGCTGTAAGAGAAAAAAGAGTATTGTTTACTTAAGGAATATTTCGAGCAGCCGGTCGAGTTCATCAAGAGAATAGTATTCAATTTCTATTCTTCCGCTCTTCTTTTTATGGTGTATTTTGACTTTTGTGCCGAGAGATTTAATGAGCCTGTCTTCCAGGTCAGCAACCTCAGGGCTCTTTTCCTTCTTCTTTTTTACAATCTCTTTTGTATCTGATAATTTCTTGACCAGAGCTTCAGCAGCCCTTACGCTGAGTCCTTTGCTTATAATCTCACGCGCTGCTTTTATCTGCTTCTGCCTGTTATCTATTCCAAGCAGTGCTTTTGCATGACCGAGTGAGAGCTGGGAGTCATAGAGATATCGTTTAATATCATCAGGCAATTTTAGAATCCTGAGATAGTTTGCGATGGTAGCCCTGTCTTTGCCTACACGCTCAGACAGCACCTCCTGAGTGAGGCTAAAATCCTTTAGCAGCTTGTTAAATGCCTCTGCTGTCTCTACAGGATTCAGTTCCTCGCGCTGAATGTTCTCTATCAGAGCGATCTCTACGGCATCCTGTGAAGAGACATCTTTTATCAATGCTGGAATTTTTTTGAGGCCAGCAAGATTTGAAGCGCGCCACCTGCGTTCTCCTGCTATCAGATTAAAGGATCCGTCTCCTGAACGCGAGACTATCACAGGCTGTAGAACGCCTTTTTCTTTTATGGAAGCAGCAAGCTCATTCATAGCTTCGTCTTTAAAAATCTTTCTTGGCTGATTTCTGTTTGGGATAATCTTGTTTATCTCTATAAATACAACCTCATCGCCCTTTTCAGGAAGCAGGGCTTCGAGGCCTTTACCTAATGCTGCTTTCATTCAGTATCTCCTTTGCGAGTGCAAGATAGCTCTGCGCACCTTTTGACCGCGCATCGTATAGTATAGCTGGTTTGCCGTGGCTTGGGGCTTCTCCAAGACTCACATTTCTCGGGATTATGGTCTTGTAAACCTTTTCTTTGTAGAACTTCCGCACTTCTTCAGCAACCTGGTGGGAGAGAGTATTTCTTGGATCAAACATGGTGAGAATTATTCCTTCTATCTCCAGCTCAGGATTAAAAGAGCCCCTGACCAGTTTCAGTGTGCGTGCAAGCAGCCCCAGCCCCTCAAGCGAATAGTATTCGCATTGCATTGGCACAATAATGCTGTCGGCAGCGACAAGTCCGTTAAGCGTGAGCAGACCAAGCGACGGAGGGCAGTCAATGAGTATAAACTTGAATCTATCTTTAATATTTGCGAGCGCATTTGTTAGTATCTTTTCCCTGTCATGCTTGTTCACAAGCTCCACCTCAACAGCAAGCAGGTCGATTGTGGATGGTATGATATGAAGATGAGGTACCTCTGTTTTGAGTATCACTTCTTCTATATTGCATCGGCCTGTATAGATGTCATAGAGGCTGAGAGAAATGCTTCCCCTGTCTATGCCGAGTCCGCTAGAAAGATTGCCCTGCGGGTCTGTGTCTATAACAAGAATGTCTTTCCCGGCAAGTGCCAGAGAAGCAGAAAGATTGACTGTTGTTGTGGTTTTTCCAACCCCGCCCTTCTGGTTGGCTATAACTATGGTCTTTCCCATTGAGTTACAATTGTATCATTTTAATTGAATAATTTGGCAACAAGGAGGAAGGAGCGAGAGGATAATAACTATACGATTTTACGGATCCTGATTTTTTGTTGTGTAAAGGATTACCTAATGCTGTTTAAATGTCCTGGTTTCATCTGGTTTGATGGTTTTTATTCAGTTCCTCTGCCTTTATCTTCGCTCTTTTGTGTCTTTTTGCCTTCTGTTTTTTCATTTTGTCGAGTTTTGTCATCTTTGCCTCTGCAGCGCCTGTGAGTATCTCTATCCTTTTTATCAGTTCCCGCCGGGCAAGAAATCGATTTATTGATTGACTTCTTTCCTTCATGCATTTGACTTCTACGCCTGTTGGAAGATGTTTCAGGTATACGCATGAGGATGTCTTGTTTACCTTCTGACCGCCCTTGCCTGAGGAGCGCACAAACTTCTCCTCAATATCCTTTTCCTGGATATCAAGTGCTTCCATCCGCTCTTTGAGCCAGAGGTTCTTTTCAGGATTAACAGCAAAGTCAGTCATGCAGGCCTGCTGCGCGTATTATTTTGTCAAATGTTGTATGGCCCTTCATCATCATCTTGTTTACAGCACACTCTCTCAAGGTTCTGAAGCCCTCTGTTCTTGCTGCTGCGCTGATCTCATCAGGTCCTGCTTTTTTAAGGATATCCAGAACAAGGTTTTTTGATTTATTGTTCATCAGCTACCTCCTATTAAGCCTTCAACTATTTGATATATAAGGATAAAATTATTTCAAGATTGCTATTGTAACTCCTGCTCCACCCTCATCCTTTTTGCCTGGCCTCAACTCGGCTATCAATGGATGGCCCTTAAGATACTCTTTTATCCCTCTGGAAAGAGCGCCTGTTCCTATGCCATGTATTATCACAACCTCGGAAAGACCGGACATTGATGCATGGTTTAGAAATGGTTCGAGTTCAATAATAGCGTCATCTACTCTGAAGCCAACAAAATTGATCCTGTTTGTTGATGCCTCTGTTTCTGCGTCCACGACTATATTGCCTGTCTTTGTATTTGGTTGTTTATTGGTCAGAGTGATCTCTGTTACAGGCAGCTCTATCTCTTTGCCGCCTATTGAGAGCCGTACACGCATGGTTTTGGTGTCAACAGCCTGGATTATTGCTTCCGCCTTCAGATAGGGCAGAGACACAAACTGACCCGGCTTCAGTTCATCGATATTCACTCCGGGTGTTTTAACAGGGGCGTGCTCTCTGGCCTTTTCTGAAAGCTTTTTATACTCAGCCTCTGTATGGCGCATCAACTCTTTCTGCTTCTGCCTGTCCGACCTCTTCATCTCATCAATAAATGAGTTCATCTGCTGTTTTGCTGCATGAACTATTTTAGCGGCATCTTCATATGCCCGGGCAAGCGCCTCTTTTGTCTGCTCTGCTGTTTTTCTGCTCTTTGCAGCAAGGGCAGCTTCTTTTTGTGAGAGATCATTCATCTTAAACTGAGTTTCAGCAAGTTTCTGCTCATAGTCAGCTCTTTTTGCATTAAGGTCTGATATCAGGCTGTCTATTTCCACCTTGGCTGATCCGAGCATCTGTTTAGCGTCATCAATTATATGCTGGGGCAAGCCGTATCTTGCTGCTGTATCAATTGCGTGCGACTGCCCTGGTTCGCCGACACGCAGCCTGTAAAGAGGCGACAGGGTTTGCCTGTCAAATTCCATAGAAGCATTTATCATACCCTCTGTTTTATGAACAAATCCTTTTATATCAGTTAGGTGCGTTGTTGCAAAAACAAGTGCATCCCTGCTTCTCAGCTCTTTAAGCAGTGCGCAGGCAAGCGCACCGCCCTCTGAGGGATCAGTGCCGGTCCCAAGTTCGTCTATCAGAACAAGCGAGTTTTCATCTGCTTTTTCGAGAATATGCGCAATATTTGATATATGCGCTGAAAAGGTGGACTGATTAGCCTCTATTGACTGCTCATCCCCAATATCAACCAGTACATTACTGATCATAGGAATCATGGATGATGAGTCTGCTGGTATTGGTATGCCGGAGAGCGCCATAAGCGTCAGCAGGCCGACAGTCTTAATTGCTATGGTCTTGCCGCCGGCATTTGAGCCTGTTATCACCATTACAGCTTTATCATCAGACAGTTCAACATCGAGTGGAATAACATTTCTGTCAGATCCTCTGCTCTTGTAGGCAATTATCAGTAGCGGATGCCGCGCAGAGGCAAGTCTTATTCTTCCTTGTGTTTTTATAACTTTTGGGACCTGCATACCCAGTTCATCAGCAAGCAGCGATATGCTCCTGAAAAGATCAATCTGAACAAGTATGGCATGCTCAACAGCCAGGTCATCAGAGAGCAGCCTTATATGCCTGCTGATCTCACGCAGTATACGGAGCTCTTCTGTTTTATGTTCAGCTTTGGCATTTTCGAGTTCATTTGATATGGATATTATCTCGAGCGGTTCAATAAAAGCAGTTTCACCTGTATTGGAGATATCATGAACAACCCCGGGCACCTGCCCTTTTGAGTCCATACGCACGGGAATCACCCATCTGCCTGATCTTTGAGTAACAAAGTCATCCTGCAGGAACACTGAAAGACGCTCATCTTTTGTTATGTCTTCAAGTCTGCGCCTTATCCTCGATTCAAGAGTGCGGAGTCTTGATCTCAGCCTGCTGAGCTCTGCGGAAGCTGTATCCAGTATGGTGCCTTCTGTCCCGATCGAGCGTTTAAGTGTTTTAAGCAGTTCCGGCTGACCTGTAAGGGACTCAGCAAGCTCACCTAGATGCTGTAATTCAGGCTGCTGAGCAATTTGTGTAGTTATATCAAGTGCTGCGGCAAGGAATTCGAGCATGCTGGCAAGCTCAACAGGATCCAGTATTGAACCTTCTGGCCGTATTTTATTGAGCAGGAGCATTATATCGCTGAATTCAGATAGCTGAAGAGGTGTCTCTCTTTGCGAAAGGAGCCGTATCTCTTCAATAATAGAGAACCTTTTATTAATTTCGTGAAGATTGTCCAAGGGGCAGAGGCGATTGATAGCTTTTTGACCTGGACTGCTTTTAGCGTAGGAAGATGCTATATTCAGCAGCTTGTCGAACTCTAGAAGCTGGTAAAGATTTTGTGTTGGCATATCAGAAATGTTCCACGTGGAACATCAGAGCACCATCCATCTTTGGGGAAAGAATATGCGTTCGTATTCCATAAGGGCAAAACGATCTGTCATTCCTGCTATAAAGTCGCATACAACCCTGTGATTGTTTTTGCATTCGCTGTTTTTAAATGGGCTTTCATCGTCCTGCATATAATATTCGTAGAGTGCCTTTAGTATGCCTTCAGCTTTAGAAAATTCCTGCATAATTTTTTTTGACTCATATATGCGCTCAAATAGAAACCCTCGGAGATTGTTTAGTATGTTCACCATCTCATTATCAATGCTTATTTGAGACAGATCTGTTCCTATGCTGGTGAAAATGACATTGCGCACCATTTTGTCAATTCTCGCAGCATTAGAGGCTCCAATAGAGTTGATAATCTTTTTTGGCATATCGGTCTTTTTGATGACTCCGGCTCTTATTGCATCATCAAGATCATGGTTTGAATAGGCAATTATATCGGCGATCCTGACTATTTGACCTTCAAGGGTTGCAGGCCGTTCTTTCAGGTTATTTGATATGATGGCACCGCCCTTGCCTTTGGAGTGCTTGATAATTCCATCCCGGACTTCCTGCGTAAGGTTTAGCCCTGCGCCATCATGCTCAAGGAAATCTACAACCCTTAGGCTCTGTTTTGCATGCTCAAACCCGCCAGGATGTATCTTGTTCAGTACTGCCTCGCCAGCATGTCCAAATGGAGTATGTCCAAGATCATGCCCAAGAGCTACTGCTTCTGTTAAATCCTCATTCAATCTCAGGGATCTCGCAATAGTGCGGGCTATCTGTGAAACTTCAAGTACATGGGTGAGCCTTGTTCTGTAATGGTCGCCTTTTGGAGCAAGAAAAACCTGAGTCTTGTGTTTTAGTCTGCGGAATGCCTTTGAATGGATTATTCTGTCCCTGTCGCGCTGAAAACAGGTTCTTATGTCATCCTCTTTTTCCGGCTTTGTCCTGCCCTTGCTCAAAGAGCTGAGCTGTGCATTTGGATGCAAAATCTCTTTTTCTATGTCTTCAGTATGTTTTCGTATGAGCATATTCAAATTTATTTTCAGGATAATGCTTTTACAAAAGCATTTACAATATCTTTAATATCAGCATCAGTTATTGTACGGGCATCAAGCATAAGGGTATCATCCTTTATCCTTGATATTACAGGAGGATCCCCTCTTCTTAGTGCGGATTCCAGTTGCGCAGCAGAGCTCTGTAATGGTTTTACAGCTACAACAAATGTTTTAAAACCAATCTCAGGCAGAGCGCCCCCGCCTGACTGGGATTCAGCCGCTGCAACTGATAGTGACAGAATATCAGGTGCCAGCTTTGCTTTGATGCCGGACATGATGTGTTTAGCCCGCTTTTGTATCTCTTCAGGTTGTTGAAAGATCATTCTTAATGTCTCGATCTTTTTTCTGGCAATATCATCATCAAGATAATACATTAGCGTTGCTTCAAAAGCTGAGAGTGTAAGCTTGTCTATTCTGACAGCTCGCATAAGCGGATTTTTCGCAATAATATCAATGAGTTGTCTTTTCCCAACAATAATACCTGCCTGTGGACCTCCAAGCAGTTTGTCGCCGCTGAAAGTGATTATGTCTGCACCTGCTGCGACAGCTTCCTGAACAGTCATCTCATTATGAATACCGCATATCTTCATATCAACCAGACATCCGCTGCCCAGGTCATACATAACCGGAATGCCGCGGTCTCTACCCAGAGCAACAAGCTCCTGTGTGGATACAGCTTCTGTAAATCCTATCATCCTGAAGTTAGACTGATGCACCTGCATCAGCAGCGAGGTATTTTCATTTATTGCATTGTCATAATCATAAAGGTGAGTCTTGTTTGTTGTGCCCACTTCTTTAAGTGTGCAACCACTATAAGACATAACATCAGGAACTCTGAATGCGCCGCCGATCTCAACAAGCTCTCCTCTGGAGACTATAACCTCTCTGCCTTTTGCGAGTGCGCTGAGGCAGACAAGCACAGCAGCAGCGTTGTTATTCACAATGAGAGCGCTTTCTGCGCCTGTTATCTCTGCAAGAAGCGACTGAATGTGTGAGTATCTCTTGCCGCGTCTGCCTGTCTCAAGGTCATACTCAAGGTTTGAATATCCTGAGGCGATTTCAACTGTGCGCTCAAGAACCTCTTCAGAGAGGACAGAACGCCCAAGATTTGTATGGATTACTACACCAGTAGCGTTTATAACTTTTTTAAGACTGAAGTCAGAGAGTTTTTTTATTCGTTCCTCTATATTTGATTCAAAATGTTCAGGCACTTCTGAATTAAGTCCGTTCAGCATGGACTGCCGGGTTTCATTAATTATTTCACGGACTGCCTGTATAACTTTTTTGCGGGGAAAGGATTTGAGCCAATCAACTCCTTTAACAGATTTAAGTATTTCGTCAACAGAAGGCAAGGAAGATAAGATGGATTTTCTGCTCATGGGATTGGCTGCTGAGCTGCTGGCTCGTGCACTTCCTCCTTTTGCGTATATGTAGTATCAATATTTTACTCTTTTATAAACAGCTTTTCAAAGCTATTGTATTTGTATTAATATAATACTCATTAATTACAGATACCAAATAATCTTATAAACTTATACAAACATGGAGGAGAAAATTATGATTAAAAGATATCTGCTTGCACCTGGACCAACACCGGTTCCGCCGGAAGTGCTCTTGTCAATGGCTATGCCAATGATACACCACCGCGCGCCTGATTTTATTCCTGTTCTGGAATCAGCCAAAAATGGACTTAAATGGCTGTTTCAGACAAAAAGTGATGTGCTGATACTTAGCTCAACAGGCACAGGAGGAATGGTTAGTGCTGTGAACAACTTTTTTAACCCTGGAGACAAGGTGCTTGTTGTCAACGGTGGTAAGTTTGGCGAGAGATGGACAAAAATCGCTCAAGCCTATGGGCTTGTGGCAGAGGAGATTGTTGTTGATTGGGGATACTCGATCAAGGCAGCTGATGTTGACGCAGCTCTTTCAAAAGACAAAAGCATCAAGGGTGTTTTTGTGCAGGCTTGTGAGACATCAACAGGTGTTTATCATGATATAGAGGGGCTCGCAAAAGTAATAAAAAAATATGATGATACGCTTTTTGTTGTTGATGCCATCAGCGCGCTCGTTGCCGAAGACCTTAAGGTGGATGAGTGGGGCATTGATATAATGGTTGGAGGGTCGCAAAAAGGCTTGATGCTGCCTCCTGGTCTTGCATTTGTAAGTGTCAGCGAAAAGGCATGGAAGAGAAATGCTGCATCAAAGATGACCCGTTTTTATTTCAATTTGAAAAAAGAGAAAGAAAATTTAGATAAAAACCAGACCAATTTCACTTCAGCTGTTTCATTGATTATTGGCCTTAACGAGGCTATAAAGATGCTCCAGAAAGAGGGTCTTGAAAATGTATTCAAAAGACATAAAATTCTCGCAGAAGCAACAAGAGCAGGAGCAAAAGCCATTGGTCTTGATCTTTATGCAAAAGAGTCTCCGAGCAACTCTGTAACATCTATTGAAGCTCCTGCAGGCATAGACGGGCAGACAATATATAAAAACCTTCGTGAGAAGTATGGAGTGACAGCTGCCGGGGGTCAGGATAGAGCAAGAGGTAAAATATTCAGATTTGCGCACCTCGGCTATGCTGATACATTTGATGTTATAACCGGAATCGCTGCCCTCGAAATGGTGCTAAAGGGGCTTGGACATGATGTTGCTTTTGGCAGGGGCGTAGCTGCTGCTCAGGAAATTCTGCTTGCATAAGACAATCAATAAAATACAGGGGAATATAAAATGAAAGTACTTGTCAGCGACAGCATATCACAGAACGGAGTTGAGATACTCAAAAAGGCTGGACTTGAGGTTGATGTAAAAACAGGTCTCAAGCCTGATGAACTCAAAGCAATAATCGGTCAGTATCATGCGCTTATAGTAAGAAGCGCTACAAAGGCAACAGCAGAAATTATTGAGGCTGCTGACAACCTTAAGGTTATAGGCCGAGCAGGCTCTGGTCTTGATAATGTTGACAAGGCTGCTGCTTCGAAAAAAGGCATTGTTGTTATGAACACCCCGGGAGGGAATACTGTAACAACAGCTGAACACACAATTGCTATGATGTTCGCAGTTGCCAGAAAGATTGCACAGGCCTCTGCATCAATGTCGCGTGGGGAGTGGGAAAAGAAGAAGTTTATGGGTGTTGAACTCTACAATAAGACGCTGGGTGTACTGGGTCTCGGCAATATCGGCGGCGAAGTAGCAAAAAGGGCGCAAGGACTCGGCATGAATGTTATTGCATATGATCCTTTTCTTAATGATGAAAAAGCAAAAGAGATGGGCGTACAGAAGATGTCGATTCCTGAAGTTATAAAACAGGCAGACTTTATAACAGTGCATACACCGCTTACAGCAGAGACAAAGGGTTTGATTAATAAAGAGAGCATCAAGACGATGAAGGATGGCGCGTTTGTCATCAACTGCGCAAGAGGCGGAATAATCAATGAAGCTGATCTGCTCGAGGCTCTTAACAGCGGAAAGATTGCCGGGGCAGCACTCGATGTATTTGAGACAGAACCTCCGGTGAATAACCAGCTTGTTGGACATGAAAAGGTTGTCTGCACACCTCATCTTGGCGCATCCACACAGGAAGCTCAGGAAAATGTCGCGATAGCGATAGCAGAGCAGATTGTTGACTATCTGATAAAAGGCACGATTCGTCATGCTGTCAACTTTCCTTCAATACCTGCTGATCAGGTTGCAGTACTGCAGCCATACATAAATCTTTCAGAAAAGCTTGGATCATTCTGCGCACAGATATTTGACAGCGAGATAACAGGCATCACTGTCGAGTACAAGGGTGATGCTGCTGTCCTGAACACATCTCCCATCACAATAGCTGCTGTAAAAGGGCTGCTTACTCCCATACTTCAATCAACAGTTAATTTTGTTAATGCACCGCTTATAGCAAAAGACCGCGGCATAGAAGTTAAGGAGACAAAGAGTCAGGATGCAGGTGATTTCCAGAGCTTGATTTGTGTGAAAGTTATATCAAAGACAAAAGAACTTGTTGTGTCAGGTACACTATTTAGCAAAAAAGATCCACGCATTGTAAAGATTGATAATTTCACAGTCGAGATAGTGCCTGAAGGAAATATGCTGCTTATGTTCAATAATGACAAGCCTGGCGTGATCGGCAACATAGGCAATCTCATGAGCAAGAATAATATAAATATTGCACGCATGCATTTTGGCAGAGAGAGCGAAGGCGGCAGAGCAATATCTGTAATCAATATTGACTCATCAGCCAGTCAACAAGTGTTGAAAGATGTGAGGGAGCTGCCAAACATCCTTGAGCTCAAGGTTATAAAGCTCTAAATCCAGAGCCTGTAAAAGTGAAATGAGGTATAAAAATTATGTCTAATGTGATTATTGTCGGAGCCCAGTGGGGTGATGAAGGCAAGGGCAAGATTGTTGATGTGCTGACAGAGAATGCTGATGTTGTTGCCCGTTATCAGGGTGGCAACAATGCAGGTCATACTGTTGTGATCGGCAATGACCAGTATATATTGCACCTTATACCTTCAGGCATACTGCATAAAGGCAAACAGTGCATTATAGGCAATGGAGTAGTCATTGATCCTGCATCACTGATAAAAGAGATGGATGGTCTGATAGATAAGGCGATAGATTTTGAAGGGAACTTTTTTATTTCGAAAAACGCTCATATAGTTATGCCCTACCATATAGCCCTTGATCAGCAGTGTGAGTCCAAAAAAGCCGGTTCAAAGATCGGTACAACAGGCAGAGGCATTGGTCCTTCATATACTGACAAGGTTGCAAGGCATGGTATAAGAGCTGTTGATCTGCTCAATCCTGCAATGTTCAGGAAGAAGCTCAAGACAAACCTTGAGATCGCAAATTTCATACTTACTAACTACTATAATGCCCCGGCTCTTGAGCTCGAAGCTATTTATGACCAGTATATAAAATATGCTGAAAGGCTCGGCAGGTATATTGCAGATACGGACATACTTATCAATGATGCGCTTGATGCTGATAAAAAGATACTCTTTGAAGGAGCGCAAGGTACACTGCTGGATGTTGACCACGGCACATATCCGTTTGTAACCTCATCAAGTACAACAGCCGGCGGGGTATGCACAGGCTTAGGAGTTGGTCCAACCAAGATAAAAAAAGTGCTCGGCATAGTAAAGGCATATACGACCCGTGTAGGTGAAGGCCCATTCCCAACAGAGATGAAGGATGCTCTTGGGGAGTCATTAAGAACTAAAGGCGGAGAGTTTGGCGCAACAACAGGCAGGGCAAGAAGATGCGGCTGGCTCGATGTTGTCATAATGAGACACTCTGCAAGGATAAACGGACTTACCGGTATTGCACTCACAAAGTTAGACATACTTGATGGTATGGATAAGCTGAAGATTTGTGTTGCATACAGATATAACGGGAAAACAACAGAACACTTTCCTAAAGAGATTGAAGTTGTGCAGAATTGCGAACCTGTGTATATAGAAATGGATGGCTGGAAAGAGAGCACTCTCGGCGCAAAGAGCTTTGAGAGCCTGCCTGAGAATGCAAAGAAGTACATAAGGAAGATAGAAGAACTCTCTGGCGTAGGCATAGATATTATATCAACAGGACAGAAGAGGGATGATATAATAATCCTCAATGAACAGCTTTAAAAATTATGTGGGCTTGTATGCGCAAGCCCTCATTTTCAAGAGCAGTTTTTTCAGAACTTGATGTTCAATAAAATTCTTAATCTGGTTTTTCCTTCCAAATGCCCGATTTGCGAGGCAGACTCCGATAATCGCGCAACAAATCCGATATGCGCTTCATGCTGGCAGAAGATTAAAAAGTTTACAGGACCAAGATGCTGTATATGCGGCTTGCCTGTTGTTTCTGAATTTGCGGGCATATGCGCTGCATGCATTCAGAAGAGGCCGGATTTTGAGAAGATATATTATTTTGGCAGTTACACAGGCGTAATTAAAAAAGCTGTGCATCTTATGAAGTTCAGCGGCATAAGGAGGCTCGCTATTCCTTTGTCAAAATTGTTTGATGAGATTCAGCTTCCAAATGTGGATGTTGTAATGCCGGTGCCGCTGCACAGAAAAAAGCTCCTTGTAAGGGAGTTTAACCAGACTGCCGCACTCGCAAAATATATTTCAAAAAAGATCGGGGCCAGGATTGCTGTTTCCACTCTTATAAAAATAAAAAATACTTCAGCACAGACAGAGCTGTCTGGTACTGAGAGAAGAAAGAACCTTAAAAAAGCGTTTGCAGTCGCAGAAGATCTGAGTGGTTTGAAAATACTGCTTGTTGATGATGTCATAACAACAGGCACAACAGTAGCTGAGTGCGCACGGGTTCTTAAAAAGGCAGGGGCTTCTGAGGTGCATGTTGCAGCGCTTGCAAGGTCGCTGCCAAAACATTAGCATATAAACTATTAATCAAATATTGCCTTGAAAACATTGTTCTCGCTCACAATGCCAATCCGTTTTGCTTTTGAAAATAGCTTTTTCTGAGTATTTTTCAGTTTCATGCTCCAAAGGAACAGAGCTCGTCAGCCAAGATGAATATATCCTTTTGCGTAGAGTGCAGCGCGGCCTGATATATTTACACGGTCACGCAGGTTCTCACAAAACAGCTCTCCACCGCGCTTTGATAGTTGATGTGCAATTAATTTATCCTTACCGAGTCTTTCAGCCCAATAAGGTATTAGCGTGCAGTGGGCAGAACCGGTTACAGGATCTTCATTGATGCCTGCATTCGGCGCAAAAAATCGAGAGACAAAATCAGACCTGGAGCCTGGTGCTGTAACAATAATTCCAAATCGGTCCTTAATCTGCTGTAGTTTGTCAAAATCAGGGTTCATATTACTTACAATCGATTCATTATTAAAAACAGCCATAAGGTCTCTTGATCCGAAGACAGCGGCGGGTTCTGCTCCGAGTGCTTCTGCGAGCAGGTCCGGCATTTCAGTCAGCACAGGCTTTCGTGAGGGAAAGTTCATAGAGAGCAGATTATCGGATTTTAGAACTGTTAGGCTGCCGCTCGCTGTTTCAAAATCAACTGATGCGAGCGAATTATCAATAAACGAAAAAATCACAAATGCGCTTGCAAGTGTGGCATGTCCGCAAAGATCGACTTCTACCTCAGGAGTGAACCATCTTAGATGGTATCTGCTATCCGAAGCAGGTATAATGAAGGCTGTTTCTGATAGATTATTTTCAGCAGCAATGCAGAGCAGGGTTTTGTCATCAAGCCACTTATCAAGCAGGCATACAGCAGCAGGGTTACCGCTGAATATTTTTGATGTGAATGCGTCAATATGATAATAAGGTATCTGCATGGTTGATTATAAAATAAAGTGGCAATATTCTGTGTTCAGATAAAAATATAGAGGATGTGAGAATATGAAAAATAAGATTTCAGCAGCTCTTTGTCATTGTGTTCTGGAGACCCAATTCGGTCAGGTAGCTATCGTGTGGTCAAGGCATCAAGGTTGTGTGATGATCGAAGGCATAGTAATTCCGAGTCCTGATCTCGAATCAAGCCGGATTCTTAAACAGGATTATCCTGATTCACAATTTTCATCATGTATTGAAATTGATGAACTTGCAGCTCAGGTCTTTGCATACTTCTCAGGCGAAAAAATCAGATTTCTGCTTGATAACCTCCGCCTTGATCAATGCTCTCTTTTCCAGCAGCAGGTGTTGAAAGCCTGCTTCAAGATCCCCAGAGGCAGGATCAGCACCTACAAAAATATTGCAGAACAAATCGGCAGACCAAAAGCTGTTAGAGCCGTAGGAACAGCTCTTGCCAAAAATCCGTTTGCAATTATAATCCCCTGCCACAGAGTTGTTAGCTCTGACCTGAAGACAGGCGGATTTTACGGAGGCGCGGGAATGAAGAGGGCATTGCTTGAGCTTGAGGGGGTTGAGTTTGATGCCTTTGGCCGGACTTGTTCTGATTTCCTGGTTTAAAATAAGAAAGACGCAATAAAATCTTACATACCACAAAAATTTATGATTCGATACTTGTCTGAGGCATTGTTTTTGACCTTCATCCGGGGCATCGCATAGCTGTTGACTGGCTAATTTTTAGAAATATGTCAAAGGTCTTGAAAACATTGTTGTATAGCTGTTATATTTATTACTCTTTGTTTTTGGAAAATGCCGAAGTGGTGGAACTGGTAGACACGCACGTTTGAGGGGCGTGTGGAGCAATCCATGCGGGTTCGAGTCCCGCCTTCGGCACCATCTATCTCCCTTACTACCACAACATCGTTCAGCAGTTCAAATAACAGACAACTCTATTTATTTTAAATCTGACATGCGCATACAGTTATATGCTGATACAAAACTATAACTGTAAAATCAATCACTCATTGTGTTATCTTTTTTATGTGCTGAAAATTTCGAATTAATTATAAATAGAGGATTAAATAGGAGATCTAAATATGCGAAAATGTAATGATATCAACAAGATAATGATTATAGGATCAGGACCGATAATCATAGGTCAGGCGTGCGAGTTCGACTATTCAGGCACTCAGGCATGCAAAGCGCTTCGTTCGCTTGGTTACAAAGTTGTACTTGTCAATTCCAATCCTGCAACCATTATGACTGACCCAGGCACAGCAGACACAACATATATTGAACCTCTCAATATCAAGGTGCTGACAGAGATAATCAAGAAAGAACGGCCGGATGCATTGCTGCCAAATCTTGGCGGACAAACAGGTCTGAATCTCGCATCAGAGCTTGCCAAAAGCGGAGTGCTCAAGCAGTATGGAGTCAAAGTTATCGGGGTTGATATAGACGCGATTGAGCGTGGAGAAGACAGGCTTGCATTCAAGGAGACAATGAGAAGGCTCGGAATAGATATGCCCAGGAGCGAGATTGTCAACAATGTTGAAGATGCTGAAAAGATTGCTGAGATACTTGGATATCCTGTTGTTATCAGACCTGCCTACACAATGGGCGGCACAGGAGGCGGTCTTGTTTACAATGTTGAAGAACTCAGGACAATTGCTGCAAGAGGAATATCTGCCAGTCTTGTAGGACAGGTGATGGTCGAAGAGTCTGTGCTCGGATGGGAAGAGCTTGAACTCGAGGTTATGCGTGACTCCAAAAATCAGATGATAACCGTCTGCTACATTGAAAATGTGGATGCAATGGGTGTGCATACCGGAGATTCCTACTGCACAGCGCCTATGCTGACAATAAAAAAGGATCTCCAGAAAAAACTTCAGGAATATGCTTATAAGATCGTGGAGACCATCGGTGTTATTGGCGGCACAAATGTACAGTTTGCACATAATCCGGAAACAGGCCGCGTTGTGATCATAGAGATTAACCCGCGTACATCAAGATCATCAGCGCTTGCATCAAAGGCTACAGGGCTGCCCATAGCTTTTGTATCTGCACTGCTTGCAGGCGGACTGACCTTGGATGAGATCCCTTATTGGCGCGACGGTTCTCTTGAAAAATATACGCCTTCAGGCGATTATGTTGTTGTTAAATTCGCGCGCTGGGCATTTGAAAAGTTTAAGGGTGTTGAAGACAGGCTCGGCACGCAGATGCGTGCTGTGGGCGAAGTTATGAGCCTCGGCAGGAATTACAAGGAAGCGTTTCAAAAGGCTATTCGTTCGCTCGAAATAGGCCGCTCTGGTCTTGGTTTTGCAAAAGATTTCAACACAAAATCACTGTCTGAGCTTATGCAGATGCTCGGTATGCCGACAAGCGAGCGGCAGTTTATCATGTATGAAGCATTAAGAAAGGGCGCAGACATAAAGGATCTATACGGTAAAACGCATATAAAGCCCTGGTTTATACAGCAGATGAAAGAGCTGGTTGAGCTTGAGGAGCAGATATTGGAGTATAAAGGCAGCATGCTGCCTGATGAGCTGCTGAAGCAGGCTAAAAAGGATGGATTTGCTGATAAATATATTGCAAAGTTAATCTGCTGTGCAGAGGCTGATGTGAGAAAACAGCGACTGGCGCTCGGCATTTCAGAGGCGTGGGAATCTGTTCTGGTCAGCGGAGTGAATAATGCGGCTTACTACTATTCAACATACAATGCTCCTGATAATGTGCCTGTCAGCAGCCGCAAAAAGATAATGGTGCTTGGCGGCGGACCAAATCGTATAGGTCAGGGCATAGAGTTTGACTACTGCTGTGTGCATGCTGCGTTTGCGATACGAGATGCTGGATTCGAATCAATAATGGTCAATTGCAATCCAGAGACAGTATCAACGGATTACGATACCTCTGACAAACTCTACTTTGAACCTCTCACAGTCGAAGATGTGCTGAGCATATATGAAAAAGAAAAGCCGGAAGGCGTAGTTGTCCAGTTTGGAGGGCAGACACCTTTAAATATTGCGAATGAGCTTGAGAAGGCAGGAGTTAGAGTGCTCGGGACCACACCAGATACAATTGATCTTGCAGAGGACCGCGACAGATTTCGCAAGATAATGCAGAAGCTGGGAATACCGCAGCCTGAATCAGGAATGGCGAGTACTCTTGAAGAGGCGCTTGCAATTGCTGCAGAGATAGGCTATCCGCTTATGGTCAGGCCTTCATATGTGCTTGGCGGCCGCGCCATGGAGGTTGTCTTGAACGAGAGTATGCTTGCGCAGTATATGGCAGCAGCGGTTGATGTATCACCAGAAAGACCAATACTGATAGATAAATTCCTTGAAGATGCGATCGAGGCAGAGGCTGATGCGATTGCTGATGGCACGGATGCATTTGTGCCTGCTGTGATGGAGCATATAGAACTCGCGGGCGTACATTCAGGAGATTCTGCATGTGTAATACCCCCTGTCAGCATACCGCCAAAACATATAGAGACAATTTATGAATACACCAAAAAAATAGCTATTGAGTTGAATGTTGTCGGCCTTATGAATATTCAGTATGCGATAGCGAGCGATACTGTTTATATACTTGAAGCTAATCCTCGCGCATCCAGAACAGTGCCAATCGTATCAAAAGTATGCAATGTGCCGATGGCACGCTATGCAACAGAAATCATGCTCGGCAAAAAACTCTCAGAGCTTGGTCTCAAGAAAAGAACAGTTCCACATTTCGGTGTAAAAGAGGCTGTGTTTCCGTTCAATATGTTTCCAGAGGTTGATCCTGTGCTTGGGCCTGAGATGCGTTCAACAGGCGAGGTGCTGGGCATGGCAGACAGCTTTGGCATGGCCTACTTCAAATCACAGGAAGCAACACAGGCATCACTGCCGGTTGAAGGCAATGTGCTGATAACAGCAGCTGACAAGGATAAGCCGGGCATTGTTGATGTTGCCCGAAGATTCAGAGATCTTGGGTTCGGCATTATGGCAACGGAAGGCACAGGCGCTTTTCTTGCCAGGCATGGGATCGAGACAAAAAGGGTGCTAAAACTTGGTCAGGGCAGGCCAAATGTGGTTGATGCAATAAAGAACAAAGAGGTTCATCTCGTTATAAATACTCCTGGCGGACAGACAGCCAAAGAGGATGATTCCTATATCAGAAAGGCTGCTATCAAGTACAAGGTCCTGAATATTACAACCACTGCAGCGAGCATTGCGGCAGCAAAGGGCATAGCCTCAAGACGCAAAGGCAGGTTAGAGGTGAAGTCTCTACAGGCATATCACAAGGATATTAGATAAATGACAAAGGGGTTATTGTAATTGCAAGGCACCGGTATTTTTTATAAATGGTCGGATAGATAAAGATGATCAAATAAATAAAATTCAAAATATTCTATTATGATCAATAGAATCTATTGCTCTTTTTTAAAAAATCTTTTTTAGCAAGTTATATGGATTTACTATAGGATGTCTGGCCACTGTGCTAAAATAAGACATAAATAATGAACATAGAGAGGTTATGTGTGAAAATAACGATTGATCTGTCTGATGATTTGATAGAAAAGGTTATCGAACTTTCAGGTAAAAAAACAGCAGTAGAGGCTGTTACTGTTGTGATTGAAGAGTTTGTACGCGAAAAGAGTACCGAAGCTTTTAATCCAGACAGCTGGCAGGATTAAGCTGTTAGAAATAAAAGAAGTGATGCGTTTTATCAAAGAGCTGGATATGCAAAAAAGCAAATTGTATCTGGTCAAAATACAATTTGGCGCTTTTTATTTTAAACCCTATACTCTGCCAAACTAAATACCTGGTTATTGCCTTAATATGGTATTTCAGGTTTCTCTATTACATGCTGATAAGATATACTAAAACGCTATGCCTTTATTTGGAGAGCTTTTTATCAGTGAGGTTTTAAAGAAGCCTGTTCTTGATCCAAAGGGCGAGGTGCTCGGCAGGGTCAGGGATGTTATCGTTGTTAAAGGCGATCCTCTGCCAAGAATCTCTGCGCTTATTATCGAGAAGAAAAATCAGCAGTACAAAATCACCTGGGAGCAGCTCGCGCTCTTCAACAAGCGCATTATATCAAGCTATCTGTCTCACGAAGAACTCATACCATATGAAGAAAATGAGAATGACCTGCTTGCACAGAGAGATCTGATCAACAAACAGATTGTTGACGCAAACGGTGCAACTGTTGTGCGAGCAAAGGATGTCAAGCTCGAAGGCTATGATGGAGAGGCTGTGCTTATAGCAGTAGATATAGGAATAAGCGGAGTCTTGAGGCGGCTTGGATTAGAAAATATCAGCGAAAAGCTCTTAAAGGCATTTAATCTTGAGAGAGCAGCGAGCCTTATAAGCTGGAACTATATTCAGCCGCTCAAACCAAACCTTAAACGAATAGCACTTACTGTGCCTCAGCAAATTATCTCAGAGCTTCATCCGGCAGACCTTGCAGAAATCATAAGCAAAGTGCCCAAGGAAGAGGGTCGTGACCTCTTGAAGACTCTTGATATAGAGACAGCTGCAGAAGCTATTTCTGAGCTTTCTCCGGAAATGCAGACAGAGATTATCAGTGAGATGGATGCTGACAAGGCAGCGGATCTTATAGAGGAGATGCCCCCTGATGAGGCTGCTGACCTTCTGAGTGAGCTATCGGAAGAAAAGGCTCACGAGATACTACAAAAGATAGAAAAAGAAGAGGCTGCTGACATTCAAGAGCTGCTGGTACATGAAGAAAACTCTGCCGGCGGTATGATGACAAACCAGTTTATATCCTATTTTCCTGAGATGAGTGTGGCAGAGGCGATAGAGCAATTTAAAAAAGACGCAGAAGATATTGAGACGGTTTATTATGTGTATGTTGTTGATCAGCAGGAGAGGCTTGTGGGCGTAACATCATTAAGAGAGCTGCTGCTTGCGGACTCATCCACAAAGTTGTCTGATATTATGGAGACAAAGATCAAGACCACGACTCCTGAAGAAGATGTCGAGACTGTTGCTGACATGATGTCAAAGTATGACCTTGTCGCCATGCCTGTTGTTGATGAAGAAGGGGTTTTCCACGGTATTGTTACTGTTGACGATATAATGGATGTTATGGAGGAAGAGGCTACTGAGGACATCTACCATGTTGCCGGTACTTCGGAACTGAGATATGGAAGCATAGAGGATGCAAATCCGGTTGCTATTGTAAAGAGCCGACTGCCATGGCTGATTTTATGCCTTGTTGGTGGTCTCATATCCAGCATGGTTATCCATCATTACGAAGACACGCTGACTGCAGTTGTAGTGATAGCGTCTTTTATCCCCGTAATAATGGGGATGGCAGGCAATTCAGGACTTCAGGTGTCAACAACCCTGGTGCGAAATATAGCTCTTGATTCGATAAACAGCTATTGGAGATATGTTGCAAAGGAACTTGTCGCTGGCTGTCTTATCGCGGCTATAACAGGCACTGTTATAGCATTAGTGGCCGGGCTGCTTAAAGGCATGCCAATACTCGGTGTTGTTGTAGGTCTCTCAATGTTCCTTGCGATAAGCAGTTCAACAATACTGGCATTGCTGACGCCAAAAATTGCTGATAAGTTTGGCATTGATCCTGCTGTAACAGCAGGGCCGTTTGTAACTGTCTTTAACGACATACTCGGACTTAGTATATATTTTACAGTTGCGAGCATATTTATCAGCTATCTAAGGTAAGGAGTATATGGTACAAACAATATACTGGAAGGACAACAAAGTTGTGATGCTCGACCAGAGCAGATTGCCGCTTGAGGTCAAATATATTGAGTGCGATGACTACCACTGTGTAGCAGAGGCGATAAAAAAGCTGTTGATACGCGGGGCCCCTGCAATAGGCATTGCCGCATCAATGGGCATAGCGCTCGGCAGCCTCAGCATAAGCGCATCTGATGCAAAGGATTTTGCACAAAAACTGCAGCCGGTTATGAATGATCTGCTTGCAACCAGACCTACGGCAGTTAATATAAAATGGGCTGTGAACAGGTTCACAGAATTCATCAATGCGAATCAGGACAAATCGGTCAGCACACTTAAAGATATGCTCATTCAGGAAGGCATCAATGTGCTGAACGAAGATATAGAGATTAACAGGTCTATAGGCAAGTGGGGCGCGCAGTTCATCAAAGATGGAGACGCTGTTCTTACTCACTGCAATGCAGGCAGCCTCGCAACAGGCGGCTATGGCACAGCAACATCACCCATGCTTATAGCAAAGGAGCAGGGGAAAAAGTTCAGGGTTTTTGCTGATGAGACGAGACCTGTGCTGCAGGGTGCGAGGCTCACAGCCTGGGAGCTGATGCAGTCAGGGATAGATGTTACCCTCATCACAGACAACTCAGCAGGGGCTCTGATGAAAAAAGGAATGATCAATCTTGCGCTTGTCGGCACAGACAGGACTGCCAGAAACGGAGATGTCGCAAATAAGATAGGCACATACTCTGTTGCAGTGCTCTGTAAAGAACACAAGATACCATTTTATGTAGCAGCGCCGTTAAGTAGCATTGATTTGAACATGGAGTCAGGGGACCAGATACCAATTGAGGAGCGTGCGGCTGAAGAGGTCACAACAATATGGGGGCACAGGGTTGCTCCTGAAGGTGTCAAGGTGATGAATATGGCTTTTGATGTGACACCTGCAAAATATGTGAGCGCAATAATCACCCAAAAAGGCGTATTCAGACCGGAAGATCTGTACAAAATAGAGGATGAAAACAGTGATCTTTCAACAATAAGGATAAATAACAAATGAATACACAGGACATCTTCAGCAGCTACTCGGATGAGCTCAAGAATGTTGAGAAAGAGCTTCTGGAGATATTTAGAAGTACTGCTCTCCCCATCACCATAATTGGTAAACATATAGTGAGCGGCGGCGGCAAAAGGATAAGACCGCTCTTTTTGCTGTTGAGCGCTGATCTGTGCGGATACAAAGATGCTATGAGAGACCACCTTGCGGCAATAATCGAGTCAATCCACACAGCCTCGCTGTTGCATGATGATGTTATAGACAGTGCAGATACAAGAAGAGGCAAGCCGACTGCCAATTCAATATGGGGCAACCAAATCGTCATACTTGTTGGTGACTATCTGTATTCAAATGCACTCAGACTCGCAGTTGCGCAAAAGAATCAGAAGATAATGGAGGCACTATCAGAAGCAACTACAAAAATGACAGAAGGAGAGGTGCTGCAGCTGCACAGGATAGCAGATCCTTCCATAACCATGGAGGACTACTACACTATAGTCTCTGCAAAAACAGGAATCCTTATGTCAGCATCATGCAGGATAGGCGGCATACTGGCGGGAGTTGATGAAGACAAAGAGCATGCTCTCGCATCATTTGGACTTAAGACAGGCATAGCCTTCCAGCTTGCTGACGACATACTCGACTATACAGCTGAATCTGATGACCTTGGGAAAAAACTTGGCAAAGACCTTGGCGAAGGCAAGATAACCTTGCCTATGATATGTCTGCTCAGAGCGGTTTCTGCTGAAGAGAGAGCAGAACTTGAAGAAATAATCAAAAATCACACAAAAAAAGGAAAACAGAAAAACCTGAAACGCATACTCAAGCTCTTTGCAAAGTATGATGTTATAGAAGAGTCCATGAAAATAGCTCAGGCCCTGATTGATGAAGCAAAATCAAAGCTTCTGGTATTTCCTGACCAGCAGGCCCGGCAGGCCCTCTTTTTGATGGCTGACTACTCCATGAAACGAAGGAATTAGTGATGCATCCATTTGCGGCACTCGCAAAGTCAGCTGTTGAAGAATATATCCGCAATGGCTCAATTCTTCCTGAGCCGGAAGAGTTAAGCAGTGATCTGCAATCAACAGCCGCTGCTTTCATCTGCCTAAAGTCGCACGGAGATCTCAGGGGCTGCATTGGCACATTTATGCCGGCCTATAAAAATCTTTTCTATGAGATAGTTAATAATTCAATTGCTGCTGCGACAAAAGATCCGCGCTTTGAGCCTGTATCTGCTGATGAGCTTGGTGATATCCAATATACTGTTGATGTGTTGTCAGAGCCTGAAAAGGTGGAGGATATTTCAGAACTTGATCCAAAAAAATATGGAGTAATTGTTTCAAAAGGGAATAACCGGGGGTTGCTGCTTCCTGATCTTGAAGGTGTTAACACTGTTGAAGAACAGCTTAGAATAGCCAAAATGAAAGCTTATATTGATCCGAATGATGATGATATAAGCATATCAAGGTTTGTTGTCCAGAGGTATAAATAATCTGATATGGAAAAAATCAAGGTACTGCTCATTGATGATACTCCATCTGTCCGCAGATTCATAAAGATCGGAATAGAGAAAAATTTCCCGAATGTTGTTATAGATGAAGCTTCCAATGGCCTTACAGCAAAGACAAAACTCGAAAATTATCACTACTCACTTGTTTTATGCGACTGGGAGATGCCCGGTATGAATGGAGAGGAGCTTTTAAGATGGCTTAAACAGCAGCCTGAATTATGTTCAATTCCTTTTATAATGGTTACAGCAAAGAGCGAAAAAGAGGATGTGATAAAAGCTATTCAGGGAGGTGTTGCAGGTTACATTGTAAAGCCTTTCACAATAGACAGTCTTGTGCAGAAGATGACAACAGTTGTGGACAGATTTGACAGAAGGCATTATGAGAGATTTAGTGCTACCGGTCCCATATCAATTGAGTTCGGCAGCAATAGGATGGATGGCAAACTTATAGATGTGAGCCTGGGTGGGTTGTTCGCCATTTTTGACAGTAAATATACATTTCCTAAAATACTCGAGTCTGTTACAGTGCATATTGAGCCGGATAAAAATACAGGGGTTAAGGGTGTTGATTCTTTTGTGCTGAGGCTTCAGGCAGCAGATGCGTTTCAGGAGTCTGAATTTGTCAAGCTCGCTGTGAAGTTTCTGGATCTTGATGAAATAAAGCATAATGCACTATCAGAGTATATTAGATCCATTAAAAATAGTGGTTAAGGATTTAGGGGAGCTATATATTCGCCACTTTTGCCGCCCCGCTTTTCGAGCAGCCTGATGTCTGAAATAACCATCCCTTTGTCTATAGCCTTGCACATATCATAAATTGTGAGCGCAGCAACTGATGCAGCTGTTAATGCCTCCATTTCGATTCCTGTCTGGCCGACCACCTTTGCCGTTGCTTTAATATGCACCTGGGATTTCGGCTCGTCAATTGAGAAGTCCACTTTGACTGAGGTTATATTTAAAGGATGGCACATGGGTATAAGCTCAAAAGTCTTTTTAGCTGCCATTATACCAGCTACTCTTGCTACACCGAGAACATCGCCCTTTTTAATGCTGCCTTCTTTAATATGCGCAAGGGTTTCGGGTTGCATTGATATGGATCCACCAGCAATAGCTTCTCTATGAGTGGCTCTCTTTTCAGATACATCTACCATTATTGCCTTGCCATCCTTATCAAAATGGGTGAGTTCCATATTGCTCCTCCGGGGGTGTTTATTAAGACATAATTCTAAGTCAAATCCTGCTATATTAGCAAACAGAATAACAGGACACAGAAGCCAAGGTACTAAAGCCAGAAGACAGAAGTCAGACAACAGAGCACTGGACATTAAAACTCCCAACCTCTGTCACACTCCATAACTCTAAAACATCAGAACTTAAAGGCAGGTGGTTCAATTTCCTAATATTAATATCAGCACCACAGTTCGGAAGCGCGGCAGTATTACAAAAAAGAACAGAATCCTACATTGGTACAGCAGCTATTGTTTCAGCTGATCTGCTTTTTTGCTGTTCTGCTTCTACTGTTATACTGACACTCTACCGATCTGATGCATTGTGACAGGCAACTGAAATCAATCCACCTGCTTTTATTGTCAGGATTGTTTGTTGTGCTGTTGGCTAAAACTGTTTGTGCTGCTAACAATTTTATTCAAATTGAGCTATATTGTGAATGGAATACAGCAATTAGTTAAGGTGTTGCATTATTATGAAACTATTAATATAATTTAAAAGAGGGCAAATAAAACAAGTTACAACAAAGTTATTAAGCTGTAATAATTCAATCAATCAGGGGGTTAAGCAATGAGAATCAAAAGAAGTAGCTTGTTGTTGGTTTTCACGGTATTTTTGTTTTTAGCATTCAGTATGAATACTGTTTTTATTCAGACTGTCGCTGCTGACGAAACTAAGCTTCTGTCAACAAAAGGCAAGCTAAAGGCGTTGGCAAACAAATCTAAAACATTATCAATCGCTGTTGAAGGCAAGGGAACAATGGTGTTCAAGTTTAATGACCAGACATCCCTTGTTAATTTCAAAAATCTCAATGAACTTCATATGGAGGATGCTGTCAGCATTGAGTACAAGCAGGCAGGAGCAGATAATATTGCAGCTGTTATAACTCGCGCAGTCGCAAAAATGCCTCCAGGTGTTACAGAGATCAAGACTGATGAACTTGTTAAGCTGGTAGCAAAAGGGACAGAGGCAGGGCACTACTTTTTGGTGGATTCAAGGCCGGCTGGTAAATTTAGTGAAGGCTATATACCAACAGCAGTAAACATTCCAGTGCCTCTTCTTGAGAAAGAGGGCGCTAAAGTGCTGCCTGCTGACAAGTCAAAAATGCTCATCTTCTATTGCGGCGGTGTAACCTGAGGCATGAGTCCTAAATCCGCCGGTCTGGCGAAAAAGATGGGCTATGAGAATGTAAGAGTTTATGCTGAGGGAGAGCCTGTATGGATATCCTCTGGACACTACACAGTAGTCACACCTGAATTTGTTAATAAAAACCTTAAGACAAACACAGCAGTAGTCATAGACCTTCGCGCAGCAGATGTTGTAAGGCAGGGACATGTTGATGGCGCAGTAGCTACCACTCTTGCAAAACTGGAAGACAGGGATGATTTTCCAGCTTTCAGTGGAGCTGCAATAGTATTCTATGCTGATAAAGAATCAGATGTGGCATCAGCAATCAAAATGATCAGGGAATGGGGCTATAAAAATGCAACAGGCCTTGATGGCGGACTGCCAAAGTGGAAGGAAAAGGGCTTTTCTATAAAGAGTGGAGATGCTCTTACAAAGATCAAATACACCAGACAATATGGTCCTGGAGAAGCAACAGTTGCAGAATTTGTTGAAGCAGTTGAATCTGGAAAGGCTGTTATTCTGGATGTTCGTACAAAAGATGAAGCAGCAGCAGGCGCAATAAAAGGATCTATCAACATTCCGACAGATGATATTGCTGCCAGGTACAATGAACTTCCAAAAAATAAACTGATTATCATTCATTGCACAACTGGTGTAAGAGCAGAGATGGCATATGAGATATTGAAAGAGAAGGGGTATAATGTAAAATTTCTCAAGGCTGATGTTGAGATAGACAAGGATGGGAAGTTTGAAATAAGCGGATAAGTTTTTTTAAAAAATCCGGTTTTATTTTCAGGCAGGAGGATAAGTTAGATCCTCCTGTTTCTTTTTTGTAATACTTGTTGTGATAAAATTCAGTAATGAACAATAATTCGAGACTTGTCTATTCAACAGAAAAGAGCGTATCACGCAAAGAAGATGCTGCTGAAAAAAGATCGCTCCCAGCATTGCCTGTTAGTCAGCAGAGAGTTATGGTAAGGCTTGACAGAAAAGCAAGGGCAGGGAAATCCGTAACAATTGTTGAAGGTCTTCAGCTTCAGGAGCTTGCTCTCCAGACTATGCTAAAGAAGCTCAAAACCGGACTCGGTACCGGCGGTACTGTTAAGGATGGCACACTGGAGCTTCAGGGAGACCGATGCACTGCTGTGATCAAGATTCTTGAAAAAGAGGGTTATAATCCCAAACGATCAGGTGCTTGATAACAGCTGTTGGAGGGATAGTGGCAAAAATATTTGAAAATATAACAAAAACAGTAGGCAGCACTCCACTTGTTAAGATCAATAAGCTTGCGCCTGGTAACTGCGCTATCCTTGCAAAGCTCGAATCATTCAATCCTTTATCCAGCATCAAGGACAGAATAGGTGTTGCTATGATCGAAGCAGCGGAAAAGCAGGGACTCATTAATGACAATACTACAATAATTGAGCCCACCAGTGGCAATACCGGCATTGCACTTGCATTTGTCTGCGCTGCCAAGGGTTATAGACTTATCCTTACTATGCCTGACACAATGAGCGTTGAACGCAGGCAGCTGCTGAAAATTTTTGGTGCTGAACTTGTTCTTACAGAGGGTGCAAAAGGAATGAAAGGCGCGATAGAAAAGGCAGAGGAGATCGCCAGGAGCAGACCAAACTCATTTATTCCCCAGCAATTCCAGAACCCTGCCAATCCAGATACGCACAGGCATACAACAGCACAGGAGATTTGGAATGACACTGACGGCAGGCTGGATATCATAGTTGCAGGTGTCGGCACAGGCGGTACAATAACAGGTGTTGGAGAGGCATTGAGGCAGCTCAATCCTTCCATAAAAATTATTGCTGTTGAGCCGTCTGACTCCCCGGTTCTTTCAGGCGGCAAGTCCGGAGCTCACAAGATACAGGGCATAGGTGCAGGGTTTGTTCCCCAGATACTTAACACATCAATTTACGATGAGATTATTCAGGTGTCGAGTGATGATGCAGGAGATATTACCAGAAAGCTGGCAAGAACAGAGGGAATACTTACCGGAGTATCAGGAGGCGCAGCAATGTACGCTGCTCTGCAGGTTGCCAAGAGGCCGGAATCCGCTGGTAAAACAATTGTTGTGATACTGCCTGACACTGGTGAGCGCTACCTTTCAACATGGCTGTTTAAGGATGGTGATTAGTGAGGCAGAGATCAGGATGTGACATTATTATTTATGCTGGATAAGATGCTCTGCATGGTTCAGGATCGGGTTGCAGCATAGCCTTTTAACAGACCATCAACAAAAATTGATGCAAGCTGACAGCGGTCAAGGCGAGGAAAGTGCTTGTTATGCAACAACATTATATTAAAGCCATGCATGGATGTTGTGAGCGCATGGGTCAACATATCGATATCAATATTCATAAGCTCTCCAGCCTCTATGCAGTTTTGCACCATTGATCTGAAAATAATATATGATTGTTTTACAACTGAATCCTTTTGTATAAGGTCTTTGGGGATTCCGCTGCTTGTGAGAGGCGAAAAAAAAGCCATTTTGTATTGATTAGGATTTTTTACTGAAAAATCATGGCAAAAAAGCAGGGCTTTTCCAAGCCGTTTGATTGGTTTGCTGCTTTCATCCTGGACAAAGGCTTCAAGATCTTTAAGCAGCTGTATGTTGTCAGAATCGCATATTGCTTTGACCAGAGCATCCTTATCTTTGAAATATAGGTATAGTGACGGGGCTGAGCAGCCAATTTTTGAAGCTAACTTACGCATCGAGAGGCTCTCATACCCTGCCTCAAGCAGCAAAGAGCGACCAATCTTGACAACCTCGGCTCTAAACTCAGATTTGTACTGTAATCGCTTATTTTTCAGTCTCATATCATTTTATGCTGAACAGCGTTCATAAGTCTGAACATAGTAAATTATATCTGATCCATAGGTTTTGTCAAGGGGAACGCACAACAACAGAGGCGATGCGGCAGCACTAAAGAAAAAGTAGAAACAAAACTATCTCATTGAATAGTGTCAAAATCAGACTCACGAACAAAAGCAGTCTATCTCGTATTACCAAAAAATGACTGATTAAGTATGTTGGCAGCTATATCATTTGAGCCCCATTTCATTGAAAAAAAGAGAATATTGCTTGTCAGTCTTTTTTATATGATTCTGGAGCCATTCCTTCAAAAAGTTCAGCACTTCAATGGTCAGAGCCAATTTCCCATTCTCGAACCCATCTTTGAATTCAGAGATTTTTTTTATGAATGCGCTGTGCTCTTTTTTGTGCAGAGTTGTTCCTGGATAGCCGAATTGTCCAAAATAATTCTCTTCTGTTGCAAAGTGCGTTACAGCATAGCTGCTCATTCTATTGATAATTTCACCAAGGGTTTGTGGTCCTTGCCCCTGTTTCATGGCTTCATGAAGCTCATTTATCATATGCACAAGTTTTTTATGCTGCTGATCAATTTCCTGTACATTGACGCTCAACTCCTCACTCCATGTTATAAATGCCATTTTGACCTCCAAATTGTGGATTTATTACAAAATCAGGTAATTAATATATTGTCGGTATTTTTGGCGGTATCTTTTGTCAACAGGAGCTGATTGCAAAATGCTCATAGAGGTCAAAGCAGAACAAAGAGATTAAAAATAATTGAGCAATACAGAGTAACATTGTATTATTAAACGAAATTGATATTTTGAGCTTAAAGCATGCCGGTGACGCCGCATTCTTTATTGCGGCGACCAACTGCTGTTTACTGACCGCCGAGATTTTGGAGTTATACGCACCTGGTTTGCACCATTCACAGACATTATATAAATTCCTTTTACTCCATCCCGGTTTGATGTGAAGGTAATAAACATTCCATCAGGCGAGAAGCAAGGGTCTTCGTTGCTGCCCTTGTCAGTAAGCTGTGATGCGTCTGAGCCGTCAGGCTTGATCGTGAATATCTGATTTCTTCCACTGATCATGCTTACATAAGCGATCCTGTCTCCTTTCGGAGACCATGCCGGCGAAGTGTTGTAACTGCCCTGAAAAGTCACTCTTCTAACATTGTCGCCTCTCTGGTCAGAGATGAATATTTGAGGTCCGCCTGACCTGTTGGATACAAAAAGTATGCTTTTACCGTCAGGCGATACAGTTGGCGAGACCTCGATCCACGAAGATGTGACCAGCTTTGATGCTGAAGATGTACCAATTTCCGAAACATATATATCTGATTTGCCGTCTTTTGTGTATGTGAATACATATTGCTTGTTATCAGGAAAGAAGTTGCCGGCCATGCTCAAGCCAGAGAGCCTAACAACAGACTGCTCGCGCAAGGTGGCAGTTGAGAGTGAGTAGATTGTCCACTGGTGATTTCTCTGTGCAGAATATAAAAGCCTATTCCCATCAGGAGACCATCGCGGAGTGAGCATAATATCAGATGAAAGACCAATAGACTGATTACGATGGCCATCCCAGTCCATCAGACACAGCTCTTTTTTCAGATCCTTATCGCAGACATAGGCAATTTTGCTTCTGAACATACTATCCTGACCAGTAAGAAGCTTATAGATGTCATTTGCTATTGTGTGGGCAATTGGTCTTACGAGTGATGAGGCAGCAGAATACTCTTTGCGCATCACCTCCTTGCCTGTTGCCATATCATGCACAGAGATGGCAGCGCTTAACTCTCTGCCGGCTGAGACCCTGCCTTTGACAACGAGTTCAATGCCAATGCCCAGCCAGTTGGCCCGGTTAAAAGGCTGGTCAGGCTTTTCTATTTGTGCTGCATCACTTATACATTCAAATAACCCTGTAAATGTTAAATCATCTTTTATAATGCCTGATATTTCAGTATTGCCGGTAAAAGGCTGAACAGCAATAGGCAGTCTCTTGTCTCCGGGGGAGTTTATATCTATATAAACAAGCGCTGTTGCAGGTGATGCGGCAGTTAGCACAATACAAAAAAGAAAGAGAAGAAGAAATAGTTTTTTCATGATCAAAAACACCTCATGGAATGAATTTTATCCCGAGCTCAGTCACCTTTTCAGGTCTGGGTAGCGGACTTGATAGAGTGATCGCTCTGATAACTGATCGGTCAAAAAGCGTGCTGCCTGATTTTTTTTCAAACTCCTTAATTGATATCTGCCCGTCAAGGGCAATGGAAATAACAACAACGGCTTCAAGATTTTGATCAAGTGTAGCAGGATAGTTCCATTTTTGGCGAATAAGTGAACCAACAAGGCTCTCGTATTCTGCAGCAGGCATGCCCTGCAATGATGTGCTGCCCTTGCTGGGCCGGGCAGAAGGTGCTGCGCCGGAAGCTTTTATATCAATTGATCTTCTTAAATTAACAAGCTGTTCAATATGTTTTTTAGCTTTGAGTGCATCAATGCGCTCCTGTACACGCGACAGATCTGATTTTTGAGTCGATTTTTCAATAGGGGAAAGCTTCTTGATGGGTTCTTTTTTTTGAGACTCCTGCATTGGCTGAGGAGCAACGGGCTCCTGTTCCGGTAAAAGTTTCCCAGGAGCAGGGGGTTGAATTGGTGCATCTTCCACAATAGCAACAATATATGGAGTAATCTGACGATGTTTATGCGCAGGAACAACTAAAATAATTGCAGTAATAAAAACAGTATGGAGAAAAAATGATACACTTAGCGAATTAAAGAAGCGCGGCTGGTTCATGGCAAGAGAATCTTGGGCTCGGTTATCATCCCGAGTTTTTCTATTCCTGCCTCCTTCACCTCTGCCATCACCTCTACAACAAGACCATAGGGCACATCCTTATCTGACTTCAAAAATACATTGGGATTTTTATTGCTTATAGCGGCGAGCTTCTGTGAAAGTTCCTTAAGCTGCATAGGCATCTCATTCAGAAAAATGACTCCGCCTTTTCTGATTGAAATAGTAAGTCTTTCTTCTGTTGGAAGTTCTTTCCCTTTTGCCTGTGGCAGGTTCACATCAATGCCCTGCTGCAGGAGAGGCGCTGTCACCATGAAGATAATAAGTAGAACGAGCATAACATCAACAAGGGGAGTAACATTGATTTCTGACATTGCCCTTCTATTTCTCTGAGTTTTCAAAAATCACCTCATAATGTAATCAACAAGTTCTTCTGAAAAGTCTTCCATCTCTATTATCATCCGGTTGGCACGGCTTAGGTAGTAGTTGTATGCAATAACCGCTGGTATGGCTGCTGCAAGACCTACCGCAGTTGCAATGAGTGCTTCAGCTATCCCGGGGGCAACAACAGCAAGAGAAGCTGAGCCAGCAGCTCCTATGCCCTTGAATGAATTCATTATTCCCCATACAGTGCCAAAAAGGCCGATGAAGGGAGTTGTGGATCCGGTTGTTGCGAGAAAGTTGAGGTATCGTTCAAGTTTGGCAGCCTCAAGAGTGCCGTACCTTTTAAGCATACGCTTCAGTTCATCATGGTCAGAGTATGTCTTTTCTGAATATACTGATCTGAAGAGCGAAGCAAGAGGCGTTACAGCGTATTTTTTTGATACTGTAAAAAGATCTTTTGGCTCCTTTGTTGCATCAAATGTGCGCATGAATGTGTAAGACTCCCTGTCTGCTTTTGAAAAGTATCTCCATTTGTAAAATATAATGGTCCATGATATTAATGAGAAAAGCAGGAGTATCAAAAGCACTGCTTTTACCATTGGCCCTGCCTGTAAAATTAACTGTATAGCTGAGTGCTCCATTGCCTCTCCTTTTTACATATAAGAATAAAAAACTTTATCCAATAGTCCTGCCAAAAGTCAAACGGTAGCACAACCAGAGCACAGAAGCCTGAAGACTGAGAACAGAGCACAGAAGTCAGAATAACTAAAGCCAGAGGACAGACAACAGAACTTAGAACTACCAAACTCCACAACTTCATATCTCCACAACTCCCTAACTTCAAAGCAGAGGCTACCATTTCCTGAACAGGTCTTTAAGAAGGGATGGACTGCTCTCGTTCATGAGCTTAGTTTTGACACTACTAATAAATGCTCGATGTGCTACAGCCGCAAAACTCATCCGCCTCTGGCGGACTCAGACAGTTGCAGCTGTATTTCGCTTCTCTTTGCATAGTAGTGTTACCAAAACCGAGCCAAAATCTCTCGAGCCAGTCCATACCTTCTTTATTTTGTATTGCTTATTACTTCCTTTATTTTTAATTTTTATTTTTCTATTTTTAGTTTTAACAAAGGCAAATGGTTCGATTTCCGTGGCTTGTATCAGTGCGGCAGTTTGGCAGAACGGTAGAACAAAAAAGTGAGATCACAGAAAATAAATCATAATAATAACAGCTGTTTAATTTATTGTTTTTGTAATTTGCTACAACACTACCGCTCTGCCGCACTATAGTGCTGCCAAACTATCTCGCTGATTTTTCTGCAGTGCTATGCTGCTGTTTCCTCTTGATTTGTAAATACGGGTTCATGTATTTTCAATGGTATGCGCACTGACAGAATTGTAAAAACATTTACTAAAAAAAAGGTGCTGATAATTGGTGACCTTATTCTTGACCACTACCTGTTCGGCAAGGTGCAGCGCATATCTCCAGAGGCACCAGTGCCTGTTGTTGAGGTGGTTAAAGAGACATATCTGCTCGGCGGCGCAGCCAATGTTGCAAATAATATAATATCCCTTGGCGGCAGGGTATCTATTACTGGCATAGCCGGCAATGATCCCGCTGGAAGTATAATGAAGAATATTTTTGCAGAGCGCGGTATTAATTGCGAAGGCATAATAACAGACAAAAGACCCACAAGCATTAAAAGCAGGGTTATAGCGCATAACCAGCAAGTTGTCAGATTTGATACTGAAGAGCGCAGAAAACTTGAGGGCAAAAATTATGATACAATGCTCGAGTATCTGAAATACGCGCTTCCTCTGCATGATGCTGTCATAGTTTCTGACTATGCAAAGGGAGTTATTTCAGGACAGCTCATGAAGTCGATTGTGAAGTACGCAAAGCAGAACGGAACTTTCGTTGCAGTAGATCCAAAAGTCGGACACTTTCATTTTTACAAAAATGTTTCTCTAATCACCCCAAACCTTACGGAAGCATCCCAGGGCTCCGGCATTGAGGTAAAGGATGAAAAGAGCCTGCTGAACGCAGGCAGGACGCTGCTCAACAGACTCAAGTGTGGAGCAGTGCTTATAACACGAGGGGAAGATGGCATGAGTCTGTTCCAGAGAAAAACATCAGATAAAGATCTTGATGTTGTGCATATCCCAACAGTTGCCAAAAAAGTTTTTGATGTTACAGGCGCAGGCGATACAGTTGTGGCTGCATTTACCCTGGCGCATGCTGCTGGAGCATCATTAAAGTCCTCTGCTGTTATAGCAAACCACGCAGCAGGAATAGTTGTTGGCCAGGTGGGCACAGCAGCGGCAACTCCTGAAGAACTTATCAGATCTCTCGAAGCGTAGTAAAATAGTTCATGCCAAAGGCTATCGCACTATATTCAGGCGGACTCGACAGCATACTTGCCATAGTTGTTATGCTCAAGCAGGGCATTGAGGTTACAGCTCTGCACTTTATCAATAATTTTGGCTGCGCAATAACAGACAAAACAGGCATATCTTTAAAAAATTCCCCTGCTGCTGACAGCTTTGACTTCAAGGTGCAGTTTGTCCATCTTGGCGATAAATTTATCAATATTGTCAAGAATCCCAAATTCGGCCACGGCAAAAACATGAACCCATGCATTGATTGCAAGATACTTATGATCAAAGAGGCGAAAAAAGTGATGCAGAAGCTTGGCGCGGATTTTATTATTACAGGTGAAGTGCTTGGGCAGAGGCCGATGAGCCAGAGAAGGGATGCATTTTCTGTGATAGACCGGGAAGCTGATGTCAAAGGATATCTGCTCAGGCCGCTCTCAGCCAAACTGCTTAACCCAACATTTGCAGAGGAGTCCGGGCTTGTTGATCGAGAAAAACTGTACGGGTTTAACGGCAGATCAAGAAAGCCCCAGATCGCGCTCGCAAAAGAGCTTGGGCTTGCCGAGTATCCGGCTCCGGCAGGCGGCTGCCTGCTTACTGATCCTGTCTATTCACAGAGGCTTGAAGATCTGCTCAAATACAGTCCTGATCCAGAAATGAAAGAGATTAATCTGCTCAAAACAGGCAGGCACTTCAGGATATCTGAAAAGACAAAAATTATTGTTGGTAGAGATGAAAAAGATAATGATCTGATAGAGTCATTTCTTTCTGAAGATGATATTCGCATCTGGGTAGATACGCATGGCAGTCCGCTTGTTGTTATACGCGGAGAAACTGATGAGGTGACCATAAAGCTGGCTGCGTCAATGTGTGCTGCGTATTCAGGAGCAAAAAAACTGCCTGAGGTTAATGTAACTGTTCAGAGCTTATCAGGCAGAAATATCATTAAAACAGTTCCAGCAGACAGAGCAGTTTTTGAGAAATACAGGATTTAGGGTTATATGGATAAGTCACATCCTTTATAGATAATGTTGATATATTTAGTAATTTGAATTAAATTCTAACAGCAACGCCTTTTGATCTCAGGTATTACGAAGCCGTAATGAGCCAAATTATAAACAGATCCTATTTTAGTCCTTAAATATTGTGTAAATTATCCTGGTTCTGCTGTTTTGATCGCTTCTGCCAGATCAAGGGTTCCTGAATATATTGCCTTGCCGGTTATTGCACCCCAGAGGCCTTTGATGGACATGAGGTTGATTATGTCATTTAAAACAGAGACACCACCGGATGCTATTACAGGTATTGGAAGTTCATAGACCATCTCTTTTGTGGTGTCTATATTTGGTCCCTGCAGCATTCCGTCTTTTGATATGTCTGTGTAGATAATGCCTGCAGCTCCAAGCTCAGCCATCTTCTTGCCAAGATCGACTGCTGTTACTTCAGTTGTCTCTGTCCATCCCTTGATAGCTGCAAAACCTTTTTTTGCGTCAATGCCCACAAGCACCCTGCCTGGATATTTTGAGCAGGCCTTGCTGACAAGATCAGGATTATTTATGGCTGCTGTGCCGAGGATTACGCGTTCAATGCCCACTGAAAAGAGACTGTCTATTTTCTCCATATCCCTTATGCCGCCGCCAACCTGTATCTTCATTGATACAGCTTTTCTGATCTCGATTATGCCCTGGATGTTTGACTGGCTGCCTGTAAAAGCGCCGTCAAGGTCAACTACATGCAGAAGCTGGGCGCCGCATGACTGCCACTTTTTTGCTGTTGAGGCAGGGTCGTCAGAGTAGATTGTTGCATCCTCTTTCTTGCCCTGCAAAAGCCTTACACACTGTCCGTCTTTAAGATCAATTGCTGGTATTATTATCATTGTTTAATATAACACAATCCAAAGGGCTGAACTTACAGTCAGCCTGTTTTTGAATCATAATAGTATTGAATAGTTTTTTTGTCATGGTGATTGATAAACATCTGTCAGACCTGATTAACAGCTGAATAGCTTAACTCGAATCGTATAAGATACTTGACATGAATCAACTAATGTTTTATGATTTAGAAAAGGGGGCTTAAATATGACAACCGGCGTAAAAGACTACTACAAGATTCTGGATATTGATAAAAAGGCGGCTCAGGAAGATATAAAGAAGGCGTACAGAAAGCTCGCTCGCAAGTACCATCCTGACATGAACCCAAACAGCAAGAGCGCTGAAGAGAAGTTCAAGGAGATTAATGAGGCATATGCTGTGCTTGGAGACCCACAGAAAAAGCAGGAGTACGACACAGCAGGAGACTCATTTAAATTCGAGGGAGTTGGAGGATATGGTCAGGGTCAGTCATTTGATTTTAATGATATATTTGGCGATATTTTTGGTATGCGGGGATTCCGCGAAAGCTCCATGCAGAGGCGGGGATCTGATATCGAGTATCCTGTAGAACTCACTCTTGAAGAGGCATATACCGGTACAACCAGATCGATTTCGCTTTCGAGAAATGCTGCCTGCAAATCGTGTGGAGGCACAGGGGCTGAATCGTTCGAGACATGCGCCAGGTGTAAGGGAACCGGACATACTGATGCTTCAAAGGGATTTTTCAAAATGGCTCAGCCATGCGCAGAGTGCGGAGGTGCAGGAAGATCAGCAACAGCGCTATGCCGTAAATGCAGCGGCAGGGGCAGCACCTCAACAGTAGAGAATCTGAAGGTGAAAATACCTGCAGGTGTTGATAATGATTCCATTGTCAAGCTGAAAGGCATGGGTGATGCCGGCACAGCAGGCGGACCTTCAGGCGATCTGCTGCTCAGGGTGTCGCTGAGACAGCATTCTCTGTTCAAGCGCAAGGGCAATGACATATTCATGCAGCTTCCTGTCACATTTGGTGAAGCAGCGCTTGGAGCAAAGGTTGAGGTGCCAACAATGGATGGCAAGGCCATCATGAAGATACCTGCAGGCACGCAGTGCGGTCAGAGGTTCAAATTGAGCGGCAAGGGTTTTGTCTCTGTCAGGACAAAGGCCCATGGAAATCTGTATGTGGACATAGTAATCGCTGTGCCAAAGAACATAAGCGAAAAGGCAAAAGAGGCTATAGAAGTTATAGAGGCATCATATAAAGATAGCCCGCGCAAAGGGCTTGGGAGCAGATAATGACAAGGAACAGAAAGGATAAGAATGGGCCGCTGTTCATGATAAGCGTTGTGTCAAAGATGCTCGAAGTGCATCCGCAGACTCTGAGAATGTATGAAAGAGAAGGATTTGTGCGGCCCCACAGGGTGAATCAGCAGAGGCTTTATACGCAGGAGGATGTTGACAGGCTAAATATGGTGATAAAACTGACGAAAGAGCGAGGTGTGAACAAGGCTGGTGTTGATGTGATACTCCAGATGCGGAACAGATTTGAGTCTCTTCATGATGAGTTGTGGGATTTTATGGAAAGTCTGGAAGAGGATATGCGTGAAGATTTTGAAAGAAGATTGAGAAGGATATTTTTTGAAGAATAAGTTTCAGGAGGAATGGTAATGAGACTTGATAAATTAACGCTCAAAAGCCAGGAAGTAATACAGGAAGCGCAGTCTGTTGCCGCAAAAAAAGGCAATCAGCAGCTCGAGGTGCTGCATCTGCTCTACGGTCTTCTGCAAAATGAAGAAGGCCTTGCTTTGCAGATACTCAAGCGCGTTGGCGCTGATCTGAGGGCAATAAATGCTGATCTTGAAAAAGAGCTCGACAGACTGCCAAAGGTCTCGGGCGCAGTACCGATGGATCAGGTTTATATTTCTCCCAGACTCAAGTCAGTGCTCGAGGATGCTGAAAAGCGTGCTGATCATATGGGTGATGAATATATCAGCGTTGAGCATCTGCTGCTTGCTGTTGCAGGCTCTGATGACAGGGCTGCTGAGATACTGAAAAGAAACGGGGCAAATCCGGACAGCATTCTTGCAGCCACGCAAGAGATAAGGGGCAGCCACAGGGTCACTGATCCAAGCCCTGAAGAAAAGTATCAGGCGCTCAAAAAATACGGCAAAAACCTGACTGACCTTTCGAAGAAAGGAAAGCTTGATCCTGTTATAGGCAGGGATGAGGAGATAAGAAGGATTGTACAGGTCTTGTCGCGAAGAACAAAGAACAATCCGGTGCTTATAGGTGATCCTGGAGTAGGCAAGACAGCTATTGTTGAAGGCCTTGCGCAGAGGATAATCGCAGGCGATGTGCCGGAAACGCTGCGCAACAAGCAGGTGATAGCTCTTGATCTGGGCAATCTTATTGCAGGAGCAAAGTACAGGGGCGAGTTTGAAGAGAGGCTCAAGGCTGTACTCAAAGAGGTTGAACAGTCAGAAGGCGAGGTCATCATGTTTATTGATGAACTGCATACACTTGTGGGAGCCGGCGCTGCTGAGGGAGCGATGGATGCATCCAACATGCTAAAACCGGCGCTTGCAAGAGGAGAGCTCAGGTGCATAGGCGCCACAACTATCGATGAGTATAGAAAGTACATAGAAAAAGACGCAGCGCTTGAGCGCAGGTTTCAGCCGGTGATGATAAACGAGCCCTCAGTCGAGGACACGATATCAATCCTGAGAGGTCTCAAGGACAAATATGAGGTGCATCACGGCGTAAAGATAAAGGATGCGGCCCTGATTGCTGCAGTTATGCTCTCTAACAGGTACATAACAGAGCGGTTTCTTCCTGACAAGGCCATAGACCTTATTGACGAGGCGTCGGCAAAGTTGAGAATGGAGATAGACAGCATGCCTGTTGAACTGGATGAGATAGAGCGCAGGTTGCGGCAGCTCGAGATAGAGAGGCAGGCGCTTGTCAAAGACGGCAGCACAGACGCAAAGCTGAAGATAGAAAAAATAGGACAGGAGTCTGCTGAACTTCAAGGTCAGCGCAATGAGCTGCGCGCGCAGTGGATGAGCGAAAAAGAGATCATCAAAAAGATACGCGACATAAAGGAGCAGATCGAGACAGCAAAAATTGAGTCTGAAAAAGCAGAGCGCGAGGGCGACCTCGGCAAGGCAGCAGAGCTGAGATATGGAAGACTTACCGAGCTTCAGAAGGAGTTTGAGTCAGAGAGCAGCCGGCTTGATGCAGCGCAGCAGACAAGAAAGATGCTCAAGGAGCAGGTTGACGAAGAGGATATAGCACAGGTTGTATCCAAATGGACAGGGATACCGGTTGCGAGAATGCTCGAGAGCGAAATACATAAACTTATAAATATGGAATCATCCATCAGCACACGCGTTGTTGGACAGGATGATGCGATAAGAGCAGTCTCTGATGCGATAAGGCGGTCGCGCGCAGGGCTTCAGGACCCAAACAGACCGATAGGTTCGTTCCTCTTTCTGGGGCCGACCGGAGTCGGCAAGACAGAGCTCGCAAAGGCGCTTGCTGAGTTTATGTTTGACGATGAGTCAGCACTTGTTCGAATAGATATGTCTGAGTACCAGGAGAGGCATACTGTTGCAAGAATGATAGGAGCGCCTCCCGGCTATGTTGGCTATGATGAGGGCGGCCAGCTTACAGAGGCGATCCGCAGAAAGCCATACGCGGTTGTGCTGTTTGATGAAGTAGAAAAAGGGCATCAGGAAGTATTCAATGTTCTTTTACAGCTGCTTGATGACGGCAGGCTTACTGACGGCCACGGCAGGACTGTTGACTTCAGAAATACCGTGGTTATCATGACATCAAATATAGGCAGCGGACATATACAGGAGATCCTCGAGCGCGATACAAAAAAGACGCCTGCGCATTGGTCAGGCAGCAGCAACAAAGAACTGCGCGACAAGGTGATGGACGATGTGAGAGCGTTTTTCAGACCTGAGTTTATCAACAGGATTGATGAGGTGATCATCTTCAATCCATTGAGTGAAGAACTCCTAAGGCAGGTTGTGGATATTCAGGTGGGCAGAATGAAAAAATATCTTGAAGACAAAAAGATAGACATATCTCTCACTGAAGCAGCAAAGAAGCAGATAGCATCAGCAGGATATGACCCTGTTTATGGAGCAAGACCGCTAAAGAGAACAATTCAGAGAGAGATACTAAATCCACTGGCTGTAAAGCTCCTGTCAGGCGAATTCAGAGAGGGAGACAGTATTAAGGTGGATTACAATGACAGTGAGCTGGTCTTTGAAAAAACAGCAGCAGCGGAACCTGTTCAATAGCAGGCCCTTGGCCTGATAAATAAAAGATGTTCGGACGAATCTGCACCGGACAATGGAGGTCGAACATGTCGATCGTAAAGTGGGGCCCTCTCAGGGAGCTGGAGGATATGAGAAGGGATATGGACAGAATTTTTGAAGAATTTTTTGTTCCCTCCTCAAGGAGAAGACATGCCTGGCCCGCAAAGGCAGAGGCAGGGCTTATGGTGCCCAATGTTGAGATGTATGACAGGGAAAATGAAATTGTTGTAAAAGCAGAAGTGCCGGGAGTGAGCAAGGATGGGCTTGATCTAACAATAACCAAGGATTCACTCACAATAAAAGGCGAGGTGAAGAAAGAGGAGGAGGTGAAGCAGGAAAACTACTACTTCTCTGAAAGAAGCTTCGGCACATTCACGCGAACGCTTGCGCTTCCTGTTGAAGTTGAAAGCGAAAAGTCAAAGGCATCCTTTGAGAATGGAGTACTCGAGGTGGTGCTGCCAAAAAAGGAAGAGGCAAAGGCCAAAGAGATAAAAATTGAGGTTAAGTAAAGATTTCAAAAGATGCAGGCCGGATATAGCCGGCCTGCAATTTAATTTGACAACTCAAGGCGTTTTCTGCTATAAAATTCATTCAGATTTTCTACACAGTTAAGATTTCCCGGGTAGCTCAGCCGGCAGAGCAGGTGGCTGTTAACCACCCTGTCGGGGGTTCGAATCCCTCCCCGGGAGCTTTACTTCAAATTGATCTTTCCTTTTTATCCTTATTTTTCCATATTTGTTTTTTATTGGTATATACTTATCTTTATGCGAACAGTTCTTGCTTCTGATTAACATTGACCCTGAACAGGAGTTTGAATGAAGAAATTTGTTCCCAGGTGTGAACATCGGGAATCGCTTGAATGCAGTTTAGCCAAAGCAGGCAGGCTGTTTCTTTTTATTGGAGCAGTCTGGACTTTTTTAATGATGATACTCGGGATATGGCATTACAACAGAGTATCCAGCGAGGTTTTGAATCAAGCCATTAAAGAAGCCCAGACAGCCTTTGCAAAAGATGCGGCTTTCAGAAAATGGGTAAATAATCATGGTGGAGTTTACGGGCCTGTAACTGAACAGAATCCCCCCAATCCTTATCTTAAACATATGCCTGAAAGAGATATCCGCACGCCCTTGGGTAAGAAGCTTACCCTTATCAGCGGTGCATACATGACCAGGCAGGTGTATGAACTGCTTGGAACCAGGTATGGAGCAAGCGCAAGAATGACAAGCTTAAACCCCCTGCGTCCTGAGAATAAGGCTGATGAGTGGGAAAGATCCGCGCTCATGGAGATAGCTGCAGGCAAAAATTCTGTCCGGGTGTTTCAGAAGGTTGATGGCGTTAAAAAACTTCGTTATATTCAGGGGCTGGTAACCGAGAAGTCCTGCCTTCATTGTCATGCTAATCAGGGGCATGTTGAGGGAGACATACGAGGCGGTGTCAGTATATCCATTGAATGGGATCATTATAACAATCTGCTTTTGAAACATATCAAAGCGGACTCCGCGGCATTTTTTTGCGTGTGGTTGTTGGGGCTTGCCGGAATTTTCATGGCTGCGAGACATACTAAAAAATATATTCATGGCATTCATGAAATTGAAGAGGAGAAAAATGAGATGGACCGCAGGCTTCTTCATGCACAGAAGCTTGAGAGCCTTGGAGTGATGGCAAGCGGCATTGCGCATGACTTTAACAATATACTGACAACAATAATGGGGAATCTGGTTCTTGCACGAAAAAAACTTCCTGCTGATTCACCATTGCTCCATAATGTTGTCAATGCCATGAAAGGCGCAAAAAGTGCCAGTGAACTCACAAGGCAGATGCTTGCATATTCAGGCAAGGGGCATTTCCGAATAGAAAAGGTTGATCTTAACAGTGTAGTGCAGGATAATTTTGATATTCTTAAAACAAGCATACCCAAGGGAGTGACATTTCATCTTGATATTGCGCCGGATCTGCCTGTTGTTGAAGGCGACAGGGGACAGATACAGCAGATAATTTTGAATCTGATTACAAATGCTTCAGAAGCAGTTGGTAACAGCGCAGGTTCTGTTACAATTTCTACCGGAGCAGGATATCTTGGCAATGATGAGATAGAGAAAAGCCGTCTAAATAAAAAACCGGAGCCAGGCCAGTTTGTATGGATAAAAGTTTCGGATACAGGATGCGGCATGGACGAGGTTACTCAGGAAAAACTGTTTGATCCCTTTTTCACAACAAAGTTTACAGGCAGAGGGCTCGGGATGAGCGCAGTGCTCGGCATAGTCAAAAGCCATGGCGGCGTGATTACAGTTGACAGCGCTCCTGGTGCAGGCACTGTTATGCGAGTGCTTTTCCCTGCTTTGAAACAAGAGACTGCTGCAGAAACCGGCAAGGAGCAGAAGCGCAGCAAAGCAGTTGAAAAGACAGACAGCCTGAGAAATAAAATCTTGATTGTTGATAATGAAGATATAGTGCGTACTGTCTGTGTTGATATAGTCAATCATTGTGGCTTTGTTGCATTATCCGCTGCGGATGGAGTTGAAGCATTAAGGAGTTTAAAAATGAATCAGGGGTTGATTAACTGTGTTATTCTTGATGCTGCAATTCCTTCAATGAATGGTGTTGAGCTGATTGAAAAACTGAGAGAAATTGATCCTGATATAAAAATTATCGTATCAATTGGGTTTAATGTCCAAAATGCAAGCAGGCGGTTCGCTGGATTCAGGAATTTATATTTTATTCAAAAACCTTTTACAACAGAAAACCTCAGTCAGGTCCTTCAGGAAGGCCGGAAATTATGATTGAGTCTGAATATTGTCTGTGAGCAGAAAAAAGATGCAGAATAAGCATTCGCCGACTGACTCGATTCTCGAGAGCATATCAGATGGTGTTTTTACAGTTGATCTTGACTGGAGAGTTACATCATTCAACCGTGCTGCTGAAGAGATTACCGGTGTAAAGCGCGAGGAGGCGATAGGCCGCAGATGCTCTGAGGTGTTTCGATCAAGTATGTGTGGTGCGTCCTGTGCTCTTAAGCAGACCCTGAAGACCGGCAAACCGATTATAGGAAAATCAGGATATATTATCGACTCAACAGGCAGCCGCATACCGATAAGCATATCAACTGCTGTGCTGAGGGATGCCAGCGGGAATGTAATAGGCGGGGCTGAAACCTTTCGTGATCTTTCAGAGGTTGAGGCGCTCAGGCATGAACTGCAGGGCAAGGCTCAGGTAGGAGACATAAACAGCAGAAGTCCGTTGATGCTGAGAGTACTTGAGGCTCTTCCAGCTATAGCTGCCAGTCCGAGCACAGTATTAATTTTGGGCGAAACCGGGACAGGCAAGGAGCTGACTGCCAGGACAATACACTCACTGAGTCCGAGAAATAGCGGGCCTTTTGTTGCTGTCAACTGCGGAGCCCTGCCCGAGACACTGCTTGAATCAGAACTTTTTGGATATAAGGCAGGGGCTTTTACAGGAGCTGCAAGGAATAAACCGGGCCGTTTTGATATCGCAAGGGGCGGCACTATTTTTCTTGATGAGATAGGAGAGATGAGTCCCGCAATGCAGGTTAAGCTTCTGCGTGTGCTGCAGGAGCGCACATACGAACCCCTCGGCTCTACTAAAACCGAGACCGCGGATGTCAGAATAGTTGCAGCTACAAACAGGGATCTTGCAGACCAGGTGAGGCTTGGACTTTTCAGGGAAGATCTTTATTACCGCATTAATGTTGTGAGAATTGAACTGCCTCCGCTTAAGAACAGAAAGGAAGACCTGCCTCTGCTTGTGGATCATTTTATTGCACGGTTTAACCGGCTTTTTGAGAGGTCTGTGAAAGGAATAGAGCCTGAAGCCCTCTCTCTTCTCATGGCTTATGATTGGCCTGGCAATATCAGAGAGCTTGAAAATGTTATTGAGAGATCTTTCATACTCTGCAATGATTGCCAGATAACCATTGCTCATCTCCCTGCCGAAATAACTGCAATCAGCAAGAGCAGCACTGCAGGCAGCATCAGATCTGTACATGATATTTTTGATGCGCAGGCTATAAAAGCAGCCCTTCAGCGAAATGCATTTAACAGAGAGGCTGCAGCAAAAGAGCTCGGCATTCATAAAACCACTCTTTTCAGAAAAATAAAAAAGCTCGGAATAGTGCTTCCTGAGCAGGATGGTCGCCGAAAAAGAGCATAGTATAGTAGCTATATTGCAATCCTTAAATCCTTATTAGTAGCAATTATGCAACTAAGTACTTCTGAGTAAATCAAGGCTACTTAAAATTTAACCAATTAATTCAAAGAGATATGTTTCCCTTGTTGCAGCGCACATTAATGGCATGATGTTTGCAAATTAGAGGCAGGATATTATGCAGAATCTGATAAAAAATAGAGCTGCGTTTGCTGTCTGGGATGGCAGAATAGCCCCTGTTTTTGACACTTCAGAGCAGATAGCTGTAGTTGATGTTGAGGACGGAATGATTGTGGGTCAGAGAAAGGAGTTTATTGCTGATGAAATTCCTGCTCAAAAGGCGCTCAGGCTTGCTGAACTCGGGATCAATACTCTTGTATGCGGCGCAATATCAAGGCTGACACAGGGACTTGTCTCAGCATATGGCATAAACATTGTACCGTTTGTAGCAGGAGATCTGCAGGAGGTAGTTGACGCATGGGTGCACAGCAGAATATGGCAGGATATATTCTCAATGCCTGGCTGCTGTGGCAGAACCCGCAGAAGGTTGTGCAGTGGACAGGAGGTGGATATGCTGAATTCAAGAGGCAGGGGCATGGGTACTGGCCGTAGAATGGGCAGCAGGAGGATAAGCCGCGGCAGCGCAGGTCCGGCAACAGGGTTTGGTGCAGGCATAACAGGCCATTGTGTCTGTCCGAATTGTGGTGAGAGTCTCCCGCATGAAAGAGGAGTGCCTTGCGTGGAGCGCAAATGTCCCAAGTGTGGAGCCTTGATGACAAGGCAGTAAGAATGTTATGGCAAAAGGAGGTAATGATTATGCCAAAAGGAAGCGGAACAGGTCCTATGGGAATGGGCTCAATGACAGGACGCGCAGCAGGTTACTGCGCTGGTTTTAATACCTCGGGCTATATGAATAATATTGGCGGTAGAGGTTTTGGACGGGGTTTTGGAAGAGGGCGCGGTTTTGGTTTGAGTGGCAGGGGATCTGGATGGCGCAATATGTTTAATGCATCTGGCATCCCGGGTTTTATGAAATTCGGGGCGTCTGCAGCTTCATTGCAGACACCAGATCCTGATGCTGAACAAAGGGCGCTGAAAAATCATGCTGATATGCTTCAGGCTGAACTGAATGCGGTAAGGAAGCGCCTTGCAGATATTGAGACCGGCACATCAGCTGAATAATTTTATAGAGTAGCGCACACTCTATGCCGGCAGCAGCCTGGTCACGAATACTCCGGCTGCTGCCGGGCACTATAAAAGATTATATAAGGAGAGTAAAAGTGAAAATAGCATTCACAACAGCAGGAGATGACCTCAGTGCTCAGCTTGACAGCAGGTTTGGAAGGGCCCCGAAATTTCTGATTTATGATCTTGTGTCAGGCTCTTTTGAAATTTTTGACAACAAGCAGAATCTTAATGCTGCGCAGGGAGCAGGCATACAGTCAGCAGAAACAGTGGCGAGGCTGGGAGCAAATGCCCTTGTTACCGGGCATTGCGGCCCCAAGGCATTTAAAGTGCTTAAGGCAGCAGGTATAAAAATATACAGCGCCAGCTCGCAGACAGTTGCGGAAGCGCTTGAAAGCTTCAAGGCAGGCAAGTTTCAGGAACTGGTTGGAGCGGATGTAGAGGCACACTGGGTATGAATCAGGGGGTTGAATAATGATAATAGCAGTAGCTTCAGGCAAGGGAGGAACAGGCAAAACTACTGTATCAGTTAATCTTGCCAGAGCCATGAACTCTGCTGTCCAACTGGTTGACTGTGATGTTGAAGAGCCTAATGCCCATCTTTTTCTAAAATCCTCAGGACATTCAGAAAGAGTAGTTAATATTCTTGTGCCTGAGGTTGATGAGGTTCGCTGCGACGGCTGTGGAGAGTGCGGCAGATTTTGTGAATTTAGCGCGATAGTCTCGTTTGGCTCCAAGCCGATTGTCTTCTCTGAGATGTGTCACGGCTGCGGAGGCTGTGCAAAAGTATGCCCAAAAAGCGCCATATATGAGGTTGAAAAAAGAATAGGGGTTGTCAAAAAATCAGAGAGTGACAATATAGTTTTGATAGAAGGGCTGCTTGATGTTGGCATAGCAATGGCTCCGCCCCTTATTCGATCAGTAAAGTCAGTGCTGAATAGAGATATCCCGGCAATTCTCGATGCCCCCCCAGGCACATCGTGCCCGGTTATAGCAACGCTTAGAGATGTTGATTTTGTCGTACTTGTTACAGAGCCTACACCATTTGGACTTAATGATCTCAGGCTTGCTGTTGATATGGTCAGACAGCTCAATCTGCCTTTTGGTGTGGTGATAAACCGCTCCGGAGCTGGAGATGATAGAGTGCATGCATATTGTCATGCAGAAAGTATTCCACTGCTTATGGAAATACCGGATGATCGCAAAATAGCGGAGGCATATTCCAGAGGCAGTCTGATCATAGAGTCACTTCCTGAATACAGAGCCCTGTTTAAGGGGCTGGCAGAGAAAATTAAAGAAACAGCAGCAGAGGCATTATCCATATGAAGCATAGGATGCAGTTATGACGGCAGACGGCATCAGGTATTCATATGGACCTGTCCCTTCCAGAAGGCTCGGCAGAAGTCTGGGAATAAATAATATACCCCCAAAGGTATGTTCTTACGCATGCATATATTGCCAGGCCGGAAGAACAGTGCGGCATGAAAACAGCAGATCAGCTTTTTATGTGCCTGAGGATATTTTTGATGATCTCAAGAACAGGGTGCAGCGTGCTCGTAACAGGACAGAAAAGATTGATTATCTTGCTTTTGTTCCTGATGGAGAGCCGACACTCGATCTGAATATCGGGAAAGAGATAATTCTTCTCAAAAGATTGGGAGTGCCGATTGGAGTCATAACAAACAGTTCTTTACTATGGCGCAATGATGTGCGCGAGGAGCTATGCAGGGCAGATTGGGTATCAGTAAAGGTTGACACAGTTGATGAGGTGTTGTGGAAAAAAATAAACAAACCCTGCAAAGGGATAAATTTTGATCAGATGCTGGAGGGGATTGCAGCATTTGCCGGGGTTTATAGCGGCAGACTTGTTACAGAGACGATGCTGTTAAAAGGCATTAATGACAATGACAGATGTATGAATGAAACAGCAGATTTTATCAGACAGCTTGATCCGGATACAGCGTATCTGAGCGTTCCGATCCGTCCGACTCAGGAGAAAAATGCTCATATGCCTGAAGAATGCACATTAAACAGAATGTATAATCTATTATCTGAAAAAGTTCCTGTTGTTGAATGCCTTGCAGGTTATGAAGGCAATGCTTTTGCATTTACAGGCAATGTTGAAAAAGATCTGCTCAGCGTAACAGCTGTGCACCCCATGAGAAGAGAAGCTGTTGAGGATCTCCTTGCCAGAGCAGGAGCATCATGGGATGTTGTGGGCATGATGATGGCATCAGGGCAGCTTGTGAAGACGGATTATAACGGACATGAATTTTATCTGAGAAGGTTTGGTAATCATTGCATATGATTTATCTAATAATTATGGAGCAAAAATGAGAGATGATACTGACGCGGATGCCAGATATTTAGCATCGTGCAAAAGTGTTTTTTGGCAAAAAGTTTTTGGTAAAGAGCTTAACTATCTTGCTGCAGAGCTGGAAGGCTGCAAAGACCTGCTCAGTGTCGGATGCGGTCCGGCAGTGATAGAGGCAGGTCTTTCTGAACTTGGGTTTAATGTAACAGGGCTTGATGTTTCTGGGGAGTGTCTTGAATCTGCTCCTGACAGCATCAGAAAGGTTGTAGCCAGGGCTGAAGAGATGCCTTTCCCCCCTGAGTCATTTGATGCTGTTATTTATGTTGTTTCACTTCAGTTTATTGATGACTTTCAAAAGGCATTGAATAAAACAGCTGCCGTGCTGCGCAAAGGAGGAAGGCTTGTTATTCTGCTGCTGAATCCTGATTCAGAATATTACAAGAGCAGGAGTAAGGAGCCTGAATCATATGTGAGCAAGATAAAGCATACAAACCTGGCAATGATTGTTTATGAGGTTGCCCGAAATTTCAGTGTGGAGACGGAATATTTTCTTGGCATCAGGGGAGAAGATCTGTTTGATACCTCGAATGATACAGAAGCAGCATTGTATGTTGTAAAAGGTTCAAAACTATAAAGTTATGGAAAGGGAGACATGAATTATGAAGGAGCTGGTTGTTATCAGCGGCAAAGGTGGTACAGGCAAAACGAGCATTACTGCTTCATTGGCGGTTTTGGCAGATAATCCTGTTATAGCTGACTGTGATGTGGATGCTGCTGATCTGCATCTGGTGCTTGCGCCTCAGATAATTGAGCAGCATGAGTTTAAAAGCGGTCATGAGGCAATTATTGATAGTGATAAATGCACAGGATGCGGAGTCTGTTTTGCCAACTGCAGGTTTGACGCAGTCAGCGAATACAAAAAACCTGATGGCACAGCATGTTTTATAATAGATCCTGTGGCATGCGAAGGCTGCGGGGTATGTGTGCGCTTCTGCCCTGCAGGGGCCATAGATTTTCCTGAGAGGCTCTGCGGCAAATGGATGATATCAGATACGCGCTGCGGACCCATGGTGCATGCAAAACTTGGAGTGGCAGCAGAAAATTCAGGAAAGCTTGTTTCTACTGTGCGACAGAAGGCTAAGTCCATTGCTGAAGAGCAGGGTCGAAATATTGTGATAGTTGACGGTCCTCCTGGCATAGGATGCCCTGTTATAGCATCGTTGACTGGTACCACTATGGCGCTTATTGTTACAGAGCCTACGATTTCGGGTGAACATGATATGAAGAGGGTTCTGTCACTTGCAAAGCATTTTGGGGTGCCTTCAGCGGTTTGCGTTAACAAATGGGATCTTAATCCAGAAATGACAGCCTCCATTGAGGAGAAAGCAAAAGAGGCTGGTGCAGAAATAGCCGGACGTATACGCTATGACAGGGCTGTTACCCAGGCGCAAATTCTGGAGAAGTCTGTTGTTGAAACTGATGCACCTTCAGCAGAAGACATACGAAACATGTGGAGTCATTTAAATCTTTAGGAGGCGTTTATACATATGTCTGATCATGATCATGAAGGGTTTGGCAAGGCAGCTTGTGATCATGCGAACAATCCCAGGAACAGAGGCAGGCTTGATATATTCAATGGGCACAGCAGGATAACAGGTCCGTGCGGCGATGTTATGGAGTTCTGGATATATGTGGATAATGGCATTATTAAGAAGGTATCTTTCGAGACAAGTGGCTGCGGCTCTTCTTTGGCATGCGGCAGCATTGCATCCATTCTGGCAGAAGGCAGGCAGCTGGAGAAGGCAGCAGCAATGGACAAAAGGGAGATCCTGGATGCACTCGGTGGACTGCCTCCTGAGATGAGGCACTGCGCCATGCTTGCTGCTGTAACACTTAAAATAGCTTGCCTGGACTATTCTGACAGTAAAAAAGAAGATGTCGATATTCAGCAGCAGGTTGATAAAGAACTGCATGAATCAGAAGAGTGGCGTCAGGCAGAAAGGAAGTATAGGTTTATCAAGCTTGGACAGTTGAAAAGTAAAAAAGTGTAGCTTATCTGAAAATCTGGCAGTAAAAGAACAGCACCAATCTGGAAAGACTATTTAAAAAGGAGGAAGTAAAAATGAAGATCGCCGTTCCAGTTGCCGAGGGCAAGCTGACCATGCACTTTGGTCATTGTGAAAGTTTTGCAATAATTGAGGTTGATTCATCAAACAAAATTATAAATCGGGTGGATGTAGTGCCTCCGCCGCATGCTCCTGGTGTATTGCCTCCATGGCTTGCAGAGCAGGGAGCAGATATTATTATTGCCGGAGGAATGGGGCAGAGAGCGCAGGAGCTTTTTGCCGGACAGGGCATAAAGGTTGTTGTTGGAGCCCCGTCACAGAGCCCGGAAAGTCTGGTTGAAGAATATTTTGCCGGAACACTAACGACAGGCGCAAATGCTTGTGATCATTAATAAAATCTGAATGCAAGCAGCGCAGGTGCCGAGTAATTAATAGTGCCTGCGCTGTTTATGGCAATCTGGATTATGGTTTTTATATTGACACAAGGCAGCTTTTTTCTTTATTCTACCGATTGCATATATGAGATTCTTTCCTAAAGAGACAGATTTCTTCGAACTTTTTGACAGGGCAGCTCTTAACCTGACAAAAGGTGCGAGCGTGCTCGTTGAACTTATGCAGAACTATGACAATATTGACCTGCTCTGCAAGCAGCTTTATGAGGTTGAGCAGGACGGCGATATGGTTACGCATGACATAATGAAGAAGCTGAACAGCACATTTGTTACTCCGATTGACAGGGAGGATCTCCATGCCCTGGCTTCAAGGATTGATGATGTGCTCGATATGATATGGGCTGCTGTTGACAGGCTTGTTATGTTCAAGCTCGACGCGCCCACTCCTGCGGTTGTTGCCATATCAAAAGATCTCTTGCTTACTACTGAAGTAATAGTTAAGGCTATTAAAAAACTCAGAGAAAAAAATTATCAGCATGTGCAGGAGTACTGCATTGAGATCAACAGGCTCGAGAACAAAATTGATCATGATTTCAGAACAGCATTATGCGATCTTTTTAACAACACCACAGATGCCATCTATATAATTAAATGGAAGGAAATTTATGAGCTTCTTGAGGATGCTTCTGACAGGTGCGAAGATGTAGCGAATATCCTTGAAGCCATAATGCTTAAGTATGCATGAGACATTCACTTTTCTGCTTCTTGTAATTTTTCTAGCATTAGTATTTGATTTCATAAATGGATTCCATGACACTGCAAATGCCATAGCCACATCAGTATCAACAAGAGTACTCTCTCCAAAGACCGCCGTGCTTATGGCGGCAGTTCTTAATCTTGTAGGCGCACTCTCGGGCACGGCGGTTGCGAAGACTATTGGCGCAGGCATAGTTGATGTTTCAGCAATAAATCAGATAACTATTGTCGCTGCGCTCACTTCAGCAATTGCATGGGGTCTTTTTACCTGGTATTTTGGTCTGCCCACTTCATCGAGTCATGCCCTTATATCCAGTCTGGTGGGCTCAGCAATAGCCTCCGTTGGCGTGGATGCTGTAATCAGCAAAGGGGTGTATAAAGTACTTGGAGGACTTCTCATTTCTCCACTCATAGGTTTTGCTTTCGGTTACTTGTTAATGATAGCGCTGCTGCATATGTTCAAAAAAGCAGCTCCCTCTTCAGTAGGCGGAATTTTTAGCAGACTCCAGATACTCTCAGCTGCCTACATTGCTTTCAGCCATGGCAGCAATGATGCACAGAAGACCATGGGAATTATCACAATGGCTCTTGTAAGTTATTACGGTCTTTCTGATTTTCATGTACCCTTCTGGGTAGTGGGTACCTGCGCATCTGTTATGGCGCTTGGAACAGCAGCAGGAGGTTGGCGAATAATAAAGACTCTCGGGGTTAAACTTGTAAGTCTCAGGCCGATAAATGGATTTGTTGCTGATACAGCTGCTGCAACGCTTATTGAGGTGGCATCAAGAATAGGTCTGCCTCTTTCAACAACACATGTAATATCTTCCACTATCATGGGAGTTGGAGCGTCAAAGCGTTTCTCATGTGTCAGATGGGGCGTTGGCGGTAATATAATGATGGCATGGGTAATAACAATACCGCTCTGCGGATCTCTTGCCTGGGCTATCTGCAAGCTCTGTATTTTAATATTTGAATGAGATATTTTTTGTTTTGACTGACCTGATGCATAATATATTTTTGTATAAATCAGGAGGACTTTAATGTATTCGATCAGCGAACTGCAGGATTACGAAAATGCAAAAAAGAAGTTCAGAATAGAAGTGCCTGAAAATTTCAATTTTGGGTTTGATGTTGTGGATAAGCATGCAAAAGACCGCAACAGGCTGGCTATGGTCTGGACAGATCCTGCGGGCAAAGAGGTTAAAAAGTATACATTCTGGGATTTTTCAAGATATTCGAACAAGGCTGTTAATGCACTTAAAAAAATAGGCATAAAAAAAGGGGACAGAGTTTTTCTTATGCTCCCGCGCATACCGGAGTGGTACGGCATAATTGTGGGCTGCCACAAGCTCGGAGCAGTAGTAATACCATCTCCAGGTCTGCTGACGCCGGCAGATATTGAGTATAGACTGGTCAAGTCAAAGGCCAATGTGATCATAACCAATGTTTCAAATTATCTGAAGGTTGAAGAGGAGTGTAAAAAGACCGAGTTTCCTTCGCTTAAGCACAAGATACTCCTTGACGGAGAGGTTGAGGGCTGGCGTAACTTTGAGTCCATGGTCGAGAATGCATCGCCAAAATTGAACAGAAAAGAACTGGAGCAGACAAAGTCGAGTGATCCATTTCTGATCTATTTCACATCAGGCACAACCAAATACCCCAAGATGGTGCTGCACAGATGCACATATCCGCTTGGACATGTGCGCACAGCAGGACTTTGGCATGACGCTCACCCGAGTGATCTTATATGGGTGCTCTCTGACACAGGATGGGCAAAGGCAGCATGGGGGTTTTATGGGCAGTGGGTGCTTGGCACGGGATTGTTCATACACAATGCAGAAGGCAGATTTAATCCAAAGTTGACAATGAAGCTGATGCAGGAGCATGGGATAACCATATTCTGTGCGCCTCCGACTGTTTACAGGATGCTGATACTCGAGGATCTTTCTGTCTATGATTTTTCGAATCTTCGAGTGAGCACATCAGCAGGAGAGCCGTTGAATCCTGAGGTGATAAAGGCATGGAGAGATGCTTCAGGATTGACGATTCGCGAAGCCTATGGTCAGACAGAGACCACCATGCTTGTTGGCAACTACAGATTTCTCCCTGTAAAACCCGGTTCCATGGGTAAACCTTCGCCTGATCTGCAGGTGGAGATACTTGATGATAACAATATGCCTTTGACATCTGGGGAGGCAGGATATATAGCTTTAAGAGTTGCTCCTGAGAAGCCGGTGGGTATTTTTGATGAATATCTGGATGAACTTGAAGAGAATTCCAGGGTTTTTAAGGATGGCTGGTATTTTACAGGAGACAAGGCATACAAAGATCATGACGGATATCTCTACTTCTTTGGCAGGGCTGATGATGTTATAAAGGCTTCAGGCTATAGAATTGGGCCGTTTGAGGTTGAGAGCGTTCTTCAGGAGCATCCGGCTGTTGCAGAGAGCGCGGTTGTGGGCAGCCCAGATGATATCAGAGGCGAAATAGTGAAGGCTTTCATAATACTTGCCCCCGGCTACAAGCCCTCTGATGATCTGATGCACGATATACAGGAGTATGTTAAGAAGAACACAGCGCCATACAAATATCCGAGAGAAGTGGAATTTGTTGAAGAACTGCCTAAAACAACAAGCGGCAAGATAAAGAGGGCAGTACTGAGAAAAATGGAATTTGACAGGAAGATCGGAAGAAATTTTGACGGTATAGAAAAGTGAATAAAAAAAGGCCTCTTTTGAGGCCTTTTTTTATAGTGAAAATCATTATTTGTCCAGGGGATTGTCGTCCTTTTCCTTTTCTTCTATAAAACGAAAAAGATTGTCCATTGCATCAATCTGCTTCAGCCTTTTATTGCCGCCCGAATATCTGATAATGTCCTCAATAAAATCCGGAGATTCCGGGGTGTCAGAATTATAGACGCCTCTTTTTGTAACCTTGTATGTTTCTATCTCTGTTTTTAATTTTTCTGCTGTGCCGAGTATTTTTCTTATGATTATAAATCCGCTCTTTGCTGCTGTAAATCCCATCACATCTCTCACAAAATTTACAGTATCATTCCAGTGCTTGAGTGAAAAAGAGATGTCAGCATGAATTATCAGCTCAGCTTCAGATGTGAGGTCAACAGATGTTATTAGCAGCTCATTAGACATGTTCCAGACGCTGTCAATAATATCTTTGCTGATCTGATTTTGTGAGGCAGGCATTTTTATATAAAGCGCGCGAATTTCACGATGAAGTTCCATGCCCTTATTATATCATTTGGCCAAAGATTAAATCTCAAGCATAAAACATGATGAAATAAGGTTTTTAGATTTTTTATGTGCGTGATATACTAAAAACATGAAACATATATTTTTTATTGCAGTGGTTCTTTTTGTTTTATCCGCATGCGCGTCTTTGGCTCAAGGGTATCAGGCAGGAATGGCTGCTCCTGATTTTGCACTTTATGACCTTAATGGCAAGCAGGTCAGGCTCTCTGATTTCAGGGGTAAGGCTGTGCTTCTTAATTTCTGGGCAACCTGGTGTGGTCCGTGTGTCAAGGAGATGGAGGACTTTAATACCCTCTATATCAATCTGAAGGACAGGGGGTTTGTTGTTATCGGGGTATCAGTGGATGTGTCAGCTGATTCGATAAGATATTTTGTAAAAAAGAAAAATCTTGTATTCCCTGTTCTGCATGACAAGAAAAAGGAAGTTGCCGGGAATAAATATAAAAACTATGGACTTCCTACGACTTTTCTTATAAGACCGGATGGGATAATTGCTGAAAAACTGCTTGGTGAGCGGCAGTGGGTCTCTCCAAAAATGAAAGAAAAAGTGTACCAGATTCTTCCTGGGAATAGATAACATCACTTTTACATTTAATTACTCTCTTTTATATAATATGACGATTTGCCAATAAAGGGGAAAATGCGCTTATGATTGACACAAATCTTAAACAATCGCGGGACGCTGTATTTCTGAAAGAAAAGGCCCGCCAGATCAGGATCGAGATCCTCAAGATGCTTACAGCCGCAGCATCAGGACATACAGGCGGATCTCTCTCATCAGCAGACATTGCGGCTGCACTTTATTTCTACAAAATGAAGCACAATCCATCAGATCCCTTATGGCAGCAGAGGGACAGATTTATACTATCCAAGGGGCATGCTGCGCCGCTTCTCTACTCAGCACTCGCGCTTTCCGGATACATCGAGACAGACAGACTCTGCACTCTCAGAAAGGTGGGCAGCTCTCTTCAGGGGCATCCTTGCTCAAAGACAGTAGATGGAGTTGAGGTCTCGACAGGCTCGCTTGGTCAGGGGCTCTCCATTGCAAATGGCATTGCGCTTGGACTGAGGCTCGACAAAAATCCTGCAAGGGTTTACTGCCTGCTTGGTGATGGAGAGACACAGGAAGGACAGGTCTGGGAAGCTGCAATGACAGCACACCATTATGGACTGGATAATCTCTGTGCTTTTGTCGATCTTAACGGCCTGCAAATTGATGGCCCTTGCGAAGCTGTTATGAAGATTGAGCCTGTGGCTGACAAGTGGAGAGCGTTTGGCTGGAATGTTATTGAGATCAACGGCCATGACATGGCGCAAATAACGGATGCTCTTGATGAGGCTGAACAGACCAAAGGCAGACCAACTGTAATTCTTGCAAGAACAGTAAAGGGCAAGGGAGTATCGTTTTTCGAGGGTAAAGTGGAGTATCACGGCACTCCGCCGACACCTGATGAACTAAATAAAGCTCTGGAGGAGTTAAATAGAGATGGGCAGTAAGGAATCAGCAGAAGAAAAAAAGAGCTGTCCTGCAAGATTCGCAGGAGTTGCAGTTGCAACAAGAGATGCTTATGGAGCAGCACTGGCGGAACTCGGCGCTAAAAATCCCAATGTTGTTGTACTTGATGCTGATCTTTCCTGCTCCACCAAGACGAATAATTTTGCAAAGGCATTTCCGGATAGATTTTTTAATATGGGCATATCAGAGCAGGATATGGTTGGCACAGCATGCGGATTGTCGCTTGCAGGCAAAGTACCGTTTGCATCAACATTTGCTGTGTTTGCAACAGGCAGGGCATGGGAGCAGTTGAGGCAGAGCGTATGCTATTCGAATCTGAATGTCAAGATAGCTGCGACACATGGAGGATTAACTGTCGGCGAAGACGGAGCATCCCATCAGTCGCTCGAAGATATAGCCATAACAAGAGCGCTTCCCAATATGACTGTTATTGTTCCTGCTGATGGATATGAGGCAGCGCAGGCGATAAACGCTGCTGCTGAATATGAAGCCCCTGTATATATAAGACTCGGCAGGGCAAAAGTACCTCCGGTAATGCCTGATGAGTACAAGTTTGGAATTGGCAGGGCGCATGTGTTCAGCCTTGGCAGGGATGTGACGATAATTGCTGCAGGGATAATGGTTGCAGAAGCCCTTGCAGCAAAAGAACTGCTGTCAAAAGAGGGGATAGATGCCGGAGTTGTAAACATGGCAACTATAAAACCCCTTGATACAGAGGTTGTGGTGGCAGCTGCCAAGGCATCAAGACTTGTTATGACTGCTGAAGAACACTCTATTATAGGCGGGCTCGGCAGTGCTGTTGCTGAATGTCTTTCAGAGAAATGTCCTGCCCCGTTGATCAGAATAGGTACAAATGACACATTTGGATGTTCAGGCACGCCGAATGAGCTGATCAGGCTTTTCAAGCTCACGGCTGCCGATATAGCGGAGAAGGCGAGAAAATTCCTGACGGAGGGCTGATTTGATCTCCCTGCAGAATGTATCCAAGCTGTATGAGAGCCAGTCTGTACTTAAGAATGTAAGCTTTAATGTAAACAAGGGTGAGCTGGTATATATAACCGGCCAGAGCGGTGCTGGCAAGACAACTCTTCTCAAAATGATATACCTTGCTGAATGGCCTGATGAAGGTGAGATGACGATAGGAGATTTTCATCTCTCTTTCTGGGACTCCAAGCTTGGCTGGGAAGTTTCCAAGTCAGACATATCACAATGCAAGCCGTTTAAAATATCCGACATACCGTATTTAAGGCGCGACATTGGCATAGTGTTTCAGGACTTCAAGCTGCTGCCCAACAGGACCATTTTTGAAAATATAGCATTGGCTCTCAGGGTGAGGGGAGAGAAGGATTCTGAGATAAAGGCCATGGTATCAGAAGCGCTGAAGCGCGTGCATCTGAGGCATAAGGCTGACAGTTATCCAAGGACGCTTTCAGGAGGAGAGCAGCAGAGGATCGCGATCGCACGAGCGATAGTCACAAAACCGCAGATAATTCTTGCTGATGAGCCCACAGGGAATCTGGACTGGGATACTGCTTCCGGCATATGGAGGCTCTTTGCTGAAATTAATCTCAGTGGCTGTACCATGCTGGTTGCTACTCATAACAAGGAAGTGTTCACCAATTCAGGCAAAAGGGTTTTTTCCCTCGATTCAGGAGAGCTTGTCAGTGAGGTGGTGGGATAATGAGTCTTATATATGCATTCAAGTCAGCTTCAAGAAGTCTTGCAAAGGAAAAGTGGATAAATCTGTTGTCTGTCTTTACTGTTGCATCGAGTTTGCTGATGTTGATATTCGTGTTTTTGTTCCTCTACAACACTCATGTACTTGTGCAGAAGCTTCCAGAAAGGTTTTCCATGGTTGTTTATCTGAAAAACAACATTACACAGGAAGCAACCCAGGCGCTTTTTGAAGAGTTCAAACAGCGTAAGGATATAGAAATAGCAAAATACAATTCAAAAGAAAACGCCATGGATGAGCTGAAGCATAAGCTTGGCACCTCAAGATTTTTGCTTGATGGCCTTGAAGAAAATCCGCTCTCCTCATCCTTTGAGCTTAAGCTTACCCAGCAGGCTGCCCTCACCCAGAGCACAGTAAGGAAAATTTACAATGAAGTTATGAAAATGCCCGGAGTGGATGATGTCTATTACGGTGAAAAGGTGGTTTCAGCATTTCATCTTGTACAGAGATCCATACAGAACAGCAGCGTGATAATATTTTTTGCCATTGCATTTGGAGTCATTTTTGTCATATACAGCACAGTCAAAATACTTTTCTACAGACGCACCGATGAAATAGAGACTTTGAAGCTTCTCGGAGCAACAAGAAGTTTTATCAGACAGCCGTTTCTTATTGAAGGGGGAATAATAGGTTTGATGGGAGGCGGGCTTGGTGTGCTTGGCGCTTTTGTTTTTTATATAGGCATCACATACAGACTTAGTTCCGTTATTCCGCTGCTGAACAAACTGGCCTTTCCTCTGGAGATGCTTGCGCTGCTCCCATTAGCCGGTCTGGTACTCGGAATAATAGGGTCTGCCATAGCTATCGGGAGACTCAAACTCTAAGTGATGTCTGCCTGTGACCTCATAAAAAAGTCGCTATTCTGTTTGGCCACAGTTTTGTGCTGCATTATCTGTTATTCTTCTGCCTATCCGAGCAATGCAAAAGAGGAGTATGGCAAAATTCAGCAAGAGCTCAGAGAGAGCAGAAAAAAATTGGCTACAGCCTCTAAAACAGAACGCAGTGTGTTGAATGAGATCAGAAAGATGTCATCTGAGCTTAAGGATATCGAGGTGCAGCTGACTGAGCAGAAGGCTAAGGTCGCAAAGCTTCAAAAATCAATAACTGTAGTACAGGCTGAAATAAGACTCAAAGAAGCGAGCCTGAACACCCAGAAAAAATATCTTCAGAAAAGACTAAAAGCACTCCAGAGGTATAACCTTGAACAGGACGCTATGCTGGTGCTGTTGAGCAGGGAAGATGTGACTGAATCTTTTCGGGTTGTACGATATATTCGTGATATAGCTGCCTATGATAAAAAAACCATTGATAATTATAATGCAGCTGTTAAAACATTGAGTGAAAAGCATAGCCATCTCAATACAAATCTTGATGAACTGAAAAAAGAGGAAGCCCATCTTGCCAAACTGAACAGCGACCTTGCTGAAAAGAAGAAAGAGCATGAATCCCTTTTGTCATCAGTAAGGAAGGAAAAGAGCGTTTACCAGAAAATGATAAGCGATCTTAATGATTCGTCTAAAAGGATGCTCCGAATAATTCGTGAAGCTGAGAGACTGGAAAAGGAGCAGAAGCGCAGGGAGCTGTCCAGGGGAAAACAGAAGCAGAATGCAAAGGATGATGATTCGAGCAGCAATTTCAGCAAACTCAAGGGGCATCTGTCATGGCCTGTGAGCGGACATGTAGCAATCAGGTATGGCTCACAGCTCGATCCTGTATTCAATCTGCCGGTATTCAGAAGTGGCGTGCATATAAAAGCATCTCAATCAGCTCCGGTCAAGGCAGTAAATGAAGGCAAGGTTGTGTTTGCTGATGAGTTCAAGGGTTATGGTCAGATGGTTATACTGAGCCATGGAGATGGATACCACACGCTTTACGGCAATCTCTCAAGAATTTTTGCAAAGAATGGGAGTATAATTAAGGAAGGCCAGTCAATAGGCGAAGTAGGAGATTCGGATGCTCTTGGCAGTCATGGCATTTATTTTGAGATAAGGTATAGAGGTAAGCCCCTGGATCCTCAGCAGTGGCTCAAAAAATAATATAATTCAGCGCCTAAGAATACAGTGCAATTTCAAAAGGCTGCTTGTTTTTGTCTCTATTGGAGGACAGATGCATTTTAAAAAGAAGTTATTTATCGCAGGATTAATTTTTATTTTTGGTATAACAGGCATGCTTGTAGGAAAGTGGGCTATTGCTACTGTTAATGCGGAGAGCGAATATGAAGACCTCAGAATGTTCACTGAGGTGATTACACAGATAAAAAAGAATTATGTTGAAGAGGTGAAGATAAAAGACCTGATCAGAAATGCTGTAAAAGGCATGGTCAGCTCTCTTGATCCACACTCATCCTATATGACCCCTGAGGCGTATAAAGAGATGCGGGTTGAGACCAAGGGTGAGTTCGGGGGACTCGGAATCCAGATAGCAATAAAGGATGGGATGCTGACGGTAATTGCTCCCATAGAGGATACCCCTGCTCACAAGGCCGGTATTTTAGCAGGAGACAGAATACTGAAAATAGACCAGGCATCAACAAAAGAGATGAGTCTGCATGATGCAGTATCAAAAATGAGAGGCCTGAAAGGCACAAAAATAATTCTCACCATAATGCGGGAGGGCTGGAAAGAGACGAAGGACTTCACAATTGTCAGGGACACTATAAAAGTGAAGAGTGTTAAGCCAAAGATGCTGGCAAATAAAATTGGTTATGTGAAGGTAACACAGTTTCAGGAAGCAACAGGTTCTGAGCTTAAGGATGCCCTTTCGAAACTGAAAAAAGAGGGCATGGCCTCTATAATTCTGGACCTGAGAAATGATCCGGGCGGTCTTCTTAACAGCGCGGTTGAGGTTACAGAGCAGTTTTTGCCTGCCAATAAGCTGGTTGTCTATATAAAGAACAGAAAAAATGAGAAGATGGAATATTTTACAGAAGAAAAAAATCCTTATCTTGATATGCCTATGGTTGTTCTTGTTAACCAGGGGAGCGCAAGCGCATCAGAAATTGTTGCCGGCGCCCTTAAAGACTGGAACAGGGCGGTTGTGGTTGGAATGCAGACATTTGGCAAGGGATCAGTCCAGAGCCTTCTGCCGCTCAGCGATGGTTCAGGGCTTCGTCTGACAACAGCAAAATATTATACACCAAACGGCACGAGCATACAGGGTGTTGGCATAACTCCTGACATAGTGGTTAAACTCCAGGCAAAAAATGGCAAGGAGGTTACAGTAGTACGGGAGCGCGATCTTGAGAGGCATCTCAAGAACGATCAGATAAAGGAAGAAGAGAGTGAGAAGGAAAAGATGCCAATAGAAGTTGAGGAAAAAGATGATCTGCAGCTTCAGAGGGCGATTGAGACGATAAACACATGGAAGGTTTTAGAGAAGATGAAGAAGGCAGCCTGATATGGATAAACCCCGGCGGGTTGTGTTTGACATAGAGACCGTTGGTTTTGATTTTGATTCATTTGACCCTGAGATTCAAAAGTACCTGCTCAAGTCAGCAACAACTGTGGAAGAAGAGTTTAAGGTACGGGAAAGTCTCGGCCTATGGCCCCAGACTGCTGAAATTGTTGCTATAGGCATGTGTGATGCAGACAATGATAAGGGAGCTGTCTATTTTCAGGCAGGAGGTGAGATGCTCCTGCCCTTTGAGGAAGATGGCATAAAGTATGAGTGCGGCACAGAAAAGGAGTTGCTCGAAAAATTCTGGGAAAAAGTAAAGAGATTTAACAAGGTGATAACATTTAACGGCCGCATGTTTGATGCGCCGTTTTTAATTGTCAGATCAGCTGTGCACAGGATAAAACCCTCAGTAAATCTTATTCCATATAGATATGATGAAAAATACCACATAGATCTTTTTGATCAGATGTCATTTTATGGAACTGCCCGCTACAAAAACAGTCTGGATATGTGGTGCAGGACATTAGGCATACAAAGCTCAAAGGCAGATGGAGTATCCGGGCAGGATGTGAAGGAGCTTTATAAAGAAAAGAAATTTGTGGACATTGCCCGCTACTGTGCCAGAGATGTAAAGGCAACAAAAGAGCTTTTTCATGTATGGGACTTTTTTTTTAAGGCTTAGCAGCAGATGCAGATTGTATATAGTCCTGGATCCTGCCTGGCTCAAATCTCTTGTCAAGCAGTACTCCCTTTATGAATGCAAATATCTTTTTTCTGTTGTCAGGGCTCAGCTCAGGATAAAAGGCTGGATTTGCCACTACAGCGCCTCTGAACGCAAGAAATGGTGCGATTATCTCTAATACTTCGGAATCCGATGTTTCATCAATGTAAATACGAATAAACTCATCCAAAGCCTGTTTGTATGCGCCGCTGTAGTTTCCTTTGAGGAGTATTGAGAAAAAGACAAAGTTAATGGCGAATGCAGAGATGTCATCAGCAGCATCGCCCCATGGACCCCTGCTTCTATCCAGTGCAATAAAATCTGTCCCTTCATCGTTAAACCAGATATTGCCGGGATGAAGGTCTCCATGCACTCTGCATAATCTGTGGCTCTTGTGCTTGAGCCGTGCGCGCCAGTCAATACAGAGCTTTTCAATTGCAGCCATCTGGCGGTAGCTCAATACTTTGTCAGGGTAGGAATCAAATACGCCCATCAAGCATTCGCCATGCCCGATTGTGTCGCGCAGCTTTCTCCAGTAAAGGGAACGCGACTCTTTTTTAACAGACTGAAGTTCAGCCACATATTCTGCAACGAGTTTAATTTTGAGCTTGTCAGATGCAGTCAGAGACTCTTTATCACGCATTGCTCTCAAGTCTGTAAAATAGTCTGTTCCTGATGCTTTTTCCATTAGCAGGTAGTATTCTATTCCTCCTCCAATGGATTTAACTGTGCCGTCTTGAAGTTCCGCAAGTACATCAAGCGCCTTAACATGCCTGGGTATGGTTGCAAACTCATCCAGATCAAGCAGAAATGAAGCAGCCCTGTCTGAAGGATAATCATGCCCAAGATTTTCAGGAAAAAGCGCCTTGAGCACATATCGTTTATTGCCTGATGGAGTATTTACATCCGCTAAAAAACCTGCCCCATGCACACCTGAACCAAGTCTGGTTATTTTTATATCGAGAGCAGCCGGCAGAATTTTGCGGATATGCTGTACTATTGCATTCTGATTAATCATAAAAACCTCCAGATAAGCTGGTGGTTATTAAAATGCTCCGAAGTTGCCTGTATATCGCTGCCTGAATTCGTCGAATGTGTAACTGTGCTCCTGTGTGCCATAGTGTTCAACAGCATAAACTGCTGCAACAGAGGCGATCCTGGCAGAATCAATAACTGATCTGGCCAGGCAGAGTCCTTTTATAAGTCCGGCCCTGTATGCATCGCCAGCACCTGTAGGATCAACCACCTGCGTTATTTTGGCGGCAGGTATCAGAGTCTCACCAGCAGAGTCGGCTACTACAGAGCCTTTTTCTCCAAGTGTGGTAATGACAGTCTTTGTGATTGTCAGCAGATCTTCTTTGTTCATTGTGAGTATCTTCATTATCAATTCCAGCTCATAGTCGTTTGTGATCAGCATTGTTGATCCGCTGATCCATTCTTTAAGACTTTCTGCATCCCATGCAGTCAGAGACTGTCCAGGATCGCATATGCATCGTATGCCGAGTTTTTTATACTGTCGTGCATATTCTTTCATGTCTTCCAGATTCCCGGGCGACATTATAGCGATGGAATCTGCTGAAACAGAATCACCAAAGCTGTACTCAGATTTATACTGCATGGCGCCAGGATTGAATCCTGTTATCTGGTTGTCAGATAAATCTGTAGTAATATATGCGCCGGCTGTAAACTCGTTCTCGATCACTTTTATGCCTTCAAGCGTAAGATCGAGCTCCTTGAGTCTTTTGATATAATTGTGATGGTCTTTTCCGATAGTTGCAAGTATTGCCGGCCTCTCTTCAAGCAGTCTGAGAGAATAAGCGATATTTCCTGCTGTGCCTCCGAACTTTTCAGCCATGCCGTTGACTGTAAAGCATACATTTAAAATATGTATCTTGTCAGGCAAAATATGGTCGGAAAATCTGCCGGGGAAGTTCATGATTCTATCATAGGCCAAAGATCCTGATACAAAAATGTTCATATGTTGTCTCCTTAGTAGAGGTTATATTGGATTATTTTAACTTATTCAGTTCATCAAGCAGTTTTTCTGCAGTTTTTGTACTGAATCCTCTTACGGATTTAATCTCTTCAATAGATGCATTCTTGATCTTCTGCAGGCTGCCAAAATGGCGGAGCAGTTCAAGCCTCTTTTTGCTGCCTATGCCGTTTATGCTGTCCAGCACAGAAGATGTGAGCCGCCTGTCCCTGAGTTTTCTATGAAAACTGATAACAAACCTGTGCGCTTCATCTCTTATTCTCTTTAACAGCAGGGATGATTTTGATTTATCTTCAAGTTCTATGTATTTTTTGCTGCTGATAAATGCCCTGTCAGGTTTCTTCGCAACAGCAATTGTTTTTAAATTCAACCCCATGCTGTTGATGATCTCCCTTGCAGCCTCAAGCTGACCGCGTCCACCGTCAATAAGCACAAGATCAGGCAGTTCATTCTTGATGTTCGATAATATCTTTTCAATAGTCTCGCGCATCATTGAATAGTCGTCAACACCTGAAACATTTCTTATTCTGATATGTCTGTAAAGATCTTTTATAAAATTTCCAGATGACCAGTAGACCATTGCGCCAACAGATTCGCTCCCCTGTATTGTCGAAACATCAAATGCTGCGATGCTTCCGGGGATATCATCTAACCCGAGTCTCTCTGAGAGCTCCTGCTCAGCAGATGATGCACTATGTTTTTCATTCATTTTGAACAGCAGCCTTGCGTTCTCTTCAGCCATTTTAAGAAGTTCCAGCTTCTTGCCTCTTTGGGGTGTTTGAAATCGCACTTTTTTGTCTGATTTTGACTGCAGCCATTGCATAAGGCTGGGCTCCGAAGGTCTCACCCTTGTTATTATCAAAGGCGGGGGAATAAGCCCTTTTGCATAAAAACCCTGTATAAAGCTAGATGTTGAATGGCTAATGTTTTTTGAAAGATGTTCATTTATAATGAAATCCCGTGCTCCGGTTATAATTCCGTTTCTGATAAAAAGTATGCTGGATGTTTTTAGTATGCCAGTATCACTGTCCTGGTGAAATCCCATTACATCGACATCTCCTAGATCAGGGGATACTGCCTTCTGAGATTCAAATGCTTTTTGAAGCAGGCTGATTTGATCTCTTGCTGATGCAGCCTCCTCATACCGCATCTCATCAGAGAGCTGTTTCATCCTGATTTGAAGCTGAGATAAAAGTTCTGTTTTCCTGCCTTTAAGAAAGAGGATGACTTCATCAGTTATTTTTCTGTACTCAGCCTCTGTTATTTTGCCGCTGCATGGAGCAGGACATTTTTTCATCTGAAATTGTATGCATGGACGCATTGGTTTGTCCAGATTATACCTGCATGGTCTGAGCATGAAATGTCTGCGAATAAATGTTAGCGCCTCATGCATGGACTGGGCAGGTACATAAGGTCCGAAATATGCGCTGCCATCCTTCTTTACTTTCCTGACCACCTCTATGCAGGGCCATCGATCCTGCACATTTAATTTTATGTATGGATAATTCTTGTCATCGCGCAGAACGATATTAAAGCGGGGTTTATGCTGTTTGATCAGATTTGCTTCAAGAATGAAAGCTTCGAGTTCATTTGATGTAGCTATAAAAGAAAAATCTTTAATCAGCCTTACCATGGCTGTCTTTCTGGCATCAAGCTGCGATGATGTCTGAAAATAGCTCCTGATCCTGTTTCTGAGGTTTTTTGCTTTGCCGACATACAGAATATTGTCGTTTTTACCTCTAAATATATAGACCCCTGGTGCAGCCGGAGCGAGAGAGATTTCTTTCATACAATAATAATATCATTTTAAGCATATGGAGTATTACTATGGTTAGTGAGTATAATTTATAAATGAAAAAATGGCCACTTATAGTTTTTATAAGCATAGCTGCAATAATAGTCGGAGCTTTTGCAGGATTTATTTACTGGAATTTTTCTGACCTGCCCGAGATTCGCCAGTTAGAGTCTTATGCTCCCCTTGAAACCTCTGTTGTCTACTCATCAGATGGAAAAGTGCTTGCAGAGTTCTATATGGAGCGCAGAACATTTGTTCCCCACTTCAATATCCCGGCAAGAGTAAAGAATGCCTTCATAGGCATAGAGGATGAACGGTTCTATTCACATCCTGGCATAGATATGATTGGCATAATAAGGGCACTCGCAAAAGATCTGATTGCTGGAGGTATTGTTGAAGGAGGAAGCACAATAACACAGCAGCTCGCAAAGATGCTCTTTCTGAAGCCTGAACGAACTGTTGCGAGAAAGTTTAAAGAAGCCGTATTATCTGCGCAGATAGAACGCAGATATACTAAAGATGAAATAATAGGCATGTATCTGAACCAGGCATATTTCGGGACCAGGGCATATGGCATAGAGGCAGCAGCACAAACTTATTTTAATAAATCAGTCAGCAGCATAAGCATAGCAGAGGCAGCGCTGCTGGCAGGTCTGACAAAAGCTCCCTCAGTGTATTCTCCTTTTAAAAATCAGGAAAAAGCTCTGTCTCGCAGACTTCTTGTACTCAAAAAGATGCTCGCAAATAAATTTATAACAACAGAGGAGTATGAGAAGGCCAGGCTTGAACCCCTGCCGGTAACACCTTACTTTAGAAAATATGAGGCCCCCTATTTTGTTGAATATCTTAGACAGCAGCTTGAGTCAAGATATGGAGACAAGATATACACATCAGGGCTTAGAATAGTTTCCACTATTGACTACAATATGCAAAAAGCAGCTGAAGATGCAGTGCAAAAAGGGATTGCTGCTGTGGAAAAGAGAGTAAGGCCTCCTGTTCAATCAGCCCTGGTTGCTTTAGATCTGCATACAGGCCAGATAAAGGCACTTGTCGGCGGCACTGATTTTTGGGCCACACAGTTTAACAGGGCTACTATGGCCTTGAGGCAGCCAGGCTCATCATTCAAGCCGATAGTTTATGCTGCTGCGCTTCAGGATGGTTATTCAGTTGAAGATACAATTGCTGACGGACAGATAATACTTCCGGGCTCAAGACCGGGAGCAAAATGGAGCCCAAAAAATTATGATGGTAAATTTCATGGAGTTGTGACACTTAAAAGGGCTCTGGCGCTTTCCCTGAATACAGCTACTGTAAGGCTGGCGCATCAGGTGGGAGTGGATAGAATAATAGCGACTGCACGAAGAACAGGAATAAAAAGTGTGCTTCAGCCTTATCTGCCGATAGCTCTCGGAGCTTCTGATGTTACCCTGATGGAGCTGACCGCATCTTACGGATCTTTTGCAGTCGGCAAAAGAATTGATCCTCTTGCCTATGAAAGGGTGCATAACAGGGACGGACTGCTTATTGAAGAGATTCATCCATACCAGACCGAGATATTTGATCCTGAGATTGTGCAGGGCATGAGAGATCTTCTTGCTGAGGTTGTAAATGCAGGCACAGCAATGCAGGCAAGGTCGCTCAAGAGGCCTGTGTACGGAAAGACGGGCACAACAAATGAGTTTTCTGACGCATGGTTTATAGGTTTTGACGACAGGATTGTTGCTGGAGTCTGGGTAGGAAGGGACAACCACAAACCTATCGGGAACAAGGAGGCAGGAGCGCGAACAGCTCTTCCCATATGGATAGACTTTATGAAAAATCTGCAGTAGTGAGATCGAGACAAAAAATATAAGAATTGCTGCCCTTTTGATTCGATGGTTGTCAATGCATTCAATCTGGTATTCCTGAAGCTTGAAACTTTGGGGCCGCTGGTTCCTTCCAACAAGCTTATAAGCTGATTTTATTGTCAGGCTGTTTCAAGTTCTGTTATACTGCCCATCCTGCGCAGTCTTTTATATCTTTCATCAATCAGTCTTGCACATGATTTGCAGCCAATGGTTTCTATGGCTTTGACAATATGCTCAGATATGTTTTCAGCTGTCAGCTTTGGATCCCTGTGCGCGCCACCAAGCGGTTCAGGAATAATATCATCGATAATTTTGAATGATTTGAGGTCCTGAGCAGTAATCTTTAGTGCTGAGGCTGCTTTTTCATATTCAGCAGCTCCTACAGCAGTTCCGTTTCTTTTCCACAGAATTGCTGCGCAGCCTTCAGGAGAGATGACAGAATAGACCGAATGCTCAAGCATGTACAGTCTGTCAGCAACGCTCAGTCCGAGGGCTCCGCCGCTGCCGCCTTCACCTATAACAACCGATATTATCGGTGTGTTAAGTTTTGACATTTCCTGCAAATTCAGAGCTATGGCTTCTGCCTGCCCCCTTTCTTCAGCTCCTATGCCTGGATATGCGCCAGGCGTATCAATAAGTGTGACTATCGGCTTTTTGAACCTTTCAGCGAGCTGCATCAATCTGAGCGCTTTTCGGTATCCCTCTGGATTGGGCTGGCCAAAATTTCGCTGTATTCGTTCTTTGGTTCCCCTGCCTTTCTGGTGCCCTATAATTACGACAGGGATGCCTCTGAGTTTGCCTACGCCTCCCACAATTGCAGCATCATCAGCAAAGCGTCTGTCGCCATGCAGCTCTATGAACTCATCAACCATCATATTTATGTAGTCGATTGTATAAGGTCGTTCAGGGTGGCGGGCTATAAGTGTTTTTTGCCATGGTGTGAGATCGGCAAATAGATCAGATCTGAGGTCATCAGCTTTTTTTTCAAGTTTTTTTATTTCAGCATCTATGTTTATCTCAGATGTGTCTGAGAGTTTTTTCAGATCTTCTATTCTTCGCTCGAGCTCTTCGAGCGGTTTTTCAAAATCAAGATAATAGTTCATCAATCATTCTCCATCAAACTGATACATGAAGCTGCTGTTTCTAACAGTGTATTTTTATTTTACAGCCTGTTATCTTTTCAACTTCACGCAAAAAGGCTGGGCCAGGCTGCAAATATGATGATAATATAACACAGCACGATGGCAAAAAGAATTTGAATTCAACTGATACGGAGTCTTTGCCAGCAGGGTTTCTATTCATAAGATCAGCAATTTTTCTGAGTTTTTCGCTATTGATCTGATCGCATTTCAGAGGCACTTCATATTTTATGTTTATAGCGATTTCTTTGAGATTGTCTATATCTCTTGCTATGAGTCTTGAACCTTTTTCACCACTCAGGGCGTTTCCTCTTACCACTACAAGCTCCCCTTTTTTCAAAAGCTCGCCTGCTTTTTTTGCTGTATCCTGAAAAACCATGGCTTCGCAGCTTCCTGTCTCATCCTCTAATGTTATGTATGTTGTAACACCCCTTGAGCTGGATCGGTTTTTTGTATCAGTTATAACCCCTGCAACGCATGCTTCTGCTCTCTCAGAAAGATTTGGAACAGCCTCAAGAGGCATTACTCCGGTTGATGAAAGCTTGTTTCTATATCGCGTAATCGGATGGCCTGAGACATAAAATCCGAGAGCCTCTTTTTCAAAATTGAGCAGGGTGTTCTCATCCCATCCTTCAACCTTGTCTTCAAAAGGGTCATTGCCAAAGAGATTCATGCCGCTGTTTTTTGGAGTTGAGTTATTTATCCTCAGGATTGCTGAAGCACGGGAAACATTTGGTGCGTCATTGAAAAGCAAGTCAAAAGCTCCTGCTTTTGTGAGACTTTCCATAACTTTTTTATTCACTTTTTTATTCTCAATTCGTGAAAGAAACTGTTCAAATGATTCGAACCTGCTGTTTTTTCTCTCATCCAGTATTGATTCTATCGCTGCAGTACCTACACCTTTTACAGCTTCCAGTCCAAATCTTATTGAACTGCCGATTATATTAAACTCACGGCCGCTTTCATTTATATCAGGCGGCAGCACCTCTATCGACATACTCCTGCACTCATTGATCAGCTTTACGATTTTGTCTGTGTCGTCCATGTCTGTACTAAGGTTTGCTGCCATAAACTCAACCTTGTAGTGTGTCTTCAAATATGCTGTCTGGTACGCCACATACGCGTAGGCTGCTGAGTGCGATTTGTTGAACCCATACTGCGCAAACGGTTCCATCTTCTCAAAGAGCTCTTTTGCCTTCTTCTCTGGTATGTCGTTCTTAACTGCTCCTGCTATGAAGTCTTCTTTCTGCTTTGCCATCTCCTCAGGCTTCTTCTTGCCCATTGCGCGCCTCAGAAGGTCAGCCTGTCCGAGCGAGAATTTTGCCACCTCATTGGCTATCATCATGACCTGCTCCTGATAGAGTATGATGCCGTAGGTTTCTCCAAGTATTGCCTTGAGCTCAGGCAGCTCGTATGTAATCTGGGATTCATCTTTTTTATTTCGTATGAAGTCGTCGATCCATGCCATTGGTCCGGGTCTGTAGAGCGCAACAAGCGCAATCAGGTCTTCGAATCTGCCGGGCACCATTCTGATAAGAATGTCGCGCATACCTGCGCTCTCGAGCTGGAATATGCCGGTAGTCTCCCCAGAGCTGAGCATGCGGAAGGTGGCTTCATCATCCATTGGTATTTTTGATATATTCAGGTCCTTGCCCTGCTGCCTGATGTACTGTATGGTTCTGTCAATTACAGTGAGAGTTTTTAATCCAAGAAAATCGAATTTTAAAAGTCCAATGCTCTCAACAGAGCCCATGTCAAACTGGCTTGTGATTATGCCGTCTTTTGGATTTTTATAAAGAGGCATGAAATCAGTAAGCGGGTTTGGAGCTATGACAACACCTGCAGCATGCGTTGAGGAGTGGCGCGACAGTCCTTCAAGTCTTATTGCTATATCGAGCAGTTCTTTGACTTCAGGATCTTCATTCTGCATCTCTTTTAACTGCGGTTCAGCTTTAATGGCTTCTTCAATTGTTGCACTGCCAACAGGAACAAGTTTTGCAATTTTATCCACACTTGCATACGGCATACCGAGTGCGCGGCCAACATCTCGTATTGCTGCCTTTGCAGCCATAGTCCCGAATGTTATTATCTGCGACACATGATCATTGCCATATTTTTCAGAAACATAATTTATCACATCCTGTCTTCTATCCTTGCAGAAATCAACATCAATATCAGGCATGCTCACCCTCTCCGGGTTCAGAAATCTCTCAAAGAGCAGCTTGTATTTGATCGGATCGATATCTGTTATGCCTATGCAGTAGGCAACGAGGCTGCCTGCTGCCGAGCCTCTGCCAGGTCCGACCGGTATGCCATTTTTCTTGGAATAGTTGATAAAATCCCATACAATCAGAAAGTATGATGAGTAGCCCATATTTTTTATGACCTGAAGTTCATATTTCAGTCTATCGCAGTAATCTTCTGGGCAGCTTCCATTAAACAGGTTCTCCATGGAGTGCTGGGCAAGTTCTTCCAGATACTTATCAGCAGTCATTCCCTCTGGCGGCTCAAATTTAGGCAGATAGTGCTTGCCAAGTGTAAAGTCAACATTGCATCTTTTTGCAATTTCTATCGTGTTTTCAATTGCTTCCGGCATATCAGCAAATGCTGCTTTCATCTCATCCGGTGATTTGAAGTAAAACTCATCTGTTGAAAATGAGAGCCTCTTTTCATCTTTAAGCGTTTTGCCTGTGCCAATGCATAAAAGCACATCATGAGCTTTGGAATCTTCCTGCTTCAGGTAGTGGCAGTCATTGGTTGCGACAAAGGGGATGCCGAGCTCCCTGCCGAGGACAATAAGTTTTTTGTTGACTTCCTCCTGTTCCTGCATGCCATTGTGCTGAAGCTCAAAATAAAAGTTCCCGCTGCCGAGTATATCCCTGTATGCAAGTGCTGCTTCTTTTGCCTTGTCATACATCCCATTCATCAGGCAATACGCTACTTCGCCCTTCAGACATGCGGAAAGTCCTATGAGTCCGTTGCTGTGCTCAGCAAGAAGCTCCCTGTCTATTCTCGGCTTATAGTAAAATCCTTCTGTATAAGCAATCGTAACAAGCTTTGTAAGGTTTCTGTATCCTTCAGAGTTGCGCGCCAACAAAATCAAATGGAAGGCAGCCTCTTCTGACATATTATTGTCAATGCTCGTCTTTTGTCTGTCGTGCCTGCTGTTTGGCGCGATATACACTTCACAGCCTATAACAGGTTTGATGCCGGCTTTCATCGCTTTTTTGTAAAACTCTACAGCTCCGAACAGGTTGCCGTGATCAGTGATGGCAACAGCAGGCATTTTGAATGCAGCAGCCTGCGCAAGAAGTTCGTCAATCTTTATTGCGCCGTCAAGCAGACTGTATTCAGTATGGAGATGAAGCGGGACAAAGTCAGAGTGTTGCATTCAAAAATTTTACCCGTCGTAAATTGGTTAAGTCAAACAGCAGATGTTAACGGGCTGTTTTAGTTTGCGCTTTTGATATTTCCGGTCATTATGGAGATTGCTTTCTGCAGGCGTGTTGCTTCTTTTTCAATCACCTCAACATATTGCCACTCTGGAGAGGCAGGGTCAATTGATGCAGCTAATTTTCTGGCAAATCCGCCTACAGCAACAAGCGGATTCCTTATTTCATGCGCAACAGCCTGGAGCGCACTTCTTACCCTTGCATCGCCAAGGGATTCTGCCAGACTGCTGAACGACGGCGGCAATCCGTCAGGCGTCGGCAGTTTGTTGGACAGGGTATTTAGTGTTACATGGGCTTTTTCTATAAGTGCGATAATATCTTTCTGTCGGCTCATCTCTACTTTAAGAGAAGCTGAGAGCTGCTCCACATCTTCAAATGTAGATATCAGTATGTCAGTCAGTATGTCGTGGTCAATTTTGTATATATGTTCTGTTTTACTGAATATGGTTTCCCACTGCAGAGACTCGTCACAAATAAGAGATGAAAATTCATGGGCTACAACAGTCATCCTCGCAAGAGGGGGTATATTTTCATCGCTGATGCTTGCTGCATAATAGTCTTGACACTCGACAATTACTGGAGGAAATTGCCAGAATGTTAGAGCTGCCTTGCCCACCTTTCTGTGATTTGTTCCAAAGTTTTCCTCTTCCCACGCAATCTGATCCTCAATAGGATAGAGCCGACCCTCGAATTTAATGTTTGAGTTTTTTACAAAGAGATCGTGAAATATTAAAAAACCAATTTCCAGTACAAGCCCGGCTACGAATGCCTCCTCAGGTTTGCATGTTTTAAGCTGTACAGCAAGGGATTTTGCGAGAAGGGCTTGATACACGGAAGCACGCCAGAATTTTTCATAATCCATGGAGCCGACCTTGCCGAGAGGAAAAGTATCGCGGAGCGACAGGGACAGAGCCATCATTCTCAGGTGGTTAATTCCAATTCGCATTATCGATTGGTCCACGGTTGTTATTGGCTGCTGAGTTTTGAAAAATGCGCTGTTGGCGGTTTTCAGCAGTCTTACTGTGAGAGCCGGATCTTTTTCTATAAGATTGGACATCTCATCAATGGAGCTGGTTTCACTTGATGCCATGTCAACCAGCTTCATTGCTACGGTCGAGAGCGAAGGCAATGAGTAGCCTGATTTGATTCTTTCAATTATGTCTTTATCATCATGTGCCAGCATAACTAAAAGCTATCAGAAAACCCTTTAAGTGTCAAGGTAAAACAGGGATTCCAAACAATGCAGGGAAGTCTATATAATAAACAGATACAAGGAGAAACAGTGGAGATAAAAATAACCTTTCCTGGAAATAAAAAAGTTTTTGCTGATACTGGTGAATTCATAATTCAAACTGATCAGTCAATCGATAATGGTGGAGATGCGACAGCACCGAGCCCCTATACTTATTTTCTATCTTCAATCGGCACATGCGCGGGGATATATGTACTCAGTTTTTGCAGAAAAAGGGATATACCTACTGATGGCATCAGCATTGTACAGAAAATGGAGTATAAAAAGAATGAAAAAGGAAAAGAGGAACTGCATAAAATTGTACTGGAGCTTATTCTTCCCGCTGATTTTCCTGAAAAATATATTGATGCCGTAAAAAAAAGTGCAGGACTCTGCTCTGTAAAAGAGACTATAATGAACCCGCCGCAGCTTGATATTGTTGCAAGGATATCAGAATGATGGCATTGCGCGGTTTTTTGCTATTTATAAAAAAACACTCTTTTATTTTTGCTGCTGTGCTGCTGCTCTCATCTTCAGCTGCATATGCGTTTGATTGCAGGATTATACCGGATGTTATCAAACCCGGGGATCCGTTTCTGGTAAAAATAGAAGGTTCAGCCACAGAGCCTGCCGCATTATTTGAAGGTAGAAAGCTTTTGTCCATAAGCTGCGGAGAAAGTTGTTATTTGTTTATAGGTGCTGTTGATGTTGGAGCTGCACCAGGCAAATATATTGTCAATATAAGCAGTAGTGCAAAGAGTGTTAATGCTGAGTTTAATCTGAAGGACGGAGGTTTTCGCGAAATACACCTGACCCTACCCGGAGATAAGGTTACGCTTGATTCTGAAACTCTCAAGCGGGTTATCCACGAGAAGGCTATGCTTGATGATATATTCGCCAGAAACAGCTCAGCAGCCTGGACAGGTTCTTTTGTATATCCACTGGATTCCGATGTCACATCAGGGTTTGGCAACCGGCGTATTATAAACAAAAGCATAACGAGCATACACAGAGGCATTGATATGCGTGCCAGGACCGGAGACCTGGTGAGGGCAGCGAATACAGGAAAGGTTGTTCTGGCAAAAGAGCTTTTCTATGGCGGCAATACTGTAATTGTTGATCATGGGTTGGGAATTTTTACTATATATATGCATCTTTCCGAGTTTAAAGCCATGGAGGGCGATATCATATCAAAAAATCAGGTGTTAGGACTTGCCGGTTCAACCGGACGCTCCAGCGGTCCGCATCTGCATTTTGGAGTTAAAATTCAATCCCAAAGCATTAACCCGATATCATTTCTTGGGCTTGGCATATAAGCATAAATAATGCTCAGGCTCGGAAAAATTGATATTCCTTCACGCTGCATTCTTGCACCACTTGCAGGAATAAGCGATCTGCCGTTCAGGAAACTTAACAGACGCTTTGGATGCGAATACGCATTTATAGAGATGGTGAGCGCAAGGGCCCTGGTCTATACAAACCGCAATACTTTAAAGATGCTCGACACTGATACTGCAGACAGGCCATTGGGGCTGCAGCTTCTTGGCAATGATCCGGAAATTATGGCAAGAGCTGTTGATATTGTTAATGAGATGGATGTTGATTCCATAGATCTGAATGCTGCCTGCCCTGTGAACAAAGTTACCAGTCGTGGAGAGGGTTCAGGCATGCTTAAAGATCCTTCAAATATCGAGGCTGTTCTGAAGGCAATGATCAAAAAATCAGCTGTGCCTGTCACAGTTAAAATTAGGACAGGGTGGGACAGCAGGAGCATTAATGTTGTTGAGCTCGCTAAAAGAGTGGAGCAGGCTGGAGTTGCTGCTCTGTTTGTGCATGGAAGGACAAGGCAGCAGGGGTACAGTGGCATGGTTGATTACGAAGCGATTAAGGAGATAAAGAAGAGCGTGAGCCTGCCTGTTGCGGGTAGTGGAGATGTGTTGTCAGCAGGTTTGGCTAAAAAGATGCTGGTAGAAACAGGCTGTGATGCTGTTATGATTGCCAGGGGAGCGCTTGGCCGTCCATGGATCTTCAGAGAGATATCTGCATACATAAATTCCGGCAGCGAATTTTCTGTTCCTGCAAAGAGTGAGGTTGGTCTGATAATGCTTGAACATCTGACTGATATGTGCAGTTATTATGGAGAAGATCAGGCTGTTAAAATGTTCAGAAAGTTTTTTGGATGGTATTCAAAGGGATATGCAGGTTCGCATGCGCTCAAAAGCAGGGCATTCAATGCGGTTAAGAAGGATGAAATGGTGATGCTTATAGATGAACTGCTCCAAAAATAAGTCCGCCGTTATCTCACCTCCGGGATAAAGGTTCGATAACGGCGGGATTGGGGAGGGACCCAATACCCCTGGCTTAAGGAGCCAGAAGCTCTTTATATTCAGTTAATACGCAGCTTGACATGACCCTTTGTAATCTGCGACATATTTCTAAACTTGTCCTTTGGCATGGCATTAAAGTCAGCAATATATTGCTCATCAGGCTTGTCCGGGCTATCAGCAGCATAATTGTTTTGATTGGTGGATTTTGTTTTTTGCGCTGAGAGCTTTGCTCTGAAAATAGCTTTTTCAATAAGCCATGACAAGGCTCCTTTTTTTATAATTGGGTAATGTCTCTGTGTAAGGAGAAACACGACTTTGCTGCCAGCCGCTTCATATATTTCGTCTGATATCTGTTCAAACCCCAGGTCAGACTCAAATCCGGCAATAAGATTATTAACCATTCGTTCTGCTACTTTTATTTCAGATGGCTTTATATTTCTGCTTGTATCGAGAGTGGCGAGGACCAGACCGTTGCTGACCTTGAATACTGCTGCATGCATTGCAGTTTCTGAACCCTGCTGATCAGCTCCTGAATGAACAGCAATAGCAACAGTCCCTGAGAAGCTTATCAGGAATCTGTTCAGTAGAAAGCCGCTGCTGTTATTCTTTGAACTGCTCACTTTTTCTCCGTTGTTCAAGCCTTAAAATCTTTAAATTTTACCGTGCCTATATTTTAACGCAGGAATAACGGTTTGTCTATGATTTTTCGTAAAAAAAAATCCAGAGAATGTAAATTTTTTCGTCACTGAAAATCGGCTTTTTATTGTTAATTATCAGAGAGTTAGTCAAAAAAATAGAGAAAAACGCTTTTTGGGCAGTTTGCCGGCCTGTCTGTCTGGTCTCAATATTTGTCTGGAATTGTTGCTGTCCTGATGCATATGGTGCAGCTAAAAAATCTCCAATTTTAACTGCTGGTCATGCGGTCGGCTCTGTCTCCTGCATGAGCCATTTCAGATATTCCACAGATCCTTCCGCAATCTGCACTGCGATTATTTCAGGGACAGCATAACTGTGCAAGGTTTTTACTTTTGCCTGGAGTGCATTAAATAGATTTTTTCTTGTTTTTACAATAAGTAGAGTCTCATTTTCATCTTCAATCCTTCCTTCCCATCTGTATATTGAGCGGACTGATCTGATGATGTTTACGCAGGCAGCAAGCCCCTCTTCGACAAGACCATGTGCTATAAATGCTGCTTCAGCTTCATCTTTTGCTGTTATAAATACCATAACAGGCAACATGTCCACCTCCTACAACAAGAAAATCGCAGCCCATATCATTATACCGCCGGCAATGGTCACGATCACCCATTTAAGAACCCTGTTTCGAATGTATTGCTCAGTTGCGAGGCCTTCGATCTTTATGAGGTCGCTCTTCTGGACTTCTATCAGCTTTCCGCCGGAATATAGAACCAGGATGTTTTCACTTGATACTACAAGAATACCTGTAATTATTTCGTTATTGTTTTTTATGGCTGTGATATTCTTGTTCGAGAGATTTGCGGGAGGCTCAGCAACAAACAGGTTAATATAGCCGACTATTATAAGGGTCGTCCCGAGTATGCCTAATAGTAATCTTTTGAATTTTTTATTCATTGCCCCGGCTTGAACAGAAATAAGCTGTCTAAGGGTATTCTATCAGAAAAAACAGATAATTAATAAGGAAGATTTTTCCAGGGGTCTTGCAGTTGAGGTTATTTTAACAGGAGCTCCATCTGTGATGAATCTCCATCATAAAAATCGATAGGGTATGAATTGTCAAAGCAGGCAAAGCAGAAGTCCTCTGGATTTGGGAGAATGGTCTTCAAGCCTTCTATGCTCAGATAGGAGAGGCTGTCAGCTGTAACATATTTTCTGATTTCTTCAACCTTATGGCTCGATGCAATCAGCTCCTGCCTTGTTGGGGTGTCTATACCATAGAAGCAGGGCCCCACAGTTGGCGGAGAACATATGCGCATATGAACCTCTTTAGCGCCGCCGGCTTCCCTGATCATCTTCACAATTTTTTTGCTTGTTGTGCCGCGTACAATAGAGTCGTCAACAACTACCACACGCTTATCTGCAAGTATGTCCCTTACAGAATTCAGTTTTATTTTGACGCCAAAATGTCTGATCGACTGTTTTGGCTCGATGAATGTTCTTCCAACATAATGGTTTCTGATCAGGCCAAAGTCAAAAGGCAGTTTTGTCTGTTCTGCGTATCCAATTGTTGCGGGTACGCCGGAGTCAGGAACCGGAATGACTATGTCAGCATCAATAAATGATTCTTTTCCGAGCTGCTTGCCAAAATTCTTTCTTATTGTATTGACGCACAGGTGGTTGAAGATATAGCTGTCAGGTCGTGCAAAGTAAATAAACTCAAAAACGCAGAATGCCCTTCGTTCAGAATTGATTATCATTGAAGACTGAATGCCGTTCTGGTTTATGATGACCATTTCTCCGGGCTCTATATCCCTTATGTATTCAGCATCAATAAGATCAAGAGCGCAGGTTTCTGAAGCCACTATATATGCATTATCCACTTTGCCGATGCATAAGGGTCTGACACCGAATGGATCACGCACTGCTATAAGCTCTTTTTCTGTCATTACAAGCAGACTGTATGCCCCGTGAACCTTTCTAATTGCGTAGGCAATTCTTTCAGCAGGCGTGCCGCCTTCGGCTCTTGCGATAAGGTGCAGGATAACCTCGCTGTCTGCGCTCGACTGGAATATAGAGCCATCAGCTTCGAGTGATTTCTTCAGGTGGTCTGAATTAATAAGATTTCCGTTATGTGATACTGCGATTGAACCGAGTGAGTAGTTTGCTGTAAGTGGCTGAACATTTTTTGGACTGCTGCTTCCTGCTGTTGAGTATCTGTTATGACCGATGGCTATATGGCCGGGCAGTCGCTTGAGCCTCTTTTCATTGAAGATGTCTGCAACAAGGCCCATTGATTTTTCAAGGTAGAGCTGTTTACCGTCAGAGGAGCATATGCCTGCCCCCTCCTGGCCGCGATGCTGAAGCGCATAGAGTCCCAAATATGTGAGGTTAGATGCTTCAGGGTGTCCGAATACTCCGAATATGCCGCATTCTTCATGAATGTCATGAAAGAGTGACTTGTGTACGGCAGGACAAGTAAATTTTTTCATTGGACCTTTAATTTTCAGAAAATTTGTTTTTTATTTTAACATAATGACTGCCAAATATGGGATATATATAAAGATTTTAGCAGAATATGAGGAAAGTCAGCACACAAATGATGGTCTGGTATCGATTATACTAATGAGTGGATCATTTCAGGCTTTCTATACAGTTTGAGCCAAAGGGTGACCAGCCCGTGGCGATAAGCGAACTCGTCAATGCGGTCCAGCAGGGCCAGAAGCACCAGGTACTGCTGGGCGTAACAGGCTCAGGCAAGACCTTCACAATCGCCAATGTAATTGAAAAGGTGAACAAGCCCGCGCTCATTATCGCGCATAACAAGGCGCTTGCAGCACAGCTTTACGGCGAGTTCAAGGAGCTCTTCCCGGATAATGCAGTAGAATTTTTCGTGAGCTACTACGACTATTACCAGCCTGAAGCATATATTCCCACAACAGATACCTATATAGAAAAAGACTCGATGATAAATGATGACATTGACAGGTTGCGCCACTCAGCCACCATGTCCATACTGGAGCGCAGGGATGTTATTGTTGTTGCCTCTGTATCATGTATCTACGGCATAGGAGCACCTGAAGATTATCTCAGCATGCATATGTTCATCGAAGAGGGCATGCGGATAAAAAGGGATGAGCTGCTTATGAGCCTGGTTGAGATGCTCTATGTGCGCGTTGATGCTGACTTCAAGCGCGGAGGCTTCAGGGTGCGGGGCGACAGCGTGGAGGTTTTTCCTGCATTTGCCCGAGACCGTGCATTGAGGATAGAGTTTTTTGGTGATGACATTGATGCTATCAATGAGTTTGATCCGCTTACAGGAGTAAAAACAGCCCGGCTGAACAAGGCTGTCATCTACCCGAACAGCCACTGGATAACTCCCAAGCCAAAGCTCGAAAGGGCAATGAAGCACATAGAGCAGGAGATGTTCGACCGTGCGGAATATTTCACACGCTCTGGAAACGCGCAGAGCGCAGAACGCATAGAACAGCGGACAAGGTTTGATATGGAGATGCTGCGAGAGTTCGGATACTGCCACGGCATAGAGAACTATTCCCGCCATCTGAGCGGTAGAAAAGAGGGCGAGCCTCCATACACGCTGATAGATTATTTGATAAGCGGACCATCAAAAGGAGACTATCTGCTGATTATTGATGAATCTCATGCAACTGTGCCTCAAATAGGCGCAATGTATGAGGGTGATAGATCGCGCAAGCAGACACTTATAGATTATGGATTCAGACTGCCTTCAGCACTCGACAACAGGCCGCTCAAATTTACGGAGTTCGAATCACGCATCAATCAGGCCATTTATGTATCAGCCACTCCGGGTGCGTATGAGCTCAAACAGTCAGGCGGCAGTTTTGTTGAGCAGATAATCAGACCTACCGGGCTTATGGACCCTGCAATGGTTGTGCGACCAATAGCGAGCCAGGTGCAGGATCTGCTTGGGGAGATAAATACAAGGGCTGCTATAGGAGAAAGGGTGCTCGTCACAACACTCACAAAGAAGATGGCAGAAGATCTTTCGTCCTACTATATCGAGCTTGGTGTAAAGGCGAGGTATCTGCATTCTGACATAGACACTCTTGAGCGCATAAAGATACTGCGAGATCTGCGGCTCGGTAATTTCGATGTGCTTATAGGTGTAAACCTGCTGAGAGAAGGCCTTGATCTGCCCGAGGTTTCTCTTGTTGCAATACTTGATGCTGACAAGGAGGGCTTTCTCCGCTCAGAGCGCTCACTCATTCAGACAGCAGGCAGGGCAGCAAGAAATGTGAATGGCTTTGTGATACTTTATGCTGACAGGATCACAGGTTCGATGCAGCGGGCGATTGATGAGACAGAGCGCAGAAGAAAGATACAGGCAGCGTACAACAAAAAGATGAAAATAACTCCAGAGAGCGTAAAGAGCGAGATCAAGGACATACTCAGCTCGATTTATGAATCAGACTACGCAACAGTGGTTGACTCTGTTGCTGAAGAGAGTGCCGAGTACAATCTTAATGAAGACTACCTTAAGCAGCTCGAAGCAGAGATGAAGGAAGCAGCAAAAAAACTCGAATTCGAAAAAGCAGCAGAGCTGCGGGACAAATTAAAAGTCCTGAAAGACAAAATGATAGCAACAGGGATAAGGTGACATAATTCTTGTTCAGAATTGAGTTGTTAGTTCACATGCTAAGGTTGATTTTTTGTCATTTCGTATCTTTGAACTCTCTGTGGAATGTGATATGATTTAGACAGTTTTGAGGGAATGGGAAAGACAAGGGATGTATCACTCATTAATTTTATGAAGAGTGTATTAAATTCACTAAGAAAGGAATTAAAATCACATGGGAACAGAATGCCTATTATTTTTACTAGCGATACTATCTCTTATTATTGGCATATGGCTCGGCTATCGTTGTCGTATGCGAAATCACCTTGTTTTGTGGGCTGTTGTAGATTTAGTATGGATACTGTTTAGTTTGATATCTATTTTTTTGATGCTATTTAATCTCTCTCAAATTCAACGAGATTCTGAGAGAGCAGCTGCAATTGCTCATCTTTCAAGCCTCAATGATTCAATACGCTTGAATGTTTTTTTGCTAAGGAAAGAAAATTGTGAAACACCAATTTATTCGGAGAAGCTCGTATCTACACATATAAGAAAGGCCCAACTATTTTGCAAGGAGTTAGATGAGATTGTTTTTTATTCCAGTAATAAGAATTTTTCTGGACAACTCGCAAAACAGATAGCAGACAAGCTAATGAAATTCAAAGACACTGCTACGCTACAAGTTAAACTCCAAGAGTATGAAAAGTTCTACAGTCACAAAGAAGATATTTTAAAAGAAGATCCCTACGACAAAACAATTAAAGCTTACATGAATATTTCGAGATGGTTATGGATATTTAGTATCATTTTCCCTTTTAGACTTGGGAAATCTTTTGCTGACTTCTTTCGTTTTAAGGAAGAGGGGAAAGATGTTAAGTGAATCAGTTAAATGAATTGATCAATGACATGTATGCTAGCTATTAACAAGCCAAAGAGCGCAAGGGCAAGACATCGGTTTTTACGGTTGGGGAGATTCTGAAGAATTAAATTAATCTGAAAACTCGCGTTCCACAATGCCAAATTCAACGGTATGACACAAATCGTTTCATGTCGGCACTGCGCAAAATAAGAAACGCATATGCCTTGTCCTATAACTTCCACTCCACCATATATGATGAACTTGTTGCCTTAGAATCAATAGCCAAAAAGTCCTGTTTTCGTACGCTGTTATTTTCTTTTGTTACATTCTACTGCTTTATTGATTTGTTGCCTCAAGAAAGAAGATTGGCAACTAACCCATATTGGCGGGCAAGACAGGACGGACCAAATAATATTGAAATAACTTTTTTGAGTTGTAATGCTTCCTGCTAACATATTGATAAAAATCTGTTTTGAGTGTTGCTGTTCATGCTTTATTAGGAGGGTAAAAACTGGTTGCATAATCACAAAATAATTGTGTATCCTATTATTTAGGAGCTGAGGGAGCAGCTTCTAATAACAGAAAACAGAAGCATCTATTGAGGAGGGAACATGGGAAAAGAAAGGAAACTGACAAGAAGAGCTTTTATTAAGAGTTCTTCTGCGGTGGCAACAGCAGCAGCAGTATCGCCAGAGCTTTTCTGCAATGTCTTAAGCTCTGATGCTGAAGCCAGGGCGCATTCAATTGAGTACGACAAGGTCGTACGAACCGCATGCTCACCATCCTGCGCAGGGCAGGTATGCGGCATGAATGCATTTGTTAAAAACGGGAGAGTTGTTAAGATTGAACCTGCTGAATTTCCTGATCCAAAGTACAAAAGAATCTGCCTTAAAGGTCTTACTCACCTTGAGAGAACCTATCATCCTGACCGACTTAAGTACCCAATGAAAAGAGTTGGCGCAAGGGGTGAAGGCAAGTGGCAGCGTATTACCTGGGATGAGGCCCTTGACACTATCGCAGCCAAGATCACAGAGATAAAAGGCAAGTACGGAGGAGACTCTCTGGTGTTCATGCCTGTTGGCGGAGGAACAAGTACGGTTCTGAACAGCAGATCAGGATGGAGACTTGCGAACCTTCTTGATGCACAGGCAGTTGCCTCGATTTCACTTCATGGTGACCTTGCGGTGGGCGACCTTATGACTTTGAGCTGGAAGGGTGGAACTCCCCGCGGCTCGCTTCTTGGTTACACAGAGCCTTCAGATTATAAAAATTCGAAGTTGATTATACTTTGGGGTGAGAATACCTCTGAGTCAAGAATAATGGATACTCATTTTATGTATGATGCTCTGGACAAAGGCGCAAAGATTATTGTCATTGATCCACGATTCACTCCAACTGCCTCCAGAATGAGCCAATGGATTCCTATCAGACCTGGAACAGATGGAGCTCTTGCGCTCTCGATGATGCATGTGATCATCAAAAAGAATCTTCATGACAAGGACTTTCTCTCTAAGCATACAGTAGCTCCATTTCTTGTGAGAAGTGACAATGGCCAGTTCCTTCGCGAGAAGGATGTGCTTGATAAGGGTGGAGATGGATACATGGTTGTTGATGTATCCGGAGACAAGGTTGTTCCTTCATCGCAATGCTCAAGTCCCACACTGCTTTCTAAAAAAGATGTCACTCTGAAGGACGGCTCTAAGATAACAGTTGAGACCTCTTTTTCACAGTTGAAGCAGCTTGCGGACCAATATCCGCCTCAGACAGCATCTAAAATTACAAAGATTCCAGCATCGCAGATCGAGCAGCTTGCTACTGAGTACGGAAGCACAAAGCCCGCTCTTATAAGAATGGGCAGGGCGTTCCATGTCTATATGGATATGCATAATCAGCAAAGAGCTGTAATTACGCTTGGTGCGCTGACAGGCAATATAGGCAATTCTGGAGGCGGAGTGCTTCATGGCGGCGGTACACAGGCTATAGGCGGCTCTGCTTTGTCGAGATTCAAGATGAAGGATTTTCTCAGCCCGACCGGAAAACCATTGAAGGTGCTTCCCGGACTGCATCTGACAGGGAATCCTGAGATTGCAAAAAGAACAAAATTTATGTGGGTATCAGGCAAAAATCCTATCAATCAGTCACCAGCAAAAAACAAGTTTATAAACGAGATTCTGCCTAACTATGAATTTTTTGTTGTAATGGATCAGTTTATGACTGTCACAGCAGAGTATGCTGATATTGTACTGCCTGCCTGCTCCTGGTTTGAAAAGACCGATATAGCGGTTGCTGTCCACTATTACCTACAGCTCCAGCAGAAAGCTATTGAACCTCTTTATGAGGCAAGGCCTGAAATTGAGGTTTATGGTGAGATTGCAAAGAGATTAGGCTTGGGCAAATACTTTGAGAAGACTACTGAGGAATGGCTGACATTATTGCTCGATAACCCTAATGCGACTGAACTTAAAGGTGTTACATTAGACAGGCTGAAAAAGGGTGCGGTCAGAATCAATGTTCCTGAACCTTATATAGGTTGGGCTGACAAGAAATTCCTGACTGATTCAGCCAGGGTAGAGTTTTATGTCGAGTGGCTTAAAGAGTTTGGTGAGGAGCTTCCCGTGTTCAGAGAGCCTGTTGAGGCATCTTCCCGAAGCCCATTAGCCAAAAAATATCCTCTCTCATTCCAGCAGGGGCACACCCGCTACTATGCTCATTCACAGTTTGGAGCATATAACCCTACACTACTTGAACTTAATCCAGAGCCGCTCCTGAGTATGCATCCTTCTGATGCAAACCCACGCGGAATCAAGGATGGTGATTATGCCACAATGTTCAATGACAGGGGCAAGCTGAAATGCAAGGTGCTGTTGACCGAAGGAATAATCCCGGGCAATGTGCATATTCCTGAAGGATGGTGGCCGCGTCATTACCGTGAAGGGCATCATAATGATCTTACTCATGATACTCTTACAAAGGCTACTTCAAGCAACACTAAACTGCGCAAGGAATCGAACAGTCCTTTTTACGATACTGCGGTTCAAGTGAAAAAGGCGTAAGGGGAGGATACTTATGAAAAAACAATATACGATAGTTATAGATCTCAGAAGATGCTTTGGGTGCAATACATGTACTGTTGCATGCAGAATGGAAAACAGCACAAATTCGGGAGTCCTGCTTAGTGAAGTACATACTATTGGGAGCAGCTGGAACAAGTCTGATGTCCCTGCAGGCAAGTTCCCGAATCTGAAGATGTATTATCTGCCTGTTATGTGCAATCACTGTGCAGATCCTGCATGCAAGAAGAATCTTCCCGCGCAGATCGAAAAAAGAGATGACGGAGTTGTATATCTGAAGGACAGCAAAGGCAGCCAGGCGCAGGAAAGCGCATGTCCTTACAATCGGATAAAATGGGATGCCAAATCAAAACAGCTTCAGAAATGCGATCTCTGCATGAGCAGGGTGACAGAAGGATTGCGCCCTCTCTGCGTTGAGAGCTGTCCGGCAAAAGCACGCCATTTTGGGGATCTGAATGATCCTAACAGCGAAGTGTCAAAGCTTGTTAAGGAATTTAATGCCAAGCCGCTCTTTCCTGATCTTGGCACCAAGCCTTCAGTACGGTATATCATGCCGAGAGGCAGTGAAAAGAAGGCTGTCGGAGACTCTCCGGTTTAGAGTTCTGTAATCATAGGTCCGGACATGAATTTTATGTCCGGACCTATATTTCTTAATTACTTTATTCTTTTTGAAATTGTTTTGAATTCCTCAGTGCCTGCAACTTTCAACAGCTGGAAAAGAACTGTTTCAGTGCATGTTATGACAGCTCCTGCATCACGCATTAACTCTATTGCTGTGTCCCGGTTCTGATCATCTCTCGAACATATTGCATCTTTAACAACATGAACATTGTATCCTGCATTGAGCAGGTCAAGACAGGTCTGAAGTACGCAGACATGAGTCTCCATACCGGTTAGAATCGCTGTCTTTCTGCCAGTTGATTTAACTGCCTGCAGAAAAGAGGATTCACCGCAGCAGCTGAAAGAGATTTTCTCAAGTATATCAAGAGAGGGAAGGATGTCTTTAAGTTCAGGTATGGTGATGCCGAGTCCTTTTGGATACTGTTCAGTCACGATTAACGGTACAGACCGCATCTTTGAAAGCTCTATCAGATGCGATATGTTTTTTGTTACCTTTTCTTTGTGCAGCATCGCTGCGGCAAGGCGGGTCTGCACATCTATTATTGTCAAGAAAACTTCATCAGCACCGATAATAAACTTGGTCATAAAATTCTCCTTGTAATAAAGGGGTCTGAGTGCTTACATTATATCAGCTCGATAACGCGCTGATATAATCAGAAGAATTAATAGGGGGATTAAAGATGGGCATACTCAGGAAGTTAAGCTGCGCCTCTCTAAAATGCAAGATCATGTTTCCTTTGATTCTGATCTATGCTGTGACAGCGATATTGATAGTATGGTGGACCGGAGCAAAGATTGAGGCTGTATCCACGGAGCAGGGTAAAAAAGACCTTGTTAATATGTCGGAAGCTGTTTTTGGAGTAATGACAGGCTATATGGTGACAGGCACCATATCAGACAGCCTGCCTCCTTTTGTGGAGCATATGAATAAAATGCTTCCGCTCAGAATTATCAGGGATGAATCACTGGATGCCCAGTTTGGCAAGAAAAAACCTGAAGACTATCTCAAGGATGATTTAGAAAGCGAGGTCTTCAAGACGAAGCAGCCAGCATTCAGGATGAAGGATGTAAAAGGCAAGCCCTATCTTGTAGGGGTGTTTCCTTATCTTGCTGTAAAAAATTATATGGGAACCGACTGTCTCAGCTGCCATGCAGTCGGAGTTAAAGAAGGGGATGTGGTAGGGGCTGTTAGTATTGGATTGAACATGGAAAAGACGCTTGCAGAGGTTTCTCACACAAAGTTTATGATTCTTCTGCTTGTTCTTCTTATTACCGGCACCAGTCTGGTTATAATCTATTTTGTGGTGACCAAGGCTCTCATCACCCCTCTTAATAATATTGTTGATGTTATAAAGAAGGCTGCTCAGAGAGATTTCAGGCAGAGCGCTCAAATACATTATGACGATGAAATCGGAAATGTGGCGGATGCTGTTAATAAAATGTCTGAAGGTCTTTCACATACAATTAATGATATCGCTGATGTTTCCAATGATCTTAATTCAGCTGCAGGATCTCTTAATAAGGCAATTGAGGCTACGGTTAACACAACATCAAAACAGGCTGGCCAGTCAATGCATATTGCTTCAATTTCTGAGGAGATGGCGCAGACAGTTACAGAGATAGCCAGAAACAGTGCATCAGCATCAGACTCTGCCAAAGAAGCAATTGCTATTGCTGATACGGGCAAAGAGGTTGTTGCACAGTCTGTTGAAAAGATAATTTCAGCAGGTGAGGCGACCAGAGAGCTGGCCTCAATGATAGAGCATCTTAATTCGAAGGTTGGCGAGATTGGAGAGATTGTCTCAGTCATAAGCGATATAGCAGACCAGACAAATCTATTGGCTCTTAATGCTGCCATTGAGGCAGCGCGCGCAGGTGAACAGGGCAGAGGCTTTGCGATAGTTGCGGATGAGGTGCGCAAGCTGGCAGAACGCACTGCAAAAGCTACAAATGAGATATCAGAAAGAATACAGGGCGTGCAGGATGATTCTGAACGCACCGGCTCATCAATGCAGAGTGCGCTTGATCATGTATCCGATGGCGTTGAGTTTATGGAGAGAGCCAGGACCTCCCTTGAGAGCATTGTGAACAGCGTTAATAAGACTGCTCAGGAGATAACCCAGATAGCTGCCTCTGTTGAAGAGCAGTCAGTGGCCTCTGAAGAGATTGCAAAGAATATTGAAGAGGTTTCAGTGATGGCGACTGAAACACAGCAGACATCTGAAAATCTCAAGGAACTCTTTGACAGAATGAATAAATTGTCAGGCAGTTTGAGGTCTGCAATCCAAAGCTTCAAGTTCAGGTAAGAGAAAAGGAGTATCCAGATAAAAAGCGCTCTGTCAAATATTGGCAGAGCGCTTTTTTATGAAATCAACTGCAGTCTGTGCCGCATGTGAGGCATCGGTGATGCTGGTATCTATTACAAGTTCAGGATGCAGAGGTTCTTCATATGGAACTGATATGCCCGGCACTGGCCATCCAGCCCTGCCTTTTTTGTATATGTTTTTGGGCGCATGTCTGAAGTCTGTTCTCTCTGCTTCCCTTTTTGAACATACATCAATCGGGCAGCTCAAGAAAATTTCAGCAAAATACGGTATCTGCTCTCTCGCAAAATCCCGGTATTCCCTGAGATTGCCTGTGGCATCAATGATTACATTATGACCGAGGTTGAAAAGTTTTTTAGCTGTGAATACAAGGGACCGATAGATAATGCTGCGTTCTGTATCAGAATATGTCGGGTCAGGAGTAGCAATCTTTCTAAGTTCGTCCATTCTGAGGATAACAATGTCAGGCATCTGTTCTTTTATCTTGTCAGCGAGAATGCTTTTGCCGCTGCCCGGCAGCCCTGTTATCCATATCACAAAGCCTTTCATAAAAAAATCATAGCATAAAAAAAGAACTGCAGTTTGATGTTGAGCTGTTTTTGTGTATAATTTTATCTAATGCGTATAATTAAACTTACAGGACAGGCGGGATGATAAGGACAAATGAAGATAAATGCATATTAGTAATTGATGACTGTGAAGTTACGAGAACAGCCCTCAAAAAGGTACTCGAAAAATCATTCTGCGTTGTTACCGCAAAAAATGGCAACCTCGGCATAAAAAAGGTCTCTGACTCCATAGGCCTTGTTCTGCTCGACCTGATACTGCCTGACTGCAGAGGTATAGATGTGCTGCGTAAAATCAAGCAGGCATACCCGTCAATACCGGTTGTGATAATAACAGGACACAGTTCAGAGGATATATGTATTGAGGCATTCAGGCGCGGGGCGCGCGATTATATAAAGAAACCTTTTCAGGCAGAGGAGATACTTAGAAAGGTCGAGATTCTGATGTATATACATGATATGCAGAAGAAGAGCAGAAAAGCTATTCCCATATCGAATATAGACAGTATCGAAAAAAGGGCTTATCCAAAGCATATTCGTACCTGGATTCTTAACGGTATTTTGTCTGTAAAAGATTTTATTGATAACAATCCTTCAATGCCTATTGATCTTACTTATGCTTCAAAAATGGCTGGCATAAACAGATCGTATTTTTGCAAATACTTTAAGGAAATTACTGGTCTAACATTTAAGGATTATCTTGTGAAGGCTAAATTTACAATGGCAAAAAATGTTCTTAAAGACAGAGATGCTGATGTCAGGGATGCTGCGGAAGTTAGCGGCTATAATCCAAAGTATTTTGCCGAGGCTTTTAAAAGAGAGTGTGGAGTAAGACCCAAAGATCTAAAAAAGTAGACTGTAACCATCTCGGGATTGTTCGCAAAATGAATGCCTGTTGCAAATATCCTGATTCTCCTCTCTGTTAAAGAAAATCGCGAGTGTAAGGAATCAGGGATTTTTGTCTGAATTCCTTACACTTTTGTCCAGTAGTATATTTCCAACAAAAAATAAATGTTCTGAAAAATAACAGTTTTTCTGAAGTGGTCTGGTTTGTGCATGAAGTTTTTAATACTAAATACGGGATTGGTTTTATGGATTTAAAAAAATATAAGGAGGTTGTTTATGAAGATCACCAGGGTTTTAGGGTTGGTTTTTGGTATTCTTTTAATAAGTTCAATGGCTTTTGCAGCTGTTGACACAGTAGAGGCACCTGCAGGATATTTTGTCCCGACTGATGCACAGAAGTATGATTCTCCATATTATCGCTGGTATAATGAAGATTGGGGATGGACTCATAACCCGATCAGTGGAACTATTACATCAGCAAAGCTCAATATAAGCGGTTTTGATATTGACTATGATAGTGGTGAGAGGGATGCTGTTTATGCATATGATAATGGCACACCTGTGTTTCTAGGTTATTTGCAGGGAATTGATGATACATGGGCGTTTACAGAGTTTACTCTCGGCTCAAACTTTTTTGATGACATAGCTGCTGGTCTGCAGATATGGCTTGATATCGATACTGAACATAGTTCTAAATATTGGGCAGTTACACTCGCAAAATCTGTAATCACAACAGAGGGTGATAATCCTGGTAATCCTGATCCAGGCAATAATCCAGTTCCAGAGCCGTCAACAATTATTCTCATGGGTGCTGGTTTGGCAGGGCTTGGGCTGCTGAGGAAGAAGTTCAGGAAAATCTAATTTATAAAATAACAAGAAAACTTTTTCATGAGGGCTGGTCTTATGATCAGCCCTCTTTTTATTTCATATGCTAAGATATTGAGTATATTGACTCACGAGTTTTTCAGGAGATTTAAGTATGACAGTCTCTGTAGTAGTGCCTCTTTATAATGAACAGGAAAATGTCGAGCTGTTGCACCAGAAGCTGACTGAAGTGCTGTCAAGGCATGGTGCAGAATATGAAGTTATTTATGTTGATGACGGCAGCACTGACAGCACGCTTGAACTGCTTGAGGGAATAAAAAAAGGTGACAGGAATGTTGTTGTCCTCAGTCTGAGAAGAAATTTTGGACAGGCTGCTGCTTTTGCAGCTGGATTTGATTTTGCAAGGGGCAGTATAGTTGTCACAATGGATGGTGATCTGCAGAATGATCCTAACGACATACCAAGAATGCTCGAGGCTATAAAAGATTATGATCTTGTGAGCGGTTGGCGTAAATATCGAAAAGATCCGCTTATAATGCGCCGCATTCCGTCAATAGCCGCAAACTGGCTTATAAGCAAGGTTACCGGAGTGCGTCTGCACGACTATGGCTGCTCCCTGAAAGCGTACCGCAGGGATGTTGTCAAGAATCTGAAGCTTTATGGAGAGATGCACAGGTTTATTCCTGCTGTTGCGAGCTGGTACGGAGTCAGAATCAGCGAGATAATAATAGCCCATCATCCAAGATTTAAAGGCAGATCAAAATATGGGATTTATAAGACGGTAAAGGTGCTGCTCGATCTGATCACAGTAAAGTTTCTCCAGAGTTTTTCAACTAAACCCATACAGTTTTTCGGACCTATTGGAGGACTTTTCAGCTTTGCCGGCATTTGTATATCTGCATATCTGACAATACAAAAACTTTTTTTTGGAATTGATATTGGCGGCAGGCCTCTGCTGCTGCTCGGCGCGCTTCTCATCATAGTTGGAGTTCAGTTTATAGGAATGGGTCTTCTTGGTGAAATGCTTGTGCGAGTTTACCATGAGAGCCAGAAAAAACCTATATACACAATAAAAAAGATGCTCGGCCCAAGTGAATAGATTTATTGCACTTATCTTAAAACTTTCTGTAAGCGCAACTCTGATATATCTGCTTGTCAGTAAATTCGGACTGCATGAAATATGGCAGGTCATCAAAGATATGAACCCATATGTTTTTGCAGCAGCTGTAGTGTTGTACTGGATAGCAACCTTTATTTCCTGTCTGAGGTGGAGGCATTTCATCCCGCAAAAAGTGAGTATCCGCAGGCTTTTTTCATTTTATCTCATAGGAGCTTTTTTCAATATATGCATGCCCGGGATGATCGGAGGAGATGCTGTCAAGGCATATTATTTGAACAGGGAGCTGAAAGTTCCAGGGAATAAAGAACAAAAATCTGTGAAGGCAGCAGATATAAGCAGCAGTGTCGTCTCCATTGCCTCGGTTTTTATGGACAGATATATGGGAGCTGTTGCGCTTATCACGCTTTGCATGGCAGGACTACCGGTCGGCTATGTATATATAAGCTCCACGCCACTGGTCTGGCTGCTGCCGGCAGTTGCAGCAGTATTTCTAATTGCCAGCGTAATGATATTTTGGGTCAAGGCATTTACTAATTTTGGATGGATAAACAAAGCATACAGGTATTTTGACAAATATAAAAAGATGCCGGCAGTTCTGTTGAAGACATACGGATATTCAATAGTTGTTCAGTTGATAAGCATACTGAGTGCATATATTGTTGCACTGGGTCTTGGAATCAACCAGCCGTTTATCGTGTTTTTTGTTTTTTTTCCATTGATAATTTTTGTATCAATGATACCTGTATCCATATCAGGCATTGGCCTCAGGGAAGGTGCTTTTGTGGTTCTCCTTGGAACAGTGGGCACAGCTCCTGAAAAAGCTGTAGCAATTTCACTTGTCTGGTTTTTGTCCTCAGCTGCAGCAGGTCTTGCAGGTCTTGTTGAATATCTAAGAATTAAGGCTCTGTCTGGCGGATATGTAAAAGAGCAGTCTTTTTAAATCAGGAAGATTGTTCGGAAAATCGTAGGTTTCGTAATACTCTTTTAGGCCGAGCTTCATGGTCTCGGAACTGCTGAAGCCAAGATTGTATTTTTCTATTATTCCCTGACCAATAAATTCCAGATCATTGCGCCTCTCTCTTAGTGGAGGGAGAAAAAATTCATAAGGATTTAGCACATTGAGCAATTTTTTTGAAAAACATCCTGAATCTGATTCTTCAGAGATATTCTTTCTTGATGTAATAATGAATTTCGCTTTGAGCTTTAAGGGTTCTGTTTCTCCGATTCTGTAGAATTCAGATTTTGCTATTATGTCTGCAAGCTTGTCCTGCAGCTCAACAGGCATTTTATCAATCTGTTTCAGCACTATGGTACCGTTGTCAGCCAGCTCAAAAAGACCTTTATGCTTTTCAAGCCCCATATATCCGCCTTTGGCACCAAAGAGCTCAAGCTCCATTGCATCATTATCAAGATGCCCACAATGCATGGACAGAAATGGATAGGATATGTTTGGATTGCCTGGATGGTTATGAAGTGAGAGGGCAAACAGCCTCTTGCCAGTTCCGTTTTCGCCATAAATCAGTATATTCCGGTTTTTGTTGAATTCTGAGATCGCCATATTGATCCGGTCCTGAAGTCCTTCTGTTCTTGTCTGAAAAGTTTTAAAGGATGCCTTGTATGCAGCAGCTCTCTCCAGCAGGTGTTCTGTTTGTACAGAGATATTGAACTGCGCTGATATTACTTCAAATCTTTCTATCACATTGGAGAGCAGATCTTCAAGCTCATTCTCAGCAATCTTGAAATAGCGTTTGCTCATCTCTGCAAACTTTTCCCTCGCATCGATCAGCTCCGGGAAAAGCAGCATCTGCGCTCCAGCCTCGCTCGCCTCGAGCATCTGGAGCAGCTGCAGAGATTTATAGGCTACAGAGAATCTGCCTGGCTGGGGCCTGTTGCGTGTTCTTGTGCCGTCTTTGTTAAAAATGCCTGACATCAGGCTTATTGTATCTTTAAAAAGTTTAGGTGATGTGAGAGTTGAGGAGAGCTGTTCAATATGATTTGTTTTGAAGAGCTTTTCTTCGATAAAAATTTTATCAGCCATTGGTATGCGGATGATAAGTTCAGCAATCTTTTTATATTTAGATTCTGCCTCAAACATGAGCATTATTGAGATTGGCGTCATCATACCGGCAAGAAATGCCTCATCATCACGAACTGCCTGGGCATAGTGGTTGAGCGCCAGTGCTGTTTCAGCAGACAGTATTGAATACGCCCATAGCAGTATATGTTCATCCGATATAAAAAGATCCTGCTCAAGAATATGGCGCTCAATGCCGTTAGCCCCTATTATGTTGGCTATCTGCAGAATGGAGGTTATATCTTTTGTTTTTTCTGATGCTGCATTTTTTTGAAGGAGTGAAAAATAGATGCCTGGATCATACTTTATCATTTCGGCTATTTTGGCCAAAGGTTGGTTCTCGTCCTGAATCAGACTCCTAAGCCCAGCTATAACATGTTCAAAAACCGGGTAATTCATACAATGCTATAATAATCGATCAATGGTTAAAGAGCAAGATTTCGAAGTTATAGTTGTTGGTGCAGGGCATGCGGGCTGTGAAGCAGCTTTGGCTGCTGCACGGCTCGGAATGAGCACATGCCTTTTCACGATGAATCTGGATACAATCGCGCAGCTTTCATGCAATCCAGCCATAGGCGGACTCGCAAAGGGGCATCTTGTTAAAGAGATAGATGCTCTCGGCGGACAGATGGCGGTTGTAACAGACAGATCCGGCATACAGTTCAGAATGCTTAATCTTTCAAAGGGTCCTGCTGTATGGTCTCTGCGCGCTCAGGCTGACAGGATACTTTACAGAATGCATATGAAGGAATCGCTGGAGCTGCAGGAAGGATTGTCCATCAAGCAGGATTCAGTCGAGAAGCTGATTGTTGATAATTACTGCGTCAAAGGAGTTGTTACAGGGCTTGGACTCAGGTATAGTGCCAAGGCAGTTATTATAGCTACCGGAACATTTCTTAACGGACTTATTCATATAGGATTTGATACCTTTCCTGCTGGCAGGGCATGGGAGTTTCCTTCAACAGGACTGTCAGCAAGTCTTGCAGAAGCTGGATTTAAAATAGGAAGGCTCAAGACAGGAACTCCGCCAAGGATAGATGCAAAGACAATAGATTTTTCAAAAATCACTGCCCAGTATGGTGATGATCCGCCGATACCATTTTCATATTCCACTAAAGAAATAACAAATAAACAGCTGCCCTGCTATATAACATATACCAATGCAGAAACACATAAGGCGATAATGGATAATCTTGACCGCTCCCCTCTTTATAGCAAAAAGATTCAGGGGATTGGGCCGAGATACTGTCCATCAATTGAGGACAAGGTGGTGCGTTTTGCTGACAAGGAGAGACATCAGGTATTTCTTGAGCCTGAGGGATTAAACACAACAGAGTATTATGCAAACGGCATATCAACAAGTCTTCCGGTTGATGTTCAGCAGAAAATTGTGAACAGCATTCCAGGACTTGAAAATGCGTTCATAATGCGGCCTGCATATGCCATTGAGTATGATTTTGTCTATCCAACGCAGCTGCGGCATACTCTTGAGGCAAAGACAGTTCAGGGCCTGTATATGGCTGGCCAGATAAATGGAACATCAGGATATGAAGAAGCAGCAGGGCTTGGCATCATTGCCGGTATAAATGCAGTGCTTAAAATAAAAGGTGAGCCGGAGTTCGTGCTTCGAAGAGATGAAGCATATATAGGAGTGCTTATAGATGATCTTGTCACAAAAGGCACAAAAGAGCCATACAGGATGTTCACATCAAGGGCAGAATACAGGCTGCTGCTGAGGCAGGATAATGCTGATTTCAGATTAACAGAAAAGGGCAGGCAGATAGGTCTTGTAACCAAAGAGGCGTATGATCGGTTTAGAGAGAAAAAGGATATGATGGATGCTGAACTTAAGAGACTCAGGACGGTCAGGATAAAGCCTGATGCAGAGCTTAACGCTGCACTTGTTGATCTTCAGACAGCAGAGATAACAGAAGATATGCAGCTTGCAAAACTTTTAAAAAGACCTGAAATAACTTACAGTTTTATCAACAGATTTTCACCGTCTCCGTACAAGATAAATAAGGATGCTGCTGCGATAATAGAAACAAATATCAAATATGAAGGATATATTCAGAAACAGATAGAGGCAGCAGAGAGGCTTCAAAAGGTTGAAGCAAAAAAGATACCGCAGGATTTTAACTATTCAGGCGTGCAGGGATTGTCTGCAGAAGTGAAACAGAAGTTAATGGAGATTATGCCGTTAACAATAGGGCAGGCATCAAGAATTCCGGGGGTTACTCCTGCCGCGATCACCATACTGCTTATTTGTCTGGAGAAGCATTGCAGAAGCAGTCAATAAAAGGGCTTCTTACCAGGGGGCTTGCAGAGCTTGGCATACTTTCATCTCAGAATTATGCAGATGCATTTGAACTTTATCGCTCTGAACTGCAGAGGTGGAACAAGATTCATAACATAACATCAATAACAGAAGACAGAGAAATAGTTATAAAGCATTTTCTCGACTCACTTTTGTATCTGAAGGCTTTTTCCTCAAACAGTTATTCTCTTTGTGATGTTGGCAGCGGCGGCGGCTTTCCTGGACTGCCCATAGCAATAATTAGCCCTCGAGCAAAAGTGACCCTTTTAGAGCCTTCAAGAAAGAGAGTCGCATTTTTGCGGCAGATGAAAAGGCTTTTGCATCTTGATAATGTTGAAATAATTGACTGCAGGGCTGAGGAGTTGGTTGATAGTGAGTTTGATGTTGTGGTTACCCGTGCAACATTTAGTATTGCTGATCTTTTAAAAAAAGCAGGCCATCTCCTGAAAGAAAGCGGCTTTTTTGTTCTGAGCAAAGGTCCTCGGACAGAAGATGAGATTGCGGAGCTTGGCTGCAGCCTGGATGCTGAAATAATACATTGTAATCTGCCATTTTCTGATGCTGAGCGCAATCTTATAAAGATAAAGAAGCCTGGGAAATAAACAGCAAAAATATTTTTTAAAAAAAGCTTGACAACCATATCAACCAAGTTGTAATATCTTTATCTTCCTCATGTTGAGGTATTCTTTTGGTCAAGTTGACACGATAGGATCAAAAGGGTATCATTTAAGTGGAAGATGTTCTTTGATTTAACTCCGGCAGTGAGAAACTCACTATCGGTTTTTTAGACCTGAGCAGGTGTGGTTGAGCCCTTTAAAAGCAGGGCATTCCAAGTAAAAATAACTACATCACAAGCAGTTTGCTTATCAGCGCAGAGCGTGCTGAGCGGTCTTTTGTTCTTTGAAAACTTCGGTAGATTTTGCCAACGTAAATTAGCTTTGAGAAAACAGGAAAACTTTTGAGAGTTTGATCCTGGCTCAGAACGAACGCTGGCGGCGTGCTTAACACATGCAAGTCGAACGGGCCAAAATCAGAGCACAGAGAGCAGAACACAGGCAGGAGGGATTAGCT
>JAVFAA010000002.1:0-386428 GCA_034002665.1 Dissulfurispiraceae bacterium | reverse complement strand
AGAAGGTCAAATCTGACGGTTTTCATATTCTTCTTGTAATTTCTTTGTGGCTCGCTTTAATTTCTGAGTAATGTTGTTTTCACTTACACCGATGGAACTGGCATATTCTCGAATCGACATACCTTCCATACGAACTGCGATAAACATATCTGCCCAATCTTGCTTTTTACCAAGAGCTTTACGTATCCATTGGTAAACTTCTTCACTTTCACTTTCTTGGATGCGTTCAATCTCCTGAGAGTTATCAGCAAAGGTGTCCATTACATCCGTTTCATCTTCAGCTTGATCGTCTTTGCGATAGGGTCTTTTTGGATTTCCTAGATGCCTATGGTAGCGACGCCAATGGTTATATTCCTTGTTGTTCATGAGGTCGAACATTTCCTGTAGAGTCTCACAGCGTTTCACTTCTTCCTTCTTTTCAGGCTTTGCTTCTGCAAGACGTTGCTCATAGTCGATATCCAGCATGACGCTGTAATCTCCATCTGGAATTTCAATTGTGGTGTAGTTCTTGTGACCGTTTTTGATGTTGTCTTCATATAAAACTCGTATTTTCATTTTGCATTCCTTTCCGTCCCGGTAATGGGTGGCGGAATGCAAAAGAGCCTGTGGTGAAGATGACCACAGACTCCGCTTGTCCTAAAAAAGGGCACACGAAATAACGGTGGGTGCATCTTCATTCCAAACACAGTCTTTATTACTGTGTTCTGAACTCTTATGCATCCCGCCGTCCGTATGCGCAATAGGACTTTGAGACTGATAAATTTTAAGAGGGATTCCCCTCATCTATAATTGTAATCAGCCTCAAATAGTAAGTAAATTTCTGAATTTATCGCTTACCATTAATAAAAATAAGCTTTCTAAGGTTATTGTATTGGTTACTAAAACTTGATATAATGAATAAACAATTATTTATTCGATTACTTGTGGATGTGATTTTATGTGTTTGTAGTATGAGGAGGAGGAAATTCTTATGTCTGAAATCGAAAATATTGCATTAGAAAATGAAAACTTTTTTAATTTAGGAAATGATTATTTTTCTCTAAAGGGCTATAGATGTTTTACAGGTGTTGATGTTGTTAATCTTTCTCCTGGTGAGATGAGACACACTTTGAAAATTCAATCTGATGAGCAAAATGAATTACATTATGCCTTTAGTGGTTCAAACGGTCTATGTAGAACCACACCGATGGGATCAGTTAGAAAAGAAAACTTACTAAGTGCACTAATCTCTTTACCAAACGAAGTGGACAGCATACGAAGTTTTTTTGAGGAAAACGGTTTTTTCTTTCCTGTTAGTAAAACGGAATACGAGGAAGTCGATATATATTCTTTGACTGAAGTTGTTAATCATATAAAGGCAACAGTTCTTCTCATGAGTGAGATTGAAGAACCTAATAGAAGCCATGAGAAAATACTATACCTAACTCTTTATCTACTTCTGTCTGAGCGAGTTTCTATCAAGTTAAATTCTATGAGCAAACCATATTCGACTTGTCATCATGGTTTCATTAAAACATTAGAAAAAGCCTCCTCAGTCCCCGAGATTGACGGCACTAAAGAAGGCTTTGAAAGTGAAACGTATATAATTACTGATTCAGTATATAAACCAACATATGATTTAAATATTGAGGAGTATCAAGATATTATTACTGGTAGTTCTTTGACAAACCGTTATCCAGGAATAAACGACCTTCGATATAAAGATATTGTTTATCTGTATCGCAATGCACCAAATGAAACACCTGCAGCTCGTATTACCATAGATTTCCTATTTCATCTTATGAGAAAGGTAGGCGTGGTTAGTAAAGTAACTTATGAAAATGGCATCGAATTTTATGATGAACCAGCTATTGAGAATTTTGATGACAATCTTAAACAGGCGCTTATAGTAGTCGCAAAGATTGTGTTAAATGAAGAAATTAATTCAAATCTTTCTGGTATTGTGCCTCGTTTTGTGGCAAGTAAAATGGAGCCTTCATGGAAAGCCACTAACTTGCTTTCGGCCTTATATTTTTCAATATTTTATATGAGACCTGGTTCTGAAATATATAGAGAATGCGCTAATCCTGCTTGCAATAATCATTTCTTGGTTAAAACCTCAAATGGACGAAAAAAATATTGTAGCCCTAACTGTAGAAATGCAACTGCCCAGCGCAATCACCGGAAAAAAATAAAGAAAATGGCTCAAAAATAAAAAATCACCGTCACTACTGATGAACCAGGTAGGTCCACATAGTAACGGTGATTTTTATTTGTTTTCTATACTTTTGATATTTACTCTGATCCAACAGCTGCAACTCTTTCTGTCTCTGTAGGTAAATGGCCGCCATTTTCAGCTAGAGCAGTCTCTATTGATTCAGCTAAAGTCATAATTTTTCTTAAGTGGTTACCGGTATAATGATGCATCAAGTAATTAATATCAACTAAAATTCCTTGAACGTGTTCGTAGGTATTGTCTTGACCTTTCCATTCACCAGTACTCTCTCCACAGTTCTCAAATATGCCGGATAAATCAAAAATGTTATCTCGTGAATTATACGGCATCAAAAATGCATTATAAACTATAGGATTATTACCATATTCATCTTTGAATTTTTCATTAGTACTAATATGCTCACCATATGTTATCTGCTTATGAATGGATCTACCTTCTGGTAAATGAAGTGGTTCTCCTGTTACTCCATATCTATAGTACTTAGCATCTAAAACAAAAATCTTGTTGTTGCAAACCATGATTGTATCTGGCCTAAGAGCTTCAAATGATCTTTTCTTACCCTTTTTTAGGTGCCAGGTTGCTTTTGGAAAATATGAGTTTTTGTTACTAACACCAAATACTCTGTCTATAAGTTTTTCCCATACATATTCAAAACTATCTGTCCCAAAATAAAATTGACGTTTGTTTGTCTCTTCATCTATATACTTAAGCATTGCAATCATTGATCCAAAAAGACGTTTATCTTTATCGTTATTCGTTTTAGCTAACTTATCATTTAATTCAATAAGATACCGTTTTATATCAATTGGGAAATCTGGCTTTGGTGGAAGATTAGGAGTGAACAACCACCCTAGTTTCTGAAAACTCTCATACACACAATACTTGTGTATTTGCGTAATCAAATTACGATCATTCGGTGTTGAATCTCTTACGGTCTGTTTCAAATAAATTGGAGAATTATTGGCTTGCAACAAAGGTTTCTGTTGGCGTATAGTTTTTGCCCAGTCAGTGTTACCTCGGTCGCTTGTCTTATAGATAGGTTCTTTTTCAGTATAATACGAGCGCTGCTCCAAGTAATAATTTATTACTTCCATATATGCATTAACAGGAAAATCGACTGATTGAGGAGCCTCAAATTTCTTCATATGCAAAACCCTATCATTTCTGTCCGTGAATTCTGAAAGTACGGATATCAAATGTAAAATATCTCTTCTTCGTTCATGTTCTGTGTCTGGCAATTGATAACCCATAGGAAAATAGATCATCGCATTTTCAGAATCAGCTTTAATGCCTACAAAGCGATCTCCTTCTTCATTCGTATTAACATGGCACTTGTTCTTCAGCAATTCAGCAGTAACTTCCATAGATTATCACCACCTTACTCAACAATATTATTGTCTTCATCCTGGGCAAGAAAAGCATCCTTAATTTCATCCTTAAAAACATCGAGACGAGCATTACCTATTGCTTTTGCAGAACTCCTAGAATTAAAGTGATTAACTACCTCTTCGAGACTCTTATAAATTGTGTTTTTGAAAATATCTTCACGAGAAAACTTAAAAGCATCATCCCATAAATATTTAAGAACTTTTTCACCAAATCTATAATTAAGTAATCTTGCTTGAATTTGTTCTTTTTCGGAAAGGTTATTATTGTCTGCATCTTCATGATATTCTAAGTCAGCAGCTCTAATAAAATATGTTCCAAGTCTTTTATCTTCTGACGATGTCATTCGAATGTTTTTTGTAACAATTTCATTATTAATAACTTCACAGAATCTTTGCCAAGTTACATCTGTGTCTAAGATGGTTGTTCTTGCATAATCATGTCCTACAAATGTGTTTTCAATCATACGCATATTCCAGCGACGTTGAAAGGCAGTGTCAAGAGTGAACACATTCTGGTCTGACGTATTCATCGTTCCAATAATTGACATATTAGAAGGAATACGAACTTTTTTATTTGGATTATTGTAGACTATACTTGCAATATCCACGTTAGTTATTCCATACTCACTCGTTCCATCATCTTTACGATCTAAAAGTTGAAAAACTTCACCAAATATAGCCGGTGCATTTCCGCGGTTAATTTCTTCAATCACAAGAAAAAACATTTTTTCAGGTTGCGTATAAGCTTTTTTTAATAGACTCGTAAATGGTCCTTCTGTAAATTTATAGCTTACAATACCATCCGATACATTAGGAAGAATTTGACCAATAAAATCCGAGTAAGTGTAATCTGGGTGGAATACAAGACGCTCCATTCTGCTTTCATCATCACAATACTCTTTTTCAATAGTCCAGCTCTTTCCAGAACCAGGGACTCCGTATAATAAGGTGTTCATGCCACCTTTAACTCGTTCTACCCTGTCAAAATCCACGGACATCCTATCATCGGTATCTATAATAGGATCATCATAATCCATATCAACATTGTATATTTTTAGGTTTCTTAGACGTGTTTTATATTTTCTTAGCACGTCTGGTGCAACAATGATATGTTTTCCACCTGTTGTATCACCATCTTCAGCTAAAAATCCCCAACGTACCAAAATCATAATTGGCTTACAATCTATATACTTATTTGCTTCTTCTCCAAGCGTAAGATTGTCACTAATTCTAAATTGCTTTAACTCTGATAGTGAGTCCGTATAATTTCCACCAATATCCTCAAGCTTCCACAACAAATAGGCAAACTCTTTATATGTCAAATATTCTAAATCCATACTAGCTCTAATAAATAGTGCAGGTGGCTCTATATCAGAATCGCTCTCGGGAGAACCAAAATTGTTCCTTCCAAATTTAACAGTTTCAAGAGAATTCATCAACACGGATTGGATTTTTGCTGTATCATTAGATTTAATTGCTTGATACATTTCCTTCCCCGAGTCTGTTATTCGTCTCATTGATTGGGGCTTATTGATATCTTCCCACTCTGTAAAACCGAAATAAGATGTGATCTGCGCCTTTTTTGTATAGGAAGAAGAGTACTGATCATCTCCTATCATCTCTTTTAGTCTTTCTTTATAAACATCATTGCCTAACCATCCGTCTGCGTCATAATAGATTTCAAGTACAGACTCTATTTCGTTTAATAGAGCACTATTTTTAGGCATTACTATTTTCCCCATATTGTTGTCTCCTCCTTATATTTGTTCAAGTAAGGCTTTCATGATTTCTCGTACAAGTCGAGAAGGGATTCCCTCACCAATAACCCTACGTATAAAAGTTTCTTTTGCCCACTCCGGTATAGGCCAATCCAGCGGGAGTGACATTACGATGAGTAATTCGTATATAGTCAAAACTCTAGCATCTGAGTATAAAATATCCCCAGACTCACTTTTGTATACTCTGCCAGGGTGAACACAAGCTAAAGAGGATATAACACCATTATTCTGTGTTATTGTTCGGCATGGCATATCCCACTTAAGACGTCTATAGTGATTATGATGTGCCTTTACAGGAATGCCTTCAGCTTTCTGTGGATAAAATTCTTCGTTGTAAATAGCAGATTTTCCAGTTGGTGTGTGCATCATCCATTCAACTTGTTTCCAAGAATGAGTCGGCGGGTAATGCCACTTAGAAACTGCAAGACCTGCTTTTCTTTTTTCTTCATATTGCGGAAATTTTATTAGTGTTTCATTTATTCCTTCTCTTAAATAAGGATCAAGGGAAGGCAAATCTCCTATTGCTTCTTCTAGTGTTATTTCTTTCTGCTTCTCTGGAAATTCCCAAACATAAGGCAAGTCTTTTCGAACTAACAAGAATATATTGCGTTCTCTTAGTTGCGGAACACCATAATCCTTTGCCATTACGAGATCTTCCTTATTGAATTTATAATCATGACCCAGTTCCGACTTAATGTATTCGGGTATTAATACAATCTTATCACCATACTGAATTTTAGTTTTAAGTTGCTTCGGGACATTTTCTAATAATACAAATTTGGGTTTAATGCGTTTAATTACATCAATAGCATATGAAATAAGTTGATTTCTTGGATCAAATTCTAGTCTTAACCCTGCTTCACTCATTCCTTGACATGGGGGTGTAGCAATAATAAAGTTTACTTCTTGCTCTATAGATTCTTTTACAACCTTGTCTCTTACTGAATCATCAGTTATATCTCCGCAAATCATATTTGTGTTTTTGTAGATATCTTGATAAAACTGTGCTCTATCTTTATCTATCTCATTTGCAATACGAATTTCTACTCCTAAATCTTCTAGATATGCCTCAGCAACACCTACGTTTGCAAAAAGAGAAAGACCTTTTATTTTTCCCATAGTTGGTCTCCTAATAATAAATTTTCAAAAACTTTTTTGACAAATAACGGAGGTATTCCTTCTCCAATAATCCTTCTTAAAAAGGCCTCTGATGTGTTTTCTGGCACAGGCCAATCTTCTGGAATGCTCATAATCTTCATAAGTTCATATAAAGTTAATGCCCTAGCATCAGAATAAATATCATCCCCATTTTCATCCGTATATTCTTTTCTTCCAGGATGAACGTTATCTTGAGAAGATATTTTTCTATTATCCATAGTTACTGTATAGGCAGGTGTATCCCAATTTTGACGTTTGTACGTATTACGGAAACCTTTAACTGCATCCCCATTCACTTTTACTGGATAATACACTAGATTATCAAAAGCTGTTTTCCCAGTATGTGTATGTTGCATCGCCACAACCTGACGCTTTACATGATGGGGCGGGTTGTGCCATTTGGAAATTTGCAATGCACTTTCTTTACGTTCATAAAAATGTGGAAATATCTCCAAAAGTTCTTTCTCATCTACATCTGTAATAAAAGGATCCAATTTTGGTAGATGACCTATCGCATCTTCCATGGTATGCACTTTTTTGTCTTTTTCAGGGATTACCCACTCCTTGGCTTGCCCCTTTCGTGTCATCAAAACAATTGCCCGTTCTCTTGACTGCGGAACGGAATAATCTTTAGTATCGATAAGAAATTCATTAATTACATAGTCTTTCCCTAATTCCTTATCTAAAAGTTCAGGAATTAGAATTTCGTTTTCGCCAACTATAATTTTGGTATTAAAAAACATAGGGACATTTTCTATTAATGCGTACTTTGGTTTTATTTCCTTTATTGAATCTATTACCTGGCAAACCAGTCTATTTCGCTCATCATCAACGACCTTTTGGCCTACAGTACTCATTCCTTGACAGGGAGGGGTGGCCATAATAATATTCACACCTCTGTCTATAGATTCATCAACAATCTTTTTGAATATTTTCTCATTTGTAATATCACCGCAAATCATATGTGTCTCAGGGTAAATCTTAGAATATAAAATAGCTCGTCTTTCAATAAGTTCGTTAGCTATAACTACATTAACTCCTATCTTTTTCAAATAGGCTTCCGCAACACCTATATTGGCAAACAACGATAGCATATTCATTCCAGTTTCTCTTTTGTTATATGATGAATCATCCGAATTTACAAACTCAAAATACAATGTTACTGCTCTTTTTATTTGAGAGCGTACATCGCAAGAAAGCGCTTGGTAGGCTTCTGTTTGTTCCAAATGAAATTGATATACTGTATCATTGAACCATGGTAAGATATTGTCGGCTCTTTTAAATCTTGATGCATAATTACTTATTGTTTTAACGGAATAATCTTTATTATCTGTAAGCCATAGCTTAAAATTACTTAAATCAATCATGGTACAGCCTCATTTCATAAAATAAATAGTCTCATACCATGTTAACATATTCCGTTTATGGCGTCAAGTACTTGACGCCTTTTCTTGGTAAAATATACTTTTATTTTTAAAGAGCTAATAATCATCGTGTCAACTCACCATTATTTTGCCAACCATCTTATCAACTCACCAAATCAATAACCGTATTGTCTTATGACTTTTTAAATTCATCAATCTTGGATAACTTCCCTCAAAGCATAAATCCGTGGTTATCCTTCCGGCTTAGAACCAGACCTCAAACCACGGAAAGCCTTTATCTACTTATCTTATTACATTCTTACTTATCGACCCTTGACATCAATACTACCGTCTCAACATGGTATGTCTGGGGGAAGAAGTCTATCATGCTCAGCTGACTGAGCCTGTAGTGCTGCGTCAGTTTTTTGAGGTCTCTGGCGAATGTGGATGGATTGCATGACATATATATAATTCTCGCAGGAGATGCTTGCAGCACATTTCCCATGGTTCTGTTTGTCAATCCCGGCCTGGGCGGATCAAGTATCAGGATATCTGTGGCAGCAGGTATTTCAAACTTCTCAGCGCTTAGATTTATAAACTCACAATTCAAAAGAGCATTTGCCTGGGCATTTTTTATTCCATCCTGTACTGCATGGGGGTTTTCTTCAACGCAGACAATATTTTTAGCATAGTTGGCAGCTGGCAGCGCAAGGTTGCCTGCGCCAGAATACAGGTCAACAATGTTTCCAGCAGGGCAGGAGTGGATGTAATCAGCTATAAATTTTACAATAATATTGTTTAACTGCCAGTTGTTCTGAAAAAAACTGAGCGAAGATGCATAGTATTTATACCCGCAAAGGTCAAGCTGTATATGGGGATTTCCAAACTGCAGGTATCCCTTTTTTGTTTCTATAGTGACGCCTGTGAGTCCGGAGTGCATAAGTTCTGAAGCAATTTTTTGAGGGGCATCATGGTTTTTGATTTCGCTGCGGAGCCGTACAAGGGCAGTGGATCCTGAAGCTGATGATATATGAATCTCATTCACAGCAGGATCCAGAACACTGCGGATTTTTGAGAGCAGATTGTTTACGCTGGCCGACATTATGGGACAGCAGCTTATATTCACAACAGCATCGCTCTTTTCCCTGAAAAACCCGATGCTGTCTTTTGATGTTTTAAACTGCCCCCTGAGCCGGTAGCCCCAATGTTCTATGGATGAAAATGTGTGTGTCAGCTTTATATTCTGACCGAGCGATCTGGCTACGGCCTCAGTCAGTATATCCTCCTTCATCCTCACCTGCTCCCTGTATGACGCATGCTGCATCTGGCAGCCGCCGCATACTCCATAATGAGGACATTCAGGAGTTACTCTTTCTGTGGAATGATCGAGTATTTCTACTGCTGTGGCCATAAAATAGTCGCGGTGATCATCCTGTATTTCCGCGAGCACCTTTTCTCCGGGAAGGGCTCCTTTAACAAGAATGATTTTGCCTGATTCTGTACGAGCGACAGCGAGCCCGCCGTAGGCGGGCTTTTCAGCTATGGTGGTTATAACTCTCTTATCGCGCTTCAAGGATTGTTTTTATGGTGTCTTTCAATCCGGTAAGGTCTGATGATTTTACCACATAGGCATCAGATCCCCAGACAGAGAAGTCATCCCTGTAGTCATAGGCTGTAAGCATAACAACGGGAGTTTGCGGTTTCTTTTCTTTCAACATTCTAAGAATCTGGATGCCGTCAATGTCAGGCATTAGTATATCGAGTGTAACAAGATCAGGTGAATGAGCTTCAAATGCTTCAAGCGCTTCCTTGCCGGAGTTTGCGGTAACAACAGAATAGCCTTCATCCTGCAGCTCAGTTTCATAGAGCTTCAAGATATTTTTTTCATCATCCACAACGAGTATCTTTTTCATTCAAGCCTCCTGTGCAGGCAGATAAATGCGGAATTTAGTTCCCTTGCCAATCTCGCTTTTCACCTCAATCCTGCCTCTGTGAGATTCTATAATCTTTTTGGTTATAGCCAGTCCGAGACCAGTGCCGCTCGATCGTGTTGTAAAAAATGGATCAAAAATCCTGTTTTGATCCTCTGTCTTTATTCCCGCGCCATGGTCCTCTACTTCTATTATGCCTTCTTTTAATCCATCAGGTCTGGTTTCATAAAAAGCCTTTACCACTATTGTACTTTTCTTTGTGGCCTGTATGGCATTGTTAATAATATTTATAAGCGCTTCCTTAAGCCTGTTCTGGTCTATCTGGAGTGAAACCTTTTCATCTGCCTCTTTAATCAGTTGATCTCCTTTTGCAGCAGCAGCAGATTCGAGCAGGGTTATTATTTTATCAATAAAGGCGTTCATGTCTGTCTGCTTGATGTCGAGTCTGCCGCTTCTCACAAAACCAAGGGTATCATTAAGTATCTCCTCTAACCTTCCTACCTCTTCAACAATGATTTTAGCGTATTCTTTAAGATCATTATCCAATCTTTTCTCGAGCCTTCTGGCAAAGCCTCCTACTGACAGCAGAGGGTTTCTTATTTCGTGCGCAACTTTTGCTGCGATTTCTCCAAGTGCGGCCATCCTTTCAGCATCAGCAACTTTTTGTCTCAGCTTTTTCTGTTCAGTTATATCACGGGCAATATGGACTGTTCCGAGCAGAGCTCCTGATTTGTCAAAAAGAGGAGAGCATGAGACAATATAAGTGCCGCCCATATGAAAGTCCTCAACCTCTTCAATAAATGCCTTCTGCTGATCAAGAGTCTTGACATGCGGACATGACATTAAGGGTTCCTGCATGCCGTGGAAAATCTGAAAGCATTTTTTGCCCACAATCTCTTCCTCCGGCAGGCCGATTTTATCTACAACAGCCTTGTTGACCTTATTGATTCTATAGTCGGTTCCCGTGAAAAAGAGCAGATCAGAGATGGATCCAAAAATATTCGAGAGCTGCTGTTCTGTGCTGTTTATGCTTTCAAAAAGCTGCGCATTTTCTATTGCAGAGGCCATCTGATTGCTGAAAATCCTTAAAAACTCTATATCCTGCTCAGATATTGGTCTGCGCGTAAAAAGATTGTCAACCCAGAGCACTCCTATTACTTTGTCTCTTGATATCAGAGGCACAGATGCATACGCTTCAGTGCCGAACTGCTGTATCAGCTCAAGATCAGAGAGAGGCTCTTTCTGTATATCGACAACATTATAGGCTTTTTTTGCTTTTACAGTTCTTGTGAGTATGGTGTCAGAGTCGAGAGATATCTCTATCCCTTTGCAGAGCATATCAACAAAAGATTCCTTCTTATTGGGATTTTTATCCATTTCATCCAGAATTGATGCAAGACTCTTGTGCTCGAGCGAAAGTCTTGCCCATATTTCCCAGGCTTCTTCATGGCTTGCAGGCCCTACTCCCATTGCCCCTTTCAGAACATTGTGTTTTTCATCTCTCAAAAACAGCATCGCCCTGTTGAATCCAAGCCCATCCCCCATGGTTACTGCAGTCAGAACCATTCTGAGGAGTTTGTCGAGCTCTAATGTGCCGCGCATCGCAGCGCTGATAAAAAGGATTCTCGAAAGTTCAGAATTGCGACGGAGCAGATTTTTTTCGGTCTTTTTTTTCTGTGTTATATCCCTGGCTATGCCGCTGATTCCGACAACATTTCCTGTTGAGTTTTTTATTGGAGAAAGCGTCAGGTTCACATCTATCATGGAGTTGTCCTTTTTCTTGCGGATCGTCTCGATTTCCTTGAGCGTCTCACCAAGGGCTACCCGATCGATAAAGGTCTTTTCAGAATCAATTAAAAAATCAGGCACAAAAGGCATAAACTGACCGATCGCTTCAAGATGGGAGAATCCATACATTTTTTCAGCGCCCTTGTTCCAGGAAGTTACATGCCCCTCAAGATCAGTAGTAACAATTGCGTCAGCAGTATTTTCCAGAAAACTGTCCAGATACCCCTTCAGCAGTTCAGCTCTGTCATGAACCTTTGATTTGGAATTCTGACAATTGCATTCATGGCGGTTGCTCAAAGCTGCAGATGCAATTTCAGCAAGCTCGGAAAGCATAATTATGTCTTTTTCATTAAATTGAACAGGAGAGCTGTCTAAAGCCTTTTTTGTAAAAAGGGTGAGTATGCCGATAACAGCGCTGTTTAATGTCAAGGGCAGAGAAGCGGCTGTCAGAGGTAGAGAGCCGGGATCAATCCCAGGAGGGGCAGAATATGTAACAGCTCTGTTCTCAGAAAAGGCTCTGCCAGCATTGCTGCTCATATCCCATCCTATAAAAGCAGCAGCATTGCCGTGAGAATGTTTCAGTTCAAGATCCCTGTCTTGTGTGATATACAGCGCTGCTCCGTCAGAATTAAATATGTCGGACAGCTCTTCACAAATTATCCTGAAGAGCTCCTCATCTGAAGCTGCAGTCAAAAGAGCTTTGGCAAAACGAATGGCTTCTGATGCGCAGGAGGAGGTGTCATCAGGACAGGAGGAATTTTCATGGCCAGATCCGGACTGTTGCATGCTGTGATTTATGGGTTCTGCAGATTCCATAAATTAACCGTTCAGGGATTTGCTGTATTTTTTATAAAGTTCTATATAAATATTGGCAGATTTTGACCATGAGAAATTTTTTGTCATGCTATTTGCAACAAGCCTGCGCCATAGATCAGGTATGTTGAACGCAAGAGCGGCAGTCAAAATCGCCTCAGCAAGTGCTGATGAGCTGAATTCGTCAAATAAAAATCCTGTTGGCTTTATATCCTGTTCAGCAGAATTGATATCATCATATATTGGGTGTTTTGTGCTGACAATAGTATCACTAAGTCCGCCTGTATTTCTCGCCACTGGCACGCAGCCGTACCTCATGGCGATCATCTGGCCCAGACCGCAGGGCTCATAAAGAGAGGGCATAAGAAATATGTCTGATCCGGCATACGCAAGACGCGCCATGGATTCATCAAACTCTGTAAAGATATTCAGGCGGCCAGGGTATTTTTTACAAAGGGCATTGAGCAGGGTATGATATTTTTTTTCTCCCCTGCCAATTATTGACATACATCCCATTTTGAGTATGCTTTCAGCTGATTCGATGATCAGATCAATTCCTTTTTGTGATGCCAGCCTCCCGATAAATGCGAATACAGGCTCACGGCTGTTAATATTAAACCCGCATTTTTCTACAAGCGCCTTCCTGCACTTGAGTTTGCCTGATGGATCAGCAGCTGAATAGTTTGCTGGAAGAAAAGGGTCTGATGCCGGATCCCAAATATCATAATCAATGCCGTTTGGTATTCCGTAAAAATCAGCAATTCTGTTTTTCAGGACTCCTTCGAGTCCAAATCCCTTTTCAGTTGTAAGTATTTCATCAGCATAATGGCGGCTTACTGTCGCAACCATATCAGCACCGATTATACCGGCTTTGAGAAAATTGATCTTCCCATAAAATTCTATTCCGTCAGGATTAAAGAGATGATGAGGCAGTCCTGTTGCTGGCATCAGATCAGGGCTGAAAATACCCTGATACCCCATATTATGAATTGACATCAAGGACAGGCATTTTTTAAATGCTTCCATATCATGGTATCTTGTTTTCAGAAGCAGCGGGACTATGCCGGTCTGCCAGTCATTGCAGTGAATCACATCAGGAGAGAATTCCAAAACAGAGAGTGCCTCGAGCGCTGCCCTGCAGAAAAATGAAAACCTATACCCATTGTCAATATAATCCCCTGCGTCTGTGCCATAGAGATCATCACGAAGAAACAGATTTTTATTGCTTATGAAAATAACCTTTAGTCCGCTCGAACTGTATAAGTGTATATCGCATTTTATGTCTGCACTGCCGAGACGCAAGTTGAACGATGCTGATGCAGGAGGCAGATTTTTGCCAAAGTAGCCGGCAGTCTGTTTATATAGTGGCGTTATAAGAATCGTATCGTGGCCTTTTAGGCTGAATTCCTTCCATAGCGCACCTGCAACATCAGCCAGCCCCCCTGTTTTTGAAAACGGGAAGGCTTCTGATGCAGCTATCGCGATCTTCATATCCTGGCTTCTTTCATAAATTTTGCCGCTTCTTCAGGAGGCGTTGGATTTATGTAAAAACCTGATCCCCATTCAAATCCTGCTGTCTTTGTTAGTTTTGGCACAAGTTCAATATGCCAGTGGTAGTAGTCGTTAACCTCATCTTTGAATGGAGATGTATGGATTATGAAGTTGTATGGAGGATAGGACAGAACCTTGTCGAGCTGCTTCAACACCCTCTGGAGAATTTCTGCCAGTCCTGAAAAACTTCTGTCTGCCGGCGCGAATGCTGACTCATGTTTTTTGGGAAGTATCCAGGTTTCAAAAGGTTCACGAGGCGCAAAAGGTGCAATCGCTATATATCTTTCATTTTCGTAGATAACTCTTTTATCAGCAGCAGCTTCCTGCACGATAATATCACAGAACAGGCATCTCTCTTTATTTTCATAATATTTTTTTGCTGCTTCCATTTCTTCCTTTACAACTTTTGGCACAATGGGCAGAGCTATAAGCTGACTATGGCTGTGCTCAAGAGATGCGCCTGCTGTTTCTCCCTCATTTTTGAAAATAAGGGCATATTTAAGACGCATATCCTTTTTTAGGTCAGACAGCCTGAAATAGTAGGCCCATAACACATCTTCAGCTGCTTTTTGCGGGATTGTGGCAAGAGACTTCTCATGGTCAGGGGTCTCGATTATGACCTCATGCGCACCCACTCCATTCATCTTGTCAAAGATGCCCTCTCCCATTTTGTTGAGATCACCCTGTATCTGCAGCGCAGGAAATTTGTTAGAAACAACCCTAAGCGTCCATCCCGGAGAGTTAGCTGGACTGTCTGTGGGCCTGAAGGCAACTATCTCTGGAGGCGTGGTGTTCTCATTTCCGGTGCAGAATGGGCAGAATCCGCCGTTTTTTCGCTTTAGTGTAGGCGACAAAAAATCCGATGGTCTCTTTCCCCTCTCGATTGATATAATGACCCATCTGCCGGATACAGGGTCTTTTCTCAGTTCAGGCATTATTCCTCCTTAAATCAGAACATCACAGGCGTGAGGTGTCCATTGCATTTATTTCAATCATATAGCTCTGAATTGCTATAATTATAGCACTATGAAGCCCACATTTCATGCTGAGACTGTTAATGATCCGTTGGGAGATCCAGCCCTGTTTATCAGATTTTCGAGAGAGCGGCGCGCACTGCTTTTTGATCTCGGCGATATTAGCAGGCTTGGTGCAGCAGATATGATGAAGGTGAGCGATGTTTTTGTCACGCATATGCATATTGACCATTTTATAGGGTTTGACATGCTGCTCAGGGTGCTGCTGAGGCGCGAGTCGCTTCTAAGGGTTTTTGGACCGCATGGAATAATAGATGCGGTAGAGGGCAAGCTGCGGGGATATACCTGGAATCTGATTCAGGATTATCCGATAAAGATAGATGTATATGAGATTAGTGGTGATGAAATGAAGCATGCAGGATTTTATGCTGAGAATGTATTCAGGAGATTAGATCTTGGATCTGAACCTTTCAGTGGCATAGCCCTGAGGGAAGAGGGATTTTTAGTCAGGGTACTGGAGCTCTGGCATGGCATACCAGTGCTTGCATTCAGCATAAACGAGGATATCCATATCAACATCAACAAAGAGGTTCTCATGTCAATAGGCCTTTCTGCTGGAAAGTGGATTTCTGAATTCAAGCATGCTTTAAGAACAGGAATGCCTGACGATATGATATTTAACATTGATGGCAGACAGATAGTTCTTGCAGATCTGAGACCTGCTGTTATATTCACCAAAGGCCAGAAGATAACTTATGCTGCGGATATAGCGCCAACTGATGACTATATAAAGGAGATATCGGAATTTGCTATGGATTCGGACATTTTTTTCTGCGAGGCTTTTTTTCTGGATGATGAATTTGTCCGTGCATTGGAGAGAAATCATCTCACAGCAGCGATTGCCGGGAAAATTGCTAAAAATGCCGGGGTGAAGAGACTTGAGCTGATTCATTTTTCACCAAAATATACAGGAAGAGAGCATGAGATTTATGAGGAGGCAGAAACTGCTTTCAGAGGAGATATATGAGGCCGCTTATACTTGTTACAAATGACGATGGGGTGCATTCCCACGGCATTGCAGCACTCCAGAACGCCATGAGTGAGATCGGAGATGTTTATGTTGTTGCTCCTGACAGGGAGCGCAGCGCTGTGGGCCACGCATTGACTCTGCACAGACCTTTAAAGGCTGAGGAAATAAGAAGCAGGGTTTTTAGTGTCAATGGCACTCCTACTGATTGTGTTGCAATCGGGATTCACAAAATTTTGCCTCGCAAGCCTGATCTTATAGCATCAGGAATAAACAGAGGATCGAATCTTGGGGATGATATAACATATTCAGGCACTGTGTCTGCTGCAATGGAGGGCACTCTGCTTGGAGTCTCCTCATTTGCTATCTCTATGGCAGGAGACAAGCCGTTTTTGTTCGAGAGCGCTGTCCCTTTTGCTCAAAAGATAGCCAGCTATATTCTTGGAAGACCGCTGCAGTCAGATACATTTTTCAATATTAATGTACCGAACATACCGCTTGAGCAGATTAAGGGTATAAGCCTTACAAGGCAGGGCAAACGGGTTTATGATAATGCCATTCAGGAACTCCTGTCTCCCGGCGGAGAGCAGTATTACTGGATTGGCGGCGGCAATCCAGTATGGGGTGAGGCAGAAGACAATGATATACAGGCGGTTATGAATAATTATGTTTCTGTTACTCCTCTGCATCTTGATCTTACGAATTATTCCCTGATGCAAGAGCTCAGAAGCGCCTGGCTGGATTAACAGGCCTGATTTGGGGGTGAGGGGTTATGTCCAAAGCAGATAACGGTTATATGGAGCTCGCCAGAGCTATGGTGCGTACTCAACTCGAGACAAGGGGCATTAATGATAAAAGAGTGCTGGATGCGATGGCTAATGTTCCACGCCACCTCTTTCTACCTGAAGACCAGCGCAGAATGGCTTATGAGGACATGGCACTGCCAATAGGGTTTAACCAGACGATGTCTCAGCCTTATATGGTGGCTGTGATGACGCAGTTACTCAATCTGCATGGAGATGAAAAGGTTTTGGAGATTGGCACCGGATCAGGATACCAGGCCGCTGTGCTGTCTGTATTGGCTGCAGAAGTTTATACAATTGAACGGATACCTGAGCTTGCAGAAAGGGCAAGAAATGATCTCCAGAATCTTGGATACAGCAATGTTACTGTTCTGGCAGCAGACGGAACAAAAGGACTTCCAGATAAAGCCCCGTTCGACCGGATAATAGTAACAGCAGCCGCACCCTCAGTACCAGAGCCGCTCGCAGGGCAGCTTAAGTCGGGAGGCATATTAGTTGTACCTGTTGGCGACAGATGGTCCCAGACGCTTGTTAAAGTAGCCAGGACTGATGAGGGTCTTCAGCAGTCTTTTCACACCAAGTGTGTTTTTGTGCCGCTTCTGGGTAAATATGGCTGGGAGGAGTGAAGAATTTATCTGTAAATTATTGTTAACAAGTTTAGAAATACTTGATCTTTAGCTCATTTAAATAATAAAATTTAAACAAATGAAAAAACAGAAGACAGTATTTGAACTCCATGCAGATCTATGCAAGGTTATGTCCAGTCCAAAGAGGATCGAGATTATCAACGCTCTTAAGGATAGTGAAAAATCCGTGTTAGAGTTAGTCAACATCCTCGGCACCCCCAAAGCCAATGTCTCACAGCATCTTAGTGTGATGAGACTCAAGGGTATTCTCAAGAGCAGGCGTGAGGGAGTTAATGTATATTATAGTATCGCGAATCCCAAGATTATTACTGCCTGTTCAATAATGAGAGAACTTCTTTTTGAAATATTGTCAGAGCGCGATAAAGTAGCTCAGTCCATTCCAAAATTTTAGTTTTTCTTTCCCAGATTTTTTATTTCCATGATAAAGATGCCCTCCTATTTCTTGACTTATTGATTTATCAAATGTTATTTAGATAGGAGCTTTTTCAGGCAATGTTTTGCCGTTATTTCCGCCAAACTGCCTGGCAGCAAAATAGTCCCTTACAATTAAATCATGGAGGAATCAATGACTCTTGGCATATTCAGGGGGGGTATTCACCCGCCTGATAAAAAAGAGTTTTCAAAAGACAGGGCCATATCTGTATGCAGTGCTCCTGCGAGGGTTGTGATCCCCCTCAGTCAGCATATTGGGACATCAAGCAAAGCTGTTGTCAAAATAGGACAGCCGGTTAAAAAAGGGGAGTTGATAGGTGCAGCAGAGAGTTTTGTGTCAGCTTCTGTCCATTCATCAGTATCAGGCATAGTATCAGCTATCGGAGAATTTCCACTGGCGTCCGGGAGAATGGCACTGTCTGTTGTTATAGAAAATGATATGCAGGAAGAGTGGGCAGGTCTGCAGGATAATCCTGATTATGAAAAGCTTTCTGTGGAAGAGCTCAGGGAAAAGGTGAAGCAGGCTGGCATAGTGGGCATGGGCGGAGCCGCGTTTCCAGCTCATATAAAACTTTCTCCGCCAAAAGAGAAGCCTATTGATGCTGTTGTATTGAACGGCGCTGAGTGTGAACCATATCTTACTGCTGACTACAGAATAATGATTGAGCGAACCTCTGATGTAATTGCAGGCTTAAAAGTTATGATGAAAATGCTCGGGGCGGTCAGGGGTTATATCGGCATTGAGAACAACAAGCCTGATGCTGTGGATATAATGAGAAATGCGGTCGGATCTGACAATTCGATAGCTGTTCTCGCTCTTGAGGTTAAATATCCTCAGGGAGCAGAAAAGATGCTTATTAAATCTGTTACAGGCAGGGAGGTGCCTCCCAGAGGACTTCCAATGGATGTTGGCGTAGTTGTCCATAATGTGGGTACTGCTGTTGCTGTTTATGAGGCTGCAAGATATGGCAAGCCACTTATTGAAAGGGTTGTGACTGTTACGGGAGAAAGCATAAAAGAACCCAAAAACCTGCTTGTCAAGGTTGGTACTCTTATATCTGATGTTATTGAAGAATGCGGCGGTCTTGCTTCAGATACAGCAAAAGTCATATCAGGCGGTCCAATGATGGGATGCGCGCTGTCTGGGCTGGATGTGCCTGTAACAAAAGGCACATCAGGTGTACTTGCCATCCCGGAGCAGCCCATAATACATTACGAACATTTCGGGCCATGCATCAGATGCGGCAGATGTATCGATGTCTGTCCAATGGGGTTGATGCCTTCCATGTTGAGCATCATGTCAAAAAAAGGACTTTATGAAGAAGCAAAAGAGTATAATCTCTTTGATTGTTTCGAGTGCGGATCCTGCACATATGTCTGTCCTGCAAAACGGCCGATAGTTCAGTTGATAAGGCTTGCAAAATCATTGGTAAAGCCTTAGCAGGTGCTGGCGCATGATTTCTGTTTTACAGAGGGTTTTTGATGGATACGAATAATAAAGACAGACAGTTTCTGGTTTCGGTCAGTCCGCATATCAGGAGTGAAGAGACTACCTCGAGAATAATGTGGAGCGTAAGCGCAGCGCTGCTGCCTGCTGCTGCCATGGGCGCATATTTTTTTGGTCCAAAGGCTGTGATAACCATCTGCTTATCCATTATCACGGCTGTTCTGACTGAGTTTATTTATCAGAAAGGCATGAAGAAGAAAAACACCATTGGTGATGGCAGTGCTTTTCTTACCGGACTTCTACTCGGACTGAATCTGCCTGCAACCGTCCCTTTTTATATTCCTGTTGTAGGTGCTGTAGTTGCCATACTCATAACGAAACTTATATTTGGCGGACTTGGCTATAACATATTTAATCCTGCTTTGGTGGGCAGGGCATTTCTTCTGATGTCATTCCCCAAGCTTATGACAATCTGGATGCAGCCAACAGCAGCATTTGTGAAGATGGATGCAGTGACAACAGCAACACCGCTGGGGATACTCAAAGAAGAGGGCATGCAGAAGCTGCTTGAGGTGTTTGGCGACAGTTTTAATCTGTATATGCAGATGCTTTCAGGCAACCGCGCAGGATCCATAGGAGAGACATCAGCAATAGCTCTGCTTGCAGGCGCGGGATTTCTATTTTATAAAAGATATATAAGCTGGCATATCCCGTTTTCTTTTCTCGGCTCAGCTGCACTGATGGCATGGATTTTCGGAGGTAAGACGGCACTTTTCAGTGGGGATCCCCTGCTTCATATTATGAGCGGCGGCATGCTGCTCGGATCATTTTTTATGGCAACTGATTATGTCACATCTCCTGCAGTAAAAAAAGGCCAGATACTTTTTGGTGCTGGATGTGGTTTGTTGACAATGCTTATAAGACTCAAGGGGGGCTATCCTGAGGGTGTCATGTTTGCCATTTTGATTATGAACTGCCTAACGCCGATGATTGACAGGGGGTTCAGGACAAAGGTGTTTGGATCAGACAGGAGGACGGCAAGGTGACAGGCAAGGATATAATCAAGATAACTCTCAACTTTGTCATCATTTATGTTATTGGCGGTCTTGTGCTCGCCGGAATCTATGCAAAGACATCCCCTATAATTTATAAAAATAATGAAAGAGCCAAACAGGAAGCCTTGAAAAAACTTATCCCGGAAGCTGACTCGATCATCAAGATTGGCGATTGGGTGATTCATGAAAAGGCTGCGGAGTATTATGAAGCAAAAAAAGGTAGCGAAACACTCGGATATATTGTGCAGTCATTCGGCAAGGGATATTCGAGCTACATAAATACTCTTATAGCCACAGACAAGGATATTAAGATTAAAAAGATCAATGTTCTGAGCCATGGAGAGACCCCTGGTCTTGGAGACGAGATAGAGTTTGACTCTTTTACTGATATGTTCAAAGGCAAGACAAAGGAGCAAATGAAGGTGCTCAAGACAGAGACAACAGAATATATACAGGCACTTTCAGGAGCCACCATATCCACAAGGGCTGTGGCAGAAGATGCGGTTAAAAATGGACTGTTATTTTTGACCGAAAAGTACAAGGGGGGCGGCGATGGCAGCTTACCACGGTAAAAACTGGGATCTTATAAAAAATGGCATTATTTCTGAAAATACCATATTCAAGCTTGTGCTAAGCCTCTGCCCTGCCATAGCTGTCACAAATAGTCTGAGAAACGGTTTTCTTATGGGTGTGGCAGTCATGTTTGTGCAGACAATGGTCAATATTACAGTATCTCTTTTGAAAAACTTCATACACCCAAAAATAAGAATCCCCGTATTCATGCTGATCATATCCGGGTGGGTAACTGTAACAGATATGTCTATGGCAGCTTTTGCTCCTGATGCGTACAAGCAGATGGGGCTGTATATACAGTTGATAGTGGCGTTTGCCTCTATTTTTGCCAGGGCAGAGATGTTTGCGAGTAAAAACAAGGTGGTTCATTCAATGTTTGACGGAATAGGCATGGGACTCGGATTTCTGTTTGCCCTTGTTGCGATCAGCTTCTTCAGAGAGCTGCTTGGCAAGGGCACTCTTTGGGGCGTGCCTGTAGTAGATGCCAAACCGCTTCTTATTATGGTTCTGCCGGCAGGCGGATTTCTTGCTGTAGGCATACTTATGGCCGCGTTCAACTGGATGAACAAAAGATATATGCTGAGCAAATGATAGTGTATATATATTTTTATGCAGATGTTCCTCATGAGGAGGCAGGATAATGAGTAATGAATTTGGCAAGATGCTGGAGCTTTTTATATCAGCTTCCATTGTTAATAATTTTGTATTTACAAGATTTCTTGGACTCTGCATATTTTTTGGCGTATCGAGAAAGATGGAGACAGCTGCTGGCATGAGTATTACATTCACAGCTGTCATGATGGTGAGCGCTGCTTTAAGCTGGGTGGTCTTTAACTTTATCATGGTGCCGCTTGAGATCACATTTCTGAAAATAGTCATATTTATAGGAATAGTTGCCGGATTTGTCCAGGTTTCTGACACTATTATGCGTAAAGTTGCTCCGGGTCTTTACTACAAGCTCGGGATTTATCTTGCGCTCATATCTACAAACTGCATAATACTTGCCGTGCCTCTTATAAATGCCGGAGAGCACTATAGTTTTTTAGAGAGCATAGCCTTTGGTCTCGGTTCTGGAGTAGGTTTTGCAATAGCCCTTCTCCTCATGGCAAGCATAAGGGAGAAGCTCGAGATTGCGGATGTCCCGGGTCCATTTAAGGGCTCACCGATAGCTTTTGTTGTTACAGGTTTGCTGGCACTCGCTTTTGCCGGATTTTCAGGACTTATTACGCTCTAAAAGGATTGCTACAGGATGAACATGGATATACAGAAAGTGATTGAAGAAATATTCAGGGCAGCTGCACAGATCGATGTATGGCGTTTTATTCTGCCTCAGGCAGGCGTTGGCGGTGCCATTGATGTCAAGGAGAGCATAGATATCGTTCCTGTTTTGAAATTCACTTTTATTTTTCTTGCAGGGATAGCTACTGTTTTTGGATTGGGTCTTGCCATGGCAGCAAAGAGGTTTGCTGTGAAGGTCAACCCCAAGATTGAACAGGTTAAGGGTGTGCTGGCAAATGCGCATTGCGGAGCATGCGGGTATGCTGGCTGCGAACAGTATGCAGAGGCTGTTGTCAATGACCCTGATGTTGCCCCCAACCTCTGCACTCCTGGCGGCGAGCGGTGCGCAAAGGCAGTGGCATTGATTACAGGTAAAACAGCTGAGGCACGAGAACCATTTTACGCAAGAATAATGTGTCAGGGCGGCATCAGCAATTCGCGCAAGCGCTTTATATATGAAGGTTTTGAGGATTGCCGTGCAGCTGTGCTTGCTGGCGGTGGAGACAAGGCATGTATTTATGGATGCCTTGGTTATGGAACATGCGTAAGGGTATGTCCGTTTGATGCTATGCATATGGGTGAAAACGGGCTGCCAATAGTTGATATCCAGAAGTGTACAGGCTGCAGAAAATGTGAAGCAGCATGCCCGAAAAATGTCATAGAAGTACTTCCTGCCTCAAAGATGGTGCTTGCAGCCTGCCACTCAAAAGACAGGGGAGCTGATACAAGAAAGAATTGCGACGCTGGATGCATAGCCTGCGGCAAGTGCGTGAAGATCTGTCCGTTTGATGCTCCAGTAATAGAAGAAAATTTCTCTGTAATAGATATTTCCAAATGCCGTGTATGCGGGCTTTGTGTGCCTGTCTGTCCAACAAAGGCCATTGTGGATCTGCTGCCTGTACGGACAAAAGCGTTTATAACAGACAAATGCATAGGCTGCGGAATATGCGCAAAGGTCTGCCCTGTAAATGCTGTAACAGGAGAGCAGAAGAAAAAGCATCTTGTTGATTCTGACAAATGCATAGGCTGCGGCATATGCGTTGCGAAATGTCCTGTTCAGGCAATAGACGGAGCATTTAACTCAGCTGAGGTTAATAAAAAGGCTGAGCAGAAGAGGGCTGTAAAAACAGCTTAATCAAGCGTCTGTCTCACTTTTTTATAATATTTTGCGGGAAATTGCGTTGGCATAAAGATTATAATATTTATCTAATGATGCAAGGCGCAATGCTGTTAATATCATACCTTTTTATTTTTGTTTTTCTTTCTGTTTCAGCATCTGCTGATGATCAGACAGAAATTTGGCTGCAGCTGCCAAAAACAGAGCAGCCAGTCTCTGTCATTGCTGAATCAAATCACAGACTCGAGCTTTCAGAATCGAGAGACATGATAGGTTCGTTTCAGTCAGACATCCCTGTATTAAAACAAGAGGCCTCAGAAGACAAGTCATCAGATAATCCAACTCCTGTATCTGAACGCAGTGAGAAGAGGCGTGCAAGAATGAAGAGTGAAGCCAAACCAGAGGAAGCAGGCTATGTGCCGCAAGCTGAGGCTGAACAATTTCCAGACCAGCCGGTTATAAAACAGGTCGAAGCTTCACAGCAGCTTCCCCTCTCCATGTCATATCCCCAGAATGAAAAGGGTGTAAAGGCGATAGACAGGAGCTTTGTACTTTTTAAGGAGACCATGAAAGAGAGATTCTCCATGTGGCTCGAGAGATCTGCAAAATACATTGAGATTATGAAAGGCGTGCTTAAAGAACGCAGGATGCCTGACGAGCTGGTATTTCTTCCGCTTATTGAGAGCGGCTTCAACATCAATGCGTACTCAAGAGCGAGGGCTGTAGGTCCCTGGCAGTTTATATCAGGTACAGCAAAAAGATACGGCCTTGTAATTGACTGGTGGCGTGATGAGAGAAAGGATCCTGTAAAATCCACAAGAGCAGCTGCTGATTACCTTACGGACCTTTACAGGATGTTTGGCTCATGGAAACTGGCACTTGCAGCTTATAATGCAGGTGAGGGCAGGGTTGCCAGGACACTCAGGAAAAATAATGCAACTGACTATTGGGAGCTTCTGTATAAGAACAAGCTTCCGGCAGAGACAAGAGATTATGTGCCGCGATTTATAGCTGCTGCAACAATAGCCAACACTCCTGAAGACCATGGATTCTCAGGACTCGATTTTCACCAGCCAATGGATTTTGATGAAGTGGTATTAGAGAGACCGGTTGATCTGCAGGTCATTGCCGCGTGTGCTGATACTACGGTTAAGGAAATAAGGGAGCTCAATCCGGAGCTGCGCCGATGGTCTACCCCCCCGAATCTTCAGAACTATACAGTAAGAATCCCGGCTGGTACCAGAGATTTATTTATGGACAATTTTGCAGAGGTGCCGGAAGAAGAGCTCTTCAGCGTACAGAAGTATGTGGTGAAAAAAGGCGATACCATAAAGAAAGTATCCAGAAAAACTGCTACCCCTGTTCAGGTGCTGCTGGCCATGAATGCGCTCAGCGGCATAGAGAGGCTTAAGACGGGTGATATGTTGTTATTGCCGCCTGACGGAAAATATGCGCCTGATCTTGACGACAGAATGGCCGCTAAAAAGAAGACAGTTAGAACTGCGGCAAAGAGCAAAAAAAAGTCTGTGGCAAAAAAAAGCTTAGTAAGTGATAAAAAACCGGTAAAAAAGACGAGCAGATCAAAAGGCAGGACAAAGAAGATTTGATCAGGAGCATGTCTGAAGACATGCTCCTGATGAGATTTTATTTTTCAGCGAGTTTTTTCTTTGCTTCTTCAACCAGCGGAGAATGAGGGAATCGTGTTATAAGTTCATTGTATTTTGCTTTTGCCTCTTCAGCTTTTCCCGCCTCATCAAGCAGCCTGGCGTTTTCTAACAGAGAGAGATCCTGAAGCGCAACCGGTTCTTTCAGCGAACTCAGCGTGGCAAACATGCTGAATGCCTTGGGTTTGTCATCTTTCTTGATATATGTCATCGCCATCTTGTATCTGGCGAGAGGAGAGATGAGCGGATCACTGCCTCTGTCAGTAAGATCAAGAAGCTTTTTAATGGTTTCATCATAATCACCAAGCTCATAGTAGCAGTTGGCTATCATTAAAAGCACATGAGCCTTCTTTTTAACATCATATGATTTTTTAAAGAGGTCGATTGCTTTTTTTATTCTGTCTTCAGGAGCTATTGGCTGGGCCTGAAAATCAGCGTAAAGAACTTTGTAGGCTTCTGATTCGAACTCAAGTGCCTTGTTCGCAGTATAGGAGTTATAGCCAAGGTATCCAATAATGCCGACAAGTACAACAATAAATCCTGCAAGGATTGTGACCATCAGCTTCTGTTTTTCCTTGAACTTGTCTCTGAGGTCAGCTATGCTCTCCTGAACAGTATGGTCATGAGCTGAATGAGATATGCGTTTTTTTATAATTTTTGGCATGCTAAATCCTCCTGTATATCTGTAAAAAATTAATTTGCAGTCTTTTTCACCAGCTCCGCTGAATTCATGAATATATTTTCAATGACCTCTGCGGGTATCCCTGCTGAAAGCAGCACCTTTTCGCCAAAACTTCTGGTGATAAGATCAGAGGGTGAATGAGAATCAGTGTTCAGCACCATTTTTGCGCCACAATCAAGTGCAAGTCTGGCTACATGTCCGTTTGAAATGCTGTGGCCTCTCCTGGCAGTAATCTCAAGACATACGCCGCGGTTTTTGGCGAGCATCACATCCTCTTTTGAAATCAACCCCGGATGCGCAAGTATATCAGCGCCCCCTTCTATGGCGGCATGGTTTGTTCCTTCAGCAACAGGTTCAACTATTGTTTCACCATGCACAATTACTATGCCTGCTCCGAGTGCCCTGGCTTCTCTAATAAGTTCAGGAATCATTGCAGGAGGCACATGAGTCAGCTCAGCCCCTGCTATTACGGGAATAGGCAGGTATGTTTTCATCTTCTGGATGGCTTTCAGTATCCTTGGCAGCGCAAAATCCAGATTTGACTGGTCCATATGATCTGTGATGGCAAGGGCCCTGTAGCCTTTTGCTGATGCCCTTCTGATAAGCTCGGAAGGTATCAATTCCCCATCACTGAATATTGTATGTGTATGCAGATCTATCATTTCAGATTAAAAGAATACAGGAACACCCTGCTAAAAGTAAACTTTCAAAGCTCCTGATTTTATTTAAAGGCCCTTTCAAAGACATAATCAATATTTCTGAGGTAATAGCTCATATCAAATATGTTTTTCAGCTCTTCAGCTGATAAATATTTAGCGATTTCCCTGTCAGCAAGCAGCAGGTCCAGAAAATTTTCTGAGTTTGACCAGCTTTTCATGGCATTGCCCTGAACAAGCAGGTAGGCATCCTCACGGGATATGCCCTTTTCAGTAAGCGCCAGCATCACTCTTTGGGAGTTGTAGAGTCCAAAGCTTCTGGCCATATTTTCCTTCATTCTTTCAGGATATATATGCATGTTCTTAAGCATTACTGTCAGCCTGGTTAGCATATAGTCCACAAGTATTGTGCTGTCCGGTATTATTATTCTCTCAACTGATGAATGGGAGATATCTCTTTCATGCCAGAGCGCGATATTTTCGATAGCAGCAAGCGCGTTTGTCCTGACAATCCGAGCAAGTCCGGAGAGGTTTTCCGCACCTACTGGGTTTCTCTTGTGGGGCATTGCTGATGAGCCTTTCTGTCCCGCGGTAAAGGGCTCTTCAGCTTCCCGCACTTCTGTCCTCTGGAGGTGCCTTATCTCAATGGAGATTTTCTCAACAAAGGCTGCAATAAGAGCCAGTGCCGTCATATATTCAGCATGTCTGTCACGCTGTATCACCTGTGTCGCAACAGGTTCAGGAGAGAGGCCGAGTTTTGTGCAGACCTTTTCTTCAAGCTCTGGAGGCAGGTTCGAAAAAGTGCCGACAGCTCCCGAAATCTTGCCAACATTTATAGCTTCTCTTGCCTTTTTCATACGGATCAGGTTTCTTTTTAAATCCTGATACCAGAGAGCAAACTTCAGTCCAAATGTCATTGGTTCCGCATGCACACCATGGCTTCTGCCTATGCAGGGGATATCCTTGTTTCTGAATGCCTGTTCTCTCAATACCTCTTTAAGTTCATTCAGGTCGTTTATTATAATGTCAGATGCTTCCCGCATAAGAAGCGAGAGCGCTGTATCGCCTACATCTGATGAGGTGAGTCCTTTATGTACAAATCTCGAGTCAGGGCCAACATGCTCGGCAACAGATGTGAGAAACGCTATCACATCATGTTTGACTGTTTTTTCTATTTCATCTATTTTTGCTGTATCGAATGATGCTTTTTTCTTTATGTTCGCAAGCGCATCAAGAGGAATTTCCCCGAGCTCAGCCCATGCCTCGCATGCAGCTATCTCGACATCAAGCCATTTCTGGTATCTGTTCTGCTGCTCCCAAAGTCTGCCCATCTCAGGTCTGGTGTATCTCTGTATCATAAAATCCTCCGGATTATCATCATTAAGACAATAGTGTTTTTGTGTTTGGTTTTAGCAATCTATATATTAAACAAACGCTCTATTTTTAGCGAGCCTCCGACTGTCTTTGCAATACCGAAAACATTGCCTGATGCAGCATCCTTAAGCTTCGCATAATCACCCTGCTGAAGAACTGCTGAATCAGGAAGTCTGACAGGATTGCCATTTTTCGCAAGCTTCAGATCATGGTTCTCCAGCAAAATATCCTGAAGATGTCCAAGTGCAGAATTTATATCTGAAAGAGCCTCTGTTTTTGCAGGAAGCTCATCAAGCCGGGCAGATCTGTTTATACTGAATGCCCCTGTACATGTCCGTCTAAGCTGTGTCATATGCGCGCCGCAGCCCAAGGCTTCGCCAAGATCAAAGCACAGCGACCTCATGTATGTGCCTTTTGAGCATCTGACCTTGACAGTAAAATATGGAAGCTCGAAAGAGAGGAGTTCAATGCTGTCCATCCTGACTCTCCTGGGTTCTACTGTCGGGGTGAGACCCTTTCTTGCCAGCTTATAGAGCGGTTCGCCATTTTTCTTTATAGCAGAATAGATGGGAGGCATTTGCAGTGTCTCGCCAGTAAACTGCTCTGCGGCTGTTATGATGTCAGTTTCAGTTATGGCAGAGCAATTCCGCACAGCTGTTATTGAGCCTTCTGAATCATAGGTGTCTGTTGCCTCTCCAAGCTTGCCTGTCATAATGTACTCTTTATCAAGTCCTGCGATATATCCGGATATCTTGGTTGCTTCATTCAGGCATATGACAAGCACGCCGGTAGCAAGGGGATCCAGTGTGCCGGCATGCCCTGCCTTGCGGCATCTGAATATTTTTTTTACTGCTGTGACAGCTTCCTGCGAGGAGATGCCCGAGGGCTTGTCCAGATTAACAACAATATGCATTAAATCCTGATACCTCCAACTCCCAGAAGCTCTATGATGAACATATATTTATATTCAGCTGCCCTCACATTGTCTCCGGGAGATCTTGACAGGTGTGTAATCAGGGACCAGCATTGCTGCTTATAGATTATCTGAAGGTTTGAGTCTCTCATTCCTCCGCCTTTGAGATCGTACAGTATATTTGAGACAAGACTCCATCTTTTTGTTATTTCTGAGGAGAGGCCTACGCTGTATTGAAACAGGTCAGGGCTGCCTTTTGTGTAGCGCTCACCAACGCTCACAGTTGTTTTCTTGAATGGTCTGAAGAAGACATCTGTATTTACATTTTCTGTTACGCCTGTGCTGAAATTGTGATTTGTGCTGAATACAACAGAAAATGGACCGCTCATTGTCAGCTCTATTGTTGTGGCTGATAGTTTGTTCTCATTGGTTCTGAGATCATAAGGCTGAGTTACTCTTGCGGAGAGCGTCAATTGTCTGAAGGCAAAGGTGTTGAGCAACGACAGACTGGCTCTGGATGTCTGTTCAATTGTTTCAGCAGAGTCAAAGACAGGCAGATCTTTCTGCTTCGAAATGTACCTGTATTCGACAGACGGTTCAATTATGTGTGTGAATGAGGAGTAGCGCTTGTAAAATCTTGTGAGTGCATTTGCCCTGTAATCAAGGTATTCCCTGTGGGGAGAGTTGTCGCCGTTGTTATTGTTTTTGAGTGAATAAGCTGTTTCACGAAGAGAAAGTGACTGAAATATCTGGACAGCATTGCCAAAAGAGTGAGATATTGTCGGATGTATATCAATCCTCTGACCAGCCGGCTCAGTGCTGCTGCTGAAGTTGGCTGCTGATGTTGACATTGTGAACATGAATGGTCCGAGTGGCGTAGCATTAAGAAAGTATCCGATTTCAGGCAGCTTAAAAGGAACCTTGATGCCGTCAGTTTCCAGGTCTATCCATTTTTGGGTGAGAAGATATATCCTGGAATTGTCCATTGGCATGGAAAGCTCTATGGTTGATTGTGTGTATTTCTGGATTCGCTCTGTATCGTTTTTTTTAGCATACTCCTTAAAAAAATCATACCTGCTCACATAATCAATATCAGCGAATGCCTTGACTTTCCCAAAATCATGCTGTTGCGAGCCCTTCAGCTGAAAATAGTCTTTGCGAAAGTGCCTGTCGTAAATATGATAGGTGTACCATGTGCCTTTGCTGTTGAAATCGAGAAACCTGTATTCAATGCTCTTTCCGAGCCCTCGTTTTGTAAAATAATCGATTCCAAAAGTAGCATCCTTGTTCTCATCAATCACCCAGTAGTACAGCGGACTGAACTGGAATCCTTTGGTTGTGCTGTTGCCGATTACAGGCATCAGAAGGCCAGAGTGTCTGGATGTGTCTGCAGGCATCCAGAATGCCGGAGTGTATAACACAGGCAGGCCTTTTGCCGCAAGCCGTACATTCGTCGCTTTTATTCTGTCTTCTCTTATAATGTCAACATTGTCGCCCTTAAAGCACCAGTCAGGAGCAGATGATGAAAAGAGGCTTTCCAAAGGCATCTCTTTATATCTGTCTGTTGTCAGTTCTGTGTATGAAGCTGGTGAGCAGGTCGTCATCTGGGCTGTCTTTGCAAAGTAGTGGTTGTCAGAGAGCTTTTGAATATTATTGCTTCTGATCCAGTAGTCAGATGTAAGTGACGATTCATGCTGAGTCAGACCGGCTATTTCGGGCATGCCCTTTCTTAGCTTCTGGTCCCTGAGCATCACAATTGCGTTATAAAGCGTGCCGGTTTTTTTATCAAAATTGATCTCAGCTTTTTCACATTTTACAAAGGTCTTCTGGTCCTCGAGTATTACATTGCCCTCTACAGCAGCTTCTGATGTCTGCTGCAGCAGAACAGCCTTGTCAGCAACAACCTTTGTGCCTGTCTTTTCAATAACCACATTGCCGGTTGCAATATATTTGTCTTCAGATTTTATATATTCAAGACTGTCTGCCTTTATTGTTGTGCTGTCATCGCCAAATGCTTCTGCTGCGCAGAATATGATTGCACAGCAGAGGCAGATAAAAAATGCCTTGCTGAATAATAAATGTTTTTTAGAATTTTTCTGTAAGATCATGCAGGATTCTTTTAGCTCCGAGAGCTGCCTTAATTTCTCCAATTGTATAAAAAGAGCCTGTTGCAACAATTAAAGGATCAGGTTTTTCAGTAACAGATAATTCTGCTGAAATAGCATAAGCCAGGTCAATAGCAGCCTGAATGGTATCAGTAGTACAGGTGTTTTCATACCCCAGATCAAGCGCAGCATCAGACAGACTTTGGGCAGAAGCTGCCCTTTCAGTCGGTGGCCTGGTGAATATTGTCTTTGACGATAATGGCAGAAGCTGCATGATGGTCTGAGTTATGTCCTTGTCAGCCATCATCCCGATTATAAAAATAATGCTCCTGTCCGCATAGTTACTTTTAAGATATTCTGCCAATGCATTGGCTGCATCAGGATTATGAGCTGCATCTAACAAAAAAGCCGGATTGTCAGAGATCATCTCGAGCCTGCCGGGCCATTTTATGCGGTTGAGTCCTGCTGCCGTATTTTCCAGAGACAGCCTGTTATTGCCGAGTGCCAGTAGAGCAGCCTTGACCGCAGCAGCTGAATTCTGAGTCTGATATCTGCCGGGCAGCGGCAGATGAATATTGTTTATGAAGATATCTCCATCTGTATAATCAAAAGTTGAACCCAGGGCATCAGTCTTGATATTGCTGACACTGAAATCAACATCATAAAAATATGCTTCTGATCCAGCTCTTTTTGCTGTTGACAGCAGAAGGTCGGCAGCCTCTTTTTTCTGGAGAGCAGATACAACAGGAACACCCTGTTTTATAATGCCAGCTTTTTCTGATGCTATTTCCTTCAGGGTGCTGCCGAGAAATTCCCGATGGTCCAGGCTTACAGGTGTAATTACCGATACCGCGGGTATCAGCACATTTGTTGCATCAAGCCTTCCGCCCATGCCGGTTTCAACGACTGCCCAGTCAATACCCTGCTCTGCGAAATAGCAGAACGCCATGGCAGTCACAAATTCAAAAAAAGTGGGCTGTCCATGCTTTTGGCATATATTATCTGTTTCAGCCCGGATGTAGCTGGTGAGTCTTATAACATCTGTTTCAGTAATCTCGATACCGTTTATTCTGATCCGTTCTGTGAAGCTGATCAGGTGAGGCGATGTGAAAAGCCCTGTTTTTAAGCCATGGCTGCGCAAGATGCATTCGCAGGCAGCAGCTGTAGAGCCTTTGCCGTTCGTGCCTGCTATATGGATTGAGCTGAACTGCTGATGCGGGTTGCCGAGCGTATCTAAAATTTTTCTTATTCGCTCGAGGCCAAGTTTTATGCCGTGTTTCTGCAGTCCATACAAAAAACTGATGGATTCATTATAGTTCATGATTCCACGGGTTCTGGCATAAAATGCGTAACAAGCGTATGAACCGTGTTTTTCATCTCTTTGCGCGATGCTATAAGATCAATCATGCCGTGCTCCAGCAAAAACTCAGCACGCTGAAAATCATCTGGCAGCTGCTGTTTTATTGTCTGCTCAATAACTCTCTGTCCAGCAAATCCGATAAGGCTTTTTGGTTCTGCAATTATGATGTCGCCAAGCATTGCGAAGCTGGCTGTTACACCGCCAAAAGTGGGATCAGACAGGATCGAGATGTAAAGACTGCCGGAGTTCTTTAGCCTTCCTATAGCTGCTGATACCTTTGCCATCTGCATGAGGGAGAACATGCCTTCCTGCATCCTGGCGCCGCCGGAAGATGTTATTGTTATCAGGGGCAGATTTTTTTCTGCTGCAAGCTCGGCTGCCCTTGCTATCTTTTCTCCAACAACAGAGCCCATGCTTCCGCCCATGAATGAGAAGTCTATGCCGGCAAGGCATACAGGCCTGCTGTTTATTAACGCTGTGCCGTATAGTGCGGCATCATTCATGCGGGTTTTTTCGCGGTTCGATTCCAGTCTCTTTGCATATGGCAAGGCATCATTAAATTTAAGAGGGTCATTGGAGACGAGATTGTCGTCAATTGATATAAAACTGCTGCTGTCCACCAGATAGCCTATGCGCTCAAGCAGACTTATTCTGAAATGGTAGTCGCACTTTGGACATACATGAAGATTTTTTTCGATCTCTTTTTTGTAGATGATCTCCTTGCAGTTGTCGCATTTAACCCATAGCCCTTCCGGGATCTTCACTTTTTTTTCTGATTTTTGTTCTTTATGTTTTTTAAACCATGCCATGATTTATCCTGTCAGTCAGCATATATCTGCTAAATGGCCTCCCTCAGTTGTTTGATAAAGTCTTCAGCCCTGTCAGGCTGTTCATGAAAAACCTTCACAATCGCGCTGCCGACTATCACTCCGTCAGCGATCTCTGACATAAGTTTTGCATCCTGCGGATTTGATACTCCAAAACCTGCAGCAACAGGTGTTGCGGTGCATGATTTTAAATAAGATATATGATCTCTGAGATCTTCCCCGATCTCGAGTTTAGATCCTGTTATACCCACAAGAGAAACATAATATACAAATCCTCTTGAGGCAGCTGCTATTTTTGCTGCCCTTTCATTCGTGGATGTTGGAGCAGCAAGAAATATGGTATCCAGTTTTGCAGCTCTTGCAGGCTTAATAATGCCTGCTGCTTCATCAAACGGCAGATCAGGGATGATTACTCCATCCACCCCTGCTGCTGCAGCATCTGCAACAAATCTTTCCTCACCGTATTTGAATACAGGATTTTGGTATGTCATCAACACAAGCGGTATGCTGGTCTCGGCCCTCAATTCCCTGACAAGGCTTATAACATCTTTCAGGGCAACTCCTGCATTGAGTGCCCTCTCTGCTGCCATCTGGATGGTTGGGCCGTCAGCAAGCGGATCTGAAAATGGCACTCCAAGCTCTATAATATCAACACCTGATTTTGCGAGCATAAGAACGCGTTTTTTTGTCTCCTGCAGGTCAGGATCTCCAGCCATGATATAAACAATAAAAGCCTTTTTATTTTGAGCGCTGCGTTTTTTGAATGCTGATGCTATCCTGCTCACAGTTCTTCACCTCGCAACTTTGCAACATGCTGCACATCCTTATCTCCCCTGCCTGAAAGATTCACCATGATAATCCTGTCTTTGGGCAGTGTTGGCGCAAGCTTTATAACTTCTGCCAGCGCATGGGATGATTCAAGCGCTGGTATGATCCCTTCTTTTGCTGCAAGCAGGTCGAATGCAGCGAGTGCTTCTTCATCAGTTGCGTATGTATAGCGTACTCTTGATGATTCTTTCAGAAAGGCATGTTCAGGACCTACTCCAACAAAGTCCAGCCCTGCTGAAACAGAATGAGTGTTGAGCATATTGCCGTTTTCATCCTGCAGCAGATAACTTTTGGCACCCTGCAGTACTCCGAGCGAGCCCCCGGCAAATCTTGCAGCATGTTGACCGGATGCTATGCCAGTGCCTCCAGCCTCAACTCCGATGATGTTTACATCATTATTCAAAAAAGCATAAAAAAGCCCAATGGCATTGCTGCCTCCCCCAACACAGGCGATAAGGTAGTCAGGCAGCCTGCCTTCTGCCTTGAGAATCTGTTTTTTTGCCTCACGGCCGATTACAGATTGAATATCTCTTACAAGCAGAGGGAATGGATGTGGTCCATATACAGTGCCCAATACATAGTGTGTTGTGCGTACATTCGTTGTCCAGTCGCGCAGGGCCTCGTTTATGGCGTCTTTCAGGGTTTTTGATCCAATGGCAACCTCATTAACCTTGGCTCCGAGCAGACGCATCCTGTAAACATTGAGCGACTGTCTTTTGATATCTTCTGTGCCCATATAAATTTCGCATTCAAGTCCAACAAGCGCTGCTCCGGTGGCTGTGGCGACTCCATGCTGTCCAGCGCCTGTCTCTGCTATCAATCTTTTTTTGCCCATTCTTTTGGCGAGCAGGGCCTGGCCAAGCGCATTGTTTATCTTATGCGCTCCTGTGTGGGCAAGATCTTCACGCTTCAGGTATATCTTTGCTCCGCCAAGGTATTCTGTCAGCCTTGAGGCAAAATAGAGTGCAGTCGGCCTGCCCACATATGTATGGAGCAGATGCTGAAAGTTTTTTTGGAACACAGAGTCTTTCGAGGCTTCAGCATATGCCTGTTCAAGCTCATTAAGTGCAGCCATGAGCGTTTCAGGAACAAATCTGCCTCCAAACATTCCGAAGTATCCTTTTTTGTCCGGGAGCCTTATGGCGGGGACCTCCATCATTCTCAAGATTGCATATTATATCATATATTATAGTGTGATATACTTAAGCTGATCAGCTAAAAACCGATAAAACTGTATGAGGAATATGCCAAAAACAGACAGTCAAAGAGGATTCACAATAGTTGAACTCGCCATTGTGTTGGTTGTAATTGGCATCCTGCTTGGTGTTGGCGCCAGCCTTGTCGGGCCTTTGGCAAAAAGAGCAAAATTCATAGAGACACGCGATCTTGTCAAGGCAGCACATGAATCGATAATCGGGTATGTCGCTGCAAACAAGAGGCTTCCCAGTAATTTATCAGTTCTGGGTGTAAAGACAACTGATTCTTATGGGAAAAATCTAAATTACTACTTTGCAGCCGGCCTTGATATAAATAATATTTGTACTACCGCTGGAGCCTATCTCACTATAAATGACGGTAGTAGCGGCACAGTTATTTCACATACTAATGTTGCATTTATAGTTTTTTCTTCCGGAGAAGACTATACAAACAGCACTGGAGCTGCCTCGCCTTTTGTTATTCAACAGAGCAGCAGCACCTATGATGATTTAGCTCTCTATGCTGATATAGATATCTTGCGTAAGCAAGTATGTTCTTCATTTTCAATAACAACAGACAGTCTGCCCACCGGTACGGAGGAGATAAGCTATCCTGGAGCATCTCTTCAGGCTACAGACGGGACAGCTCCTTACTCATGGTCTGTAACAAATGGGGATCTACCTTCCGGGCTTACTGTTTCGAGCGCTGGCGTCATATCAGGCGTGCCTACATCTGCAGGCACAGCCAGCTTTACAGTTCAGGCTGCAGACAGCGATGCTCCGAACAGAATAACGACCCGAAGCCTTTCCATAACAATAAATCCGAATCCACCGAGGATAACCACCGAATTTCTCACCTACGGGACTGAAAGTCAGACTTATCCGAGCACCACATTGAGTGTCACAGGAGGAAAGCCGCCTTATGCATGGTCTTTATTTTCAGGCAGCCTCCCCCCAAACCTTTCTCTTTCAGGTGGCGGTGTCATTTCAGGGGCACCCTCTACCGCTGGAACTTATTCATTTACTGTAGAAGTTAAAGATAGCGGATCCCCCGTAAGAGTCACATATAAAACACTCTCTATAGCCATATATCCATCGAGCAGCACTTCTTCTACAAACAGCTCAAGCAATTCTTCTACCTCTACTTCTTCCACCACGACATCGAGCAGCAGTTCGGGCAGCGGAGGGTTACCGTTTTCATGTACCCTTGGAGCCTCTCCTGACATAATCTCATCAGGACAGACCTCAACTCTGAGCTGGAATGTTATGAACGGTCCCGCTCTTGTAGCCTCCTTCTCTCCATTGTCAGGTACGTGTACAACCTTTACGAACACAAATTCAGGCTCATGTACCACTGCAGCTATTGCTGCCAGGAGAACCTTTAGCCTGAGTATCACCAGTGATAGCGGGAGCAGCAGCTGTGCCGCTACGGTTTACATAGGGCTCGCTGCTTATAGAGTATGGAACAATACAGGAGGTAGGTCTGACTTTCTTGTAGATGGCGTATGTGCTGCGTTCAACAACAATTCCGAAGTTACTACAGCAACCAGGCGACTTAATGCAGGAGAGGTTATCCAGAGATTTTCATCAAACAACAGCAAATGTACAGGCACAGCAGTTGATCAGTTCACTTACAGCCAGGCTGTGTACGCAGACTTAGATAGCGATGGCCAGGTATATTACTCGGGTTTGGATAGATAGTGTGGCTGGTGCAATTTGTTTTAATCTTTTTGTTTTCGCTTCTATTTCCGCTGTATTCTGAAGCTGCTGATGTACAGCTTACGCTAACGCAAAATGTCTCATCCGATAATGTCGTTGTGATACTTAGAAATGAGTCGGGCCACAGCGTGAATCTTCATTCTGTACAGGTTGACTTTGATGGCAGCAGATATTTCAAATCTGCACAGTCTCCTGTGGAGCCTTACGGAGTCCTGCAGTTTACTTTTGATCTAAAAAAACCAAAAGCATTAGGAACATATCCAGTCATCTCCACAGTTCGCTACTTTAATGAGGGATGGCTATTAAGCATTAAAAACGCAGGGGAGTACCATCATGGCGAGCCCTCACTCTACCAAGCTGAATGCGCAGTTCCTGAAATACATGTAGCGACCGAGCAAAGGGTCGTTATCTCTCATGATTCGATAGCGCGATGGAGAATGGAGTTGCCTGATGAGATCAAGATTGCATCTGTTTCGAGGAGGCCTGCTTCTTCTGAATACCTGCTTGAAAATACGGCACAGGGATTTAGAAACAGATATGACTACTACTTCGTGGCTGAGCTTGATCAGCCGGACAGACACTCAGCATTGCTGTGCCGAGGAGTGTTAACTACTTTGCCGGATTCAGGAGGTAATAAAGGCGGCTGGCTGCCTGGCACTCTTTATGCGTATTCAGCGCTGGCAGGCCTGATAATGACTGTCGCAATCAGCAGAATAAGAAAAGCGACGCCATTGCGCTCTGCTGGGCTTAAATATACCAGTAGACTCTTCTTTCTTTCCTTATGCTGCTATTTGCTCGTAACTGCCGACTCATTTCTCCTCTTTACGCTTCAGCATATTTCCTGGAGACCTTCCCAGGTTGTAGCTGCTCAACTCCTTGTCCATTTTCAAGGCAGCAACTATGCAGGATTCTTTACATATTTCATCGAGCCGTATTTTATTGTATGCGCAGCTTTGATGCTGCCCTATCTCTACTTTTTTGATAAGAACTGCGCGGTTGATAACGACAAGTATGTCTCTCTAATGAAGTCGATACAGTCTTTGCCATGTGTGCTGGTCGGGGGGAAGCCATTTTGGACAAGACAGAGCAGGCTCGCTCTCCTCATAATTATAGTTAAGGTTTTTTTTATTCCTTATATGGTCTCATGGACAATAAACGGCATTAGGAGTATAGACCATTTGCATACAGCGTTTACCTTTCAGACGTTAAATGCGTTTATGGTGCAGACTCTGTTGCTCATTGATACCTTTATCTTTGGCTTTGGTTACTCTTTTGAATCCAAGCACTTGAGGAATGAGATCAAGTCAGTTGATCCTACGCTGTTTGGATGGTTGGTCTGCATAATGTGTTACCCACCCTTTAACAGCTTTGTATTTAAGCCGTTTGATTATAGGATATTCGACATTTCTGTAAAGACTCCGGATTGGATAGGAGTACTCGCAGGGCTTGTAGTAACCTTTTTGTGGATTATTTTTGTGTGGGCCTCTGTGGCGCTCGGCTTCAAGGCGTCGAATCTTACGAACAGAGGTGTTACCAGCCGCGGTCCTTACAAGTATGTAAGGCACCCTGCGTATACAGCCAAAGTACTGATCTGGATACTTCAGGGGATATTTTTCAACCAGTTTACGCTTGGTATTCTGCTTGCCTTTACCTTCGTATACTACCTTCGTGCATGGACTGAGGAAAGGCATTTGTCGATGGACCCTGCTTACAAGGTATATAAGCAGAATGTCCGATGGCGGTTTATTCCAGGTATTTATTGAGCAGGCTTTATGCTAAAATAGCGAATCAATTATAAATACAGCCGGAGGATTTATGTCAGACACAAAGATTTTACTCTCTGAAAAAGATATGCCAAAGCAGTGGTACAACATAATGGCTGATATGCCGAACCTGCCAAAGCCCCCGCTTCATCCAGGTACAAAACAGCCTGCAGGGCCTGATGATCTCAGCGCAATATTTCCGATGGCATTGATAGAGCAGGAGATGTCCACTCAGCGCTGGATAGATATTCCACAGGAGGTGCGCGACATATACTCACTCTGGAGACCTTCGCCTCTTTATAGAGCCAAGAGGCTTGAGGCAGCTCTGAAGACTCCTGCAAGAATCTACTACAAATACGAGGGCGTGAGTCCTGCAGGAAGCCATAAACCAAATACTGCTATAGCCCAGGCTTACTACAACAAGCAGGCAGGCATAAAGAGGATAGCTACTGAAACAGGAGCAGGCCAGTGGGGTATTGCAATGTCTCTCGCAGGTCGAATGTTCGGTCTCGAGGTTGTTGTGTATATGGTAAAAGTAAGCTTTAACCAGAAGCCTTATAGAAAAATTGCAATGGAGACATGGGGAGCAACAGTTCATGCAAGCCCTTCGAATATCACCAATGCCGGCAGAAAGATCCTTGAACAAGACCCTGACAGCAACGGCAGCCTTGGCATAGCGATTTCAGAAGCTGTTGAAGATGCTGCCAACCGCAGTGATACAAACTATGCGCTCGGCTCTGTGCTTAACCATGTGATGCTGCACCAGACAGTGATAGGCCTTGAAGCAAAGAAGCAGATGGAGCTTGCTGGAGATTATCCTGACATAGTAATCGCTTGCAGCGGAGGCGGCAGCAACCTGGCCGGTGTAAGCTTTCCTTTCATACATGACAAGATTGATGGCAAAGATTTAAGGGTTATTGCTGTTGAGCCAAGTTCATGTCCATCTTTGACAAAGGGAGAGTTCAGATACGATTACGGAGACACAGCAGGACTGACCCCGTTTTTGATGATGTACACGCTTGGTCATGATTTTATGCCTCCCGGCATACACTCAGGCGGACTTCGTTATCACGGAGAATCTCCGCTTGTTTCGCAGTTGTATCATGATGGACTGATCGAGGCGAAGGCATATGGACAGACATCAATATTTGATGCTGCAATGACATTTGCCAATGCAGAGGCGATAATACCTGCGCCTGAAAGTTCGCACGCGATAAAGGCTGCAATAGATGAAGCGCTGATCTGCAAGGAAGAGGGCAAGGAGAAGTGCATACTCTTCAACCTGAGCGGACATGGATACCTTGATCTATCATCTTATGCTGATTTTATGGCAGGCAAGCTTGAAGATTATGAATATCCTGCTAAACTTATAGAAGAGTCATTGAAGAAACTGCCTGTGATATAGAAAAATGGTCAAAGTCAAAATATGCGGCATAACAACCCCGGAGGATGCGCTTGCTGCTGTTGAGTACGGCGCAGATGCTCTGGGGTTTATTTTCTTCAAGGAGAGCCCCAGATATATTAATCCTGAAAAGGCGAAGCAGATTATATCTGCTCTGCCTCCATTCATAACAACAGTAGGGGTTTTTGTGAACGAAGACCCTGCTGAGATGAAGAGGACAATGGAGATGACAGGCATCAACATACTCCAGCTGCATGGGGAAGAGAGCCCGGAAGTTTGCGAAATATGGCCAAAGGTGATAAAGGCATTCAGAGTGCGGAACTTTACAGACCTTGAACCGCTCCGCAGATACAGCGTTTCTGCCTATCTGCTTGATGCATACTCTCCGCAGTCTTACGGCGGCACTGGGCAGATATTCAACTGGGACATAGCTGTTGAGGCTAAAAGATACGGCAATGTGATACTTTCAGGCGGACTATGTGCTGATAATATTGAAAAAGCAATTACATGGGTTAACCCCTATGGAGTGGATGCGAGCAGCGGACTCGAAAAGAGCAGGGGCAGAAAGGATTATGAAAAACTGAAGATTTTTATATCAAAAGCTAAGACCTGCGTTGCTTAGAACAGACGCGAACTATCGTCTTCACATTGCCCCTTGGATTAAAATCCCCTGTCACCTCTAAAAAACGAGGCTTCAGAAGTTTGGTAAGTTCAGAAAAAATAAGGTTTGTAACCTCTTCATGCGAGATATGTTTATCCCTGAATGAATTAAGGTAGAGCTTCAGAGCTTTCAGCTCCACAATCTTTTTGTTTGGTATGTATTTCAGTTCAATAGTAGCAAAATCAGGGTATCCTGACCTTGGACATAAGCAGGTGAACTCAGGAAAGGATATGTTTATTTCATAATCACGCTCAGGGTTCGGGTTATCCCATATTTCTAATCTGGCTGTTTCAACAGCTTTTTCTCCATAGCGTTTCATCTTATCCTCCCTGGACATCTTTATTGGCAAACTGCATCTTGTAGAGTTCCTTGTAAGTGCTGTTTCCGGAGAGCAGCTCTTCATGAGTTCCTTGTTCAATAATCCTGCCCCTGTCCATCACAACTATTCTCGAAGCTTTCTGAATTGTGGATAATCTGTGAGCTATAACAATTGTTGTCCTGTTCTGCATCAGCGTTTCGAGCGCCTTCTGAACATGATGTTCTGACTCAATGTCGAGAGATGAAGTTGCTTCATCAAGAATAAGAATTGAAGGGTTTCTAAGTATCGCCCTCGCAATTGTGATTCTCTGTTTCTGACCGCCTGATAGCTTGAGTCCACGCTCGCCTGTTTGAGAGGCGTATCCTTCAGGCTGCTCAGTAATAAAGTCATGGGCAAATGCAGCTTTTGCAGCAGCTATCACATCTTCATCAGATGCATCAGGCCTGCCATAGCGAATATTTGCCATTATCGTGTCATCAAAAAGTACGACATCCTGTGTAACAATGCCAAGGCTGCTGCGAAGCGACTCAAGAGACAGTTCCTTTAAATTTATATTATCAATAAGTACATCTCCTTCTTTCAGCTCCCAGAATCCTGCAACAACATCAGCAAGAGTGCTTTTGCCTGCTCCGCTGTATCCTACAAGAGCAACAATTTCGCCCTGTTTAATTTCAAGATCAATATTTTTGAGTGCGTAGTCAGCAGCTTCAGGGTATTTAAAGGAGACATTTCTAATTAAAATTTCACCTTTTATCTCTTTCTCTATGCCGCCTTCCCGCTCTGTCTCCTCCAGCATGATATCCCTGATCCTGTCGATTATATTTCTTGCCTGCTGGAAGTTATTATGCACTCTGCTCAATCGTTTCAGAGGCGTATAGATCATCAATATAGCTGCAACAAAAGAGAAGAATGTGCTCGCGCTCATTTCTCCTGAAGCTATCAGACTGCTTCCGTAAAAAAGAATTACAGCTATACCGATTCCTCCGAGCACTTCAGCAATGAGAGAAGAAAACTCGGTAATTCTTGTCTCGCGCATGGTGTTTCTATAATGCTCTGCAAGAGTGTTGCCATATCGCTTGCTCATTTCTTTGCCCATTGCGAAGGCTTTAATTATCTTCATCCCTTGCAGGCTCTCATGCAGGATAGTTGTCACTCTTGATATAAGTATTCGTGTCTGGAGGCTTGTTTTCTTCATCCTTTTGCCAAGAGACGCTATGCCATAGATAATAAGTGGAATGACAATGAATGAGAGGAGGGCAAGATCCCATCTCCTGTATATGGCAACAGCAGCAAGTACAACAACAGTGCCGCCTTCAACAAACATGTCCTTGATTGTAAAGGCCACAGTGCCTTTAAGTACATCAATGTCATTAAGTACTTTTGAGATTATGGAGCCGGTCGAGGATTTAGTATAAAAAGAGTGTGGCAGCTTGAGGAGCTTTTCATAAATTTCATGACGGATAAAGCGGATCATTTTGGATCCTATGGAGCCCATAAGATAGTTCGCAAAAAAGGTGAATATGCCCCTGAGCAGAAATAGACAGATGACACCAGCAGGCAGTAAGTAGAGCATATTAGTCATTTTATCTACGAATAAAGTGTCGAGAGCCGGTTTTACAAGCCATGCTATTGCACCGTTGATACCGGAAAGCACGAGGCTGCATAATACAGCAGCAATCATACGCCAGATATAAGGGCGTGAAAGTTGAAGCAGTATAAAAAAATCATGCTGCCAGCCGGCAGCAGTATAATTCCTTAAAATATCATCAAGTGTTCTATTCATAATAATTTTCCAATTAAGGTAAAATATACTTTAACACAAACTCATTTGAGGTTTCTCCAGCATGAAAGTATCAGTGATAATAAGTACATATAACAGGCCGCACTACCTTAAAAAGGTAATTTCAGGCTATCTCAGGCAGACTCGACTGCCTGATGAAATTGTTATTGCTGATGACGGGTCAACACAAGAGACTGCGGAAATGATAAGAAATATTTCAGCAACATCGCCTGTGGCTATAAAACATGTCTGGCATGAAGACAAAGGATTTAGAGCTGCTTCAATAAGAAACAGGGCAGCTGCTGAGTCTGAAGGAGATTACCTGATATTTTGTGACGATGATTCAATGCCAACAAAATACCTTGTGAAGGATCATGTCGAGCATCGAGAGAAAGGTTTCTTGATACAGGGACACAGGGTGCTACTTGGTCCCAGCATATCGAATTCGCTGACTGTTCAAAGTATGCCTGGATTTTTTCAGTTACTTAAATTAAGTTTAAAGAATGAAGCTTCAAATATTACAAATTGTTTAAGGCTGCCTTTCCCATTAGTAAGAGTTTCACAGAAGCTTAGAGGTATACGAAGTTGTAATATGAGTTTGTATAAAAGTGATTTTATTTCCGTAAACGGGTTTAATGAGGATTTTGAAGGATGGGGCAAGGAAGATTCCGAGCTTGTTGTCAGGCTATATAAGCTTGGAATAAAAAGACTGGATATAAAATTTCGATGCGCCTGTTACCACCTTTTCCATGAACATTATGATAGGGCTAATTTAGAGAAAAATACTGCTTTGCTGAAAAAAGCCGAAGAGAGCAGTCGATATTATTGTAATAATGGAGTAGATAAACATATTAAGGCACTATAATTTTTCAGCTATTAGAGAGATGGTTTTACTTAGTATTTCTGTTATCTAAAGTATTTTATTTTTCTTAGTAAAAGCCCTAACCAGTATTTTCTGATAAACTCAAGTTTAGAATTTAAAGATAGCTTGTATGAATCTGCTGTTGGTACATACCAACTATTAAGTCCGGTTCTAAGAATTAGTTGATACCCATTTGATGTCATATGGTTATGTTTTTTATGGTTAGTAACATGATCTTCTAACAAGACTAATTTTGGTTTCCATTTATTTAATGTAAAACCTTTAAACATTTCCATTTCATGACCTTCTATGTCAATTGAAATGAAGTCGACCCCAACAGGTGCATTGGTTTCTTCCAAGATTGAGTCTAATGTTCTGCATGTTACAGTAATTGATCCTTGACTTTTTGTACCTAAAGCAATTGGCTTTGAGTTTAGCGTTGAGTGACCCGCAGCTAATAGAAGGTTAAGAGATTTATTATGATTTTCCGGGCTTGAGCAGGCGCATTGAATTATAGTGCTTTTACGGCGGGCTTTTAAGAGATTGCAGTAATCGGGTAGTGGCTCAATCAATAATCCATTCCATCCAATTTGCTCGAGATGATATGTTTGAGATTCAATAATTGGATCATTAGCGCCTACATCTACGAAAAAACCATCTTGTTTGTATCTGAAAAAGTCTCTTATTAGTTCTTGTTCACCAGTAGGAAGGTTTTTAAATCTATAAGTTATTTTTTTTGCAAAATCGATTGGCGTAGTATTTCCCTTATTTAGTAACATAGTTTATTATACACAATTGGGTTTCAGTTTTAATATGAAAAAATGAGAGGCTTGTTAAGAATAGAATGGGTAGAAAAAAATATTATTATGTTGCTGGATGTACAACTATCTTTGATCTGTACTTGAAGGTAGAAGCATGAAAGTTGCTATGCTGATACGCTGTTTTGTGACGACTGGCGGAGCAGAGAGATATGCTGTTGAGGTAGCAAGTCGCCTCGCAAAAAAATGTGAACTGCATGTGTTTGCCCAGGAAATAGGGATAGAGCCTCCTGGAATTATTTTTCATAAATTGTCGCGAATAGCTCAAAAACCGCGCTATATAAATCAGATGCATTTTTCGCTTCAGACCGCCAACCTCCGCAGTTCTTTTGATGTTATTCACAGCCATGAGAGGGTAAATGATTTTGATGTGTTCACAATTCATTGTCCAACATTTAAAGGAGGGTATTTAGGGGGACTGTCAACTCTTGCATATTGGTGGAAAAGTACGACACATGGACTTAGTCCTAGGAATACCTATTATTTATGTCAGGAGGCGAAACAGTTCAGAAAAGTTGCAGGCCGGCGTTTCCTCGCTGTTTCGCAACATGTCATGAAAGATGTGATTAACCACTATCCGCTGAATGAAACTGATTTTGATATTGCATACCCAGGGGTTGATCTTGATAAGTTCTCTCCAGTTTCTGAGTATGACAAAATATCTGCCCGCAAAAGGTTTGGGCTGAAAGAGGATGATCTTGTTGTTTGTTTTGTGGGTACTGAATTCGAACGCAAAGGGCTTGGCACTCTCATTAAAGCCATGGGATTATTGAAAGGAAGCCCCTTGCGTCTGCTTGTAGCAGGAGGCGGCAATTCTAAATCTTTTTTAAATATGGCTCTATGTTTAGGGATAAAGGATAAAGTTCATTTTGCAGGGATGGTGAGTGATGTAAAATCAATATATGAAGCTAGTGATTTGTATGTTTTGCCTACACTGTCTGACCCTTGTCCAATGGCACCACTTGAAGCAATGGCTTGCGGACTGCCGGTTGTTGTTTCCAATGCACAGATTACAGGAGTAGCTGAGCATATGCAGCATGGTGAGGCGGTTTTACTGAATGATCCAGAAGATGAAATAGAATTGGCTGATGCCCTGCGGATACTGCAGGATCCAATTCTGCGCAGGGAGTATAGCAGTCGGGGACTTAGTCTTGTTGAACAAATCACCTGGGACGAGACCGCTCACCAGACCTTTCTGTCATATGAAAGGTCGATTAAGGAGAGGCGCAAGGGGCTTGGCTGTTAGTTAATTGAGTGCGAAGATATCTGATAAGTAGGGTTTTTATCTAACAATGCTTCAAGGTATAAGAACTTAAAATATCTGTTATTTTTCTTCAATATATTTATTATCCTTCTGAAGTTCATACAATTTTGCATATTTGAAAAAAGTTCCACCTGCATTGGTTAAGGCAATAACTAACCCGTCAAGTCCAGCCAAAAAACCAAGTTTGATAATATATATTCTGAAAAATGTCCAGAGTCCTCTTAGTATGGGAGTTGTTGGCAAGACTTTTCTGTTTGCTTGATGGAGTTCATAAGCAGTTGCAGTAGAATATTCATCCAGTTTTTTGAGCATGTTTGAATAGTTTTCAAAGCTATTGTGGTTAATAAAGGCATCAATATGCGCTACTGATCCTTCTGTTGCCCACGACTCATGAATTTGACGCTGAAATGAACCCTTGCTTTTCCTGAGAAGCCGTACAATCTTATCAGGCCACCATCCGCAATGTCTTATCCACTTGCCATGAAAAAAAGTTTTTCTCGAAAAACTGTAAGCATCAGCCTTTGGATTTTTTAGCACAGTTATAATCTTTTTTTGTGTTTCAACGGGAATATTTTCATCAGCATCAAGGACTAATACCCACTCGTTTTTACTTTTTTGTATGGCGCTGTTTTTTTGTGGACCGTAGCCTTTCCATTCTTCTACATAAACACGACACCCGAATGATCTTGCGATTTCAACAGTATTGTCTGTGCTGCCAGAATCAACAACAATAATATCATTTGCAAACTGAACTGATTTAAGGCATTCATGTAGCCTTTTCTCTTCATTTTTAGTGATAATCGCTACTGAGATATCAATTTTATTATTCATTTTCTTTGGTTCCAATCCCTGTTAAAAGAGCTAATAGTGGAGCGTGAGATACGGACAATATTAGTGTATCCGTTAAACTACCTATGCAGAATATGAGGCTATAACCAATAATAGATTGTCCAAGAATTGAAATTCGTTTGTTCCATCCATTTTTTATTATTGTATAAACAAGCCACAAAAAAATCATCAATCCAGTTATGCCGTAGCTTGCTCCTATGTAAATATAGCTGTTGTGAGGGTGTGGGGGATTAATATTTATCGGATCCATTCCTGGTTTTTTATAATCAGTCATTGCAGTTGAATAGCTGCCTGAGCCGACTCCCAATAAAATATTCTTTGTGAATATTTTTATTCCGCTTTCCCATTGGTGCAGTCTTATTCCTATTGATGAGTTAATTTCATTGTCCTCAATATTTTTTACAGCCAGACATGCTCTTTCCTGTACAGTTGGCGAAGCCATAAGTAGTGCCACAGAAATAATGTACAAAAGGGATATCTTCAAAATGCCTTTATCCTTTAACATGTTAAATATGACCCACGGAGACAATAGTATAAAAGCCACATGACCTATTCTTCCGCCACATATAGATAATGCAAAAAATAGGATAAAGATGAGGCTGATTATAATAAGTCGGTGTTTTAGCTGGTTGTGCAACTTATATTCAAAGGAAAGAAAAAGAATGCCGAGAACAAGAAAGAGAGATGCTGTTATTGATTTGCCTGAAAATATTGTCGGCAGTTTAGTGGCAGTTGAAACAAATCCCGAGTAAGTTAAAATAGAAAAGGCAGATAGTACTAAAAGACCTGCTACAAATGCTGTTATATATTGTCTGAATATTTTTTCATTTGTAGGTAATGAAGCTACAATGAATGCCAATAGCCAGTAGCGAGATTTTGATACTATTTCAAGTCCATATGTCATATTGTTAGTCCATAGCAACCCTATGATTGTTAGGATCATAAATGCGGTTACTGGGATTGTCCAGTTTTGCCTTATCCATTTATGTCTGTCTCTGATAAAGCTGCCTGAAATCAGCCAAATGCCGATTGCGAGAGAGGATGCTATAACAGCAGGTGATGTTGCTAAGGGTAAAAAGAAGAATATGGCTAAAAGACAGTAATAAATTAGCCTGTGGTCTAATCTTTTAATTTCTGTATCTGAGTTAAATTTAATCATTTGAGTTATTAAATAAAGATTAATGAAGGTCTTATTATATCAGATTCTGTGTGGTGTTGATCGGTGTTGCAGCCTTATGCTGGTTTTTATGTGTGAAAGGCTTTTTGTCCAAGCAAAAAATCTTATAGATTCCAAAGGGCTGTTCTGTTATAATTCTTGCAGACAGGCGTTGATGCGGCAATGGGCAGGCTGCTGAAATAGTGATTGACAAGGCCGGACCTCTTGCTGTACTATTAACTCCTTGTAAGGAGCTGACGGCTTCTTCGATTCTAAACTGAGGGGGGTAGGGAATTGTATGCTTTAGGTACCCATCTTTTGGTGGAATTGAGGGACTGCAATCCCGATATTTTGAAGGATCTCACCAAAGTAAAAGAAGCGCTTGTTTCTGCAGCAAAGGAAGCCAAGGCCACAATCATTGATGTTTCATTCCATGAGTTCAATCCGTTCGGCATCAGCGGCATGGTTGTAATAGCAGAGTCGCATCTGTCTATACACACCTGGCCGGAGTATGGTTTTGCGGCTGTTGATATTTTTACTTGTGGAGATCTGATCAAGCCTGAGGTAGCTGCCAATTACCTTATCGGTATTTTCAACAGTAAAAACCCATCAATTATCGAGATGAAAAGAGGACTGCTCTCCTGTTCAAACGAGAGGCTTCCTCACAAGATATGCGAATCTGAACTCGAGATGGTTGGATAAAAGAGAAATCAGCTTATTAAGGCCCTGCCTCATGGCAGGGCCTTTTTTTTTATTGGTTTTTATCGCTAAGTGAATATATGCCGGGCAGGTCTTTGCCTTCCAATAGCTGTAGAGATGCTCCGCCGCCTGTTGATATGAAAGTAATCGCATCGCTTACGCCAGCTCTGTGGATGGCATAGTCTGTGTCTCCGCCTCCGACTATTGTCAATGCATAGGCATCAGCTACTGCGTGAGCAATGGCGATTGTGCCTCTTGAGAATGCGTCCACTTCAAAAATACCCATTGGTCCGTTCCATATTATGGATTTGGCATTCTGGAGCGCTTCAGAAAATAGTTTTACGGAAGCCGGACCTATATCAAGTCCGCGCCATCCTTTTGGTATTTCCTGTGATGTTACTATTTTTGTCTCTGCTCCGGGCTCTATACTCTGGGCTATTACGCAGTCAACAGGCAGATAGAACTTCACATTGTTCTTTCTTAGATCGTCTATGATCGTGGCAGCCATCTCGAGCATATCCGCTTCTACCATGGATTCGCCTATCTCATAGCCCATCGCCTTTAGAAAGGTGAAAGCCATCCCTCCGCCAACAATGACCTTGTCCACTTTTTTTGCAAGGTTTTCCAGCACTCCAATTTTGCCCGATACCTTTGCTCCGCCAAGTATTGCTACAAGCGGTCTTACGGGGCTTTCGACAACTCCCTTAAGGTATTCGATCTCTTTTTTAAGCAGAAAGCCGGCTGCTGACGGCAGAAATTTTGGTATTCCCACTATTGAAGAGTGCGCTCTGTGAGCAGCCCCAAAGGCATCATTTATAAAATAGTCGGCAAGTTTTGACAGTGCCCTGGAGAACTCCTCATCGTTTTTCTCCTCTTCTGCATGAAATCTCAGATTTTCAAGAAGCAGTACATCGCCTTCTTTCATCTTGTTCACAAGACCTTCGACCTGTGAACCAATGCAGTCAGGTGCAAAGAGCACTTCCTTGTTGAGCAGTCTCTGGAGTCTTTTTACAACAGGGGCCATGCTGAATCTTGGATCAACCTTTCCTTTTGGCCTGCCGAGGTGTGAGGCGAGTATGACCTTTGCTCCTTCATCAATAGCATAGTTTATTGTAGGAAGGCTGGAGCGTATCCTCCGGTCATCAGTAATCTTGAGGTTGTCATCAAGAGGTACATTGAAGTCAGTCCTGATAAAGACCTTTTTGTTTTTTATCGGCAGATCCTCAATAGTCAGCTTTGTAAGCACGCCCTTGATGTCCATCTCGATGCCGTTTTTTCTCGCCATCTCCTACCCCCTTTTGGCTATATAGCTTATAAGGTCTCTGAGTCTGGTGCTGTATCCCCACTCATTGTCATACCAGGCTATTACTTTGACCATCCTTTTTTCGAGCACTTTGGTCAAAGATGAGTCAACCATTGATGAGTGCGGATTCCCGTTGAAGTCAATGGATACAAGAGGTTCAGTAACATACTGCAGAATGCCTTTCATGGGGCCGTCAGCAGCTTTTTTGAGAGCAGCATTAACATCATCTGCTGTTGCGTCTTTGCTGAGTTCTGCAACCAGATCCACTACGGATACATTAGGTGCCGGCACTCTGACAGCCATGCCATCAAGCTTGCCTTTTAGTTCAGGAAGTACAAGACCTACTGCCTTGGCAGCGCCGGTTGTTGTAGGTATCATGGATACTGCCGCAGCCCTTGCCCTTCTCAGGTCTTTGTGAGGCAGATCAAGTATTCGCTGATCATTTGTATAAGAGTGGATTGTTGTTATAAGCCCCCTGACTATTCCGAACTCCTGATTCAGCACCTTTGCCACCGGAGCCAGGCAGTTGGTTGTGCAGGATGCATTTGATATTATTTTATGAACTGAAGGGTCAAGCTTTTCCTCGTTTACACCAAGACATACTGTGATGTCTTCATCTTTTGCAGGGGCTGATATTATTACCCATTTTGCGCCTGCCTCTATATGTTTTGAAGCCTTTGCTTTTTCAGTGAAGAGTCCGGTTGACTCTATTACAATGTCAACCCCCATCTCTTTCCATGGGAGGTTCTCCGGCGCTTTCTCAGCGAGCACCTTAATCTCTTTGCCGTCAATTTTTATGCTGTTTTCTGTTGCTGAAACCTCTGCATTGAATACTCCATGTACTGAATCGTACTTGAGCAGGTGGGCGAGTGTTTTTGAGTCTGTTAAATCGTTTATTGCGACAATCTCGAAGTCTGTGCATCCTTTGCTGGTTCTTAAAAAGTTCCTGCCAATCCTGCCGAAGCCGTTTATTGCCACCTTGAAAGCCATATGTTCCTCCTTTTTTTAAGAGTCAAATTTGTTTATTACCATCCCTGTCATCAGTTTGGGATAAAAGTATGTTGATTTCGGAGGCATTCTGAGGCCAGACAGTGCGATGCGCTCCACATCAGACACATCTGTTGGATTAAGTATCAGCGCAGCATCGAATCCGCTGTTTTTGACCATGTCGATAACCTTGCCAGGATCCATTTCATACGATATTTCTGTTATGTCGAGATCTCTTTTCAACAGCTGCTCATGCAGCACTACCACATCAAGATTTCTGAGTGCTTCATGTATATCCTGCAGCTCTGCTCCCTTGTATTTAAGAATAAAAAGATCATTGCTGCTGTTAAGACACAAACCAAAGGAGTTTTTACCGGATTCTTTAAGAAGCAGGGTCATCTCTTTGCCTGTTGTGGATGATGGTATGCTCTCATAAGCAAAGTGCTCTGATATGGTTTCAAGAACAGCCTGTTTGTCTGACAGGCCTTTTATCAGTCTGTGAGTTGGAAGTACAGTTATTCCTTCATCAGACATATTGGCAAGAAACATCAGCACATAATCCCATGGGTTGCTTTCTGATGAGCCGCTGCTTGCGCCATGTTTCCTGTCCATTTCCTTTTTGTATTCCAGAGCGACCTCATATCTATGATGTCCGTCAGCAATAAACAGAGGTTTTTCTGACAGCTCAGCCTGTATTTTGCTGATTACCGCTGGATCGGATATTTTGTATAGAGAATGCAGGGCATCATCATGATCTTTTGCTGAAAATACCGGTTCTGTATCCATATTGTTGACAATTTCAGAGGTTATCTTGCCAGGACTGTTGTAAAGAGAATAGACAGGGCTGATGTTGCCTCTGCAGAAGCGCATAAGGTTGAGCCTGTCCTCTTTTGGCTTGGAGTGGGTAGCCTCATGAGGGTAAACACCGCTGCCCAGCTCTGTTATTTTTACAAGACAGAAAATTCCTGTCAGGTTTTTGTCTGCTCCGTCAATACGATATGATATTCTGCATGCATAGATTGAAGGCTCGTTGTCTTTGATAAGAATGCCTTTGCTGAGCCACTGCTGAAGCTCATTTGCTGCCCTGGTGTACCTGTTGTTCTTTTCATTGTCACCAGCGAGTTCCTTGCCAAAATCAACACGAACAATGTTGTAAGGACTCATTTCATAGAGCGATTCCTTATGCTGCTCTGATATGATGTCGTAAGGCGGTGCAGCAACATCGTTGCCGCATACCCTGGTGCTGTCGTAACGGATGCCGTTGAAGGGATGGATGTCTGCCATTTCGTTCTCTTTTTTTATTTTTTGTTTGTGAAGAATGAATACACTTAATAAGTGTGCCGGAAAAAACGACAATGTATACTACCATTTAGACAGCCTAAATTCAAATATACAAGGCTTTCAGCTTGACAATGCATTGCAACTGTAATATTTTTTAGTAATATAAGGTGCTGAAGTCATTATTATGCAATTAATGTTTTTATGCTTGTCTTGCACGGTTTCGGGGGAATGTATGCATCAATACAGAGCAGATCTGCATATACACACATCAGCGTCGCCATGCGCAATGCCAGAGATGCTGCCTGTGAGCATAGTGGACAGGGCTGTTACGCTGGGAATAGACATAATAGCTGTTTCTGACCACAACACAGCAGAGAATGTTGACAATGTATTTTCTGAAGGTCAGAAGGCAGGCATAACCGTCCTGCCGTCAATAGAGGTTACAACTACAGAAGGCGCGCATGTTCTTGCTTTGTTTGAAACTCCTCAGAAGGCGCGCGCACTTGAATCCATTATTCATATGAGGCACAAACAAAGGGAGTCAGCAAGGATGGGCAGCGGCAATTTTTTGAGCCTTATTGACCAGGACAGCATCTTTGGTGCTATAAAGAATAACAGCTATGACTACATGTGGTCAGGGCTTACTCTTAATGAAGTTGTTGAAAAGACGCATCAAATAGGCGGCATTGTTATAGCAAGCCATATTGACAGAAGTTTTATGAGTGTGATTTCCGAGCTTGGAGAGGTGCCTTCCGCCCTCTTTTTTGAGGCACTCGAGATATCTGCAGCAACCCCTCAGACAGCTGCACTGAGAAAATTTTCTGCTTACAGATCCATTCCATGGGTTCGTTCTTCAGATGCACATGAGCTTAATGATATAGGCAGGCAGACCACAATATTCAGACTGAATGCCCCCAGTTTTCTGGAGATAGCAAGAGTTCTGAGGGAAAGACAGCCGGATATTATGCCTTAGGCGTCTGATGAAGGATATCTCCCTGCATATTCTGGATATAGTGATGAACTCCCTGAAGGCCGGAGCAACCGATGTTTCTGTCAGCATTGAAGAGAATGCTTCAGATGGTATGTTCAGATTTGCTGTAAAGGACAATGGCAGAGGCATGAACAGCAGGAGCATAAAGGCAGCCATGTCTGCATCATATGAGCAGAATGAGAAAAATTCAGGGCTCGGGATCCCATTGCTGCTCAAGGCAGTGCAGGATGCAGGTGGATCTTTGAATATTACTTCAGAAAAATCCTCCGGCACCCTGGTTGAAGCTGTCATGAAGCTGGCCTGCATTACTCCCGGCGATATTGGCTCGACAATAGCTGCTCTCATTGTTTGCTTTCCTGATGTGCGGTTCAGATTTTCGAGCCTCAGAAACAACCGGTCTTTTGATTTGGATACCGACAGCTTTAAACACATGCATGGCATTACCCAGTCTGAACTTTATAAACAGTTAAGATGCCTGCAGCAGGGCATGAACGAATTGCAGGTTGAGTAAAATGAAGAGGCAACAGAAGCTCAAGAGCAGCATTAACTGTTTTAAGTGCAGGCATTTTTATATCACATGGGATAAAAAGTTCCGCTATGGATGCCGGGCAATGGGGTTCAAAACAAATGGAATGCCTTCTGATGCCGTGCTTAATTCATCAGAAGTAGAATGTCTGAAATTTGATTCAACAGGCAAGCAGGAGATCTGAACTGTTCACCTGACCTGCCTGTTCTCTATATTGTGAACCAGCTCTGCGCCTGTAAGAAAGATTGATGCTGAATAGTAGACCCACAGGAGAAATATGGTGAATGCAGAAAGCGGGCCATAAACAGTGCCGAGATGCGTTGCTTTTGCAACATAAAAAGTGAACAGGTTTTTAGCTGTCTCGTACATTACTGCTGTAAAAAAAGCCCCTTTCAGCGCGCTCGATATCTTGACCCTTCGGACCGGAAGCAGTATATACATGACAGCTACTGACAGGGTTATCAGTACAAATGGCACGATATATTTGATAACGAATTTTGTGAAGGCACTTATTTTAATATGAGGGAAATAGTCTTTCAGCTCTGTAAGCAGGGATATTGCTGAAGTTGCTCCGAAGGACATCACAATAAGCACTGCTATCAGTGTCAGAATTAATACCTGCAGAATAAATGACAATGCGAAGTGTCTTTTTTTCTCTGTCTTGAATATGGAGTTTGTTGCTGTTTCAAGTGCTGATAAAAGCTGAAAAGAGAGCAGTCCGTAAATAAGAATGCTGATATGCCCAATTTTTTTATATGTGATTATTTTCTGCAGCTGGCTTGCAATTTCAGAAGTTGCTTTTGGAAAAAAATTGATAAGTTTTGATGAAAAATATTTAAGCAGTTCAGTGTCGTTTCCAAGAAAATAACCGAAAAGAGTGATAATAAAAAGGCAGAGAGGTATAAGAGCCATCATCGAAAAGTAGGATATTGAGCCGGCAAGCATAATGCCATTGTCACGAAAAAAATCACCAAAGCTTTTTAGAATCAGCCTCAGACCGTCTGAAAATATCCTGGGAAAGATCCGCATTCTTTTGAGCATAAAGGCCCCTCAATGTTTACCGCACAATATGTCTCCGCAGACTATTTCCTGACTTATATCAGGGCGGGCATTTGCCGCAGACCGAAGCAAAAAGCGATGTTGAGAGATAGCGGTCGCCCCTGTCAGGGCAAAGCACAACAATAGTCCCTTCTTTCAGCTCACCCGACATTTGTATGGCAATGTGCATTGCGGCTCCGCTCGATATGCCGAGGAAGAGCCCTTCCTTAATCGCGAGCATCCGTGTTGTGTTGAATGCTTCATCATCATTAACAATAATTCTCTCATCAAGCATTGTCGGGTCAAATATTTTTGGCACAATGCTTTCTGACATGTTTTTCAGGCCTTGTATCCTGTGTTTTATTGTGGGTTCAGCTCCGATAATTTTAATGCTGCTGTTAAACTCCTTGAGTCTTCTTCCTGCTCCCATAATGGTGCCTGATGTGCCTATGCCTGCTATAAAATGAGTAATCCTGCCGTTTGTCTGTTCGAGGATTTCTGCTCCTGTTGTTTCGTAGTGCGCAAGCGGATTAACAGGGTTGTCAAACTGGTTGGGCATGAAATATCTTTCAGGTTCAGCTTCAAACAGGCTGGCTGCAAGTTTGATGGCTCCGTCCGTGCCTTCGTCAGACGGGCTCAGCAGTATCTCTGCTCCAAATGCTTCGAGAATGCGTCTGCGTTCGATGCTAACACAGGCCGGCATTGTTAATTTTACCCTGTAACCTTTTGCAGCAGCGATCATTGCCAGGCCAATGCCTGTATTGCCTGAAGTTGCTTCAAGTATTATCCTGTCTTTTGTGAGGCTGCCATTTTTCTCTGCGTGTTCAATCATGTAAAGGGCGGTTCTGTCCTTGACAGAGCCACCCGGGTTTGCGCCCTCAAGCTTGGCCAGCAGAGTAACATTGGGGTTGGGGTTAATGTTCTCGATGCATGCCATGGGAGTGTTGCCTATGCATTTGATAATACCCATAAGAGTTGATTATATTGCTTCAGCACATTCGGGTCAAGAAAAAACAGAAATGTCGTAATATATATATGGTGTTTGGTCATTTATGATATTGACTTATAAATTCATTTGAATTTTTAATAGATTTATTAAAGCATTTATGTTTTTATGCTATTGTGTTATTTTTAAAATTCCTGGAGGAATCAATGGATATAAAAATTCTCGTTGTTGATAATGATAAATCAATGCTTAAAAACTCTGAATCTGTTTTAAATTCAGAGAGATATGCTGTTGACTACCGCACCAGCCCCGCAGAAGCGGAAGCAATGCTTAATGTTAACGATTATGCGTTGATGCTGGTTTACATTCCTGAATGTTATGCTGATGCTGTAAGTTTTATCCGCACAGCAAGAGGTGTAAGACCATCTATGAGGATAGTTGCTGCTTCTGATATGCCTTCTCAGGAGTCATTAAGGGCTGTTGTGGCTGCTGGAGCAAGGAATTTTCTGAAGGCCCCAATAGCATATAATCAACTTATTGCAGAAGTGAAAAAGGCTGCTTCAGATTCTGCGTCCGGACGCTCCTGCTGTTCCGATATAACTCCGGATATGCTTACAGGGCTGGATGAGATAATCAAAAAGAATAAAACAAGGCAGGGAGCATTGATCCCTGTTCTTCAGGAGGCTCAGGAGCTGATAGGGTATCTTCCTGTTGATGTGCTTAAACGCATAGCATCAGGACTCGGTATCCCCGAGAGCGAGGTTCACGGAGTTGTCTCATTTTATTCATTCTTCACCATGAAGCCCAAGGGCAGACACAATGTCAGGGTATGTCTGGGTACTGCGTGTTATGTCAAGGGTGCTGATGAAATAGTAAAAAAGATAGCTGAAGAGCTCAAGCTTGATGTAGGGGGCATGACAGAAGACAAGAAATTTTCTCTTGAGACTGTAAGATGCCTGGGTGCATGCGGCCTTGCTCCTGTTGTGGTGGTGGGCAAGGAGACATTCGGTGATGTGCATGCAAAGGATGTCATGAATCTGCTTAAGCAATTCGAATAAAAGAGCTTGCAGGAAGCCTGGAGGTTGTAGATGCCAAAACTCGCTGCTGATGATCTCAAAAAAATAAAGGAATCATATAAATCCGTGTTCACTATCAGGGAAGGCGGACAGCGCGCCACTGTTACAGTGCATATGGGCACATCCGGCATTGCTGCCGGAGCAAGATCAGTCATGCTGGCGCTTCTTGATGAAATTCATCAGAGCAGGGTCAATGATGTCATTGCCAATGCTTCGGGCAGCTCAGGCGTATCGGGCAAGGAACCCATGGCAACTGTTGAGATCTCTGGACAGGAGCCGGTGGTATATGGCGGACTTGACTCTGAGAGCATAAAAAAGATATTCAGAGAGCATGTTTTAAACGGATCCCCGGTACAGCAGTATATTGCTGCCAGAGAGAGCGAGCCGTCATGCGAATCGGAGAGCTGAGATAATGAAGACACACAGAATAAGCGTAATGTTATGCGGAGGCACTGGCTGCATAGCCAGCGGCAGCCTGAAGCTGCGCGATGCAATGGTTGAGGAGATCAATAAAAGAGGACTTCAGGATGAGGTGAATGTTGTTCTTACAGGCTGCAATGGATTCTGCGCGCAGGGCCCTGTCATGACAATTTATCCTGAAGATATTTTTTATCAGAAAGTTAAAGTTGATGATATACCTCTGATTGTTGAAGAGCACTTTATAAAAGGCAGGCCTGTAGAGAAGCTTTTTTATAAAGAACCTGTAAAGAAGAAGATTATTCCGCTTATGCGGGATATTCCTTTTTTCAGCCTTCAGGTTCTGCGAGCGCTCAGAAACAAGGGGCTTATTGATGCTGAAAAGATAGACGAATATATTGCAAGAGACGGATATCAGGCTGCTGCCAAAGCGATAACCCAGATGACTCCTGAGCAGATTGTTGACGAGATGAAGCGTTCAGGTCTGCGAGGCAGGGGTGGAGCCGGGTTTTCGACCGGACTCAAGTGGGAGCTCTGCGCCAAAGTTGAAGGCGCTCAAAAGTATATTCTCTGCAATGGAGACGAGGGCGACCCAGGCGCATTTATGGACAGAAGCATAATGGAAGCAGATCCTCATGTGCTGCTTGAAGGTATGCTCATCGGTGCAAAGGCAATAGGCGCAAACAAGGGTTTTATATATGTGAGAGCTGAATATCCCCTGGCAGTCCAGAGGCTCAGAATAGCTATAGCCCAGGCAAAGGAATATGGGCTGCTCGGCGATAACATACTCGGTACAGACTTCTGTCTTGATATTGAAGTATATTTAGGTGCAGGAGCGTTTGTCTGCGGTGAAGAGACAGCTCTTATGCGTTCGATAGAGGGTGAACGCGGCATGCCGACCCCAAGGCCTCCATTCCCTGCTCAAAAAGGGCTCTGGGGCAAGCCATCAGTGCTGAATAATGTCGAAACATACGCAAACATACCAATGATAATCCTGAAAGGCGCTGACTGGTTCAGGACAATGGGCACAGAAAAATCAGCAGGCACAAAGGTATTTGCATTGAGCGGCGCAATAAATAATATAGGACTGATTGAAGTGCCGATGGGCATTCCCTTGAGGCAGATAATATACGACATAGGCGGCGGCATACCAAGGGGAAGGAAGTTTAAGGCTGTCCAGCTTGGCGGTCCTTCTGGCGGCTGTATGCCTGAGTCGCTTCTTGATACGCCTGTTACATATGAAGATATTGTGCAGACAGGTGCTATTGTGGGTTCAGGCGGCATGGTTGTTATGGATAACTTCAACTGCATGGTGAATGTGGCAAAATTCTTTCTTGAATTCACTGCTGATGAATCGTGCGGCAAATGCACGCCATGCAGAATTGGCACCACAGTAATGCTTGACCTCCTCACAAAAATTACTGAAGGCAAAGGCAGGGAAGGCGATATAGAGCTGCTACAGAATTTGTCACAGGATATAACAGAGAGTTCGCTCTGCGGACTTGGACAGACAGCACCTAATCCGGTATTGACAACTATCAGGTATTTCAGAGATGAATATGAGTCGCATATAAATGAAAAGTGGTGCAAGACAGGAGTATGTAAGGATCTCTGCACATTCTATATTGACAAGGAAAAATGCATTGGCTGCGGCGCATGCGCAAGGGCATGCCCTAAAAAGGCTGTATCAGGAGAGAAGAAGAAGCCCCATGAAATTGATCAGAATATGTGCATACAGTGCAGGGTCTGTTATGAAACATGTAAATTTGACTCTGTAAAGATAGGGCCAAGAAGCATGAGAGAGGAGCTTGGAAAGAAGGAGGAGAAGGAACAGACAACCGACGCTGATCATCAGACTGTTGAGACTGCCTGATCCGTGACAATAATGAAAGAAGAAAAGATGATAAGTTTTACAATAAATGACATTCCTGTTGAGGCTAAACAGGGCACTACTGTACTCAGGGCAGCCCTTGACAATGGAATATATATCCCTCACTTCTGCTATGACAAGAGACTCGAGGTTTATGGCGGATGCAGACTCTGTCTTGTTGATATAAAAGGCGGGCGCAAACTTGTCACCTCATGCACTACTACTGTACAGGAAGGCATGGAGGTCTATACTGAAACCCCCAAAGTGGTGTCTGCAAGAAGGACTGTACTGGAGCTGCTGCTTGTACATCATCCGCTCGAATGCCCGATTTGCGACAAGGCCGGGGAGTGTGACCTGCAGGATCTGGCCTTTAAATATGGAGCAGCAGAAGGAAGGTTTTCAGGCAAAAAAAAGAAGGACCCTGAAAGACTTGATGCCCCGCTTATTCAAAGCAATACAAATAGATGTATTCTTTGCGGTAAGTGTGTAAAGGTCTGTTTTGAGCACCAGGGAGTTGGGGCAATAGAGCTGATAGACAGGGGATTCAAAACAAAGGTGAGTGCTGCCTTTGAAGAGACGCTCAGCTGTGAATTCTGCGGTCAGTGTGTGGATATCTGTCCGGTAGGCGCTCGAAACAGCGGCAATTACAGGCATGTCTCAAGGGCATGGTATCTTGATGACCATGATATGCCGTGCCCGTACTGTGGATGCGGCTGCATAACTACTCTTGGAATTCGTGAAGGAAAGATAGTCAGGGCAAAGGGAGTGCAGGGCAGGGGGCAGAATGATGGAAACCTCTGCAGCAGAGGACGGTATGGATTTGACTATATCAGTTCACCTGAAAGGCTCACCAGCCCTTTAATAAGAAGGGAGATATTAAATAACAGCTCATGCAGCTCAAACAGCGCAACCGATATTTTTGAAGAGGTCTCGTGGGATGAGGCTTTAGAATTTATCTCAAAAAGACTTTCCAAAATAACTTCAGAGCATGGCGCTGAAAAAGTGGGCGCGATAGGCTCCCAGCGCTGCACAGTAGAAGATAACTTCATGCTCCAGAAATTTATCAGGGAGCATGTTCAGAGCAGCAATGTGGATTCAGCAGCCCATCTCGGGTATCTGAAGGCATCAAAGGCTTTTGAATCAGTATTTGGACAGAGGCTAAAGCCTGTTTCGTGGGATGCTCCGTTGTCTGCTGACTTTATGCTTGTGGTTGAGTCTGACATCACTTCATTGCTGCCTGTCTGGGGGCTGAGATTCATAGAGTCAAAAAGAAGAGGATCAAGGCTGGTTGTTGCTGATCCGAAAAAGACAAAGCTTTCCCGCCACAGCAATAGCTGGCTAAGGATAAAGCCGGGCAGCGGCACAGCTCTTATAAATGGAATGATCAATGTACTGTTAAGAGAGGAGCTTTACAACAAGCAGGCTGCTGAAGATGCTGCAGGGTTCATTGAGCTGCGCACCAGCATTATGGATTTCACTCCTGAGGTTGTATCAGGAATTATCGGGATCCCTGCTGAAGAACTTGTGAACCTCGCAAGGGATTATGCTGCATCCGGAAACAGGATTATTGCAATTACATCCAGTGCTTCAGAAAATACCAAGAGCAGCTCCCTGTTTATTGCTGCTGCAAATATGGCCAGGCTTATGGGCGACGGACCTGAATCAATACAGGTGCCTGCTGAACATTCTAATACAATGGGCATGATCGCTGCCGGAGTTCAGTCAGGATCTCACGGAAAAAATATTCATGAAATGCTTTATAACCCTGATGCATTGAAGGCGCTTTATATCATGGGTGAAGATCCGCTGGTGATGCTGCCGGATGTAATAAGGATAGAAGATAATCTTAAAAAGCTTGATCTGCTTGTTGTGCAGGATATATTCATGACTGATACCGCCAAAATGGCTGATGTTGTGCTTCCTGCAGCAGCCTGGTCAGAAAAAGAAGGGCATTTTATCTCTGCAACAGGCAATATCCAGAAGCTTGACAATATATGCAGAGCGCCCGGGGATGCAAAGCCTGACTGGGAAGTATTCTCCATGCTGATAAAAAAGATGGACAAAAGTGCTGATTATCTGACCTTCGAAGCTGTTAGCATGGAGGCCTTGCTAAGGACATCAGCATTTATGGCAAGGCTGGAAACCTGTAACAGAGAGCAGGAGTTTGTTCCTGCTGACCTTAGGATTGTTGAAGAGCCGGATGACCAGTATCCATTTATACTGGTTGCATCAACTATCCTTCAGCACTCAGGGGCATTTTCAATGCTCTCTCGGAATCTGGATGCTATTGTTTCTGACCCGTACATTCAGATAAACAGCATAGATGCTGCAAGACTGTCAATTGAGCCGGATACCTTTGTTGAGGTCTCCTCAAAGAGAGGGTCTGCTGTTGCCAGGGCGGTTGTTTCTGATGAAGTGCCTGAGGGAGTGTTATTTGCGCCGGTGCATTTTTCATCTTCAAAAATTAATGCGCTGACATATCCAGCTACTGACGATGGAGTGCCGCTTGTAGCTGCCAGAATAGCAAAAATCTAAAGAAATTATGCAGGGTATGAGCAGATATTGATTATAATATCCTGAGGCATAACTGCATTCTACGGGATAAAATAAGGAGCTGATTTGACGATGAATGGATTTATTAAAAAAATGATAATGAAGAATAATGGACAGTCCGGAGCTGACTCGAGCCGATGCGCAGTATTGTCAGAGCAGGAAGATCTTATAGCAATAGAGAGGCGGCTCAGGGTGTCAGTAAACGGCAAGGAGCTGCTTAGCCTCTACTGCACGCCGGTTATGGTGAGAGAGCTTGTTGTCGGCATGTTCATGACTGAAAGCATCATCGACGGCGGATGGTGCGCAGAGAGAATGACCATAGAGTATGGAGAGGATGTGCTGGTTGACATCCCTGCAGAAGGAGAGGTTGTATCTGACGGAGCTGTCATAACCTCCGGCTGCATTGGCGGCATAACCTTCCCAAAGAGGCTGAAGCTTGAAAAGTGCGATGATCCGTACAGAATTGCGGCTGACGATCTGAAGGCATTGTTCAAAAAATTTCAGAATGCATCAGAGCTGTACAAGCAGACAGGCTGCGTTCACAGCGCAGGTCTGAGTGATGGCAGGGATATACTGTGCATTGCTGAAGATATAGGAAGGCATAATGCTGTTGACAAGATTATCGGATATGCCATTCTTGAAAATCTGCCTTTTGAGGGCAAGATAATGCTCGCGAGCGGAAGATTGTCTTCAGAGATTGTCTCAAAATGCGCAAAGTGGAAGATACCTGTTGTTGCGAGCCGCACATCTCCAACCAGTCTTGCAGTTGAGATAGCAGAGAAAAACGGGGTCACGGTTGTAGGATTTATAAGGGCAGACAGGTTTAATGTCTATTCAGCGCCAGAGAGGATCTGTTAAAATCCTCAGGCTGTTACTTGAGTTTTGATTCCCAGTCCCAGGCTGTTTTTACAATATAATGAATGTCATCATATTTTGGAGACCAGTTGAGAGTCTCCTTTATTTTTGTGCTGTCAGCAACCAGTGCAGCAGGGTCGCCTTCTCTTCTCGGCCCATCAATGGTCTTGAAGTCAACGCCTGTCTCTTTTTTAACAGCACTCACAACATCCCTTACTGAGTAGCCGTGTCCGTATCCGCAGTTAAATACAGAGCTCCTGCCGTTGTCTGCAAGATACATCAGTGCAGAAATATGCGCTGCTGCCAGATCATCTACATGAATATAATCTCTCAGGCATGTGCCGTCAGCAGTAGGGTAGTCTGTGCCGAAAATATCGAGATGAGGCTGCTCTCCCTTTACTGTCTTTAGAGCTCTTGTAATAAGGTGCGTAGCTTCTTTGTATGTCTGGCCAATTTTGTTATCTCTGTCAGCACCAGCCACATTAAAGTATCTTAAAGACACATATCGAAAATCAGGATGGGCATATGCCATGTCTTTAAGCGCAAGCTCTGTAACCATTTTTGATGTACCGTATGGATTTATTGGATTAAGTTCAGAATTTTCAGAAACAGGTATTGAGTCAGGCATTCCATACACAGCAGCTGTTGATGAAAATATAAATCGTTTTATGCCTGTTTCGATCACGGCTTCAAGCAGGTTAAGGGTATTTGCCGTGTTGTTTCGATAGTATTTTAAAGGATCTTTTACGCTTTCAGGTACAACGATGGATGCTGCGAAATGCATTACAGCATCAGGTTGAAACTCCTGCAGTGTCTTTTTTAATGTTATCCTGTCAGAAAGATCACCTTCAAAAAGAGTTCCATAAAGCACAGCCCACCTGTTGCCTGTTGAGAGATTGTCAAAGGTTAGCACCTCATGCCCGGTTTCACCAAGCAGCTTCACAATATGGCTTCCAATGTATCCGGCTCCGCCGGTAACAAATACTTTCATCTTGATCTCCTTTCTTCAGCGGCTTTAATATAACCCAAAGAGACTGTATTATTGAAGCAGTGCGTGATATAATTATTTCGATTAATACTGATATAACTTTAGTTGATCATATTTTGTGAGCACCGGAGGATAGCAGATGAATACCAGATGCGTTTTATTTGCCGCTTTTTTTTCAATTATCAGTTTATTGCTGCCTGCTGCCGGTTTTTCGTATGAATTTTCTCCGACTCTCTCAATAGGCCTTACAGAAAAATACAACGACAACATTTATCTTACAAATGAGAACAGGAAAAGCGACTTTATCACAACAATATCCCCCGGCATAGACCTTTCGTACAAGTCAATGAGAACCGAACTCATGCTCGGCTATCATCCAGGATTCAACTACTATGCCTCGCACAGCGACAGAAACAATGTTTCTCATGCACTCAATTTTGGCGCTCTGGTAAAATTTTCAGAAAGACTTACACTCTCTGTCAAGGACTCTTTTATCAAGTCTGAAGATAGCCAGGATATCCGTACTGTGTATGAAGGTTCTCTACAGCGGAATATAAAAAGGCAGATAAACTCCCTGTCAGGAGACCTTGCTTACAAAATCAGCCCCAGACTCACCTCTACCCTGAGTGGAGGCTATTCTGATACCAGGACATCCGGAAGCTCCTCAAGTACAGGCGATTTGAAATCTTATTCAGCCGGACTGTCCTTATCGTATCTGCTTTCTGAAAGGACATCCATAAATGCAAATTACAGGCGCTCTGAGTATGATTATGTCTCCAATGATGACTCCAGCAGCGATGCTTATACCCTGGGAATCAGCTATAAACTTTCAGAGACAATGACTCTTGCAGCAAATGGGGGCGTGTCACGCACAAAGTATGACGACAATACAGGCAGGTCTTCAACAGGGTTTACCGGAGGGGCGTCATTAACAAAGAGATTCGAGAGGTCTGATTTTGCCCTTGCATATAATCAGGGCATAATGCCGAATATAGAAAATAATGATACAACAAAGACGAGATCATTAAGCCTCAGATACAACAGACGCATAACAGAACTGCTGACAGGCGGCCTCAATGTGTTTTACTCTATTCATGAATCAGCATCAGGCAGATCAACAGACACCCGGGAAGCTGGCGGAGGAATAAATTTTTCGTATATGCTCTCAAAGGCAGCCTATATTGTGCTCGACTACAACTACATCAAGCATGATGACAAAATCACAAATCTGAATGATTACCGCAACCACATGGTCATGCTCACATTCAGGTATTCATACGGCATGAAGACCGGCGACTGATCATGTCCTTAATATTTGAATGCCATGATCCGGCATCCTGCTGGATGGCTCTGCGCGTGAAATCCAGACATGAATTCATAACAAACGCAGAGCTTCAGAAAAAATACATAGAGACCTTTCTTCCGACAATAACAAAGTTGAGGCAGTGGAAGGACAGGAAAAAGATGGTCGAGTTTCCGCTTTTTTCAGGGTATCTTTTTGTCCATTGTCCTGCTGATCCTGATTCAAGAGCTGCTGTGCTCAAGACAAGGGGGGCTGTCAATATCATATCTTCTGCAGGCGGTGCTCCCGCTGTCGTGTCTGATGACGAGATAAGCGCGCTGAAGCTTGTAATGGAAAGCGGCCAGCCGATAGATATTTATCCGCACCTGCATGAAGGAGACCGCATAAGGGTAACAAAAGGCGCGTTAAAAGGAGCAGAGGGCATGCTTGTTGCCAAAGAATCAAATCATGTCTTTGTGGTGAATGTTGAAATCCTGAGCAGAAGCGTTGGAGTTAAAATACTGGCTGATGAGGTAGAGAAGGCCTGACTTCATCATATCTTCCATTTGTATTCCAGATATTTTCTCACCTGTTCATACCCCTGTTCAAACAAGAACTGCTTTTCGTATGCTGTCAATCCGAAATTTGTCATATGTATATTTCCGCATGATATCAGGATGGTGTTGCTCCATTTTTCTGCTGTCACCCTTTCATTGTCAAATGCGGACATCATCATTCGGAAGGTCTTCCAGAAGTATCTTCTGAAGGTTAGGGGCTCTTCCTGTTCAACTGGATTTTCTTTTGCAAATGATCTGAGTATGAGCGGTCTGCCGTCTTTGGCGAACATATCCTCAACCCGTTTTACCAGCATGTTGCCGTCAACAAATATATGGTTGTTTTTATTGTATTTAAAATGTTTGTACTCAAATACCCAGGGGATGCCGATTGAGTATCTGACTGCATCAGACACTTTTATATCCGGTGTGGCATATTGTGAAAAGATAAAAGGCGTATTGTTCTGTATATCTGTTGCAACCACAAACAGCGGCAGTTTGAATTGATCGCCAAAAGTCCTGCCCTCGAGCATTTTATCCATCCATTTCCGCACATATTCGCCTTTGTAGAGACCTTTGCCTCGCCAGAGGCTCAGCAGGCTTTTATCCCTGAACAGAGAGAGGTCAACATCCATTGCTATTTTTTTCATCTCCAGGGGAGAGCGTCCAAGTGCGTATAATGAACCCACTATGCTGCCGGCTGACGCGCCTATTACCTTGCCAACCTTGAGCCCTTTTTCCTCAATAGCGAGCAGCCCGCCAATATAGGCTGTAAATCTCACTCCGCTGCCAAGAAGCATAAGAGTAACAGGTGTTTTATCATCCGGCTTGCTCAGGCTGGCAGCTCCCATTTTTTGAGTTCCCGCTTCAGAATTTTGCCTGTTATGGTTTTGGGCAGTTCATCAACAAGGACAAATTTCCTGGGCATTTTGAATGAAGCGATCTTGCCCCTGAGAAATTTTTTCAGTTCAAGCTCATTAACACTGCTATCTTTCCGTGCCATTACGAACATTACCGGCAGCTCACGGCCCCGATCATTTAACCCGATCATTGCGCATGCTGCAACAGCAGGATGCTTCTGCAGGGCATTCTCAACCTCGCTCGGATATATGTTGAGGCCGTCCACTATAATCAAATCCTTTTTTCTGTCAACAATTTTAATAAACCCTTCTGCATCAATAACAGCGATATCTCCAGTATAAAGCCATCCGTCCTTTATTGTAAGAGCAGTATCAGCATCTCTTCTGTAGTATCCCTTCATTACTCCGGGGCCTTTTACTGTCAGCTCTCCTGCCGAGCCTTCTGGCAGCTCTGCGCCATTGTCATCAACAACCTTCACTTCAGTTCCGAGAAGCGGCAGGCCAACTGTGCCATGTTTACTTGATGATCTGCCAAGCCTGTTTACACTGATGACAGGAGATGCCTCTGTCATGCCGTATCCTTCGAGCAGCGGCACCCTGAACTTCTTCTCGAATATTTCAAGAGTTGAAACAGAGAGGGCTGATGCCCCTGATATGCTTAGTCTCAATCTGAGCAGCAGCCTCACAATCAGCGGCACTTTCCTCTTTGCGAGTATATCGTATACTGCCGGCACCGCAACAAAGATGTTGACCCTGTCGAGAATCATGCGTTTGATGACTTTTGTAAAAGGGCTTACCGACGCAATAAGTGTAAGCGAAGCGCCCACATACAGAGGCAGCAGCACGCATACAGTAAATGTGAATGCATGTGACAGCGGCAGAAATACGACAAATCTGTCTTTTGGAAACACATCGAGCGCCTTTGTGCAGGATACTGCGTTTGAGAGCAGATTTTTGTGCGTCAGCATTGCTCCTTTTGGATGGCCTGTAGTGCCTGATGTGTATAGAATTGTTGATACATCATCAGCTTGTGAGGCAGATGCAGCAGGCGCCGTGTGCTTATGCATCTGGTTCGCTTTGAGCAATGGAATGAATTCAGTGCTGCCCATATCCCGCAGCATAGCTGCAACATCCCTGTTTTCTTCACCATAAAAGCAGACTGATGCTTCAGAATCATTGAGAATATACCTGATCTCATCAGGGGCAAGCATTATATTGATGGGTACTACAATGCCTCCTGCTTTAAGTATCCCGAAGTAGGCAGCAATAAATTCAGGACAGTTTCTCGCCAATATGGCTGCTTTTGATGATCTGCTGAATCCTGCTGCAACAAGCGAACCGGCAATATATTCTGCCCACAGGTCGATATTGGATAAGGTATATTTTTTGCCTTCAAAGCGCATGAATACCCTTTCAGGATTTTCAGCAGCTTTTTGAGCAAGAAGTTCGTGAAGCGTCTGGATGCTATTTTCCATTTGTCTCCTCAAGATAATTATAGCGGTTTTATGGTCTGATCATTGATGGTTAGTATAGCAGACAGCAGTTTACAGATTGAGTGCAAAATTATCAGGCATACAAAATCGAAATGATTGTTCAAACCCGGTTTTTGTGTAAAGTAATTCGACAAAATGTCGGGCATCCTTACATGACAGTGCGGTTAGAGTGCAAAAATCCCTTGAATATCAATGAAAAATAATGTGGCATGATGCTTGCATTAAGATTGGCAGCCAATAAACCAAATAAGAAATAAAGGAGAAAATTATGAGAGGGAAGATTAAGTTGTTTATGGGCATTATGCTGATTGCGCTGATGGCATCGCCAGTATTTGCAGAAGATATCACCATTTTTGATGGCTGGAATGATCCTGCATCGTCAAATCCATGGTATAAAACGAAAGCAGAAAATAGTGATGTAGAGCCTGGTAATGTCGCAACACAGATTTGGGATCTTGAAAGCTTTGACCTTACAGGCACAACACTGAGCACAGTTGGCGGTTTTGATTTTGTCAATGGAGTTAAAGATCCTTACTATGACCAAAATTTCAATCCTAATTATAAGAATAAAGATGATTTTTGGTGGAAGCTGTTAAATAAATATGTGGAAATGACAAAAATCGTGCAGGCTGGAGATATTTTTATTGATATCGACAATAATGCTAAATATGGAAGCAATGTTGGAACGATAACCTATGCTAACTCCAAAACCAAAGATGCTTTAGCTGAAGGTAAATCAGCGAAAATAAAGAATACTTTTGGCTGGGATTTTGTCATTGTTCCGGATTTTGCTAATATGACTTATGATGTTTATCAGATTGATCAGAATTCAATTCTTTGGAGTCCTTATTATAAGACTAATTTGAAAGCAAGCCCCTGGACTTACGCAGAAGGCGGCACTCTTGTACTTGGCGGTCAGGAGTTGGTAATGCTCAATCCATGGAAGGATGGAGAGGGCTGGCACTATGGATTTGAGGTTGATCTTGGGTTCCTGCTCGATTATGGTCTTGATTATGAGCAGCTTTTCCTTGTCCATACAACAATAGAGTGCGGCAATGACATGATGATGGGGCAGGGCTATTTTTCAGAACCACCTGTGCATACACCTGAGCCTTCAACCATCATACTTCTTGGAGCAGGCCTTGTAGGTCTTGGGCTTTACACAAGAAAGAGATTTAACGCTTAAAAACTAAAACTTTCAGGAAATGGGCAGAGAGCTGTAAGCTCTTTGCCCATTTTTTATCTCTGTCCGCGACAGAGGTTGGATGAACAGGTGCCTTAAATTGGGCATAGTCGATTTTGTAAGGAGAATCGACAGCTTGTCGGGAATCCTTACAAAGTAAGTTGTGCTGCTATATAAAATCTTTAAATATCAATGATTAAAAATATGGTATGAAATTTGCATTATTTTATAAATAGTTGTTCAGATTAAAAATTTAGAAAAAATAAGGAGAAAAGATTGTGAGAGGGACAGTCAGAATATTTATAGCGGTTTTATTAGTGGCGATAATGGCATCGCCTGTATTTGCAAAAGATATCACCATTTTTGATGGCTGGTATGAACCTAATGCAAAAGGTAAATGGAAGAATTGGGTTAATAAAAAAGATGAAAATAATGAGGTTGAGCCAGGCAATACCGGAGGTCAAGAATGGGATCTCGAGAGCTTTGACCTTACAGACACAACTCTGAGAGTTACAGGAGGGTTCAACTTTTTTGGAATTGTGGATGATGTAAGAGCGGGGCATATCTTCATTGACATAGACAACAGTGCAAACTATGGAAATAATACCGGGAATATGTCTTATGTTGGCTCTGCGCCACGAAAGGACAAAACAGTTGACATATACAATACCTTTGGCTGGGATTTTGTTATTGTCCCGGATTTTCTCGGCAAGACAATGCAGTACAGCGTTTATATGATTGATGAAACATCCATTCTGAAAAGTCCACATTTTCGTGACAATGAAAATGCTGGTCCCTGGCAATATGTCAGCAACGGTGAGCTGATACTGAGCGGTCAGGAATTAGTAAAGATTAAAAAATGGAAGGATGGAGAGGGCTGGCACTATGCTTATGAGGTTGATCTTGGATTTCTGCTCGATTATGGTCTTGATTATGAGCAGCTTTTCCTTGTCCATACAACAATGGAGTGCGGTAATGACATGATGATGGGGCAGAGCAAGTTTGATGCGCCTCCTGTCAGTACGCCAGAACCGTCAACCATCATACTTCTTGGAGCAGGCCTTGCAGGTCTTGGGCTTTACACAAGAAAGAGATTTAAAGCTTAAAAACTAAAACTTTCAGGATAAAGGCAGAGAGCTGTCAGCTCTCTGCTTTTTATATTTTTTCATATAGCGAAAGATTAATAGATTCCAGCTGTTTTTTATGCTCATACCATATATATAGCTACTGACAAGTTTTATTTTTGTAAGGCAGCCCGACATTTTGTCGAATAATCTTACAGTCTTGAGATGGCTCTAAAGTCATGTTTGCTTTAAAATCAATTAGTTATCAGCTTGGCATAAGCCTTGCTAATATATTAGTCGGGCAGGGAACAGTATTACTGCTGAGATTATGGATTCGAGTTTGGACTTTGTTCAAACCTAATATTAGAGGAGGTGAAAATGATGAAGAAGTTTTTGGCAGTAATGATAGTTGCAATGTTTATGCTGGCTGCTGGTTCAGCATATGCAGCAACAATATCAATTTATTATGATGTTCCAGGAGTTGGACAGACAACTGTTTTTGATTCTCAGGTTGCCACAAATATTGATGCTACCTCAACCTATGATAATGGGTTTGGAAAAGGTGCATCTTTTGTAGACATCGGAGATTTTGTTATCGGAGCATTTAAAAATGGTGCTGATACCTTAGGGTCAGTTGACACAGTTGGTCTCAATGACAATTGGGAACTAACTGGCCGCTGGACAGCTCTTTCCGGCTATGTTGATGATATGATTACAGATGGTTCGAATCAGACTTATACTTTTCAATATACTTCTGGTAATCTGAATCTTTATGCTGACACATCAATGAATGCTAATTTTGGTGCTGGAATAGGGTCATCCGATGATGTTGCAAGCACATTTACTGATGGAACACTTCTTGCAAGCCTTGAGCTTGTGGGAGGCAATGGTTCACTCACAATCCCTGCAAGCGGAAAGCTTACAGGCTCGATTGCTTTAACATGGAAATTTGTTGAGGTTGCAGAAGGTGTATGGTTCAGCCCTGATGGTCAGGATATGAAAGAACTGCTTGAAGGAAAAGGTTTTGTTGATGTTAACACCCTTCAGTCGGTTGGCATAAGAATTAACGAAGGAATACCTACTACTATTGACAGTAGAACAGTTGCTACTGTTGAGTATGGTGTTCCTGAGCCTTCAACAATACTCCTTCTCGGCGCCGGCCTCTTTGGCCTCGGGCTATATGCTCGCAAGAGAATGAGCTAACACTTTATTGTTTTAGTATCTAAAAGGCGGAGAGCATTCTCCGCCTTTTTCTTTGTTCTGCCAGGATGTATAATGTAAGCAAAAGGAAATAAAAAGCGCAGAGGCCATAATGACCATACAGACGGTTTCGGGTTTTGAGTTCAAGAGAGTGCATACAAGTGCGGAGCTTAATGAAATATTCAAGCTTCGCTATAAGGTATATGTAGAGGAGTGGGGTTTTGAAAAGGCTGAGGATCATATAAAGGGTGTAGAGCTTGATGATTATGATGACAGCGCGCTGCATTTTATGGCTCTCAGGCATGGCAATCTTATAGGCACAATCAGGATGATACTCAGCTCACAGAAAGGCCTGCCTATCCAGAAAAACTGCACCATTAACCAGGATCTTGATTGTATTGATCACAGCAAGATAGCAGAAATCTCGAGACTGGCTGTTAGCAAGGATTACAGAAGAAGGCAGGAGGATGCCCAGATGTATGGCTCAGACTCACAGTCAGTGCTGCCGTTTCCTGTTGCTGAGGAGATGAGCTCAAAAAGAAGAAGGCAGGAGGTGATTATCGGTCTTTTCAAGGCAATGTATGCTGAGAGCAAGATAATCGGCCTCACGCACTGGTGCGCTGTCATGGCAAAGGCCCTGCATATATTGCTCACAAGACTCGGGATAATTTTCAAGCCGATCGGTCCTGAAGTTGACTATCATGGACGAAGAATACCTTATCTGCTCTGCATTGAAGAGGCAGAGAGAATAATGGAACGCATCAATCCAATGTTATATAGAGAATTTGCAGAAGCAGCAAGAGATGAGAGGATTGCCTCAGGCAGATGATCCTGCTTTTTTAAGGATAATCCACTTTTTTATAAGCTGAAAAGGGTTTTTCCCACCGCCGTAAATATATCCTCTCCTGAATTTATTCCTGAGCAGATCAATCTGTGTGTAGTGAGGCACAGCCTTTACCTCTCCTTTTCCTGTCAGTATTTTTATTGTTTCAGCAGCTGCGATGGATGCGCAGAGGGTGCATGCAAGGGCCAGCGCTGGTCCTGTTTTTGCTGTCAGACTGACCTTTGAAAGGTCCATATACTTTATGTGATAAGGGTGAGGTGCAAGACCTGCTGCAAAAGCCGCCAGCTTTTCTATCTCTGGTGTGCTGTCTTTAATCCCGAAATACTCATCAAATGACATGCCTTGCGGTGAAAAGGTCTGGAGTGTTGCGCCGAATCCGAGCGGTGCTGCTGTAATGGCAAAGATCTTTTTGTCCCGGGCTTTTTTAAAGAGCAGCCTTCTGGCTTCAATCTCAAAAAAATCAATGCCATCAATAAAAATATCAGCATCTTTTAAAAAATCATCAACATTTGCGCTGTTTATACTCTCTTTAAATACCCTCACATCAGCAGCAGGATTTATGTCTTTGACCATTTCAGCAAGCGTCTCTGCCTTGTTTTTACCTATGGTGCTGTGAAAGGCTCCGAACTGTCTGCTCACATTTACTGCTTCAAAATTATCAGGATCAGCAATATTGAACGCGCTGACTCCTGATCTCGCAAGAGTCAGTATATGCAGCCCGCCTACTCCGCCTGCGCCTGCAACAGCAGCCCTTGAGTGCAGAAGAGTCTTCTGCTCTTTCTCGGTAAGCAGTCCGATGTTGCGTCTGAATTCATTAGTTATAAGTTTTTCAACATCCATACAATCTATCTCCCTGATGTGAGTGCTGCCATTGATCTGGTTATTGCCTCAAAATCAGGTTTATATATTTCCCTCTGAATAAACCATGCGCGGTCTGTATAGGAAAGAGCTGCTTCGAGCTGGGCATGGGCGATCAAAAGATTATCAATAGAGGCGAGATAGTCCTGATACTCCTTGAGCATGCTGCTCTCCATCTCTATAAGGTCAGCAAGCATGATTACACTTTCAGAATACCTGTCAAGGGCGCGTTTTAGATGATATTCTGCTGTTGCCACCCTCTTTGCTGAGTGTTCTGCTTCACGCTCCCTGTCTTTTATTATTCTCCATGCTGATTCTGCTTCAAGTCCTGCTGCCCGCTTTGCATCATCGAGTTCATACTCAGCGCGCTGCTTCAGTGCCTTTGCTTTAGTCACTTCGCTCTTTGTTCTTCCCCACTCAAAAAGATACCAGTCAACCCTTGCGTTAAATGACCATACTTCAGGCCTTATAGAATCTGTCTCTTTCTGTCTTGTATATCTACCGTCAATGGATGCCTTTGGATAAAAGCCGCTCTTTGACATTGCTATGTCTTCATCAGCTGCCTTGATGCGGGCCTCTGATATTTTGATATCCTGTCTGTTGGCGAGTGCGGTGGTCTTGATCTGCTCAAGGGAAACCGCCAGCATATTGTACTCAGCATTATCAATAAGCTCAGGTTTTGTTGAGCTGTCAATATAAATAATCCTGCCTAATCTGCTGAGAGCCAGCTCCTCTCTATTAACAGCTTTGCTAAGTTCAAGTTCTGATGAGGAAAGATCTGTCTCTGCTGTGAGAAAATCATCTATCATTGCGTAGCCTTCTTTCATCAACTCAGAGATTACGCGCAGTCTCTCTTTTTTTGATTCAATTATCTTTTCAAGGCTTTTTCTGATCCGCTGCTCCCTGAGTGATTCATAATAGGTTCTCTTGACCTCTGCTGTGAGCAATGACTTGTGGCGTTCAGTATTCTTTTTGGAGATGTCGGTAAATATCTCATGCTTGTACAGATTATGTACGAGCTCGCCTCCTCTGTATATTGGCTGCTCAACTATCAGGCTCGCTCCATAGGTCTCTCTGTTGTCCATGGAGAGAGGGCCGCTAAATACCGGCACTCCGGGTGCAAAGGCATCCCTCATTATCATTGTCCTGTCGGACTTGTCGAGCATTGAGTAACCTCCTGACATTCGCAGAGAGGGAAGCATTCTTGTTTTGGCAATATCCCTGTCAGCTTCAGCAACAGTTATCCCTGTTGCTGTTGCCTTGAGGCTGCTGTTGTTCTGAAGCGCCATTGATACGCACTCATCTAACGACAGTCCAGCTCCGTATGCAGTTGATGCTGCAAAAAAAGCAGCTAATATTATGAGGTATATTTTTTTCATTTCAGAAATTTAACAGTTACAGTCATCCCCCGTTTAAGTCCGTTGAAGTCATCGAGATTTATATGTATCTCCTGTGTATTTATATCGAATGTTGAGGCTGGATCAAACAGCCTCTGTGATTTTCTTTTTACTGCTGAAAAAACTTTTGTTACGCTGCCCTTGTATGTTTTGTCTTTATATGTATCAGTCGTAACTTCAACAGTCTGTCCGACAGAGACGCTGCCAACATTGGTCTCTTCCAGCTCAGCAGTTATTCTCAGATTTTGAGTGTCTATAAGCACAAGTATTGGTGTTCCAATGCCGACATTCTCGCTGCTCTCTTTAAACTTTTCAGCAACAAACCCGTCTATGGGGGATTTTATAGTGTAGTCCCTGATCTGCGCCCCGATATGCGCGATCTCTGCCGATGCCCTGAGTACAGAAGCCCTTGCCCTCTCTATCTCTTCAGGCCGCGGACCATTTTTCGCTTTTTCAAGAGCAGCCCTGCTCTCGTTCAGCTCCTCTGCAGCAACTCTCATCCTCTCTTCAGCCCTGTCAAGATCAACAATTGTCGTTGCCCTATTGCTCAGCAGCCTCTTTTGACGCTCGTATTCAGTTTTCGCTTTATCATATATTGATTCAGCTCTCTTCATGCGGTGCATGGATATCTCAATGTCTTCAGCCCGCGTGCCTGCCTCGAGCTCTTTAAGCTCTGCTTTCGATTCAGCAAGCGATGCCTTTGCAATGGAGAGCCTCGATAGTATCTTTGACCTGTCAAATTCAACAAGTATGTCGCCTTTTGATACATTGTCCCCTTTTTTAGGCCTCACCTTTGTGATCAGCTCATTGATCCTGCTGCTTATCTCAACATCATTTTCCGTCTCAACAATGCCGCGCGCAGTTATGTGGGCCGGCCTGAGCTGTTTGTTCACATGGTTGGCAGTCTCTTTCTGAACAATAGAGGGTCCGAGCAGGGAGAGGCCTGCTGCCACCAGCATAAGAATGACTAATATGATAAAGCTTGTAAATTTGGTCTTCATGACTGCTCTCTCCTGTCTTCATTAATTATCGTGCCGTCCTGCATATAAAGTATGCGATCAAATAGATCATTAATCCTGTTGTCATGAGTTGCGACAATAACGCATTTGCGCTGCTCGATAGAGAGTTTTTTGAGCAGTTCCATAACCTTTCTGCCGTTGATGTGGTCAAGATTCCCGGTCGGCTCGTCAGCCAGTATCACCTGAGAGCCTGATGCAAGAGCCCTCGCAACAGCAACACGCTGCTTCTGTCCGCCGCTCAGATCTCTCGGCAGAAAGTGCATTCTGTCTGAAAGACCCACCTCAGTCAGCAGATCCTTTGCCCGCCTTGATGCCTCATTCTCTGAAAACCCCTTCAGCCTGAGAGCGAGCATCACATTTTCGTATGCAGTAAGCGCAGGGAAGAGGTTGAATCCCTGAAATATGAATGAGAGGTATTTTTTTCTTATTGCAGGCAGGTTTTTTTCATCAAGTTTTTCTACCCTGTTTTCATAAACACTCAGCGTTCCGCTTGTTGGTCTCAGAATGCAGCCCAGCATGGACAGCAGTGTGGTTTTGCCGCTGCCTGAGGGGCCGAGCAGGCCGACAACCTCTCCCTCCTTCAGATCAATAGATACGCTGGATACAGCTGTAACCTCATTCTTTCCTTCAGAATAAATTTTGGTCAGATTATTTGTTGCTATCGCGGTCTTCATGATTTTCTATCCCCTGAACAATATCGCAGGGTCGATTTTGCGGATTTTTCTGATCGAGACAAATGCTGCTGCCAGACACATCAGAAGCGTCATTGCCAGCACAGCAATATTTACCGGAGCAGTCATAATCATGACCATTCCGCTCGCTTTATAAATTTTTACAGACACCAGGGATATGGCAAGGCTTAAAATAAAACCTATCAAGGCGTTTAAAATAGCCTGGGAGAATATTATTTTATATATGTCAACATTAAATGCTCCCAGCGCCTTGAGGGTGCCAAACTCCTTTATATGTTCAACAGTTGAGTTGTATATTGTCTGTCCCACAATCAGGATTCCTATTGCAAAGCTTATCAGGATTGTCAGAAGAAAAGAGAAGCCTATGCCTGTTTCAATCGACCAGTAAAGCCTCGTCTTCATGCTGAAATCCTCTTTAGTATATATGTCGACATCCTTGAGCCGCGACTTTAACTTCTCTACAACAAGATCAGGGTTGTATCCTGCTGCTGCCTTTATGACAATAAAGACTGTGCAGTCGGGTCCGACATACTCAACAACCCTCTGGGCAAGGTTGTAAGATGTGAAGACCATTGGCGCTGTTGTGAAAGATCTTACTCCTTCAGATATGCCGACAAGCTTCAGTCTTTTTCTTCCGACCTCCCGATAGTCTCCAACTTTTATGTTCCCAAGCCTCTTCATTGAAGATTCATCAACTATAAAGAAGTCTCCATTTTTAACATCATATGGCATGCCTGTCACCATCTTCCATGGGCCGCCGATCCCTGTGTCAGGATTAAACCCGACTATCTCGATCTGTTCTGTTCCGCCCTGTTTGTTTTTTATCAGGTGCCATGCCACTACCAGCTTCTCTGCGCTCTTGACTCCTTCAACAGAGAGAGCCTGTTCATAAAAGTATTCAGGGAAGGGCTGCGCGAAATCAAAGTTTCGCGAGTTTTTGGAGATGACCCAGATATCACCTTCAGTATTGTCTATCAATATTGAAGATGCCTCCATAAGACCCATGTATATTCCTACCTGGGCAAATATGAGGCATACAGCGAATATAACGCCCATTAATGTAATTAATGAACGAACTTTATCATATAATAATATTTTTAGTGCTATAAGGAACATGCTCAATAATATCAAAAAACAGACTGGCTTACAATGTTGTGGTAATTTTCTGCGGCTGAATGCGCAGAGATCCTGGTGCTGAAGTCTGCGACCTTCCGATGCGGAGGCACAGTATGATTGTATCATCTGAAACATCAAATGCTGATCTGAGATGCCTGTCATGCTCCAGCAGATCAGAGACCTGATTATTGGAAAGACCGCTGGTGTCATCAGACAAAACCTTCTGAATAAGCAGTGCAGCCCCCGCAATTATCTGGGTGCTGAGCCCTGTTCTGGCAGCCTCAAGAATTACACGCTGCAGCAGTCTGCCGCTTTCTATAAAATTAAGCGCAGAATCATCAGGAGCTGTTATAACACAGACAGCAGCTGATGAGATGCAGAGTCCGGCAGCTTTTCTTGATGCCATTGCAGACAGGCCGAGTCTATTCATGCATTTGGCAATGATCCATGGTTTTGCAGCGCATAGCAGCAGCTTTTCAAAAAAGGAGAGTCCAAGGCTATTAATATACAATCCATCCCTGGTCTTCTCAGCGCTGTTTTTAGTCCATCTGATGCTATTGAAAAGAAATCTGTGCAGTTCCCTGTTTTCCAGACATATGCTGCTGTTGAAGCCTGTAACAGTTGAAATCATCTTTTTTTGTGCGTCTGTGCAGCCAATCTTGAACCCAAGATGCGGAAACCAGAATGCCTGGTTAAGCAGTTTGTTATTTTCTTTTTCAGAAAGTGGTGCTGCACTGTATTGGCTTCTGTTGGTAGCTCTCTGAGGAATAAATTCATAAAGAGGATCAATTCTTCTGGTGCCGGTGAGCAGTTCAATTTCAGCAATAAGATCAGGTCTGGCTCTGTCAGGCAGAAGCCGCACATCAGGATCAAATCCGGAAGCCCGTGAGCATATAACAGCATTTTCTATGAGAGCGCCGTGAGCCAGCAGCGAAGCCCGCTGAAGGTAGTTGAAGAGAGATTCATCCCGGTTTTGCATGTTGAAGATTTTGATGATATTTCCTCTTACTTCAAAACGCCACGGCTGGCAGTTGCAGCTTGAGGGAGCCATGACAGCTGACTGCAGGATTTCAGATATTTTTGGGCTGATCATAATGCTCATCCTCGCAAATCTATTTTTATTCAACAGTATAGCATATGCATATGGAGACTGCAGAAGATCCGGGCCGAAAACATGCCAAAATTAATAGGTTATAATTGTGTATAAATGGAGGGATTGCAATGGAAAAAAAGGATATCCAGAAACTTGCGCTTGATAATATAGATATTCCAAGTCTGCCGCCTGTTGCAGTGATGGTTCTTAACCTTGCTGAAAAAGAGACAACCTCGCTGGATGACCTCAATGACATTATATCCAGGGATATGTCTTTTTCTTCACGGGTGCTCAAGATAGCTAATTCGCCGTTTTACGGAAGACATGAGGTTTCTGACATCCCCGGTGCAATAAACATGATCGGATTTGATGCCATGGTGTCGCTTGTTGTGGGTGCCGCATCAAGGGATATCTACCGCAGAAACAACATATTCGAAGCAAGATTGTGGGAGCATAGCCTGGCTGTGTCTCTGGCAGCAACCCTTGTCTGCGAAAGGACAGGCGCAGCGAAGATTGATGATTCTCTTGTTGCAGGACTGATGCATGACACAGGAAAGGCGGTGATGAACCATAATCTCGAACAGTATTACGCTAAAGTGATCGAGATGGCTGAAAGTACAGGCTTTAGATATGCAGAAGCTGAAACAGAAATATTCGGATATAACCATACTGATGCGGGAGGTGTTGTGGCAAGGGCGTGGAATCTGCCGCAATCTCTTCAAACAGTAATGGAACATCACCACTCAGAGCCATATCCCGGCGGATTAAGTCCTCAGCAGGCGGGATTGTGTGATATTGTCAGGGTTGCTGACAGCATATGCCTGAATCATGGATTTGGCATACATAAAGCTGTGCCTCTGGAAAAAGAAGCTATGCAGCGCATCGGATTAACAGATGAGATGGCTGAAAAGATTATGGAAGAGATGCCGGAGAAGTTTATACAGCAGCGCGAAAGGTTTTTTGATTAATCCAGAGTTGCCTCAATATACATTATGCCTGCCTCATAATCATCTTCATCAGATTTTGTTCCCCATCTGACCATTGCGAGCGGATGCTCGAGGTTTTCTATCTCGAGCAGATATCCCTGCTGCAGAGGCGTGCTTGTTTTAATTCTCATTCCATTGCCGCATTCGTCAATAATTTCTGCGCTGCCATAGATTTTGTCATAAAACTTCTGCAAAGAATTAAGGTTGTCTTCAGGAGTGCGGTCGTGCAGACTGTAATAAGCCTTGAAAACAAGATGTCCGTTTGATTTTATTCTCTGGTGAGTCCTGCGTTCAGATCCCCGGCTATCTGATATGGTCCCCAAAATATTCCCCTTGATAAGATATTTTTAAAAAGCCTGAAAATATATTATTTCAATATATGCAAAAAGCGTTCCATTTTATATATGAGAAGCTGTTGCATGGTATTTATTTTTAAATTTCAAATGGTTATATGAAAAACTTGATTTTGACACTAAATTGAGTGTAGTGTTTTTTGTCAGTTTTTACGACAGAGTGTCAGAAAAATCGACATATTTTTGTCAAAATGTAATAGAATATAGTTTATAAAAATACTAATACCTCCGCAGTACAGTATAAACCTCCATTTATTATGTTTATTTTATGTGCGATATTTAAGTTTAATTGAGTTGTACCGATACCACATATTGGTTCATTGCTGCATTCGACAAGACAAAAACTCTTGCTTGCTCAGCCTATAAATGTGACTGAGAGAGCGGAGCAGTGCCTGAACGGCTCAATATGTATTTTATAAACAACAGATAAAAACAGAATCTCAAGGTCTCAGGAAGGAGAAAACATGAAAAGGTTCCTTATTGTTTGGGTAGTCTGTCTGTGCATGGGATGTGCATTACTGGCTGGATGCCAGAGCAAAACAAAGGAAGATCTGCTCAGGGATGGCATTAAAAAGATGGATGAAGGGAATGTGTCAGGAGCTGTTGTGTTTCTTAAAAGTTCTCTTGAAAAAGACCCTAATTTTCTTGATGCAAGATTCCAGCTCGCAAAGGCATACAGGTTGTCTGGAAAGCTTGACCAGGCAGAACGGGAAATAGAAAAAACAATCAGAATGAATCCTGCAAGATATGATCTCCAGCTCGAGCAGATCAGGATATTTGTTGATGCCGGAAAATCAGAAAAGGCTATGGAAGAGGGGATAAAATATCTTGCCTCAAATCCGGACTCTTCTGAAGGATATGAACTTATGGGGATTGCCCATAGCCAGGTCCAGTCATGGGCAGAAGCAGAGAACTATTTTAATCAATCAATAAAAAAGGATCCTGAGAGGGCATCAGCAAGTATAGGTCTTGCCATAGTCTATATAAACAGCGGCAGATCTGATGCTGCAAAAAATATACTCAACAGCGTAATCGAAAAAAAACCCAAGAGCACAAAAGCATACTATATGCTTGCATCGCTGGATTCTGCATCCAGCAACGCGGATAAAGCCCTTGAGACCTACAGGAAGATAAATGAGATAAATCCGAATGATCCTGAGGCATACTATAAGGCCGGCATGATTTATATAAACAAGGGCGACGCTGCCAACTCGGAAAAAACAGCAAAGCTTCTTGTTGACAGGTTCCCAAAAGCTCCGCATGGGTACATAATGCAGGGCATCATGCTATTCAATAAAAAGAGCTATCGAGAAGCAATAGCAACCCTTCAGAAAAGCATATCAGTCAGGCCCAATATCCCTGCATACTATTATCTTGGTCTGAGCCACTACTCTCTTAATGAAAATGAGGTTGCTCTCTCGCAGATAAAGAGGGCTCTTGAATACAGTCCAAAATTTAGCCAGGCAAGACTCGTGGCAGCAGCCATACAGATAAAACAGAAGAGAACTGATACAGCAATTGAAGAGATAGAAAAGGTTCTGAAGGATGAACCAAAAAACAGCGCTGCCTATACCCTGCTTGCCAATGCTTATGTTGCAGAAGGCAAATATGACAAGGCCATGAAAGCACTTGATGACGCAGTAGCAGCAAATCCGAAGATTGCTCAGACCCATCTTAAAAAAGGCGTACTGAGCCTTAATCTCGGAGATACCAGGTCAGCTGAATCAGAGTTCAGGTCAGCGCTTGATGTTGCGCCTGATGCGCTAAATACCAGAATGCTCCTGGCATCATACTATATACAGCAGAAAAATACGCCAAAGGCTGTTGAGACGCTTAAGCAGGGGCTTGCAAACAGCAAAAGCGATGCATTTATCTATACCGCATTATATTCAATAGCAATGCGTGAAGGTAAACAGACTGATGCGCTTTCGTATCTTGAAAAGGCAAAGACTGCAAACCCCGACTATTTTCAGTCGTATCACAATCTCGCCATTTATTATATTGGACGAGGCGAGCATAACAAGGCTATTGCTGAATATGCTGAAGTCCTCAAAAGAGATCCTGGAAATCTGCCTGCGCTTATTAATACAGCCCTTACATATGACCTCACTGGCAACAATGCAGAGGCTGTATCCTATCTGAACAAGGCCAAGGCAACAGGAGCGGTTGCAGGATACTCGAGCTTTGCAAATTACTATGTAAGAAAAAGGGATAACAAAAAGGCCCTGGCAATTGTTGACGAACTGATCAAGGCCAAACCAGAGGCTATCGAAGCGTATGAACTGAAGGGAAGGATTCTTTTGATAGACAAAAAATATAATGAGGCTGTCAAGGCCTTTCAGAAGCTGGAGCAAAAAAATCCTGAGAAATCTATTGCCCTTGTTCTTGCTGCATATACAGCAGCAAAAGACTATAATTCAGCTCTCAAGGTAGTGGATAAACATATAGATAAAATTCAGAAGAGGGCAGGACTTTTTGCTGAAAAAGCAAGGCTGCATGCATTGATGAAGGATTGGCCCAAGGCACAGGATGCTGCCCAGAGGCTTATCAGGGAGGTGCCTCGTTCCGCATCCGGATATGTTGTGCTGGCTACGGTATATGAAGCCCAGGGAAGTCCGGACAAGGCGATGGAGACTGTAAAGTCAGGTCTGCAGATAGATTCAAAAAACAATGCAGCACAGTATAAACTGGCAAGTCTGTATGCCAAAAAGAGGGAGTTTAACCAGGCCTTGTCCATATATCAGAATATGCAGAAGCAGGACTCAAAAAATGTGCAGGCAGCCTTTTTTGAGGGCAATACATATGAGGTGCTGGGCAGAAAGGCAGAGGCTGTGAAAAAGTATGAGGCAATACTCGCAAAGTCAGAAAACTTCACGCCAGCTCTTAATAATCTGTCCTACCTTTATTTATCAGGATACGGAAAGCCTGAAAAGGCCCTTGAGCTTGCGCTGCGCGCATATAAACTTGCTCCTGAACGCGCTGAAGTTCAGGATACCCTTGGGTATGCTCTGCTCAAAAACAACAAGCATCAGGATGCCCTCAAGGTTATGAAGACAGCAGCATCCATGTCTCCGGCAAGTCCGACAGTCCAGTATCATCTTGCCCTTGCGTACAGGGCAAACGGAGACAAATCCATGGCTCTGGATGCTGTTCAGAATGCACTTAAATCCAAAAGTTTTCCTGAACTGAAGGATGCTGAAAAACTGTTGTCAGAATTAAAAAAATAAAACACTTAAACCTTATTTATGAAAACTAACTTATGGTTCATAGCAGGGGATGCGCTCCTGTCTCTGTTCGCTGTATTCCTGAGCTTCAATCTTCTTGGCTCAGAGATGGGCAGAGACCTCGAGCTGATACAGCTTGTTCCCTTTACAGGCATAATCTGCCTGACATCCTTCATGTTCGAGCTGTACAACATGGAGAAGTACAAACCTGTCATGCTGCATGCTTATGATACTGCCCTGTCAACCCTGCTGTCGTTTTTGCTGTTATCAATATTCTTCTATATCTTCCCTTACCTCAGGATAGAGCATGACCTGCTCTGGATCTCTCTTGTTGCGTTCGGGGTATTTCAGGCCGGCTTCCATTCTGCCTATATGTCTGCCACAAAATCCTCAAGGCTCACACGCAGAGTGCTGGTGCTTGGAGCGGGAGCCCTTGCACTCAAGGTGTCAGAGGCTATATCAGAGTCTGACAGGACGAACAAGCTCATAGGGTTTATCAAGATGTCTGACAAAAATACCAAAGTGCCGGAGGATATGGTGCTGGGTACAAGCCGTGATATTATGCATGTGGTAGATAGGGAGAAGATACAGAGGATAGTAGTGGCTATAACAGAAAGAAGGGGCATATTTCCGGTTCAGGAAATTCTCAAATGCAAATTCAGCGGTATAAATGTTATGGAAGCGCCTGATTTTTACGAAGAGATGACCGGCAAACTTCTCATAGAAAATATAAACCCGAGCTGGTTTATATTCTGCCACAGCATGCGTCTGAATGAACTAAGACTCAGGATAAAAAGGGCTGCGGATATTTTTATTTCAGCCATTGCAGGGGCAGTATTTCTGCCTATTGTGCCGTTTGTCGCACTGGCAGTCAGACTCGACTCAAAAGGAGATATCTTCTTCAGACAGAAGAGGGTCGGCCAGTATGGCAAGTTGTTCACCATTTACAAGTTCAGGACAATGAGGCAGGATGCTGAAAAAAGCACAGGAGCAGTATGGGCAAAAGAGGGAGATTCCCGTGTTACAAAGGCAGGCAGGTTTTTGCGCAAATCGCGCCTTGATGAGATACCTCAGATATACAATATACTCAAAGGCGACATGAGTATAATAGGACCGAGACCCGAGAGACCTGAGTTTGTTGAAGGCCTTAGCGAGGTCATATCCTTTTACACACAGAGACACTCTGTAAAGCCCGGGCTTACAGGCTGGGCGCAGGTGAGGTATCCATACGGGGCTTCTGTTGAAGATGCTATTGAGAAGCTGAGGTATGATCTTTACTATATAAAGAATTTTTCAATAATATTTGACCTTGGAATAATACTGGAAACCATAAAAGTTATGCTCTTTGGCAAGGGCGCAAGGTAGGAGGTATTTTATGAAGAAGTGGATGCTGGCACTATCGGTTGTCCTGGTTTTTTCATTCTGTTTTGCTGCTGCAGCACAGTCGTATGAGGTTATTGGAGAGGAGGATCAGCTCGAGATAGCTGTCTGGGGCTACTCTGATCTCAAGGTCAATGTGCCTGTCAGGCCAGGAGGCGTGATATCAGTTCCTTTTGTCGGAGAGGTGAAGGCAGCAGGCATGACACCTCAGCAGTTAAAGGATCATCTCGAAAAGGAGTATTCGAAATTTATAAAGACTCCGACTGTGAGTGTTGTGGTTACTGCTGTCAACAGTTTTAAGGTATATGTGATGGGAGCCGGCATAGGCACAGGAAAGTCAGGCGCTGAAACTGCCGGAATAAGCGGAGTATCTACAGGAGCCATGACGCTGAAGAGAAAGACGAGCCTGCTTCAGCTCCTGTCTGTACTTGGATTTCAGAAGGATGCTGACCTTCACAGCGCATATATGATGCGTGACAACAAGAGACTCAAGATAAATTTTCACAGCCTTGTTTTCAAAGGAGATGCTTCTCAGGATATACAGCTCATGCCGAATGACCTTATATTTGTGCCTGTCAATGCTGAGAAGCGGGTGAGAGTGATTGGAGCTGTAAAAGCCCCTGGAATGATCACCTACATTGACGGCATGACAGTGCTCGATGCCATACTCAGCGCAGGCGGATTTAATGAGTTCGCGAGCCAGAACAGCGTAGTTGTTATGAGAAAAGAGGGCGAAGATACAAAGAATATAGAGGTTCCTGTCAAGAGCATAATCAAGAGCGGAGATATGGGCAAGATGCCTGCTCTTATGCCTGGCGATACAATAAAAGTAGATACCGGACTATTTTAGGAGGAGTAATGCAGGCCACTGGCAAGGGATTTGATATAAAACAGTACCTGATGATGATTAAAAAACACAGGTATCTTTCTCTGGTAGTTTTTTTGATTGTCATGTCGGGATTTTCATGGGCAGGGTACTTTTTACCTAATAAATATGAGGCTTCGTCAACAGTATTTGTGCAGAGAAGCTCAGTTATAGATCCTCTCATAAAAGGAGTGGGGATTGCAGGCTCTCTTGATGACAGACTGCGCAATCTCAGAGACAGGCTTGTCAGCAGGAATATTATTGAACGCGTAATAAAAAAACTGGATCTTGATATTTATGCCAGGACGCCTGAAAGATATGAAATGCTTATTGAAGATATGAGAAAGGCTCTAAGCATAACTATAAAAACGCCGAGGGGCAAAGAGGTTGCTGATCTCTTTACAATATCATTTACAGGAGATAATCCTCGCAGGGCAAGGGATATTGTCAATACGCTTATAAGCGAGTATATAGAAGAGAATATGGGTTTTCGCCGCTCTGACGCTTACGGCGCATTTGAATTTATCCAGACTCAGCTCAATGATTATAAAACAAAGCTTGAAGAATCCGACAGGGCGATCAGGCAGTTCAGGGAAAAAAACCCGAGGATGATTCCCCAGAATGAGGCAGCAGTTGCTGCGAGGGTCGAGAGCTTTCAGTCAGCAAAAATAGAAGGCGAGATAAGACTGCGCGAGCTTCAGAGGCGCAAGGAGAATCTACAGAAGCAGCTCTCTGGTGAAAAAGAACTCACAGTAGCTGTTGTCACAAAAGAGGGGACTCCCCAGTCGCGGCTCAACTATCTTGAAAGCCAGCTTGTGATAATGATATCAAAATATACAGAAAGACATCCTGAGATGATAAGAATAAGAGGAGAGATAGAAGAGCTTAAAAAGCAGATCGAGAGCCAAAAAAACGAACCGGACAGAACATCATCAGAGACATCAGCCCTGAATCCGATATACCAGCAGCTGAGAGAAGACCTCGCAAAGACGGATGCTGAAATAGAGTCTCTTAAAGCCAGGATACAGGAGCTTTCAAAGCAGCAGGCTTCAGCTCAGAATATATTGAGCAGTATGCCGCGCGAACAGGAGGAGTGGGTAAAACTGATGCGCGACAGAATGGTGACCCAAAGGATCTATGATGATCTGGTTCAGAAGCTGGAGAGCGCAAGAATATCCAAGAATCTCGAGACAACAGACAAGGGCGACTCATTCAAGATTGTTGATCCTGCCATAACCCCGAATATACCGGTAAGTCCTGACAAGGTGAAGCTGATAGTTATGGGTCTGCTGCTTGGATTGGCAGCAGCTGTTGGAGCTGCCATTGGCATTGAATCCATTAATCCGTCATTCAGGGATGAAGAGTCTATTACTGAGATGCTTAATCTGCCGGTTCTTGGTTCAATAAAGCATATAGAGGTATTTGATGCCAAAACAGCAGCGCTCAGAAAGAGGGATAAGAAGATATTTGCAGCAGCAGGCGCTTACACAATGATAATAGTATTGCTGCTTGTAAAAGAGGCGCTTTATAAATTTGCAGACATCAATATATTTAGTTTCTGACAGGAGATAAACAGCTATGAGCAAGATAGAAAAAGCACTCCAGAAGGCGATGGAGACAAGAGGTTCACAGGCAGATTCTCCAAAACCTCAGAATACAAGACAACATGATACAAGACAACAACCAGCTGCCGATACCCATGTTTTTGAAGCAACCGCAATGGCTGTTGATCCTGCTATTGTTGACCGCCATGTAATTTGTATAACAGAACCCTTTTCAGTAATTGCAGAGCAGTACAAGAGGATGCGCGCAAAGATTTTAAGGGATACATCCAGGGAAAACAGGAATATCATGATGGTAACAAGCGCGAATATGTCTGAAGGAAAGAGCATAACAGCTGCCAATCTTGCCGTATCAATTGCGCAGGATATTGATCATACTGTTCTGCTGGTTGATACTGATCTCAGGAGGCCGTCCCTTCATGCATATTTTGGACTCGATCCAAAATACGGACTCAGTGACTATCTGCAGGGTACAAAAGAGCTGCCTGAGGTGCTGATAAAGACCGGCATTGGAAAACTTGTATTTCTTCCTGCTGGACAGGCTGTTGAAAATCCCTCTGAGTTGCTAGCTTCAACCCGAATGAGAGAACTTGTCCAGGAGATGAAAAACAGATATAAAGACAGATATGTCATATTCGACACCTCTCCTTTATTGGTGACAGCTGATTCGATCTCGATGAGCAGATATATGGACGGCATAATATTTGTCGTGCAGTCAGACCAGACGCATAAAAAGGATGCTGCCAAAGCTCTCTCAATGGTAAAGGGGGTTCCCATAATCGGCGTTGTTATGAATGATGTGCCGGAATATCTGTCATCGGATAAAAATGACTACTACAGATATGGATACTACACCAGACCAACAGCAGGGGCATCAAAGTCTGACCAATAGTGCGACGCATTAAAATGGAGAATCGCAAATCATGTATATAGGTTATTTTAATCTTAAATGCAAGCCTTTTGAGCTTGTACCTGATCCGGAATTTCTGCTTATGAGCAGGGGGCATAAACGCGCACTCACGCATCTTAATTACGGCATTGTCGAAAATTCAGGATTCATACTTGTTACAGGCGAGGTGGGCACTGGAAAGACCACTATTATAAGAAGCATGATGAAGAAGCTCAACAGCGACATCAAGCTCGCCCGCATCAACAACACAAGAGTCTCATCCGAGCAGCTCATCTCTATGATCAATGAGGATTTTGGGCTCGAGATAAAAGGAAAGACCAAGATCGAGATGCTGAGCGACCTTACGGATTTTCTGATAGTGCAGTATGCTTCAGGCGGCAGGTCAATGCTGATAATAGATGAAGCGCAAAATCTCTCGATCGATCTTCTGGAGGAGATAAGGCTGCTCTCAAACCTTGAGACAGACAAATCAAAGCTGCTCCAGATAATACTCGTAGGCCAGCCTGAACTGCTGAAAACCCTTGGCAGACCCGAGCTGCGCCAGCTGCGTCAGAGAATAAGCATAAGCTGCCAGATAATACCTATAACAAAAGACGAGACAGCAGAGTATATATTCCACAGACTTGAGGTTGCGGGCAACCGTAATGCAGTCGAATTCTGCGGATCATGTATTGACATCATACATGCATTCAGCAGGGGAATCCCGAGGCTTATAAACATAGCCTGCGATTTTCTCCTGCTTTCAGCTTTTGCTGAAGAGAGCAGGGTTATAACAGAGGAGCTTGTCAGAGAGGTGCTTGGAGAGATAGAGATGACGCATGGGTACTGGCAGGATGAAGCTCCTGAAAGTCTGGTAGTAGTTCCTGATGCAGGCAGCGAAGAGAAAAACATGGACCTGCTCGCGAGGCTCGAAAATATAGAGGCCATTGCACACAGGGTGGATATTTCCAAGGCTGAGAGAGAGGATATACTGCTGAGACTCGCACAGCTCGAAGATATGATTGAAAAGACGATTAATCATTTTAACAACGAATTGTCTGCATTAGGGACAAAAAAAATAGAGATTCAGCTCTTGAAGCTGAATAAGGATATAGGCGCAGTCAAGAACAAGCTGCTGGATTTTGAAACAAGAACATCTTATACAGAACCTGAAGTCATAGAGAAGAAAAAGACCATCTGGGGCAGAATATTCAATTAGCTTAATCCTTGATCCAGGTCCTGATGCAGTACAACACCTCCTGCTTTACAATCAAAAAAATGCATAACGCACTTACAGTAGATGTAGAAGACTATTTTCATGTTACAGCTTTTGAGCGCTGTATAAAATGCTGTGATTGGGGCAATATGCCGCTCAGAGTTGTTGACAACACCAAAAGGGTGCTTGACCTTTTTGACAGCCATTCAGTAAAGGCAACTTTCTTCATACTCGGATGGGTTGCTGAGAGATGCCCTGAGCTTGTCAAGGATATCTCTGAAAGAGGTCATGAGATAGCGAGCCATGGCTATGGCCATCAACTTGTTTATAATATTGGACCTGATTCATTCAGAGACGATCTGCGCAGATCCAAACAGCTGCTCCAGGATTTATGCGGCAAAGAGGTTGAAGGATACAGGGCTCCAAGCTACTCCATCACAAAGAAGTCAGAATGGGCGCTCGATATTCTGATAGAAGAGGGCTTCAAGTATGATTCGAGCATCTTCCCGATAATGCATGACATATACGGCATGCCTGAAGCGCCAAGGTTTCCGCACATCATACAAAGGGAAGCCGGCACTATTAAAGAATTTCCAATAACAACATATCCGCTGAGACTGTTGGGCAGAGAGCTCAGACTGCCGGTTGCCGGCGGAGGATACCTGAGACTGCTGCCTGTAAAATTCATTGCAAAAGCGATAAAGAGCATAAACAAAAAAGAAGGCATGCCTGCAGTAATTTATTTTCATCCCTGGGAGATAGATCCTGGGCAGCCGCGCATCACCGCGCCTCTGAAATCCAGATTCAGACACTACACAAATTTGAGCAAGACAGAAGAAAAGCTCGAGTTTCTTCTGACTCAATTCAAATTTGCCAGACAGAAGGAAGTTCTTGAAAATTGTTTGTGCTAACAGTATATATGCTGGTTCTTCTGGGATTTTCTTCAATCCCAGGCAGAGATTATCCAGACATGGAACATTATAGAGGGCTTCTTTTTTTTATGGGGCCAGAGATATCAAAAGTGCTGCATGTTATTGCTTTTGCTGTACTAAGCTATCTTGCTGTTAATGTTTTTTTAAAAAAGACTCAAAAGGCTTTTGTGATGGCATTAATTTTTTCAATCGGATATGGAGTATTTATAGAGATATGGCAGTCATTTATACCGATGCGTACTCCATCATGCTTTGATATTCTGTTTGATTCAGGAGGCGCAGTCATTGGACTTGCAGCCTACTCAATAACAAGGAGAGAAAGGACTGATGAAGAGTAAACAATTCAGCGCAGACTGGTATGCTCCAATTGCGAGGCTTATTATTGCGCCTCTATGGGCAAGGCATGAAAAGAGCCTCTACCTGAAACATCTAAAATATTTTGAAAAATCACAATTCAGGCCGCTTGATGAAGTTAGGGCAGATCAACTCTCAAGATTAAAAAAACTTGTGTTACATGCTTACAGCACAACCAGCTACTATAAGAAACTATTTGATTCAGCAGGAATAAAACCTGAAGACATCCGCACGCTCGAAGACATTCAAAAAATTCCATTGCTCACAAAAGATGATATAAGGGCAAACAGGGATGATATCATCTCATCACATTTTTCAAAAGATGATCTGATCATAAAAAAGACCTCAGGATCAACCGGGGTTTCGCTTGAACTGTACTGTGATGAAGAAAGCGGACAATGGAAGCGCGGGTGCGCCATTAGACATGATCAATGGACAGGCTGGAGATTGGGTGAGAGGGTTGGCGCTGTGTGGGGCAATCCGGAATATAAAAAAAACTGGAGAGGATATATCAGGAATGCCCTTCTTGAAAGATTTACATATCTGGATACTCTTAAAATGGATTCAGATTCAATGCATATATTTTATGAAAAAATCAGGCGTAAAAAGCCCACCCTTCTCTTTGGCCATGCCCATTCACTATATCTTTTTGCAAGATTTCTGGAAAAGAACTCGCTTGATGATATCAGACCAAAAGGTATAATAAGCACTGCCATGGTACTGCATGACTATGAACGCAGGCTGATTGAGCAGGTGTTTGGATGCAGGGTAACAAATAGATACGGATGCGAAGAGGTGAGCCTCATAGCATGTGAATGCAGCGCTCATAATGGACTGCATATTAATATGGATACATTGGTTGTTGAGCTTGTTCGAGATGGCAAGCCGGCTGCACCGGGAGAGCCGGGTGCAATAGTTGTTACTGACCTTACAAACTATGGTATGCCTATGATACGGTATAAGGTGGGAGATGTCGGAATCTTGTCAGATTTAAAAACCTGTGAGTGCAGCTGCAGTTATCCGATTATAGAATCATTGGAAGGCAGGGTGGCTGACTATGTTGTAACAGCTGAGGGCAACTATATTTCAGGAATATCCCTTACTGAAAACTTTGCAATGCTGCTGACTGAAGGTGTAAAACAGCTCCAGATAATTCAGGAGAGTATAGATCATCTTATTTTTAAAGTTGTTAAGGGTGAAGGATTTAATGATACCATCCCAGACAAGATAAGCAAGCTTGTTGAACAAAGATTTGGTAGATGCATGACACACTCCATTGAATATGTTGATTCAATACAGCAGGAGCATTCAGGCAAATATAGATTTTGCATATCAAAGATAAGGAATCCATTCTCATGATATTTTTTGAGTTTTTACTAATCCTTCTTTTGTTGTTTTTAAGTTGTATTTTGGGATATCTTCTTTTTTTCAGTCTGGTTTTTTTTATTGCGCCTCGCCGAAATATAATTAAAAATATCAAGCCCGAAACAAGATTTGTAATTGTAGTGCCTGCTCATAATGAAGAAAAGATGATTGCCAGAACACTTGCCAGCCTTAAATCTATTGATTATCCGGAACATTTATATCGAATTATTGTGATCGCTGATAACTGCAGCGATAATACGGTTGAAGTCGCTTCTGCTGAGTCTGTTGAGGTATATGAGAGGAAAAGCATTACAGATCTTGGCAAGGGTTTTGCGCTATCATTTGCGATTGACAAAATACTCCAGGATGATTTTGCGCAGGCTATTGTTATAGTAGATGCGGACACAATTGTAAGCGCTAATCTTCTTATGGAATTTGAGTATAAACTGAGAGAAGGAGCCCTGGTTCTTCAGGCATATTATGGGGTATTAAATCCTGATGCAAGTCCCCTCACTTTTCTTTTCGATGTTGGCAACAAGATTGAGAATTTATTGTTTTATGCAGGCAAGAGCAAAATCGGGTTAAGTGCTCTTTTGCGCGGAACAGGTATGTGTTTTGCCAGATCGGTTTTTGAAAGAGTAAAGTGGGCTTCGTATTCTGTTGCTGAGGATGTTGAGTTCGCCGTAGAATTAGTTAAAAGAAATATCCCAATTCACTTTGTGAAAAATGCATTTGTGTTTGCTGACCAGCCTCTTACTCTTGCTCAGGCTAATTCCCAGCGAATCAGATGGGCATCAGGCAACTCTTTTGTAACAAAGATGCATGCTCTTAAGCTTATTAAAGACGGGTTCGTTACCCGCAGTATGCAGCAGATTGATGCTGGTATCACATTGATTTCGCAAAGCAGGCCGCTATTGCTGATGCTTTTAGCAGCAGCGCTTGTCTTTTCATACTCACTTGCAGTTATAGGTAGTCAAATAGCAGTAAATTTGACGGCATGGGCTGTTATTTTATGTCTTATTTTTGGGTTGTATATCCTGATGGGCATCTTTCTTTCAGGAATAACACTAAAACGATTGATGTATCTTTTAATTATGCCTGTTTATGCAGTATGGCTTGTCAGTATATCTATTGCAGGTATCTTTGGATTTAGATTATCCAAATGGGTTCGAACTCAGAGATGAAAGAAACTGAACTTACTGTTTTGCATCTTATTGCAACAAATTTCTTTGGTGGACCGGAAAAACAGCTTCTTGAGCATGCGGTAAGGATGAATGGCGCAGTCCGGATCGTTAGTTTTTTGGAAAATGGAAGGGCGAATGAACTTTTAGTTAAAGCAGAAGAAGCTGGTATTTGTACTGAATCATTAATAACGCATAATCCATTTAATCCCTTGGTAATTATTAGTCTCCTCAAGGTGCTTAAAAAACACAGGCCGGAATTGCTTTGTGCTCATGGATATAAATCCAATATTCTGGGTCGTATTGCCACATGGATTATAAAAACTCCATGTATAGCAGTATCAAGAGGATGGACAGGTGAATCAAAAAAAATAAAATATTACGAAAAAATTGACAAGCTGTTTCTAAGGTTTGCAGATCATGTTGTAGCTGTTTCTGAGGGGCAGCGTCAAAAGATTCTTGACAGGGGTGTTTCACGGGAAGTTGTATCTGTAATACACAATAGCATTAATTCAACATCAGAGCGTGGGACTCCAGATAAAAAATCTCTTCGCGAAATTCTTGGCGTCAGGAAAGATGCGTTATTGGTAATATCAGCAGGCAGGTTGAGTCCAGAGAAGAATTATAAAAGTATGATCAAGGCAGCTAAGATAGTTGTTTCTAAAAATCCTGAAGTTATCTTTGCAATATTTGGAGAGGGTGCAGAACGCAAAGAATTGCAAAATCTTGTAGATATTGAAGGTCTGGGCAGGTCTTTTTTTCTGCATGGTTTTATTAAAAACATCTCATCATTGTTTAGCCAGGCCGATATCTTCATTCTACCGTCATTTACAGAGGGACTCTCGAATGTGCTGCTGGAAGCATGCGCAAGCCGTGTACCGTGCATAGCCTCTGCAGCAGGAGGCAATCCTGAAATTATTCAAGATGATGAGACAGGCTTTCTTGTACAGAATCCGGAGGATGTTAATAGTTTTGCTGAAAAGATACAAATACTTTTGCAAGATCCTGAACTGCGGAAAAGAATGGGTGAAAATGCCCGCAATTATGTGCAGAATAATTTTAGTTTTGAAGAGCAGACAAAAAAATATTATGAGCTTTACCTTAAACTGCTTGCAAAATGAATACTGATAATCCATTTATAACTGTTGTTATGCCTGTGCGCAATGAAGTCAGATTCATCAAGGAGACGATTAATCAGATTTTGTCTCAGAATTATCCATCTGATCAGTATGAAATAATAGTGGCTGATGCAATGTCAGATGATGGCACAAGAGAAGTTGTTTTGCAGATAGCATCTGAACACATACAGGTCAAGCTTATGAATAACACAAAACTACTCTCAAGCTCTGGTCGTAATATTGGCTTTAGGAATGGCAAGGGTGATATTTTTATTGTAGTTGACGGACACTGCTTTATCCCTGACAATAATTTTTTGCAGAATGTTGCAAATGCGTTCCGTGATAGCGGTGCTGATTGTCTTGGCAGACCTCAGCCGCTTGATCCTCCGGATCTGACAATGTTCCAGAAAGCAGTTGCATTGGCAAGAAGTTCTCGGCTTGGTCATGGATCGGATTCTCTCATTTATAGTGATTATGAAGGATTTGCGAGCCCAGTCAGCAATGGGGCAGCATACAGCAGAGACATTTTTGAAAAAGTTGGATATGTTGATGAGAGCTTTGATGCTTGCGAAGATGTTGAATTTAATTATCGGGTTGAGCAGGCTGGCTGTAGGTGCTATACAAGCCCAAAATTGACTATTAAATACTATCCTCGTGAAACTCTAAAAGCCCTGTTTCGTCAAATGGTAAGGTACGGCAGAGGCAGAAGAAGATTCACAAAAAAACATCCGGATGCTCTGACTATTAACCAGATTATTCCGCCACTTTTTACAGCAGGATTATTTATTGCCTTAGCATCATTAATACTTCTTGCTTTTGGTCTGGTTTCAATAACAGCAGGAATTGTTGTTCCGGCATTATATGTGATCTATTTTGCAATAACAACAATAGAGTCGCTCAGGATAAGCATGAGAAATAGATTTCGCTTCATGCTTTATCTCCCATTCATCTTTCCAGTTATACATATAGGACTCGGAGGGGGATATTTGCGGGAATTATTAAAAGAGATTTTTGACCACAAAAACAATACTTTGATGCCTTTGGATAGTTAACCTATTATTTAAACCTTTACAACTCTAATAGTATGATACTGTAATGGATCAATCTAACAAAAGCTCTCCCATAGACAGCCTGAAAAAAAGGATAAAAACACAAGGCTTCAGAAAAACTTTAATATATATATTGTTTGTATATTTATTGCCAAAAGTTGGGTTGAATATTAAGTTTGAGTATAGAAAATTTTTTAATTCCAAAACTCAAAATCATTCGGTAAGTTCAGATGTAAAAATTATGTTTATTAGTTCCTATGACCAACTTTCTGAAATATGGATTAAAGCTATCTTAAAGCATGAAGGCGCATATTTTATTGAGAAATTAGATAAGGTATTTAAGGATGGTGATATATGTGTGGTGTGCGAAACAAATATGAACCCAGCTGGATTGTTCTTGCTTAGAAAGATGAAGTTTAAAAATGAGGCAAATGTATATTTTGCAGAATACGGATTTGTCTTCCCGGAATATCGAGGAAGGGGTTATTTTACCCAGATGCTTGGTTCCGCATGTTGTTATCTATCTGAGATATTTAAGGATGTGGATTTAACGCTTGTCGGTAATGTTTATATAGGGAACAGTTCATCAATCAGGGGGTTTGAGAAAGTCGGATTTAAACGTATCAGCACAAGTGTATATTTCTTCAATAAGCTGTTGAAAAAAATACCAAATAAAAAGCTAAAGCTATAAATTTTAGAATATAAAATTAAGATTTCATTAAAAATGACTACTGAAATAATTGAACTGAATGAAGCATTAAAAAATCAAGAGATATATGATAAATGGCTTGAATATGCACTAAACTCAAAAAACTTGTTCTCGATGTATGGTGCTCCTGATTTTTTGAGTGGTATTAGTGATTTCAGCGAGAGCGTTAAAGTGGTTGTACATAGAACTGATGCAGGTATAATTGATAATATTTTCCCATACAGAATAACTGAAAAGACGATAGATATTTTAAGCATCAAGCATCTATGTATAAATCTTAAAAAAACAGTTGCAGATTTGATTTGCTGTGACCCTTACGGAGTGATTAAATCCGAGAATTTCAAGAGAATGTTCGAAGCTGTGCTAAGCAATGATCCAAAAATATGCTGTATTTATATAAAAAGTGTACAGTTAGGATCAGATATTTTTAAGGCAATAATGAGATCAACTGTCGATTCAAAAAAGCTTTTCTTGCATCTGGAATCAGGGCAACGAGATTTTCATACATTATATTTGGATAAGTCATTTGATGACTATCTTAGTAAGTTTAAGAGAAAAGAAAGATATAACCTTAAAAGACAGATTCGTTTGGCTGATAAAGCTTCAGAAGGAAATCTTGTTCTTAAGCGTATTGAGCAATGTGAAGATGTAGACTGTTTTTTTAATTGTGCAAGGACGGTACTCAGAAATTCATGGAAAGCTGATACTAAAGAAGAAGAGATAATTTTTTCTAAAGATCGTTGTGATGAATATTTTGCACTTGCAAAAAAAGGCATTCTCAGGTCTTATCTTTTAATTAGCAACAATGAGCCATGGGCATTTGTTCTTGGCATCCAGTGGAACGGTATATTTCACTACGCGAATATTGCTTATAGTTTTGATAAGTCAGATTTCTCGCCAGGTTCTATACTATTTTATTTAATGCTTGAAGATCTGCATGCTTACAATAAGCCTAAAGCACTTAATTTTGGCATTTGCGATGCATTTTACAAAAAGAGGTTTGGCACAGCAAGATCATTTGACTCTTCAGTTCTGATAATGAGAAATAGTATAAAGAGTAGGATGATATCTGTAATGGCTGTATCTGCAAGGAAACTCAAAAGTATACTTAAACAAATTATAGCGGGGAAAGTAAAAATAAAATGATCAAAATAGCATTTGTTATCGATACAATAGAAGCTCCGTCTGCAGGCACAGAAAAACAGTTGTTGCTGCTGATTAAAAAACTGGACCGGACAAGATTTCAACCTTATCTTTGTGTTCTCCGTTCATCCGAATGGGTTGAAAAGGAATTTGATCTCTGTCCTTATTATCATATAGGGCTCAAATCTTTTGGATCATTAAATGTACCTTTCAGAATATTACGATTTGTCCGGTTTCTCAAAACAGAGAAAATTGATATAGTGCATACTCACTTCCGAGACGGCAATATAGCAGGTATAATTGCCGCAAAAATTGCTGGTGTTAAAAATATAATTTCAAGCCGTAGAAATCAAGGGTTTTGGCACACATGGTTAGAGCTCTTTATGCTCCGCTTGCTTAACAGATGGGTTGACAGGTTTATTGCAAATTCTGAGAGTACAAAAAAATGGGCAGTGTCTGCTGAGTCTATTGATCCGGATAGAATTAATGTTATATATAATGCCCTTGAACTTGAACAATATTACAGATCTCCTGATAGTGAACGGACCGCATTCAGAAAAGGACTAAGTTTTCCTCCTGATGCCAAAGTTGTGGGTATTGTTGCTAATCTTAGGCCGATAAAATCTATTGACACCTTTATACTTGCTGCTGCTGAAGTCATTAAGAGAGATCCTGCTGCACGATTCTTGATTATCGGTGAGGGCGGAGAACGCAAGAGACTTGAGCAGCTATGCTCTGAACTGGATATTTCTGAATTTGTAAATTTCTTGGGCCGCAGGCTCGATATACCATACATTCTAAGTGTTATAGATGTAGGTATCTTGTCGTCTTCATCAGAGAGTCTTTCAAACTCTATTCTGGAATACCTTGCCTCAGGGCTGCCTGTTGTATGCACTGATGTTGGCGGCGCCCGAGAGGTTATCGAGGATGGAGTGAATGGATATGTGGTTGATGCAGGTGATTACAAGACAATGAGTGAAAAAATAAATATAGTTCTCCAGAGTGAAATAGCTATGCAGATGGGACAAAAATCACGAGAAAAAGTGAATCTATTATTTACTGAAACAAAGATCATTAATTCATATCAATCTTTTTATCAGAAAGCTATTCATGAGATTTCATAAAAATAATTATTAGTAGAAACTGCTTGACAGAAAATCCAGTAAATATGATCAAGGTTTTTAATAGCTCTGAGAGGCAAAAGGAATAAATCTGGCGATGCATACAAAAGATACTTTAGAAGAATATATTTACCGGTTAAAGACAGATAAGACTTTATCTTCTGTAATGCTTATGGTCTGTATCTATATCCTTTTGGTTATCTGGCGGCCGTGGGAAGCAATACATTATTTACAAGGGTTCCCGGTAGAAAGAATATTTGCAGTAATACTGATTATTTATGCCTTTCTTAAACACAAGCTTCGGATAGCAAGTTCACCAACAAACAAATGGGTGTATGGTCTGCTCCTTATCCATTTTTTATTCGCTCCTTTTGCATACAACTCAGAATATGCAATGGATCAAGGTATTGAATATGCAAAAATAGTTGTCTTGTATATGCTTATGGTTTCGGTTGCAGAGGATGAAAGGGCTTTGAATATATTGGTTAAAGTGTATGTGTTTTCGACCATGCTATATGTTTTCCATTCATTGCTTGAGTATATAAACGGCAGGCATGTATATAGAATGGGGATCGCCCGCATGATAGGAGTTGATAGCACAATGAATGATCCTAATGCATTTGGCGCTACTATTGTTTTATCACTGCCATTTGTTTATGCACTTTTAAAGTCAGAACTGAGCACAAAAATTAGAAATATTTATTACATATACTTTGCAATGGCAGTAACCTGTGTGGTTTTGACAGGATCTCGTTCATCATTTGTTGCTACGATGGTTCTATTTTTAATCTGGATGATCATTCAGAAAGGCAGAAAAAAGATCAGGCTTTTTTTAATGTTGCTCCTTTTTTTGCCTCTTATATGGATTGCGATGCCACAGGACAAGCAGGATAGGTTCAGCACTCTCTGGGATGAAGAGGCTGGACCTGAAAACGCTCAGCAGTCTGCTGAGGGCAGGAAAGAGGGCTGGATTGTGAGCTGGCGCATATTTAAGCAAAACCCGTTGACAGGTGTGGGTGCAGGCGGAAAAAACTTTATAGGATATCGTCTTGATCATGGAATAGATGACGAAGGTCATGCTTCAGCCACTCAGTCTCATAACCTGTATGGAGAAGTATTGGCTGAATTTGGTGCTGTTGGCGGAATTTTATTAATAGGACTTATTGCCTCCATATGGAGATCAAGCAGCAAGGCACGATCATATTTGGAGATAAAAGGCCTTCAAGATTGTTTTGAATACAGATTGGGCGGAGCCATAATTGCATCACTGGTCCTGTTATTGGTTTTTGGTCTTGCAGGACATAATTTTTATAGACCATTATGGCTCTGGCTTGCAGCATGGGCAGGTATATTGTTAAAGGTTGTCAGGCTGAAAAGGATTGATAATGAGAGATAGGGTAATGCTGGTTACTCGCAGTGCATCTGCCGGGGGACTCGAAGATAGAACAGCATTATTGGCAAAAAATATTTTAGAGCAGAATCGTTCTGTTATTTGGCTGGTTCTCAGCGGAGATGATATCAATCAGATTTATCGCCGTATTCCGGGCGTGCGTTTTGTCAGACTAAATGATACAGTTAGCCAGTCTATATTGTCTTTTACTCTTCTTCCAAAGCTGGCTGCTATCATCTGGAGATTAAAACCGAGGATTGTGCAGCTGTGTGGAATCAGGCCGATGTTCCTGATGTCCCTGTTCCCATTTCCTTTAAAGACTACAAGGATCAGCTCAGTTCATGGATCGTATAAGTTAATGGCTTTAAATGGAAAAGGTGAGATTATAAAATGGAAGTTGTGGATCAGCCGGGTTTTTCATTGTTTTGGCTGTATTCAGAGCAAAAAAGTGATAACTGTTTCCAATTCTCTGCTGCATGAAATGAAGCAAATCTGTCCTGTATTGAGCGATAAAAAAATTTTTACAATTCATAATGGAGTAGATTTGCCGCAAAGACCGGATCAAGTATCAACAATGGATGACAATGTTGCTGTTGGAAACAGTAATTGCAGAACAGAAGAACAGTCACTCCAGAGAATGCTTGGAGTTAGGGATGGAACGGCTTTGGTCATTTCTGCCGGCAGACTTAGCCATGAGAAGAATTATGAATGTATGATCAAGGCAGCAAAGATAGTTTTATCTAAATTACCTGAAATTGTTTTTGCCATATTTGGTGATGGATACAAGCGCAGAGAACTGCAGAGTCTCATAGATTCAGAGGGTATTGGCAGCTCATTCATACTGCATGGTTTTATAAAAGATATTGCAGCTCTTTTTTATCAGAGCAGTATTTTTGTGCTCACTTCATTCAGCGAAGGATTCTCAAATGTACTTCTTGAGGCAGGTGCTTCCCAAGTGCCGTGCGTGGTCTCTGCAGTGGGAGGCAACTCCGAGATCATTCAAGATAGAAAAACAGGTTTGCTTGTTGAAGATCCTGGAAATTTTAATGAATTTGCTGAAAAGATCATGCTTTTATTACAAGACCAAAAATTGCGTAAGGAAATGGGCAAAAATGCCATGGATTTTGTTGTAAATGAGTTTAGTCAGAAGAAACAAACTCAAAATTATCTGCGACTTTACAATGAATTGCTTGTAAGATAAGATATTTTGGAAAATGAAAACTAAAATTACAGTTCTGATGCCATGCTTTAATGCAGAGCGCTTTTTGAGAAACACTCTTGAGAGTGTTTTGTCTCAAAAATATGATGATTTCAGAGTGATTGTGACTGATGACGGATCAAATGACAACACAGCTGCAATACTTGAAGATTATTCAGACAGAATTACTATATTGAAGCATGCTGATAATAGGAATCATGGACAGGCTGCTGCTCTTAATCTCGGCCTGCTCAATACCGAGTCAGAATATATAGCTTTTATAGATGCTGATGATATATGGCATCCTGACAAGCTCGCAAAACAGGCAGCAATACTTGATCAATTCGAAGATATTGGGCTTGTCTATACAAATGGTAATGTCATAAATTCGGTTGGTAAGGAATTGTACTCAATGCTGGATAGTCAGCATGTTGAAACTAATGAAAGAGGCAGCATTCTGTTCAACTGCTATATTCGTACTCCATCCACAGTCATGGTCAGAAGAGAGGCGTTGTTAAAAGCAGGCATGTTTAAGAAAGATATGCTTGCTGCTGATCATGATATGTGGATCAGGATGCATGAAATAACAAAATTCTATTATATGCCTGAAAAACTGGCAGGATATCGTGAGCATTCAGCCCAGATAAGCAGACAGAAAGCAATAACAATGTGGGAAGATGGTTTAAAGGTGCTTAATATGGCATACAGACGCTACCCATATCCTGCATCACTAATAAGAAAAAGAAGGGCTGTAATTTATTACAGATTTGGAGAGTGTGCACTTAAAAATAAAAACTACGCCTCTGCAGCGATGTATTTTATAAGGACTTTTATTAATGATCCTTTAAGATCCGTATCTGAATTAAAGAATATATTGTAATGCTTGATGAACGAAAAATACTGGTAGTGGTAAGATGGCCTTTAGGCGGTATCAGAACCTATATGCGCTACATGTTTTCTTATTTCCCGGAAAGCTTTAAACTGACATTGCTGGCATCATCAACACAGGAAGATTCAGCACTCAGAGCTGATGTCAATAAGTATAATGCCGGGCTGAAGCTTATAAATGTGGATAACACGATAGATTTCATAAAAGAAATATTTTATGAGTTAAGAAAAATCAGATATGACCTTGTTGTGAGTCAGGGGTTGATCACCTTTGTTGCAGTATATATAGCCAACCTTTTTATTAGAGTTCCCCACATCCTGACAATTCATGGAATAGTTGAAGATAAATATCTTACAGGGCATTTTAAAAATATAAAAAAATGGATTCTTAAAAAAATGATATCAGGAGTTGATGTGCTGTATGGTGTCAGCAACGACATATTAGAGCATATATATGAACAATTTCCAAAGCTGAGAAAAAAAGGTCCCAAGCCGCTGGTTATTCTTAATGGCATTGATCTTAATGATCTGGATAGCATGCCGGAGGAAAGGATAGATCTAAGAAAATATTTTGGAATTGATGATAACACATTTATTTTTGGCTTTTTTGGACGATTTATGCCGCAAAAGGGGTTTGATCTTTTAATTGATGCTGTAGAGAAAATCAAATCTGAAGCGCCTAAACAGAGAGTCGCGGTTGTTGCTGTAGGTTCGGGTGATTATATAAGAGAATATAGATCTATTATCAACAAAAAGGGACTTGAAGAGTATTTTTACTTTTTACCTTTTCAACCACAAGTCAATTATTTATATACGCAGGTAAATGCTGTGATCATGCCTTCACGCTGGGAGGCCAGTGGTCTGCTTGCTATGGAGGTTTTATCATTGGGTGTCCCGCTAATAGCATCAGATTGTATAGGTCTGCGTGAAACAGTCGAAAATACTCCTACAATTATATTCCACTCAGAAAGCGTTGATGGACTGGCTGAGGCAATGTTCAACAGCATAGAAGTAGATCCTGAAAGGTTTAGGCAATATGCTGTTGAAGCGCGTAGAAGATATGATGTAAAAAAATCATCCAAGGCATTTGCTGAGTTTATTGAGCAGGAGCTGTTAGAGAATTGAATAAAAAATTGGTGTTGAATTCTCTGTCAGGCACCATGTTTTATGCTGCCAATATTGTTGTTGCTTTTATAATGAGTCCGATCTATATTCATGCATTAGGAAATCGTGATTATGGTTTATGGGAACTATTGATGAGCGTGGTTGGATATATGGGTCTTCTGGATCTTGGGATAGGTCCGGCTCTGGTGAGGTTTGTCTCGGTTGCGGAAGGTAAGAATGACAAGGATGACCTTCAAAAGACAATCAGCACATCATTCATGCTTTTTCTGATTCTTGGGTTTATAGCAGTTCTGTTTTTTATAATCCTGACAAATTATCCTGGCATGATAGCTGGCAAGGAGAGTAAAAGTATTATGAGCATCTCAACTGTTTTTATACTCTTTGCGATTAATGCCAGTATGCTCTTTCCGCTGCAGGTCTTTATTGCAACTCTAATGGGTATGCAGAGGCACTATTATTTAAATAATGTAAGGTTTGTATTATTAATTGCCATGGCGAGTTTGAACTATTATTTTCTGGTCATATGTCCTGGAAATGGCCTGATTGTTCTGTCAGCAATTAATGTTGCTTTTACATTTATTCAAGTTATTATTTTTGCCGGTGCAGTACACCTGGATAAAAATATCCCAAAGATTTCATTAGCAGCAGTCTGTTTGAAAAAAGCTAAAGAGATGGCTCTTTTTGGTGTTAAAAGTGTTGTTATGATGGCAGCATCCCGTCTGCAGAATCAGAGTGTGCCGATTATTATTGGCAAAGTAATAGGGTTGAGCCATATTGTCTTTTTTGTAATGCCAAACAGGTTGATTGATTATGCCAAGGGATTTTCACAGGCAATAGGATTTCCACTTGCTCCATATTTTGGTTCAACCATAGGCAGAGGCGATGAAAAAGGGCTTGCAAGATCATGGATTACAACAACACTCGCAGTCCAGATAATATCTTTACCAATGGTAGTTGTTCTTTTTTTTTGCGGCAGTATTTTTCTTGAACTCTGGCTGGGCAGGGAATATGCAGTTGCCGGACAAATGGTTCTTTATATAATGTTAGCAGGACTTGCAGCTGATTCTTTAGCTGCTAATGCATTTAGAATATTGACAGCAAAGGGCAGGCATGGAAGATGCGCCTTCATGTGGCTGATATTATCAGCTTTGAGCATACCGGTTGGTATTGGTTGTGCCAAATTATGGGGCATTGAGGGTGTAGCAGCTGCAGTAACAGGCGTTACAGTTGCAGGCAGTATGATAACTATTTATTATGCCTGTGTTCTTATGGATATGAGTGTATGGAAGTATTTTATCAATACAGCTTTTAAGGTTGTGCTGCCTCTTTTGATTTTTTCAGGATCCTTGGGGTTTTTAAAATATTTTTTGCCGATTATGAACTATCCGGGACTAATACTGCATATACTGGTTGCAGGCATGGTTTATGTGTTGGCAGTATGGCATTTGACTATTGAAGCGGAAATCAGAAAGAAAATAAAAAATAAATTAGTCGCTATCTTTTCTGCCTGATAGAAGTCTATTAGTAGAGGATCAAATATGATTGGAATTTCGAAGATAAGAATTGGGAAATATATTATGTTTGAAAAGATTGATTGCACTCAGGCTCAGCAATCTCAGCCTCATGATGATAAGGTGAAAGTAGTCACTGATTTTGGCCTGATTAAGAATAATATATTAGGAATAGAAGAAAATAATATGAACAGATTGTTGCAGAACAATACAGATCTATTTGTTTATTTTGAAGGCAAAGTTCCTGTAGGCATGATGTGGGGACATCGCGGAAGTTGTTATATCAAAGGCCCAAGGATATCAATTTATCAAAATGATGATGTTGTTTATTTATTCTGGATCTATATTTTGCCGGAGTATCGCCAAAAAGGTGTTTTTACAAAGCTTAAGGACTTCTTTTTCAGCTATTATAATGGAATGAAGGGGTTTACCGCTTTTGTTAGTCCAACAAATGAAATAATGCGTAATCAATTAAAAAAATCTGGATTTGTTGAATCAAAAAGATTGCTTTATATGAATTTTTGGAATAAATCTTTTCTTTTTGATAAACCTCTCCATAGAGAATCAATCGTGAGAATTGAATCAGAAAACAAACATAATCTTCCTGTAATATAACAAACATGAGAGTGCTATTTTTAATATTACTTACAGTTGTTTTATGTTTTTCAGTCAATCCTTGCAGCAGTGATGAACATAAGAGAAAAGCTGCGGGTATTGAAGAAATAACTTCAAGAAAATATGCAAAAACAATACATATTCCTGCTGGTTCTTATAATGAACCGTACATTATAAATACTCCTGATGCCGAGTATATTTTAGATGGAGATATTACAGCAGACGGAACAGCTGTTCAGATCAAGAGCTCACGAGTGACCATTAATCTCAATGGTAAAGCAATAACATATAACCAGAAAAAACCTGGTGATGGTATAGCAGTGGGAGCATGGAATTTGACTGATATATCCATTATCAATGGAACAGTGATACAGGGTCAGACAATGTCTGAGGGTGATCAATATGGTGCTGGTAATAATCCGGTACGCACAGTTCCTTTTTATGTGAAAAGATTGTATGTTGGAAATATTCATGCCAAGTATGGAGGCAGAGATGTAGGCGGTATTGTAGCTGCATCAAGCGACAGTATTTTTGAAAATAATGTTCTTGAAGACCTATGGACTTCAGGGACATTTAAAAATAGACATCAGGGTATTGATGCGCTTGCCGGATCAAAACATATTAGAATAGAAACTAATAATATCTATCGCAACAATACAATAAAGGATTGCAGACATCGTGGAATCAGTGCTGGTAACAATTCGATTATTCATAATAACAATATATCAATAAACAGTTTGGCAACAAACTCAACAGGCATCAGCTTTGGACCTGGTAGTAAGGTTTATGACAATACAATTACGGGGCGTGGAGAACATCCGATAGGGATTTTTTATGTATCCAAGGCAGGTGAGGTTGAGATATTTAACAACACCATCGATGTTCAGACTACAAAGCTTGGAGATGAGTATGAAGCAGCAGGCGGCAATTTTGCAGCAGGATTCCGAACCACCTGGGGAGGAAATAATATAAATTTTCATAACAATAAAATTATTGTGCGTACTGATTCAAACTTCAAAGGCAGTTATTCTTCTACCGGCAAACCGGTTATTGTTAACAGCAAGGGGCGTGGATTAATGGTTGCTGTAAATGCTGGTGAAAAGGCGGTTTTTTCGAACAATGAAATAACTGTTCTTGACAAAGATGGCACTGGCAAGGCATACGGAATAGCATGCACCGGCAACAATGTCGGAGAGATGATCTTTGAAAAGAATATTGTAAAGAGCAATGTGTTGAATGTTGCATTAGGAGATGCGTATGGCGCATGCGCCGGTTATCCCTTATTTATACGCAATACATTCATTAAAGTTGATAATTATTCTACATATAGAACAGTTTCAGCAGAACTGGGTGGTTATTATGAAGGAACAGGCAGGTTTGTTTCTAATATATATAAAGATGGCGCATCACAGGAGAACATCAATATTAATCCAAAAAGCAGGACAAAAAAATCTCTTCTTTTTGGTCAGGAAGTGGTGATTGCTGTTATTGATACAAAAAGCAACAAGCCGATACCAGGTGTTGCTGTTGAGATGAAGAGTTCAGATATTCAGATGAATGTATCTGCTGTTACAGAAGCTTATGGTTCAGCAAAAATAATTTTTTATGAATATGAACTGCATAATCAGGGCAGAAAACAACAGATCAGGCGCACTGATCACTTTATAATAAAGGCTTTTATTAATAAAGAGTCTTACCAATCTAAAGCAGTTGCTTCTGGTTCATTAAAGTTTTTCAATAAACATGAAATCATGTTGTATGATGAGATGAATCAGGAGACAGGAAAAAAGATTTTGATTTCAAATTGATCAGCAGCTTTTGCTTTAATTTATGAAAGTATTCAAAAATATTTTATAAAAATACCGAATTCAGCTGCTAAATCAAACTGTAATGATCAGATTTAATTTAAAAAAGCCTTTGGTTGCTGCAACTAAACTGCAGAATATTGTTATTGCATTTGTAATGCTGTATCTGCAGGTTATTCTTCCTGCTTCTGCTCATGCACTGACTCCGCAGGAGATTGTTGTAATAGCCAACAGGAATGTTTCTGATGGTATTGAGCTGGCGCAGCAGTATATGCAGGCTCGTTCAGTGCCTGAGGAGAATTTAATTCTTCTTGATACTTCTGTTAAGGAAAGCATTTCAAGAGATGATTTTGATAGAAGCATAGCAGATCCTTTAAAAGAGTTTCTGCGCAGGAGTGATCCTGACTCAAAGCGGTTTAAGTGTCTGCTTGTAATGTATGGACTTCCGCTCAGGATAGAACCGCCAAGACCAACAGAATCTGAAGTTGCCCAGGCAAATGATGCGATAAATGAGCTTAATGAGGTGAGCAGCAGGGCTGAAAATCTTCAGTCAGCAGAGACTGAGGAGCTGATAAAAATCAAGCAGCAGATTATAGCGCTTAAACAGAAAATCAACATATTGCTCAAGAAGAACTATGGAGCAGCACTCGATTCAGAACTCGCTCTTGTGCGTGAAGACAGCTACAAACTTGACGGTTGGGTGCTGAACCGCTTTTTTGCAGGATTTAAAAATAAGATTTTACCGAATATGCCGCTCAGGCCAATGCTTGTAAGTCGTCTTGACGGACCGGATAGGGCCACTGTATCCAGGATGATAAAGGACAGCATAGAGGCAGAAGATGAAGGCTTGAAAGGCAAGGCATATTTTGATGCGCGCTGGCCATATTCTGATCAAAAGACAGAGGATAAATACAGACTCTATGACCGCTCGATTCATAAGTCCGCAAAAATTGTTAAGGAGAGCGGCAGGATGGAGGCTGTTCTGGATCAGGATGATAAATTATTTGGACCAGGAACTGCTCCTGATGCAGCGCTCTACTGCGGTTGGTACAGCTTAGGTAAATATATTGATGCATTTAAGTGGTCCAAAGGAGCTGTTGGATATCATATCGCCAGTTCAGAGTGCGCAACTCTTAAAAATCAAAGCAATACCGGCTGGTGCAGGATGATATTGATGAATGGCGCAGCTGCAACAATTGGGCCTGTTGCAGAGCCGTATGTGAATGCGTTTCCATTTCCTGAAATATTTTTTGCGCTGCTTCTTGATGGCAGGGTAGCACTTGCAGAAGCATATGCCCTGTCTGTACCCTACTGGTCCTGGCAGATGATATTGATAGGCGATCCATTATACAGGCCGTTTAAAACATCAGGTCTGTTAAAAAATAAATAAAAAAGGAATAAGTATGGAACTAATTTCAAAGATTCAGACAAAAAAAGCAAAGATAGGGGTTATAGGGCTCGGCTATGTAGGACTGCCTCTCGTAGTTGAGTTCTGCAGGGCGGGCTTCAAGGTTACCGGCTTTGATGTTGATGACAAAAAAGTTAAAGCACTAAAACAGGGCAGGAGCTATATAAAGCATATCGACGCTGCAAAGATAGCATCCTGCGGCAAGAGTTTTGTCCCGACAACAGACTTCTCAAAATTGGCTGATATTGACTGCATCCTGATCTGTGTGCCGACTCCTCTTAACAAGTATCGTGAACCTGATCTCACTTATGTGTTTGAGACAACAGGAATGATCTCAAAATACCTGAGAAAAGGCCAGCTTATCATTCTGGAATCCACCACCTATCCAGGCACTACTGATGAGGATATGAAGAAGATACTTGAGCAGACAGGGATGAAGGCTGGCAAGGATTTTTATCTCGCCTTTTCACCAGAAAGAGAAGATCCTAATAACAAGGATTTTTCAACCTCCACAATTCCAAAGGTTGTTGGCGGCTATACTCCAAACTGTCTTAAAGCTGCAAAAGCTCTTTATGAATGTGCAATTGTTAAAGTCATTCCTGTTTCATCAACCAGGGCTGCTGAAGCAACCAAGCTGCTCGAAAATATTTATCGTGCGGTGAATATCGCTATGGTGAACGAGCTGAAGATGCTCTTTGACCGGATGGATATAGATGTATGGGAAGTTATAGAGGCAGCAAGCACCAAGCCGTTTGGCTACCACGCATTTTATCCAGGACCAGGGCTCGGCGGGCACTGCATACCGATAGATCCTTTTTATCTCACATGGAAGGCAAGAGAGTATGACTTTGCCACAAGATTTATTGAACTTGCAGGAGAGATAAATACCCAGATGCCGTATTATGTAGTCGAAAAGACAGCAGCAACTCTGAGCAAAAAGAAGAAGACAATTAATGGTGCTAATATACTGATTCTTGGTATGGCATATAAAAAGGATATCGATGATCAGCGTGAATCACCTTCACTCAGAATAACCGAGATGCTGAAGGAGCGCGGCGCTAAGGTGAGCTATAATGATCCATTTGTCCCTGTCTGTGAAGGTCACAGGCATTATCCGGGCTTATCAATGAAATCTGTAAGGCTGACTTCTGAGCTGCTCAAAAAAGCGGACATTGTGCTGCTGCTGACAGATCATACTGATTATGATTATAAATTCATAGCAAAACATGCAAACTGCATAATTGATACACGAAATGCCTTTGCAAAAAATAAGGTGAAAAGTTCAAAGATAGTTAAGGCATGAGAAAATTGGGAATAGACAGTGCAGCATACAAAATAAAGGTAATATTCGGCACAAGGCCGGAAGCTGTAAAGCTGGTGCCTGTTATAAAAGCGCTGAAAAGTGACTCAGCTTTTGATGTGTCAGTGCTTGTGACAGCCCAGCACAGGCAGATGCTCGATCAGATGTTGTCGTTGTATGGCCTTGCTGCTGATCACGACCTTGATATAATGACAGACAATCAGGTGATAGTTGATGTGACATCAAAGTGTCTTTCAGGAGTTGATTCAATACTCAAAGCAGACAGGCCGGACATGATTATTGTACAGGGGGATACTACCACGGCATTTGCTTCTGCCCTTGCTGCTTTTTACAACAAAATCGCAGTCGGACATGTTGAAGCGGGTCTCAGGACCAGAGACAGATTCTCTCCATTCCCAGAGGAGATAAACAGAAGGCTTGTTGGAGTGCTGGCTGATCTCCACTTTGCGCCTACAAAACAGGCAGCTGATAATCTTCTTAACGACGGGGTGCCGCCTGAATCTATAAAAATAACCGGCAATACTGTAGTGGATGCATTGATGCATATATCTGAGCAACCATATGATATTGACCAGTGCTATCCTGATCTGGCAGCATTCATTAAAGAGCATCCTCGCTTTATACTCGTTACAGCTCACCGCAGGGAGAGTTTTGGTGAGCCGTTTGAGGATATGTGCAGGGCAATGCGCGGCATAGTTGATCAGCATGATGACACGGCAATAATCTATCCGGTTCATCCAAATCCGAATGTGAGAGAGACGGTTGACAGCATTTTAAGAGGTCATCCATCCATCTTTCTTGCAGAACCGCTCGACTACCTTTGTTTTGTACATCTTATGAAAAGGTCTTATCTCCTGCTTACTGACTCAGGCGGGGTGCAGGAAGAAGGGCCAACATTCAGCAAGCCAGTGCTGGTTATGCGGGATAACACAGAGAGACCTGAGGGGGTAGAGGCAGGAGTTGCCCAGCTTGTGGGCACATCTTACAAGAAGATTACAGAGACCGTTGTCAGGCTTCTTGCAGACAGGCAGGCTTATGATAATATGGCGCTTGGAGTAAACCCGTTTGGCGACGGAAGGGCATCTGAACGCATTGTAGTTGCAATGCATGAATATCTTGATGCCTGCAAAAGCTAAAAAATTTGCATACACATAAAAAGATCTTGTTGAATTATCCCAAAAACTATAAATCAATCAATTCATAGGAGATTGCTCATGGCTAAAAAAATACTTGTGACAGGCGCAGCAGGTTTTATAGGTTCAACTTTGAGCATCAGGCTGCTTGACCGCGGCGATACTGTTGTCGGCATAGACAACATGAACGATTACTATGATGTAACTCTTAAGGAAGCACGGCTCGCACGGCTGACAAGCAGGCAGGGCTTTACATTCGTCAAGCTTGATATTGCTGACCGCGATGGCATGCAGAAGCTCTTTGCTGAGCATAAGTTTGACGCTGTAATGAACCTTGCTGCACAGGCTGGCGTGCGGTACTCGCTCATAAATCCGTATTCTTACATCGAGAGCAATATAATGGGATTTACCAATATTCTTGAAGGCTGTCGGCATACCAATGTAAAACATCTGGTCTATGCGTCTTCGAGCTCTGTTTATGGCGCAAACACAAAGATGCCTTTTTCTGTTCATCACAATGTTGATCATCCTGTTTCACTATATGCTGCATCAAAAAAAGCGAATGAACTGATGGCTCACACATATTCGCATCTTTTTAATATGCCGACAACAGGGCTCAGATTTTTTACAGTTTATGGCCCATGGGGAAGGCCTGATATGGCACTTTTCCTCTTCACAAAGGCAATACTTGAAGGCAGGCCGATTGATGTTTTTAACAACGGTAAAATGCAGCGAGACTTCACATACATAGATGATATTGTGGAAGGCGTGATTCGTGTGATAGACAATATAGCTGCGCCAAACACTGACTGGTCAGGCGACGAGCCTGATTCTGCAACAAGCCTCGCTCCATACAGGCTCTACAACATAGGCAACAACAGCCCTGTTGAGCTGATGAGGTATATTGAGGTGCTTGAAGATAATCTCGGGAAAAAGGCGCAGAAGAACATGATGCCAATGCAGCCGGGTGATGTGCCTGCAACTTATGCTGATGTGCATGATCTTACAAAGGATGTGGGCTTTAAGCCTGCAACAACGATCGAGACCGGCATAAAGAATTTTGTTGAGTGGTACAGGGAATACTACAAGGTATAACAGGAGAGAATAATGCTGCCCAGGATACTGCCATTCATAATATACATGTCTTTTGTAGGAGTTGAGGAGCTGCTCCATTTTTTGACTGAAAAAGGCATTATGAATATCACCTCTGAACAGATGCTCTACCTTTATCCTTTGAAGATCACACTCGTGATACTCTCGCTGGTCTGGTTCAGAAGAAGCTACCATGAACTCGACATATCAGATCTGAAGAAAGGATCAGCAACTCTTTTGAGCATGATAACAGGTCTGATTGTTTTTGCACTCTGGATAAATATGGACTGGGGGTTTGCAACATTCGGAGACCCAAAAGGTTACGACCCGATCTCGATAGCAGACAGCAGGGCAAGATTCTTTATGATAAGCACAAGACTTATAGGAGCTGCATTGGTTGTACCGATTATGGAGGAGATATTCTGGAGGTCATTTGTTGTGCGCTATATCATCAATCCTGATTTCCAGAGAGTAGCTGTCGGCGTGTTTACTCCCGCAGCATTTGTCATAAGTGTTGTGTTGTTTGGACTTGAGCATAACTACTTTCTTGCAGGCATGATGGCAGGAGCTGCCTACAACTTTATTCTCCATCGTTCAAAGAGCATTGCCCAATGCATACTTTCACATTCTGTAACAAATCTTGCGTTAGGCATATATGTCCTTTGCACAGGCAGCTGGCAGTTCTGGTAAAGAATAGCGCAGTAGACCGACAGTGCGATAGATACTGCAGAAAAATAAAAATAAGCAAAACAAAAGGAAGAATTACGCTGGAGAGTGGCAGTGAGGTGGATGTTGCAAAACAACAAAAACAAGAACTGCAAAGAGAAAAACATAGCAGCAGATGAATATTAAAAATCAAGAGATAATGGGGGATGCATGGCAGAAAAAGAGAGATTGAGTTTTCTGGAGACACTGAATGCCAATAAAATTTGGTTTATATTGCTGGCTCTGCTGGCCGGAGCAGCGTATTACAATATTGTTCCGTCCATGATAGCTCAGTGGTATAATGACGAAAACTATTCCCACGGATTTCTTGTGCCCCTGATTGCAGGATACTTTTTCTGGCAGAGAAGAAAGGAAGTAATGGAGCTCAAAGCAGAGCCATCCAGACTCGGTGTTTATGCTCTCATTTTCTGGGCTGTGATGTATATACTCGGCAATTATGCTTCTGAATATTTTACAATGCGTTCATCACTTATAGTGCTGCTTGTTGCTGTAGTCCTGTTATTTTTCGGTTCAGGGATTTTGAAAAAACTTGCTCTGCCTATAGGGTATCTGTTTTTAATGGTGCCGATTCCCTATATAATTTATGACTCATTTGCGTTTCCCCTAAAATTGTTTGTAACAAAAATATCTGTCTTGAGTCTCAAGCTGATGGGCATAATAGTTCTGAGAGAGGGCAATATAATAATGTTTCCGAATATTGTTCTGGAAGTTGCTGACGCATGCAGCGGCATGCGCTCCATCATGTCCCTTCTGGCGCTGAGCGTTGCTGTGGCGTTTATGGGCAATTTTTCGAACATAAAGCGATGGATTCTAATACTCTCAGCCATACCTATTGCGATAGCTACAAATGCAGGCAGGGTTATAGCAACAGGCATTCTCTCACAGTTTTGGGGGGCAAGTGCTGCTGAGGGGTTTTTTCATGAATTTGCCGGCATGGCGGTATTTGGTGTTGCGATGGTTATGTTGATAGGCCTTGCAGCACTTTTGAGGAGAATAAAATGACAAAATCGGGAATGAAATTCATATTCACATTTATTATTATCATTGGATCTGCGCTTTTAGTTAATCTGCATAAGCCGGTAGGCGCTGTTTTAGAAAAACCTTTTTCACTATTTCCCGGATCGCATAATGGCTGGCAGATGGCATCAGAATCAACATTCAGTGAAAACATTCTCAGGGTGCTGGAGCCTACTGACTATATGCTTCGCAGCTATACTAAGGATGGTGAAGGTCCTGTTTTTCTTTATATCGGATACCACGGCGGAGATAAAGGCGGCATACATTCACCCAAGCACTGTATGCCGGGCAGCGGTTGGTATGTTTCCATGGAGCAGAAGACTGAACTCAATTTCAACGGAGTTGTTGTGCCTGCTGTTCTGACAACCTATCAGAAAGGTCAGTCAAAGGAACTTTTCCTCTACTGGTATCAGCTTAAAGGCAGGGCAATAAATAGTGATTACGCCCTTAAATTGTATGAGCTTTACAATTCACTGTTTTATGCAAGGAAAGAATCAGCATTCATAAGAATATCAGTGCCATTTGTTGATGCTCCTGAGAAAGCGATTGAGCTTGCAAAAAGATTTGCTCAGGATTTCCACCCTTTAATCATGGAGTTTCTGCCGCAATAACCACAAGAGCATACTTTGGTTGAACTTCTGAAATACTCGATAGCCCTGATCTCTGTATTTGGTCTTGTTTCAGCATCTGTTGTAATTCTGCTGAAGAACAGGTCCAGGCAGAATATTGTTCTTGCAGGTCTCTTTTTGCTGCTTGCCGCAATAGAGGTTGCTGACAGGCTCTTTATCAGCAGTCTCCTCCCCGTTGCTTTTTCAGCAAGACTCAGCATAGTGCTTCAGGCCTTGCTGCCTGCGCTCTTTCTTCTGCTTTCAGACTCATATGTTTCAGGCGGAGGAGGAGTCAGGGTGTCTTTTGCCAGGCTGCTGCTTATATCAGCTGCTGTGGTCTGCTTGGCAACTGCAGCAGTCATACCTCTGGATGATTTCTTCTACATCCCTGATCTTGCGGCAGAGAAGATGCTCTTTCTCGATCCTGCCGGATTCTGGTTCAATGTGCTGATTCTGCTCAGTATGGTGGCAGCGATGATAATATTGGAATTCATCTTTTCCGCAACAACCGGCGCAGCGAGATGGAGGATAAAGTTCGAATTTCTTGGTATGGCCAGCATAGCAGCGGTGCTTATTTTCTACTACAGCCAGGGGCTTTTATACCGGACCATAAATATGAACCTGCTGCCGTTTAGATCAGGCATATTCTTTATGAGCGCTGCGTTTATTGCCTACTCCAAAATAGTCAGGAGCGAAGAAGAGAAGGTTGCTGTATCGCGTTTTATTGTTTACAGATCCCTGACCCTGATACTTGTTGGAGGGTATCTGCTTGCGCTCGGTCTTATAGGCGAGGGCATGAAGTATTTTGGCGAGACATTTACAAAGAATATGCTGCTCCTCATACTGTTTGGCACAGGCATATTTATCGCTTCTCTGCTCCTCTCTGACGAGGTGCGCAGAAAGGCAAAGATCTTTATAAATAAACATTTCTACAAACAGAAGTATGATTACAGGGAAGTTTGGCTCAAGTTTACAGGCAGTCTTGCTGTATGCAGATCTCTTGAAGATGCACAGAGCACTATACTGGATCTATACAGGGATGTCTTTGGGCTTAAGGGAATCCAGATGTTTTCAAAGCTGCAGGACTCAACCAAATTCAGGCTGAGCGCTGATTATGAAATGTACAGTCCTGTAAAATCAGTTCATTTTTCAGATGAACTTGTCATGTATCTCCAGAACGGAGACAGGATACTTGATCCGGCTGACAGCGAGTACAAGCTGAGCAGCGCTGAACAGGCTTTTATTGATTCTTCGGGAGCTCAGCTGATTATTCCACTGAACAGCAGCGACGGGCTGGAAGGGTTTATGGTTTTTGGCATGCAGCTGACTTACGAGGAGTTTATATACGAAGACTTTGATTTGATGAAGACAATGGCGCGCCAGGCTGCACTGTCTCTGAGAAATTTCAGGCTCTCTGAAGAGCTTGCTGAAGCGAGAGAAATTGCTGCTGTTGCCAGAATATCTTCGTTCATAATCCATGATCTTAAAAACCTTTCCTACACCCTTTCGTTGATGCTCGAAAATGCTGCGGACCATATAGGCAATCAGGAGTTTCAGAAGGATATGATCAGTACACTTGGCAATACAGTCGGCAGAATGCAGGCACTGATACAGAAGTTGAAAAATGTGCCTGAAAAAGAGCTGCTGCACAAAGAAGTTTATGATCTCAAGACACTGGCAGCAGAATCTATCCGGATGCTCACGCCTTTGAGAAACCGTGTGAATATAAGCTGCAGCGGATCTTCTGTTGAGTCGCTGGTTGATCGCGAGGAGATGAAGAAGGTGCTGCTTAATCTGCTGCTTAATGCTGCTGATGCTCTTTCTGACGATGGGAACATAGATGTCAAAACATCAGAGGATGATCAGGAGTGCTGTGTGTCTGTGGCAGACAATGGCACCGGCATTTCAGAAGAATTCATATCCAGATTTCTGTTCAAACCATTCAGAACAACAAAAAAGACAGGTCTGGGCATAGGACTTTATCAATGCAGGCAGATCGTGGAGGCGCATGGGGGAAGAATCGAGGTCCAGAGTGAGTTGGGAAGAGGCACTGTATTTTCTGTAATACTTCCTAAAGTAATAAAAGATTCAGAGGCAGGGGGATAGGAGGCTATGGAAGATCTATTTATAGTTGATGACAATGAAGATATCAGAACGCAGCTCAAATGGGGGCTTGGCAATGAATATGCAGTTCGTATGGCGAGCGATGCTGAGGAGGCTATAAAGGCTTTTACAGATTCTCCTGCCGGCATTGTGCTGCTCGATCTTGGTCTGCCGCCTGATCCTGACGGGGTTAATGAGGGGTTCAGATGCCTTGAGAGAATGACAGCCCTGTCTCCTGCTTCAAAGATTATAGTTGTAACAGGACGCAATGAAAGGGAACATGCCTTGCGGGCTATACAGTCCGGCGCCTATGATTTTTACCAGAAGCCGATAGATCTGAAGGAGCTGAAGATAATAATCAGCAGGGCTGCTCATCTGAACAGGCTTGAGGCAGAGAACAGGCAGTTGATGATTGCTGCTTCAGAAAGAAGAGACGGCATGTCAGGCATGATAGGCTCCTGTTCAGCAATGCAGGGAGTTTTTGAAACAATACGGAAGATAGCATCTTCTGATGTGCCTGTGCTTATAATCGGCGAAAGCGGCACAGGAAAAGAACTGGTGGCAAAGGCAATACATGAAAACAGTTCAAGACATCAGAAGTCTTTTGTAGCGATAAACTGCGGTGCGATTCCTGAGAACCTTCTTGAGGCTGAGCTGTTCGGATATGAAAAGGGGGCTTATACAGGAGCAGCAGCGCAGACCCAGGGCAAGGTGGAGTATGCCCATGAAGGCACGCTCTTTCTTGACGAGATAGCTGAACTGACCATGCCGCTTCAGGTGAAGCTGCTTCGTTTTTTACAGGAAAAGACTATTCAGAGAGTTGGCGGCAGAAAGGATATAGAGGTGAACGCCAGGATAGTTGCGGCAACCAATGCTGATATAAAAAAGAGCATAGCTGAAAACAGGTTCAGAGAAGATCTGTATTACAGGCTTGGAGTCATTACTGTTTCACTGCCGCCTCTGCGCGAGCGGGGTGATGATGTTATGATGCTCGCGAACTTTTTTCTTAACAAGTTCAGTCAGGATGCGAACAAAAAGATCAAGGGATTTGGTGCTGACGCTGTCAATTGCATCAAGAACTATGACTGGCCTGGCAATGTGCGCGAGCTCGAGAACAAGGTGCAGAGGGCTGTGCTGTTGTCTGACAGCAAGCAGGTAAGTTTTGATGATCTCGGGTTAAGCACGAACTCCTCTTCGCCAGATATGCCGGGCTGCAGCCTTACGCTTAAAGAGGCAAAAGAGCGGCTCGAGAGGCAGATGCTTCTTGCTGCCCAGAAGCGGCATGGAGGGAATATGACACGCATATCAGATGAACTGGGAGTGAGCAGGACAACCCTGTATGATATTATAAAAAGGCATGGACTGCTTGAGCAGAAGCCTGATTAATTAATTTAGCAGAAGATTTTGCCTGGATTAAACAGACCTTTTGGATCGAATGCTTTTTTTATTCCCTTCATCAGTTCAATCTCCTTCTTTTTTATCTCCATTTCAAGATAAGCTGCCTTTGTTATCCCAATGCCGTGTTCCCCTGAAATAGAACCTTTGTAGCCAAGGGTAATTTCGAAGAGTTTTCTGACCATTGAGAGCCCCTGCCTGTACTCCTCGTGATTATTAATATCAGTCATTATGTTCACATGCAGGTTCCCGTCGCCAGCGTGGCCAAAGCTTATTATTTTCATTCCACTCTCTTCAGACAGCTGTCTGATGTCTTTTAGTATCGCTGCCACTTTATCCCTGGGCACTACAATATCTTCATTAATCTTTGAAGGCTTTATCCTGTAAAGCGCTGGTGATATTGATCTGCGCGCCTCCCAGAGTCTTTCTCTTGCAGCTTCATCTTCCGCAACAATGGCATCGCCTCCGAGCATACTGCATATATCAACAACTGATTCTGCCTCCTTCTGTATTGCAGCAGCATGTCCATCCAGTTCTATCAGAAGCAGGGCTTCAGCATCATGCGGCAGGCCTGTTGACTTGTAGCTTTCGACCGCTTCAATTGATAGTCTGTCCATCAGCTCCATTGTGCGGGGGATAATATTTGATGAGATTATTTTTGTTACAGCAGATCCTGCTGCCTCAAGGTCTTTGAAAACAATGAGCAGCGTTATGACATCTTGAGGCATGGGCAGTATTTTGAGCCTGATCCTTGTTGAGAGTGCGAGCGTGCCTTCAGACCCAACGAGCAAATTTCTCAGGTCATAGCCAACTGCCCTTTTGTGTGTTCTGCCTCCTGCTGTAATTAAAGAGCCGTCCGCGGCAACAGCTTCTATCTCCATAACATAGTCTCGGGTTACTCCGTATTTAACAGCCCTCGGACCGCCTGCATTGGTTGCGACATTGCCGCCTATTGTGCTTATGTTCAGACTGGCAGGGTCAGGCGGATAAAAAAATCCGAGATATTTAAGCTCTTTCTGGAGGGTTGAGTTGAGTATGCCCGGCTCCACAACAACAGTCATGTTTTTTGTGTTTATATCTATGATCTTGCGCATCTTCTCAAAGCTTATGACCATGCATTCAGTAGCAACAGGCACTGAAGAGCCGGCCATGCCGGTGCCTGCGCCTCTTGGTATGATTGCTATATTGTGTTCTGCTGCGTATTTGACAAGTCTGACAACCTGCTCCTGGCTGCGCGGCCAGGCAACAGCCCTTGGTATTTCCGGCTCTGCTATGGATGAGTCGTAGCTGTAGCATACGAGCTCTTCTTTTTCAGTAGTTATTTCGATTCCGGCAAGCTGGTCGGTTGTATCCATGGGATATTATACTCCAGTAAACAATATCAATATAAGAAGCCGAATATCAGTGCAAAGGCTATGCCTTTTGCAACCTCTATCCAGCCTGTTGTTCTCAGCTTGACCTGATAAAGAGTTGCGCTGAAGACAAGGTTGTCAACAAGGGGCAGCAGGGCTGCGGCAGGAAGCTCCATAAATATATATATTGCCAGGCAAAAAAATACATAAAGCGCCATTCTGATCTTTTCAAATGCTGTCTTCCGCAGCTGGAGCTTTATCTTGAATACACCTGCTGAGAAAAAAAGCGCTGTTGCCATATAAATTTTCGGGTCAATTATTCCGACTGATGCGCATGCTGCTGTTGAGGCGAGGGTCAGCGTCCAGAAGCCGGCAAGTTCAGTGATTGTTCTGTGTTCTCCTGCGAGAAGAATCAATGCAAGATAAGCAGCCGGAATAGCAGCATAAGGCAGAAGCTGCATAAGCATAGGCTGAAATATCCATATGATAAGAGCCGCTGCCGGCAGCATCTGGCAGCAGAATACAACTATCGAAAGCAGTGGCCTTGTTTTTCTGGACCAGAGAGTATATGCCTGCTTCGAATTTATCAAAAAACACAATGCGAACAGTACAAGTACTGAATCGGCTGAAATGCTTCCGGCTGCAAGAAGACCTGTGGCATATGATATCGCCAGTATGCTCCATGCTCCGTATTCTTTCAGTATATAATCACGAATCATAATTAAATTCAGCATCAGATAAAGTATGAAAGTTTAACACAAACCAAAAGCCCCGGAATAAATAAATGAGCAGAGGTCTGCTTTTGGCAGCTCTACGCTACTTCAGAAAACTGCAGGGAAATGGCTTTTGAAGCCCCTGGTTCTTCCATTGTTATACCATATAGGTAGTCAGCAACCTCCATGGTTGTCCTGTTATGCGTAATAACAATAAACTGCGTATCTCCGGAAAGGCTCTTTATCATCTGCGCAAAGCGCACTGTGTTGGATTCATCAAGAGGGGCATCTGCTTCGTCAAGTATGCAGAGAGGACTCGGCTTGATGAGAAAACCCGCAAAAAGCAGGGCAAGTGATGTGAGAGCCTTTTCACCGCCAGAGAGCAGGTTTATGTTCTGGAGTTTCTTGCCGGGCGGTTGCGCAACTATTTCGATGCCAGACTCTAAAATGTTATCTTCATCAGTAAGCATCAGGGTTGCTTTGCCGCCGCCAAAAAGGATGGTGAACACCTCAGTAAACTTGTCCTTGAGCATATTGAAGGCATCCCTGAGGCGCTGCCTTGTTGTAGAGTTGATTCTTGATATGGCCTCTTCAAGTTCAGCTATCGACATGTTCAGGTCCTGCTGCTGTTTTGTGAGGAACTCATACCGTGTGCGCAGCTCTTCATACTCTTCAAGCGTGCCGAGGTTTACAGGTCCAAGGTCGCGTATCTTTGCATTTAGCTGTTCTGCTTTCTCGAGATCTTCTTCAGGGTTGAACTCCATTATTTGAATGTCTTCCTGTCCGATTTCGATACCGTATTTATTATGAATGCCTGAAACTATGTTTTCGAGCCTGAGCCTTGTCTCAACAGCCCTTGAATTCATATCGGAGGCTGCCTGCGAGATCTGGTCAATATCAGCGCGCAGGATTCTTAGTGATGAGTTTTCATCAGTAAGCGCCAGATTCTCTGCGTCTATCATCTCTTTCTGGCTTCTTCTCTGGTGCAGGAGCTGGTCTGCCTCAGTAATGAGCGCTTTGATGTTCTCTTCAAGCTGAGTCAATTTTGAGCTGTACTGCTCCAGCCTCGTCAAGGCATTCCGGGCCTCTGTTTCAGCATTAAGCTTTCTATGTTCAAGTTCGCTGATTCTTGATAAAAAGGACTCTTTTTCTCTCTGCAGGGAGTCTGTCTTTTCCCTAAGGGATGCTGCTGACATCCTGAGCTCAGTGAGTTGAGAGCGCACCTCTTCAAATATTGATTTCCTGTCAGCAAGTTCCTGATTGAGTGTGCTGATTATGCTGTTCATGTCTTCACGCTCAGCCTCGATCCTGAGGATCATCTCTTTTTTCCCGTCAAGCTGGGCGAGGGCAGACTCTTTTTCAGCTGCTATTGCTGTTATCTCTGTTGAGAGCAGAGAGAGTTTTCTGCTTTTCCTCTCGAGCTCTTCGCGCTGATTTTCGAGAGAGTGTGATGAGAGTGATATTCTTTTTTCAACCTCAACAAGTGCGAGTTCAGCTTTTCTGTGTTCTGTTCTTCTTTCCTCGAGCTGAGAGTTTAGAGATGCGATGTTCCCTTCAAGATTCGATATGGCCGTCTTGAGCCTGCCTGTTGATTCCTGAAGCTCTTTTATTTCCCTCTTTCTTTTAAGAATTCCTTTGCCTCTGCCGGAGAATATGGTGCCGTCCTTTTCAATAAGATCTCCATCAAGAGTGACGAGTGCAGGAGGATTGGGTCCGCTCTTTTTCCTTATTTCAATGGCTGAATTCAGATCTTTGACAATATAGGTATTGTGAAGCAGGCTGGCAGCTATCTCTTTGGCCTCAGCCTTGTCAAATGTTATGTATCCGGCTGCACTGCCGACAATATCAGGGCTGTTCAGCTCTGTGATGCTTTCTGATGGCAGGGGGTTTATTCCTGTATAAAAAAGAGATGTCCTGTCAAGATTCTTCTCTTTAATAAGACGCACTGCAGCAAGAAGATCTTCAGCCCTGTTCACAACAAGCGAGTTTATCTTGGTAGAAAGGGCAGCTTCAATAGCAGCTTCGCAGCTCTTGTCAGCAGACAGCATCTCGGAAAGCAGGTTGGCTGCAAAATCCTGATGCTCCTGAGACTCCTTCAGAAAGTCCATAAGTGATCTGTCAACAACAAGTTCCTGAAGTGAATTCAACCTTGATATGTCAGCAGCCAGCTCTTCCCTTGCCTTTGATATGTCAGCCCTCTTCTGTTCTATTTCGCTGCTTATCGACTCTATTTCAGACTGAATTCGTTCCTTGTCTGCCTTTAACTGCTGCTGTTCCGACTGTTTGGCCTCGAGATCGAGTCCAGCCTCTGATATGGATGCCTCTGCTGCCTTTATTTCTGCTGTTATTGTCTCTGTATCTTTGATTGCTATAGATTCCCTATATAGGAGATTCTCATGCGCAGATTCGAGCCTGCTGAGAGCATTTGTTTCGCTGCTGTGTTTTTCAGAAATACTGAACAGTTCTCTGGTTTTGGCAGTTATGTCAGTCTGCCTGCTGTTTATTGCTGTCTCTATCTCTGCTGTCTTCTCTTTTTTTGCGTCAAGATCAAGTGTGAGATCCTGCAGTTCATTATCGAGAGATGCCTCTGCTGCCTCTATCTCTGCTATGCTGCTTTTAAGCTCCTCTTTTTTGAGATCAATCTCTTCTCCCTGTCCTGCAAGCCGCACAGAGTCATTCTTTGTGTTTTCTATGTTTGCCTTGAGTATCCCTATCTCTTTTTCTGTGTCAGCAATCGCTTTTTCTTTTTCATGCATCCTGTCTTCAAGTTCAGACAGGGCCTTTTCCTTTTCAGCGACTGCCAGCCTTTTTGTCTCGATGGCATTTTCCATGCTCGAGAGCTGGCTTCTTTTTGAAGAGTCATTCTCTTTTATCTGCTGAAGTTCAGATGTCAGTTCTGCCAGCGCACTGCTCAATCCTGTATATTCGCGCTTTGCAATCCTGAGTTCAATCTCCTTCAGCTCAGCGATCAGCCTTTTATACCGCTCAGCCTTTTTAACCTGCCTGTCAAGGCTGTTTATCTGGCGCTTCACTTCATATACAATATCATTGATTCGCTGCAGGTTCTGCTTGGATGACTCGAGTTTGGAGAGCGCCTCTGCCCGTCTGACCTTATACTTCATAACCCCGGCCACCTCTTCTATGAGAAACCTTCGGTCAAGAGGCTTTGCGTTCATTATTTCTGATATTCTGCCCTGGTCAAGTATTGAGTAGCTTTTTACATCAAGACCTGTGTCAAGAAATATATCCTTTATATCCCTGAGTCTGCACTGCCGTTTGTTCAGTATATATTCACTGTCGCCTGATCTGTAAAGCCTGCGGGCAACAACTGTCTCTTCTGATGATCCTTCAGAACCTGATCCATTGCCTTGAGCCTGCTGCTGAGATGAGCTGAAGTGCGTAAATGTCAGTGAAACCTCAGCCATGCCTTTTGGTTTTTTTGTGTGGGATCCCTGGAATATAACCTCTTCCATTTTATCGCCGCGAAGGCTTTTGGCGCTCTGCTCGCCGAGCACCCATCTGAATGCATCAACAACATTGCTCTTGCCGCAGCCATTAGGTCCGACTATGCAGGTTATGCCTGTGTGAAGCGGAAGGGTTATTTTGTCAGCAAAGGATTTAAAGCCGTTAAGCTCAATGCGTCTGATTTTCATCAAGACATTTTAAGTGAGAGCCTGTTTGAGGGTCAAGTTAAATAAACTGAATTCAGAAAAATATTAATATTCAATATGTTAGTAACATGTCAGCAATATGTGAACTGCTGCTCCAGACCTGCTGGAAACAGATGAAATTAACTGTTTTAAACAAATATATGGTGTTAAGGCGCAGATTGTTTGCAAAATATTGGAGATAATATATTAATTGATGGTGCCAGCCCAGGCTGGCTGAGTGTTCGTGATAGTAAAGATATGGTTAAGATGACATTTGACGCACAGAGCCTTCTTGTTTTAAGTTTATAGCAAAACTTTTTAATTGTATGCTTATAATTTTTAGTGCATGGGGGAGGATTTTATAATGCCGATGATTGAGTTTGAAGGCAGGCAGATCGAGACTGATGAAGATGGGTATCTCATTAATCTTGAGGACTGGTCCAGGGAGATTGGGGATATTATGGCCAGGCAGGATGAGATGGTTCTTACAGATGCCCATTGGGAGGTTATTAACTTCCTGAGACAGTATTATGAAAAGTATCATATCGCGCCGATGATCAAGATACTCGTAAAAGAGATCGCAAAGGTGATGGGTTCTGAAAAGGGTAATACAAAATATCTGTACGAACTCTTTCCTGACGGACCTGCAAGGCAGGCATGCAGGTATGCAGGACTGCCAAAACCAACAGGCTGCGTGTAAGTTCTTTAGAGAGCTGCGGAGCCGGATCTTTTGCAACTGATTGATCCTGCTTCGCAGAATACCGCTTTTTAAGCCTTCATCATATATCTTTTCCGGAAAATTAGGGGGATCAATATGACTTTCCCAGGGCTTGCCCTAAATATGGCGATCTATTTTTCTGCGCTGATCTTTTTTGCGGGCATGGTGTTCAGAATGGCAGGATGGCTTGCTGTTCCCAATCCTCTGAAAATACCCACAACACCCGCGCCTGTAACAACAGGAGGGACTGTATTTAGAATGCTTGGAGAGGTGTTTCTGTTCCGGAGCTTATGGAAGGCTGACAAGCTGCTCTGGGCAGCAGGGTATATATTCCATCTTTCATTTCTTTTGATCATAATCAGGCATCTCAGATATTTTCTCTACCCTCTGCCTCAATGGTTTTTCTGGTTTTCAGACATGGGAGTTTATGCTGGATTTGCGCTGGCTGCTTCCCTGCTTTACCTGCTGTCAAGGCGATTGTTTATAGACAGGGTCTCTTATATGTCAAATGCGGCAGACTATTTTTATCTTCTCTTATTATTGCTGATAAGCATAACAGGGCTTCTTATGAAATATATTTTTCGTACTAATCTTATTGATATAAAAGACTTCATACTTCATGCTGCTGCTCTTGATCCTGTATCAATGCCTTTAGGCATAAACATCTTTTTTCTTGTTCATGTTTTTATGGTGCTGCTCCTTGCCGCTCTATTCCCGTTCAGCAAACTTATGCATGCGGCAGGCCTCTTCATTACACCAACAAGAGCAATGGTGAACAATGCCAGAAGATCAAGACATGTAAATCCATGGGCTGATAAAGAGTGGGACTCGATGCTATCAAAGGCAGGAGATACTGAAACTTATATGCCATGGTCTCCTGAACAATGGAAAGAGAGATGGAAGAAATAACTGAAAAAGATATAAATGATCTTCTGAAATGGAAAAAGATAAAGCCTGAGGTGCCTGAGCTTACAGGCAATATATCTGTCCCAAAGATTGAAAGCTGGGCATCTGTTGATCTCAGGGCGCAGCTTCTTAAACAGAAGGATGCCTTGAAAAGGCTCGGCCTGCCTGTGGATGGATTGGTGCCTGACTGGCAAAGGGTATTTTTGGCAAAGATGCGCGAGATGTTGAAAAAATACAGATCAGTAAAGCTCTTTATGGATATATGCGTGCGCTGCGGGGCATGCGCAGACAAGTGCCACTTTTTTCTCGGTACAAAAGACCCGCTGAACATGCCTGCTGCAAGACAGGAGCTGATGCGGAGGGTGTACAGGAGATATTTTACATTGTCAGGCAAGTTGTTCGGTTCTAAATTAGGGGCTGCTGATGAGCTTGATGAAGAGATGCTCGCATTGTGGTACATATATTTTTATCAATGCTCTGAATGCAGGAGATGCTCTGTGTTTTGCCCTTATGGAATAGATACAGCAGAGATCACAATGGCAGCAAGAGAGATACTTAACAGCGTGGGGATAGTGCAGAAATATACCTTTGAGATTCTGGACAAGGCGCAGAACATTGGAAATAATCTTGGCATGGTTCCTGATGCAATAAGAAATTCAATAGAGTTTGTTGAAGAAGATCTGAAAGAGCAGACAGGTCTTGATATAAGGATCCCGATTAATGCTGAAGGATCAGAGGTGATGTTTGTTGCGCCTTCAGCTGATTTTTTTGCATCACCCCATATTGAATCTTTGTACGGTTATGCAAAGGTCTTTCATCAGGCAGGCATCAGCTGGACAATGAGCACTTATGCTTCTGAAGGCGGAAACTTTGGCCTTTTTTCCCATAACTACAACCAGATGAAGATTATAAACAAAAGGATATGGGATGCTGCCAGGGAACTGAAGGTCAGGCGGGTTGTTAGCGGAGAGTGCGGACATATGTGGCGCGTGCTTTCCTCATTCAGCAACACAATGTGGGGGCCTTTTGACTGGCTTGATCAGCGATATCCGGTTCCGCAGCATATCTGCGAGTTCACTCTTGATCTTATTAACAGTGGTGCGATCAGGCTGGACAGGACAGCAAATGATGATTTGACAGTAACATTTCATGATTCATGCCAGGTTGCAAGAGGTGCTGAACTTGGCGGTTCAAGCCATGGACAGTTTGAGATTCCGCGTGCAGTGATAAAGGCGTGTGCTAACAGATTTGTTGACATGCCTGCTGATACGATCAGGGAAAAGACATACTGCTGCGGGGCAGGTCAGGGCCTTCTTGGTGATGATATGCTGCCGCTCAGGGTGAAGGGTGCAATGCCGAGGATGCAGGCACTTAAAAGCGTGAAAGAGAGTCATAATGTGAATTTTCTTGCGCTTATTTGTGCGATATGCAAGGCGCAGATGAGCCGAATCTATCCTTTGTACGGCTATCCAATGGAAGAGGTTGGAGGCGTGCATCAGCTTGTGAGCAGGGCGATACTGCTTGGGCAGAAGGAAGGCATGTAATGAAAAAGACAGTCATAACTGCAGCTGTGCTGCCTGTGCTTTTGTCTCTGCTGATATCAACTGCCTGTCGGAAGATCGAAAAACCTGCTGTTAATGGCAAAGGACCACTTGCGTTGCATATTATTGAGGGTCTGACTGCGCCTGACCATCACAAGCCTGCTGACAGATGGATCGCGATGCATATGGATAAGCTCAACTCAGGAAGATTAAGGCAGGACGAGTGCATCAGCTGTCATGCTGAGCCTGACAATTTTTGCAATAAGTGCCACTTATATATAGGAGCAAAAAAAATTATTGTTCAAAAGACAGGCTTACAGTTAAAATAAAAGATCTGTTTTTGATGCAAGGGTAAAATAATCAAGGAGGTGAATGTATTGTATCTCGTAACAGTTGACAATGAAAAGTGCACTGGATGCGAAGAGTGCGTGAATGTATGTCCTCAGGAAGTTTTCAGAATTGTTGATGGCAAGTCTGATCCTTACCAGACATCAGAGTGCGTATTCTGCGAAAGCTGTCTTGGTGTATGCCCAACAACAGCCATCACTATAAAAGAGATGTAATTGTCTGTATGAAGGGGGCAGACATCTGCCCCCTGTTTAAATATTCAGCTCTGAAATTTATGATATGCCGGACTCTAAGCGTTAACTCCGAACCCCTATTTGTTAGGTCGTCTTTCTGGTACATATACATGTTCTATCTGGTCTTTATTCCATTTTTTTGATACATACAGGCCGCAGTAACAGCTGCCGTATTCAGCAACATCCTGATCCCTGTATTCACAAGGGCATATAATGTCTGTGTCTTTCTGCCTGTCTCCTGATGAGAGTCTGCATGGACAGCACATATACCCGTAGCGCTCCCTGTTTTTTATTAGTCCGGCAAGCAGCTCATCTACAAATGCAGTATCCCTGTTCAGAGAGAATCCTTTTGGCTCCTGTGTTCGCTCCAGGAATATTCTGAGTTCATCTATCTTCATTACAATCCCAAAGCCTTTTTTATTTCATCTTCCCTGAATCCGACTATAACCTTGCTGCCGATAACTATGGTAGGAAATGTGCATCTCTCATTAAACTTTTTCAATTCAGCAATAATATTTTCCCGCTCCTGACCTTCGAGAAGATCAATATCTGTAAAGTCAAATTTTATTGAGCAGTCATTAAGCATCTTTTTTGCTGCATTGCAATGAACGCATGTGCTTAATGTGTACATTTTTACTGGTAAAGACATGGCGCCTCCTGCGGAGCTGATAACTAAAATGTATCATAGTTCCAGTCATCATGCAATGAAAAGTTGTAAGCCCCGGGTATAAGGCATTATCATATTTATCATGAGAACAGAATCAGGGAAAAAGTTCATTATCAAGGTGGATTCTCCGGCAGCTGCGGCTGATTTGCTGTCACTCCGCACTGGTCTGTCAAAAAGCAGGACAAAGGCCTCTATGAACAAGGGAGCATGCTGGATAAAACGCGGCAGCAGGATGAAAAGACTCAGAAAGGCTACAGCCATGCTCAAGACTGGCGAGCATCTGGAGTTTTATTATGACGAGTCCCTGCTCGACATAACTCCTGCTCTTCCATCGCTTGTTGATGACAGGCAGCACTACTCTGTATGGTTCAAGCCGGCTGGATTGATGGCGCAGGGCACTATGTATGGAGACCACTGCTCAATGCTGCGGCAGGCTGAACTGCATTTCGGATCAAAGCGCGAGGTATTTCTTGTGCACAGGCTCGATCGTGAGGCATCAGGCCTTATGATTGTTGGCCACACAAAGGAGGCAGCATCAAAACTGTCTGTCATGTTTAAGGAGAATAAAGTGGTAAGGACATACAGCGTGGAGGTGCTTGGAGATATAAGACAGCATGGGGCTAAAGGCCGGATAGAGTTTCCGCTCGATTCAAAAGATGCGGTTACCGGGTATGAGTTTGTATCTTATGACCCTGCATCAAACAGCTCTGCCCTGGATGTCAGGATATACACAGGCAGACTTCACCAGATAAGAAGGCACCTTGATATGATCGGGTTCCCTGTGATCGGTGATCCAAAATACGGCAAAGGCAATAAAAATAAAGAAGGCATGAGGCTCGTTGCCTCATGCCTTGAATTCATATGTCCATTTTCTGAAAAAGAGGTTTTGTTCAGAGCAGCTTCAGCTTAATTGTCTCCGAGCACTTTTGACAATCTCTTGATTACCTTTGGCCTGCCGAGTATCTCCATCAGCTCAAACATCCCGGGGCTTGCTGTATTGCCTGTCATCGCAACTCTTGCGGGCTGGGCTATGCTGCCGAGCTTTGTCGAGTGTTTTTCAGCAGCAGCCATAAATGCCTTCTCTATCTCTGCTGACACAAAGTTGTCTGCTTCAGGCAGCAGCTCTTTGAGGTCTTTGAGATACTCAAGGTGTGCAGGCTTTAAAAACTTCTCTGCCGCCTTTTGATCTATATCTATCTCTTCAGCAATATAGTATTTTAGTCCTGCTGCAAGCTCTATCAATGTCTTTGCCCTCTCCTGAAGCGTTGCAACAGCCCTTGCGAGCCACTTCATATCAACTTCCTGCGCCTCTGTTATAACCCCGTCTTTTGTAAGAAATGGAATGACCAGCTCAGCCAGTTTTTCAGGGTCTGACTTGATTATGTACTGCCCGTTCAGCCAGAGCAGCTTCTCCGGATTAAAGACAGCAGCTGACTTGCCCACAGCATCGAATGAAAAGTGCTGAACAAGCTCTTGCCGGCTGAATACTTCCTGATCGCCGTATGACCAGCCGAGCCGCACAAGATAGTTCACCAATGCCTCAGGCAGATATCCCATCTCCTTGTACGCCATTACTGATGTTGCGCCGTGGCGTTTGCTGAGTCTGGTCTTGTCAGCGCCGAGTATCATCGGCAGGTGCGCAAACTGCGGTACTTCCCATCCGAATGCTTTGTAGATGTGTATCTGCTTTGGTGTGTTGTTAAGGTGATCATCCCCGCGTATAACATGCGTTATCTTCATCTCGATGTCATCAACAACAACCACAAAGTTGTATGTAGGAGTGCCGTCAGAGCGCAGTATTATCATGTCTTCAAGCACACTGTTTTCAAATGCAACCTTGCCTCGTATGAGATCATCAACAACAGTTGTGCCGTATTCCGGCATTCTGAACCTTACAGCAGCAGGCCTGCCAGCCGGGGGTTCTTTCAGCTCTCTGCATCTGCCGTCATACTTCTGGTCAGTCTTCTGCTCCCCTGCTTTTTTCCTGCGCTCCTCAAGTTCTTCAGGAGTGCAGTAGCAGTAGTATGCCCTGCCTTCGCTTATGAGGCGGTCAACATAATTTTTGTAAACATCAAAGCGGTCCGTCTGCCTGAAAGGGCCTTCATCCCAGTCGAGGTTCAGCCACTTCATGCCATTGATTATCGCCTCGATATACTCTTCGGTCGAACGGGTGGTATCTGTATCCTCGATCCTGAGAACGAACCTGCCGCCGGCGTTTCTGGCAAAAAGCCAGTTGAACAGCGCTGTCCGCGCTCCGCCTATATGTAGATGCCCTGTTGGACTGGGTGCGAACCTTACCCTGATACTCATCATCTGCCCCCTCTATCTGCCAGCAACTGACTGGTATATTTGATTAAAACTAAAGAACATAATACCATAGCCAGGTGATCTGTGGCGATGCAGCATCTTGCCCTGGCTGTTTATCTGTATCTGGATAAAAGCTTCTTTACACAGCTTGCCGGCTTGTGCTAATCTATTTATCTGTTTTACAGGCTATTAGTATATATATAACAAAGAAAGGGGTGATTTAAGCATGGCGCTTGACGCCTCAAAGAAGCAGGAAATCATCACGGGCTACAAGGTCCACGATACTGACACAGGTTCTCCTGAAGTACAGGTCGCGCTCCTTACAGAGAGGATCAGCTACCTCACAGAGCATTTTAAAACCCACAAAAAAGATCATCACTCACGCAGAGGCCTTCTCAGGCTTGTTGCAAAGAGAAAGAAGCTGCTCAACTATCTCAGGGATTCCAACAAGACCCGTTTTACAGCTGTCATCGAGAAGCTCGGTATCAGAAAATAGTTAAGCACAGATGGTTCAAAGCACATAGGAGAAAATAAAGTTTGATTACAAATCTTGAATTAGAGATGAATGGCAAGAGGCTTATTGCAGAAACAGGCCTGATGGCCAGACAGTCGGACGGGTCTGTTGTCCTCAAATACGGGGACACAGTCGTTCTGGCAACAGTAGTATCAGCTAAGACAGCAAAAGAGGGGCTCGACTTTTTCCCCCTAACGATCGATTATCAGGAAAAGACATACTCTGCAGGAAAGATACCCGGCGGTTTCTTCAAGCGCGAGGGCAGACCTTCTGAAAAAGAAGTGCTCACCTCAAGGCTTATAGACAGACCGATCAGGCCGCTCTTTCCTGACGGGTTTTATCACGAGACGCAGGGTATAGTCAGCGTGCTGTCATACGGAGACGAAAATGTCTCTGACCTGCTCGGCATTATCGGCGTATCAGCAGCCCTGCATATTTCTGACATTCCGCTGCTCAAGCCGGTCGGAGCTGTTAGAATCGGAAGAATGGACGGCAGGTTTATCATTAATCCTGACCTTGGCCAGATAGCATCACTCGATATGAACCTTGTTGTTGCTGGCACAAATGAGGCTGTTATCATGGTGGAGGGCGGAGGAGCTGAGGTGTCTGAATCCGAGCTTCTTGATGCCATAAACCTTGCGCATGAAGAGATAAAAAAGATCACTGCGTTTCAGGATGAGCTCAGGGCAAAGGCCGGAAGAGAGAAGCGGGCTGTAAAGATTATAGAGGAAAATACGGAGTTCAAAGGCGTGGTCAGGGCTTATGTGTCTGAAAAGCTTATGTCTGCCATAGCTATACCCGGCAAGCAGCACAGGCAGCAGGCTATCGATGTGATTCTTGACGATGCTGTGACCCATTTTAATACACCGGAAAATGCGGAAAGGTTTTTCGGTTCCGCAGACAAAAATATAACCAGAGAGACGGTAGCAGTATTTGATGCCTATGAGCAGGAGATAGTCAGAGGCATGATTATCGAAAAAGGCGTGCGCACTGACGGCAGAAAATCTGATCAGGTGAGACAGATAAATTCGCATGTCGGTCTGCTGCCGCGCGCCCATGGCTCTGCCCTCTTTGTCAGGGGCGAGACACAGGCTCTTGTTGTCACAACGCTCGGCACTGCTGATGATGAACAGAGAGTTGACTCTCTTGATGGTGAAAGCTTTAAAACATTCATGCTGCACTACAACTTTCCTCCTTTCAGCGTAGGTGAGGTGAAGCCGCTTCGTTCACCTGGAAGGCGGGAGATAGGCCACGGCGCGCTTGCTGAAAGAGCGCTCAGGTATGTTGTGCCTGGCAAAGATAAATTCCCGTACACAATAAGGATAGTATCCGACATATTCGAATCAAACGGATCATCCTCAATGGCAAGCGTATGCGGAGCCACGCTTTCGCTCATGGACGCGGGTGTCCCAATATCAGCTCCTGTTGCAGGCATAGCAATGGGTCTTATAAAGGAAGGCGACAAGGTTGTTGTTCTGACAGACATACTCGGACTTGAAGACCATCTTGGCGACATGGACTTTAAGGTTGCAGGCACAACAAAGGGCATAACCGCATTTCAGATGGATGTGAAGATCAGCGGAGTAACCTTTGATATAATGAAGACCGCTCTGGAGCAGGCAAGGCTCGGCAGGATGCATATCCTTTCGAAGATGGACGAAGCGCTAACAGCTCCAAGAACAGATCTCTCGCCGTTTGCTCCCAGGATCTATACAATGCAGATTAAGCAGGACAAGATCAGGGATGTCATCGGTTCAGGCGGCAAGGTAATAAGAGGCATCATTGAACAGACCGGCGTCAAGATAGATATAGACGACTCCGGTCTCATCAACATAGCATCATCAGATGAGCAGTCTGCGCAGAAGGCCATAGACATAATCAACGGGATCATAGCTGAAGCCGAACTTAACAAGATATACCTCGGCAAGGTTGTGAGGATCGCTGATTTTGGCGCTTTTGTTGAGATCCTGCCTGGTGTTGACGGCCTGCTTCATATCTCACAGATATCAGAAAAGAGGCTTGCAAAGGTCACTGACGAGATCAATATGGGCGATGAAGTCCTGGTCAAGGTGATCGAGATCGACAATCAGGGAAGGGTTAGGCTCAGCAGAAAAGAGGCCATGCGCGAACAGCAGAAGCCACAGGACAGCTGATAGTGAAGGTCTGCTGAGAGAAAAAATAAGTCAGACCGACCCTTCATGACAACTGATACTTCTGTTTGTAGTTAATGAGGACTGCGTCAATGTTTACCAAAAGATATTTAGACAACGGCATACCGGTTGTGATGGAGCAGGTGAAGAACTTCCGCTCCGTCATAATCGGCATATGGGTTAAAGTGGGCTCCAGAAACGAGATGCCTGACAAAAACGGCATATCACATTTTCTTGAGCATATGTTTTTCAAGGGTACAAAAACCCGCACTCCTTCAGACATAGCAATATACATAGACTCTCTGGGCGGCGACCTCAACGCTTTTACATCAAGGGAAAACACAGCCTTTTATGTGAAGGTGCTGGATGAGTATGTTGAAAAGGGCATTGATCTGCTTGCTGACATATTTATGCACTCGACATTCAATGCTGAGGAGATCGAGAAGGAAAAGGGGGTTATCAAGGAAGAGATAAAGATGGTCGAGGATACGCCTGATGAATATATACATGACATGTTCAGCAAGGCTGTCTGGGGCGACCGCGATCTTGGCCAGCCTGTACTCGGTACGCGCGACACCATAAAGACATTCACAAGGGATGATCTGATAGGCCACTGCAAAAAATATTATGGCACTGCAGATACAGTAATAGCCTGCGCAGGTAATTTTGATCCTGACAGGGTCATGACCCTGTTGAACGGCCATCTTGGCGAGCTGACCAGAGGCTCTGAGCCGGAGAAGTTTGGCCAGCCATCATTTAAAAACATAAACATAATCAAACAAAAAGATCTGTCAGAGGCGCATATCTGTCTTGGAATCAAGGGAGTGCCATACTCAAGTCAGGAGCGGTATGCGCTCACCCTGCTGAATTCGATGCTCGGTTCGAGTGTAAGCTCAAGGCTTTTTCAGGAAATAAGGGAGAAGAAGGGCTATGCATACTCCATTTACTCATACACATCTTCATACTGTGATGCCGGCATGTGGGCTGTTTATGCGGGTACAGGCAGAAAAAAGGCTGTCACAGTAACAGAGTTGATTATAAAGGAGATGAAGAAGTTTGCCTCAACAATAACCGAAGAGGAGCTTCGCAGGGCAAAAGACCAGCTCAGGGGTAATCTTATTCTCGGTCTTGATTCTACAAGCAGCAGGATGCAGAGCATTGCACGGCAGGAAATATACTATAAAAAACGCTATACAGTAAAAGAGATAATCAAAGAGATCGAGTCAGTGCCGCTAAGCCACGCAAAGGAGCTTGCAGACCGCCTTATAAACAGCGGCAAGATGAGCCTCGCCATACTTGGGCCTGTGAAACCGGAAGATTTCAAAAATATCCTTCAGTAGCCTGTCGCAACTTTACTGCTTCATTTAGTACAATAGGACATTCGTCTGTTTGCAGCTTATTCAGCCTATATGCTAAAAGAGCTCAGAATAAAAAACTTCACAATCATTGACCGGATATCCCTGGAGTTTGGGCAGGGGTTCAATGTACTTACGGGCGAGACCGGCGCAGGAAAATCCATCATAGTTGACGCTGTTGCCATACTGCTTGGCGAGAAGGCATCACAGGATATGATAAAAACCGGTGAGGCGGATGCCTCGATAGAGGCGGTATTTGATCACGCTGACATCCTGGTTCTGAAAGAGCTTGGTATCCCTGCGCAGGAAGATATAATCTTCAGGCGCACGCTCTCGTTCCAGGGCAAGGGCAGGGCATACATCAATGATGTATCAGTCAACATGCAGACAATGGCTGACGCAGCATCAGCGCTTATAAACATTCATGGACAGCATCAGCACCAGGACCTGCTCAACAAAGAGTATCATCTCGAATTCCTCGACAAATATGCAGGACTTTCTGAAATCTCGAGTCAATACAGAGAGCTTTATTACGAGGTCTCGGCTATCCGCACAAAGGCAGCCGCACTAAAATCAAAAGCTGATGATAGAGCGCAGAGGGTGGATTTTCTCAAATTTCAGACGCAGGAGATATCAGCAGCAAACCTGCAGCCTGGTGAAAAGAACGAACTCGAATCAGAACGCAGCATACTGCAAAACGCTGTCAGGCTAAAGGAGTCTGCCGAGGTTGCGTACTCCATGCTCTACGAAGCAGACAACTCCATCATCACTCAACTCTCATCAGTAATATCAAAAATGCGCGAAGCATCACAGGTTGATGTTGAGATATCAGATGCGCTTGCAACTATCTCATCAGCAGAGCCGCTGCTTCAGGATGCAGCACTCTTTATGCGAGGCATAAGGTCAAAGTATGATGCTGACCCCGCAAGGCTCGATTATGTTGAAGAACGGATTGAGCAGATAAGGCGCATAGAGAAAAAGTACGGAGCAAGTATTGAGGCAGCACTCGCGTACTACGATAAAGCAATGAAAGAGCTCGAAGAACTTGAGCATATTGATGAAGAGACAGGCAGTGTTGAAACAGAACTTGCGGCAAAAGAAGCTGAGCTTTTGAACAGGGGGCGGGCGCTCTCTGAAAAGAGAAAGGCATCATGTCAAAAAATGCAGGAAGATATTCTCGAGGAACTGCGCAAGGTGGGATTTCAGAAGGCAGTTTTTGAGCTGCACTTCAGGGAGACTGAGCCAAACTCAAACGGCATTGATGATGTTGAGTTCATGTTCTCGGCAAACCCGGGCGAGGCAGCCAGACCGCTTATAAAAGTTGCATCCGGAGGAGAACTTTCGCGCATAATGCTTGCGCTTAAGTGCATTGAGTTTGCATCAGGCAAAAAGACCGGCACAAAGACAGTCAATAAGACGCTCATCTTTGATGAGGTTGACTCGGGCATTGGCGGAGTAACAGCGCAGCAGGTTGGAGCAAGGCTGAAAAATATTGCAGCAGGATATCAGGCTTTATGCATTACGCATCTGCCGCAGATAGCTGCAATGGCAGGCAGGCATATCAAGATAGACAAGAGTGTTGAATCAGATTCCGTAAAGGTGAGGGCAGAAGCTGTTAATGGCAAAGAGAGGCAGGCAGAGATAGCGCGTATGCTGAGCGGCAATGTTACAGAATCCTCGCTCAAGCATGCGGCTGAACTTTTGTCCGATACTGTATAAGTAGAATATTAGCAGCTGTTTTTTGAGAACTTCAGACAGAAGAATTTTAATTAAGAAATTTAAATATTTATATCCATACCAAACATACTATTCATGTTGAATTATACCAATAAATATTATATATTAATACAATATACGGTTTCTTGGAGGTGAGTATGAAAAAAAATACAAGTGTATCACTTGGTGAACATTTTGATAATTTTATTGCAGAACAGGTGGCTCAGGGGTATTTTGGATCTGCGAGTGAGGCCATAAGAGCAGGATTGAGGCTGCTTGAGGAGCGTGAAGTCAAGATCTCTTTATTAAGGCGTGCTTTGATAGAAGGCGAAGAGAGCGGAGTTGCTGACTATAATTTTCAGGAGTTGATTAATGATCTTGATAGCGAAGGCCGCGGTTAATGTCCCGATTTGCAGTCTCGATCAAGGCATTAGCTGACTTGAAAAAGATTGGACAGTATACTGAGACTGAGAAGTCCTGGGGGCGTGAACAACGCAACTCGTATCTGGGTATGATAAATAGTTGTTTTCAACAACTGGCTCTCAATCCAGATAAGGGAAAAGATTGCGGTTATGTCAGAAAAGGATATCGAAAATATATAGTTGGCAGACATATTATTTTTTATCGCATGGCAGGCAGCAATTCAATCGAAATTATTCGTGTTCTGCATGGCCGTATGGACATGGGGAAAGAATTGATTTGAACAGGCTCTTTTTGGCAAAGAAAGACAGGCAGAGATAGCCTGTATGCTCAGCGGAAATGTAACAGAATCTTCGCTCAAGCACGCAGCAGAGCTTTTGGCAGGTGTGTAAAGAAATGTTTTGTTGATCAATGTTTTATTGGGTTACAATTTACAGAAGTAACATCAAGGAGTTTTTATGCTTAAATGGAATGATGTTATCAAATATGCCGAGCGTGGCAATCCGGCACCTGACCGCAAGGTTGCAAAATCCGATAATGAGTGGCGTGCTCAGCTTACGCCAGAGCAGTATCGCGTAGCAAGACAAAAAGGTACTGAACGCGCCTTCAGCTCTGAGATGTGCGGAGTGTTTGAACCAGGACTATATGTCTGCGTATGCTGCAAATCAGAGCTGTTCAATTCAATAGACAAGTTTGAGTCAGGCACTGGCTGGCCCTCTTTTAGTCAACCTGTCAAACAAAACGCAGTCGCGTATCATGCTGACAACTCCTTTGGCATGCAGCGCATCGAGGCTGTATGCAATACATGCGATGCTCATCTGGGCCATGTGTTCCCTGACGGCACTGAGCTGTCTGGTCTCAGATATTGCATAAATGCAGTTGTTTTAAATAGGGTTAGCAAATGATCAAGACAGCAACTTTTGGCGGTGGATGTTTCTGGTGTACTGAAGCCTTTTTCAAAATGGTGAAGGGAGTTCTGAGCGTTGAAAGCGGATACAGCGGAGGCCATCTTGTAAATCCGGACTACAGGGATGTCTGTAGCGGAGCTACAGGACATGCAGAGGTTGTGCAGATCACCTTTGATCCGGATATTATCAGCTATGCTGATATTTTGCGTCTGCACTTTATGAGTCACGACCCTACAACTCTGAATCAGCAGGGCGCTGACAGGGGCACACAGTATCGCAGTGTGATCCTGGTTCATGATGAAGATCAGCGCAACACAGCCAGACAGGTTATCGCTGAAATGCAGCCTGAGTTTAAAGATCCGATTGTTACGGAGATACAGAATTTTTCAGTATTCTACAAGGCAGAAGATTACCATCAGAGCTACTATCAAAATAATCCTGACGCTGGCTACTGCCGCATGGTGGTTGAACCTAAACTCGAAAAATTCAAAAACAAGATTTCAGGGAAGTTCTTAAAAAATTGACTTTTGTATGCGGAAGGCTCTGATTCAGGAGCCTTCCGCATATGGGTTTGATCAGAGTTTTTTGCCTTCAGGCGAATTAGGGAAGAAGAGCAATTCATTGTATTTATCCCTGCCAAAGTCTCGTATTATCATCTGCGCTTCTCTGCTCTGGAGCCACTCTATAAATCTTATAGCTTCTTTGTAGTTTACTTTTGGAAATTTTGCAGGATTCACCGGGATCAGGGTCATATAGTTGAGCAAAATCTCATCCTTTTCAACAAGTATCCGGAGTTTGAGCTTGGATTTTAGGGTTATATAAGTCGCCCTGTCCATTATTGTGTATGCCTGCCTGCTGTCTGCATCCATAAGTGTTGATGCAGTGCTTTTTGACCCATGCTCAGACACAATATACCAGGCTCCGGATGGAGTGATTTTAGCCATACTCCATATTTCCAGCTCCTTTATGTGAGTGCCGGAGTTGTCTCCTCTTGTGATAAACGGCGCCTGTGTTTTTGCAATCATTCTGAATGCTGCAGCAGCATTGTCTGACATGCTGATGCCGGAGGGATCGCTTTGAGGTCCAAGTATTACAAAATCATTGTACATAAGGTCATAGCGTTGTGTTCCAAATCCATCCCGTATGAATTTTTCCTCGAGAGTTTTTGCATGAACAAGTACAAGATCATACTCGCCGGTCTCTGCAAGCTGCAGCGCCCTGCCTGAGCCTGCTGCAGTGTGTACAATATGAATGCCGGTTTTTTGTTTATACGCATCTTCAAGGGCATTGACAATCCCCGCATCAATGGGTCCTATTGTGGAAGCAAGCTTAAGCATGGTTTTCCTCCTTAATGTCAGCTATTGCAACAATGTAAAAAAGTTTATAAGAGGCAAGAAATAGATACCAATATTTGCAAATAAGATAGCAAAGATGTCCAGAAAAAACAAATCAATATTGGTATGATTCCAGATTTTGATTCTCTGCCGCCCTGCTGTATGTTAAAATAAATAAAATAGATTTTGGAGGCATGATGCCTGAACAGACAACCAGATCAGCCAGAGGCAAGATTGTCATAAACAGAGATGTGTGCAAAGGATGTGCTTATTGCGTTTCCGCATGCCCCAAAGGCTGCATTGAGATGGATAAGACTATAAACTCGGCAGGCTACTTTCCGGCAGTTTTTGTGCATGCTGACAAATGCACAGGATGCGCAATATGCGCCACAGTATGCCCTGACATTGCAATCCAGGTCTGGAGAGACTGAGAAGGGTTTTTATGAAACGAGCAGCAGTACTATTCATATCTTTTTTGGTGGCGCTTTTATCGACAGATGTATCAGCACAGAACTTTCCTGTAACTGAACAGACCCTCGCAAACGGCCTCAGGATTATCATCATTGAAGACCACAAATCACCCCTTGCCACATTCCAGATATGGTACAAGGTGGGTTCAAGGAATGAGCCTGAAGGCAAAAAAGGCATCAGCCACCTGCTTGAGCATATGATGTTCAAAGGCACAAAAAAGTATGGACCAAAAGAGTTTTCGAACATCATACAGCGCAACGGCGGCATGGACAACGCTTTTACCTCAAAAGACTATACTGTCTACTATCAGAACATGTCTTCAGACAGACTGTATCTTTCTGTTGAGCTTGAATCTGACAGGATGAAAAACCTGTTGCTTGATCCGAAAGAGCTGGAGTCAGAACGCAATGTTGTGCTTGAGGAGAGGAGGCAGAGGTATGAGAATGATCCGCAAGCCCTGATTTATGAAGATGTAATATCAACTGCGTTCAAGGCTCATTCATATAGGGATCCTGTTATCGGATGGCCTTCAACGATCAGGGCGATAACAAAAGAAGATCTGTCTGATTACTACTCAGTTTTCTATTCGCCATCAAATGCATTTATAGTTGTTGCCGGTGATGTTGAGCCTGCAAAAGTTATTGGAATAATAAAAGAGAAGTTTGAAAATATTTCTGCGGCTGTCAAAAGTCCGGTGTTTTCTACTGCGGTGGAGCCGCAGCAGGAGGGTCCAAAAAAAATATACCTGCGCAAAGAAGCTGAACTGCCTTATGTTGTGATGGCATTTCATGCCCCGTCTTTTCCGCATCCAGATAGCTTTGCACTTGATCTGCTTTCTGTTGTGCTGTCTGGCGGCAAGAGCGCGAGATTCTATCAGAATCTTGTCCGCACCCAGGCTGTAGCGCTGAATGAATTTGCGAGCTACAATCCGCTATACAGTGATCCTTATCTATTTATGGTTGGCGGCACAGCGTCAAAAGGAGTGGCTGCTGAGACGCTTGCTGATGCGCTCTGGACAGAGATCAAAAAGTTAGGATCAGGGCTGATATCAGAGACAGAGCTGCAAAAGGCAAAGAACCAGATAGAGGCATCTTTTATTTTTGCTCAGGACTCCAACTACTCAAAAGCGCTATACGCAGGCATGTTCGAGAGGCTTGGGAGCTGGAGGCTGTCCGAAAAATACCTTGAAGGAATAAGAAAGGTTACAGCTGCTGATCTGCAGTCAGCAGCAAAAAAATATCTTACAGAAGATAACAGCACAACAGGCATACTGATACCTGTTAAAGAGGTGAGGAAGTGAGAAGGGTTGTTGGCATATGCCTGGTTTTTGTGTTATCGCTTGCCTGTCTTTCAAGCAGCGAGGCGCTTGATAAAAAAGAGATTAAACTCGCAAATGGCCTGACAGTAATTCATGTGCAGCGTACTGCGCTGCCTGTTGTGGTCGCCTCGATGCTGATAAAGGCATCGCCGCTTTATGAATCAGCAGACAAGCCAGGGACAGCGTATATTGCATCATCAATGCTTATGGAGGGTACAACAAGCAGGACAGGCCTCGATATAAGCAGTGCAATAGAATTTATGGGGGCATCTCTGGGCGCATCTACAAACAGTGATTTTACGACAATCTCCTTGTCAGCGCTTAAAAAAGATGCTGACAGGGCATTCGGAATATTTTCTGATGTTGTGATGAATCCATCATTTCCCGAAGCAGATCTGCTGCGTAAAAAACGGATACTCAAAGGCTCGCTTCTCCAAAAAGAAGAAGACCATTCTTATGTTGCCCAAAAGAGATTTATGAAAGAACTGTTTGGTGCTGAACATCCATACGGCAGATTAGTGTCAGGGTCAGCAGAGGATATCGACAAAATAACCAGGGCTGATATAGAAGAATATCACAGGCAAAAGTACAGACCTGATCAGGCAATTTTATCTGTTGTCGGCGATATATCTCATGAAGAGCTGCTGGATCTTGTTAAAAAGTATTTCAGCAAATGGCAGCCAAAGACAAAAGATGTGGTCAATAACCCCATCGCTGCCATCAAACCGCTCGCCTCGGCGATTGCTGTGGGAATAGATAAAAAAACCACGCAGGCCACAATTATATTCGGACATCCAGGCATTTCAAGGAGTAATCCGGACTATTATGCTGTTTCTGTTATGAACTATATACTTGGAGGCGGTGGGTTTGCATCGAGGCTTATGGATGTTGTGCGCGAAAAAAGAGGGCTCACTTACGGCATTTACAGCAGTTTCAGTGCGCATAAGGAGCCGGGAGCCTTTTCAATCTCAGTGCAGACAAAGAATGAATCAGCAGATGAGGTGCTCAGCATCATAAAATCAGAGATGCAAAGAATAAGAAAGGAGCAGGTGAGCGATGCTGAGCTGGCTGATGCAAAGTCATTTATGACAGGCAGCTTCCCGCGCAGATTCGAGACAACCAGCAGGATAGCTGACTTTCTTGTTGCAGCTAAGTTTTATGATCTTCCTGAAGACTATATTGAAAAGTACAGCAGCTACATTAATTCTGTCACAAAACAGGAGATACTGCGCGTTGCGCGAAAATATCTTTCTGATGAGAATTATCTTGTTGTGATCGCTGGCGACAGATCAAAGATGAAGCTACGAAATATGCAGTTTTTTAAAGATCTTAAATAGTTCACAGGCAGAGAATTGGCCAGGAGCTGAAGCTTCATCTATGTAGGCATAAGTTATCAGTGATCCAAAGATCGGACTGAAAATTCTTGATGATATTCCCAACTCACCCATGGCTATTGAAATAATGCCTTTGTGTCTGTGCTTCATGGTGAATGATGCTATTCCTATAAGATCATCACGCGAAAATGCGGTTGTGGCAACCTTGACAATATCAGCGCCGAGTCTGCGGCCTTTAAGCTCCATGCTGTCGAGAAATATTTCCTGTGGTGTACTGCTGAAGTTGTGGTATGAGCCGATCAGAAGTGTCTTGTTCGCAATGCATAGTTTTTTTATCTGGGCTATGTCAGTTTCCTGCTGTATCTCCACATCTAAGGCATCTGAAAGCGGGGCGATAATCTTGTATAGCTGAACCCTGTCAGGCACCCGGGTTTTTGCCCCTTCACTTGTGTGTCTTATAGTTCCGATAATTGGCTTGCCAAACTTCTCTTTTGCAAGCCTGAAGATATTTGCCACATGATCCGGCTTAAAGCTGCTGAACATGTCAACCCTGAGTTCCAGGATGTCAATGCATTCTATTGATTCGTGGTCAGGCATTTCAACGCCTGCGTCAGTAAGTACGCCTGCTATGAGCGTCTGCTCACCAAGGGTCTGATGTCCGATCTTTATATTCATTGACATTGGATACCTTGAAATTATATCTATTTTTATTTATTAATACAATATTGCCTGTTGTGATCTATGAGTATTTTCTGTCGCAGGTATCTGAAAATGATATAATTGATAATTATTAAATATCGGAGGTGTTGTTATGACGAACGAAGAGATTGTAACCTTACTTAATCATGACCTGTCTGGCGAGATAGAGGCCATACTTGTCTACATGCGGGACAGTTTTGTGACTGAGGATTGCAAGCCGAGCAGGGAGATGGAAGAGATAGCAAAAGACGAGATGAGGCATGCCGAGGATCTGGCTGAGCTCATAGTTGAACTGGGCGGGGTGCCTACAATGGAGCATAGACCCTTGAACTTTGGCGGTAATACCTTGAAAGGATATCTTGCAAGGCTTGTTACGCTCGAAAAAGAGGCTATTGCACAATATAAAGAACATATTGCAGAAATACCTAATGAAAATATCAAAAAAGTGTTAACACATATTCTTCATGAAGAAGAGGATCACCTCGAAGAATTTGAAGAACTTCTTGCATCTGTACAGTAAGGTATTAGTGCGGTTTGTATAGTAGTACAACTCGAAATATAGGGGCAGGGGTTCTAATCCCCTGCCATTCACCAGAATAAGGTATGCTCTTCAGTTGAGCATAAATAAAGACAAACTATCAATCAGCATAAAAAAGAGCAAAAACAGGATATCAAACATAAACATAATAATAGTGCTTAATACAGGCGGAATGTGGGCAAGATAATTGCTATTACCAACCAAAAAGGCGGGGTAGGCAAGACAACAACCGCGCTCAATCTTGCGTCATCCCTGGCGCTTGCTGATGAAAACATACTTGTTATTGATTCTGATCCTCAGGGCAATCTCACAAGCGGGCTCGGCATAAAACGCGAGAGCATAAAATCAGGGCTTTATGAGATCTATTCAGGTAAGGCAGAGTTCAACGATGTTATGATGCAGTCGATCATTCCAAATCTCCATATATTGCCTACAACTATGGATCTTTTTGCTGTTGAGCTTGAGCTGCTTGAGCAGCCTGACAGGGAAAATATACTGAGCAACATACTGAAGCCATACAAGAACAACTACAGATATATATTCATAGACTGCCCGCCGTCCTTTGGTCTGCTTACCCTTAATGCCCTTGTTGCAGCGCAGTCGGTGATAGTGCCTGTTCAGTGCGAGTATTTTGCGCTTGAGGGGCTGAGTCTGCTGATAAAACTTTTATGGAGGATAAGGGGCAGCTTTAATGAGACTCTTGATCTTGAGGGTATTCTCCTTACCATGTTCAACCGTCATCTTGCACTCTCAAGACAGATCGCTGATGAGGTGCGAAGGGTTTTTAAATCAAAGGTTTATGACACAGTTATCCCGAGGAATATTATACTTGCTGAATCAGTAAGTTATGGGAAGCCAGCTGTGCTCTATGCTCCAAATTCGCTCGGTGCGCAGGGCTACATAAGCCTTGCAAAAGAGATTCTCAATGATAATAATCTGCTGTTTTAGTCCGGCTTAACATTTATGGCAAATGCATTTTGTGGGTTTTTTGCAGATTCAGAATATTTTTCCGAATTATTTAAATAAAATCTTCTGTCCCGGGTTGTCAGATTTTTTAACCCTCTCAAATATCTTTACCCTGCCGTATTCGCCATCATAACCCGGAACTATGTTTATATCCCCGGAACGCATCCTCATAACAGCCTCTGCAATGCGCTCATCAGATGCTGCCTCTATATCAGCAGCTGGAGATTCCAGAAGTATTTTAAATTCATTGCCAAGCTGTTCAAGCAGACTGAAATATCGCGTGGCAACTTTTTTTGTGTTGACTCCTGCTCCCACTGATTCGGCAATAATCTCTGCAAGCGGAATTATGGACCTGTATCCAGGCGCTCCTTCCACCACATAGCCATGCTGTCTGTCAGCCAGCTTTTCTACCCTGTGCATAACACCGATTGTCATCTTTTTGCCGCAGACAGGACATAGGCAGTTGTGCATCAATGTTTCTGAAGGCTCCATGCTGACTCCGCAGTTTCTGTGTCCATCATGATGGTATTTGCCCTCTTCAGGGAAGAATTCTATTGTTCCAGCCAGACCTTTTCTTGTCTTAATCGCCTTCATAATTGCATCATAGGAGAGCTCAGTATTAAAAATATTCGCTTCCCTCCCGATCTTTGCTGCAGAGTGTGCGTCTGAATTGGATATCTGGGTTATATTGTCAAGGGCCGAGAGCCTCCAGTTCATTGAAGGGTCTGAAGAAAGGCCTGTTTCAATGGCATATATATTAGGTGTCAATTCTTCAAAGCACTCTTCCATTGTCTCGAATCCTGATGCAGCACCGAATACAGAAAAGTGCGGGGTCCAGATATGCGCAGGGATGAGCATGGAATCAGGTGATGTATCGAGTATGATCTGGAGCAGCCTTTTTGCGTCGAGTCCGAGTATTGGTCTGCCGTCTGATTTGAGATTGCCGATCTTGCCCAGCTCATTGTTAAGCTTTTCAGCATCATCAAGGTTTTTTGAGAGAACTATGCAGTGCACCTTGCGTGTTCTGCCCTTTTTGCTGTATATGCAGCTTATCTCTGCAGACTGAATGAAAAAAACATCAGCAGAGCATGAATCAGGCACCTCTTCTGTTATGAATTTTTTTCTGAGAGTATAAAGTCCATTTCCGGCTGGTTCGAGCTTTTCTCTTAACTCTGCAAGCCATTGCGGATGAGTAGAGTCGCCGGTAGCGATAACAGATATGCCCTTGAGCTGAGCCCATCTCCATAATGTTTCAGGAGACATGTCCCTGCTTGTTGCCCGTGAATATTTGGAATGAATATGAAGGTCTGCTATGAACTGCATTTCTGGATTATAACATGCTGTCAGGCATAATCCGAAGATATACTGAAGTTCTCATTGCCGCAGTGTTAAAATATGCTTTCATGCAGCAGCTGATTCCAATGAATTAACACTGATTAATAATGAAAAAAAGAGGAGTTACATACAGATGATACTGTTAGAGACATCAATTGAGATAAATGCGCCGATGGACAAGGTCTGGAAAAAATTTATTGACCTCGAGGGCTGGTCCGAATGGTCTACTGCCATATATGATATTTCCTGCAGCACCACCCCCTTTATGCAGCAGGGGAGCAGATTTGATTTTTCAGTCAAGCCGATAGTATTGCCTGTAAAAATCAGTGCAGAAACAGCTGAAGTTGTAGATCACAAAAAGATTGTCTGGAGAGGCGTTAAATTCAGTGCACAAGTAGTGCACGAGTTTTTATTTGAGAAGATTGATGATGGAGTGCTCATCACAAGCAGAGAATATATCAGCGGACTGCTTGTCTCGCTGTTCGGCTTTTTGCTCCCAAAGAGGATGCTGACAGCAGTAACAATAAAGTTGCTAAATGAGCTGAAGGCTGCTTCTGAAAGTTAATCAACCCTCTGTTTCTTTTATATCGAGAATCCGCTCAAGGTGAAATACACGCTCAGCTTTCCTCTCTGTGCAGAAGGCGCGCATGCCGATAAACTTTCTGGACTGGTACTCTATCTCTCCCAGATATTGAGGCAGCACAATCCTTTCTGATTTTTCATCTCTGTTCTTGAGATAAACAATAGCCAGTTTCTTTTCTTCACGTATCGCCTTCTGAATGATCGGGAGGCGGTCCTCAATCGGCAGTTTCTGTTTGGCAAGTCTGTATTGGTATTTTGTTATAAAATCCACAACTGACCAGTCCATAAGAATATGCTTTTTCTGAACAGGTTTCTTCAGCACTATCCCTTCAAGGCTGGTGCATCTGCTCAATGCAACATAGAGCTGTCCATGCGAGAAGGTGCCTCTGCCAATGTCTATGATCACTCTTTCGAATGTGAGTCCCTGGCTTTTGTGTATGGTGACAGCCCATGCGAGCCGTAGCGGGTATTGCATGAATGTGCCAATAATTTCTGAATCAACTCTTTTATCTTTTTTATCATAAACAAATTCGTACATATTCCATCTGTACGGTTCTACTCCCACCAGTTCTCCATCTGTAAGTTCGACCCAGAGTATGTCATATTCATTTTTTACAGGCTCAATCCTCTCTATCCTGCCGATACTTCCGTTTATCCATCTGCCCTCAGTATCATTATTGAGCAGCATCACCTGAGCACCGATCTTTAGTGTCAGCTCCTGTGAGGTCGGCAGATCTTTTGAGTGGAACTCCCCTTCAATGATGCCATGATACTTATGTTCTTTTGTTCTGAGTGCTGAGAGCCTTTTTATATTTATCTCATTTGCGAGATCATTTGTGGTTGTGAGACAGAGAGCGAGCTCCCGGTCATGATCATGATCCGGAATATATCTGGAGTTGATTGCGGATATGTCCCTATCAGATGCTGTATTGTTTCTGATAGCATTAAGCATATCCAGAAAAACTCGATCCTTCTGGCGATAGACCTTCTGCAGCTCTACAAACTCCATCTCAAAATCAGTTGAGAATATATCTGCTCCAAAAAAGTATGGAGATCTGTATTTACTGTTAAATGCAGCTTTATCTCTGTATTTAAGGACAGGAGGCAGCTGATAAAGGTCTCCTATAAATATCATCTGAGTGCCGCCAAAAGGAGTGCCAGGGTTTCTACCATAGTTTCTTAAAAAGATATCAACACAATCCATCAGATCAGCGCGGACCATTGATATTTCATCTATCACAATCGCATCAAGTTTTTTATAAAGAGTTTTGCTGAAGGGATTCATATTTTTCACAGTATCAGCAGTTATGTCCGGCCTGAATCCAAAAAAGGAGTGTATGGTCTGACCTTTTACATTCAGAGCTGCAACTCCGGTTGGAGCCAAAACAGCAATATTCTTTTTTGTTATTTTGCGAAAATGATGCAGGAGCGTTGATTTGCCTGTACCAGCCCTGCCTGTGATAAAGACGCTTTTACTGCCCTGTTCCATACAATCGAGTGCGTGAAGAAACTCAGGATTTATCTCGATGGCTGGATGCTCTTTTTGGTGCATGAGGATATTATATACCAGAGTATTCTGAGGCGAGCAGTATGTCAGATAGTTTAGACTGCATCCGATTTATGGCTTATCACCCGAGGTATTTTACCTTCATATGTATTGGGTCTTTCTGCGGTCCGCCTGTTTCACGCACAGGGTGCCCAACAGGTATTACTGCCATAAACTCCCCTGATGGTTCGCCAAGAAATTCTGATATGTCATCCTTAATCAGATAGAGTATGCCGAGCCAGACAGTGCCGAGTCCGAGAGAGGTGGCTGCCAAAAGCATATTCTGCACAGCAGCAGCTGAGCTCTGTATCTCCATCACCCTGAAAAAGTCACGCGCCATATTCTTCTCCACCTTGAACAGTTCTGTGCCATGCTCGATCAGTTCACCGGTGTTAAGCACAGCTATAACCGCTGGAGCGCTTGCTATACTGCGCGCTGCCATCCGAAGAAGGACCGATGCAGGCCGTGGCAATGATTCAGCTTTTTGTGAAACCAAATGTGAAAGCTCAAGAGATTTTTCACCTCGCAATATTACAAATCTCCATGACTGCTTGTTATGTGCAGAAGGGGCTTCATTAGCAGCCTGGAGCAGCGTGTTTATCTGCAGCTCTGTGAGCGGGGCTTTGGTGAATGCCCTTGCACTATGGCGTTTATAGATGGTCTTGATAGTCTCGTTTTGCATGCTGGATAAGTCAGATTTCATGGATGCCTCCTGTCAATATACATTAAATTATAACATCATCAGTATATGACAAAAAGTTATATCATACTGCTGATCTGTGTTGTAAGGAATGCCTTATGGTTTTCTGAAACAGACGCAGTAGAGATCTCCATTGGCAGTAAGCTTAACCTCTTTTTCGAGCATCTCATCAGGTACAAGATCAATAGGCGGTTCAATTGGTTTATCACGCCTGTAATAGTTGGCAGCGCCAGGGATTATCCTGGAAGCTGCTTTTGCAAGCTGCTCTGTCTCGTCAACTATTATCAGTTTTGTGCCTGGCTTTGCAACCCTTATCATCTCATCTATCGCAGCCTTTTTATTGTTAAAGTAGTTTATTCCGCCAACATGAAAAACAACATCAAAGGAGTTGTTCTTAAAAGGCAGCGCTTCTGCATTGGCATAAAAAAGTTCAAGATCAAGCCCCCACTTCAGAGCATTTTTCTGGCATCTTCGCATCATCTTCATGGCTATATCCAGGCCATAATATTTAGGAGCTTTGGGCATGAACTGCAAGTTTGCGCCAGAACCCACAGAAACCTCAAGCACCTTTGAGTCATCAGCGATCTCGAGCTCTTTAAGGTATTCTCTGCGGACATTTTCTTCTCCTCCATGCAGAAGGTACATAACAATCTTTCCGCCGAGGTCGTAGTACCAGTTAATCTTGTCGTAAAACATCTGGTATTTTTTATTCAGATCTGTCAGCTTGTCAGCTTCATGGAATATCGGGATATTGTTGTCAACTATAAAACTTTCATTTTGAGAAGATATAAGCTGTTCGGTTGTGTTGCCGTCAGAAAGAATTTTTTGTTCAAGCTTCAATTCCAGACCAGTTACAGGGCTCTGGAGCAAAGAGATTGTGTCCTGTTTCATTGTTCACTCCCGTTTTAAAATATAGTGAATTTACATTACCACCTTTCAGCAAAAAAATCTCAATTATGAACGGGGTCAGGCTTGCAACTATGCAAGTAGCAAGATAAGATGAAATAATGCATAGCACGGAAACAGCGCATACAATTTGAAGATGCTTTTCCCGTGATATCGTTCAAGATACTTCAATTATCCCAGAGCTTCAAATATCTGTGAAATGAATGCCGGTGAGAAAGATTGGGAGAAGTGAGAGTAAGGCTAAATGCATAGTTGCAAGCCTGACCCTAAGGGTTATAATGCAGCAAAAAAATCTCTTGACAGCTCGATATTCCCAAGTGTATATTACCTTCATGATGTCGCAAAAATCTGTTTATCCGAGTGCTTCATTTTTTTTGCCTGGCGTTATGCATTTTATGCCTAACGCCGATACCCTTCTGAGTCCCTCCCTTTCTGCCCGAGAGGGAGGGGTACCCTTGGCAAAGAACTCAGAACAGATAGTATAAAAACAAAACAGCCTGTTAATGAATGAGTTTGACATGCGTTATTCCCAATCATATATAATGAAATTAAAGGGGGAGTTGGAATGAATGTAATTAAAATGAATTGCCTTGCTGTAATGTTATTTTTTGTTATCGTTTTTTTATATCCTTTCAGAGTTAATGCAGATGAGGGCAGCAATATTTTTACTCTTGGAGAGGTTGAGGTGGCAGGCAGAAGTGATGAAAACAGAAATATTTCTGTTGACAAAATCTATGATGAGGAGATGAGGCTGCTAAATAAAGACAAGTTGTCTGATGCGGTAAATCTGGTTCCAGGCGTTACTTTATCAAGGTCAGGCGGAAGAAATGAAGCTACCCTATATATAAGAGGTCTCGATATAAAGCATGTTCCGCTTTTTCTTGATGGCATACCGATATATGTGCCGTATGACGGATATCCGGATCTGGGCAGGTTTTATACATTCGACCTTTCGCAGGTTGTTATCTCAAAAGGATTTACTTCAGTGCTGTATGGTCCCAATACGATGGGTGGAGCAATAAACATGGTCTCTAAGCGGCCTGAGAAGGTGTTCGAAGGGAATATGGGCGCTGGCATTGCAACAGGCGATACTTACAATACATATCTTAATCTCGGAACGAATCAGGGCAAGTGGTACATGCAGGCAGGTCTCTCTTATGTTGACAGCAGTTATTTCAAGCTTTCAAAGGACTACCATAAGCCGATACCTTCAGCATCTGATGACGGCGGCAAAAGAGACAACTCATACCAGAGAGACACAAAGGCCAATATAAAAGTAGCATACACGCCGAACAAGGAAGATGAGTACGCGCTCAGCTATATAAACCAGCATGGAGTAAAAGGCGTGCCTCCATACACCGGATATGACACAGGTACATTTGCGCGGTACTGGCGCTGGGCGTATTGGGACAAAGAGAGTCTCTACTTTACATCCCGCACATCTTTAGGCAGCAAAAGTTATGTCAAAACGAGGCTATACTACGACACATTTGAAAATGCACTAAATATGTACACTGATAACACATATACGCAGTTGACAGGGGGCAGCAGCCATAGCTGGTATGATGATTACACCTTGGGAGGTTCAATAGAGATAGGCACAAAATTAGTGCCTCATAATTCACTCAAGGCTGCTTTTCATTTGAAAAGAGATGTGCACAGGGAAGAGAGCAATGATTCACCACTTCAGAGGTTCAGGGATGATATATATTCCTTTGGTCTCGAAGACACAATAGATATCACGAAAAAGCTTTATGTGATTATAGGTGCGAGCTATGACATGCTCGACACAAGACAGGCACAGGACCTGACAAGCACAACACCAAAGACAACCGTGGATTTTCAGCAAAATGACACCCATTCGTTTAATCCGCAGATAGGTATATTCTACTTGGTGTCAGATACCGGAAAGGTTCATGCTGCTGTTTCAAAAAAGACAAGGATCCCTTCCATTAAGGACAGATTTTCATACAAAATGGGAAAAGCTATTCCAAATCCTGATCTGAAGCCTGAGAAGGCAGTGAATTATGAGGTTGGATATCAGGATACATATTTCAAAAAGATCAGATTCAAGACCACAGTCTTCTATAACGATATTTCAGATTACATCCTGAATGTGACAATGCCGGGCAGCCAATATCAAAACCAGAATGTCGGTAAAGTCGAAAACACAGGTATTGAAGCTGAACTGTCGGGCGATCTTTTATCAAATCTTGAGGGCGGTATAAGCTATACATGGATAAAGTCTGAGAACAAGACAAATTCGGATAAGCTGACAGGAATTCCGGAAAACAAGGTTACAGCATATCTGAAATATGCTCCAGTGAAGCCTCTGAATCTTCTTGGCAGCTATGAATATAATTCATCTCGTTACAGCTCCTCAAATGGTGTGCGTACAGCAGGGTCATTCTCAGTTTTCAACACCAAGGTTATTTATGAGATAGCAAAAGGGTTTAGTGCAGAGGCAGGAATCAATAACCTTTTTGACAAAAATTATGCGATAGATGAAGGCTATCCTGAACCTGGAAGAACATTCTTCGCAAACATGAGATATCGTTTTTAGGGAGGGGGATATGGTTATCAATGAGACTATCGCACTGCTTGAGGACAGGTGCAATGGAAAATTTGATTCACTTGTAGTGGAAAATGCTGTTATTGGCATTATTTACACAGGGATAAAATTATCAGATGGATCTTCAGGTGTGTCATACACTCCGATTGCAGAAATGCATGAGTCATCATGCTGCATGGATAGATCTGTTCAGAAGAAGGGAACAAAAAGTTTCAAAGGTATGTCTGTTAATGAGCTGCTGCATATGGAATCCACAGCACCTGTTTTGAATGCTGTAAAAGTAGCTGCAATGAATGCCCTTTCATCAGGTTTTATAGAAGGCTGTGAATATAAAAAAATCTATGATAAGGATGCCCTTGATCTTATGCTTGCTGATTCAGTGCAGAAGATATGCATGGTGGGAGCGTTTAAGCCATTCTTGAAGAGATTAAAGCAGATAAGCGGTATAGAGCTATCTGTATTAGAGCGAAGAAGAGAAAAACTTGCGCATGATGAGCAAAAATATTATGCTGCTCCAGATAAAGCAGCCAGGTTCTTAAGCAATGCTGATATGGTTATTATTACCGGCTCATCTATTGCTAACGGTACAATCGACAATCTCCTTGATCATGTACGACCAGATGCATTGTCAGCAGTTGTTGGACCGAGCGCGAGCTTTATTCCTGATGCATTATTCAGTCAGAAGATAAAAATTATGAGCGGAGTGCTAATTTCTGACAGCAGACGAATGCTTGAAACTGTTGCAGAAGGCGGCGGCACCTATCATCTGTTTGCTGCTGGAGCCCGCAAGATAAATATCCTGAGGCAATAAAGCATGACCAGTACTGAATTATATAAGCCGCTAAAAAGAAATTCGACCATATTTCGGTCGATCTGTATATCTGTTGTTATCCACCTTATGGTGATAGCGGCAGCAGCTGCTGCATCAAACGGGTTTTTGAAACAAGAGACAAAGCCGATTGTTATCAGGCTCTACTCAGAAGATGTGTTGGCAGATAACAGGCCTGATGCTGCAGAAAGAACAGAGGCGGTCACTAAGCCGAAGAGGCAGACCCCTCCGGCAATGAAAAAAACAGAATATGCTAAAAAGCAGGAGCCTGTTGTACAGAGTCCTGCTCCGGAAATGCCTCTGAAAAATGAAATTAAAGAGAAGGCTGAAAGTGTTATGGAACAAACAGCAATGGAAGCAAAAGAGGTATCATCCCAGGCTGTCAGCAGTTCAGATTCTGCACTACATAACAACACAGAAGTTCATAACTCAGGAGAAACAAAGTCATTGGGTGATTTGACGCAAGGTGCAGATAAGGTGGGTTTGGCAAATAATGCAGCTTACGATGATCATGAGAGCAGCAATGCGCTATATGCCAAAGCTGAAACATCAAAACAAAAATATCTGAAAGAACACTTTATTTATATAAAAGACCGCATCTACAAAAATCTTGTATACCCTGTGAGAGCCAAAAAAATGGGCTGGTCAGGCAGAGTGATGATCTCCTTTATCATCTGTGAAGACGGCAGGGTAAAAGATTTGAAGATAGTAAAAAGTTCGGGTTTTGAGATCCTTGATCTGAATGTTGTTGACACAGTAAAAGAATCCCAGCCTTTTCCAAAGCCGCCTGTAAGAGCTGAATTGCTGCTTCCTGTCAGCTATGTGATCCAGTAAATATTGATATGTGGAGGATGAATGGAGCGATTTCAGGAATATCTTGATGAAGCAGTTAGATTTCATGGACACCTTTGCGCAGGCCAGGTTCTTGGTGTTCGGATGTCCATAATGGGCATGAGAGAGATTGGCATAAATGATCCTGAAGCAGAAAGGAAAAAAATGATGGTCTTTGTGGAGATTGACCGCTGTGCTACTGACGCTATTATGACTGTAACAGGATGCAAGCCAGGTAAGCGGACAATGAAGATAAAAGACTATGGCAAGATGGCAGCAACCTTTATCAATCTCGAGACAGGCAAGGCAGTCAGGATAGCATCGCGCAGCAGTTCAAGAGAAAAGTCAGCTGAGTATGTTCAGGACCCGGGTGATGAAAGCAGTATCCAGTGCAAGGCATATATGGTCATGCCAGATGACGAACTCTTTGAAGTGAAAAAGGTTAAGGTTAATCTGACTCCCGGCGATATGCCTGGCAGACCTGTAAGGAGAGTTACATGTGATATGTGCGGCGAGTCTGTGATGGATGCAAGGGATATTCTGGTTAATAACAAGGCTCTCTGCAGGCCATGCGCTGAAAAAAGCAACTACTATACATTGGGGAGCGCATAAAGTGGATATTAAAAGCATTGACTGGAATGAAGCGTGGAAAAAAGCGCGCACAGAAAGGAGCAGAAAATGGAAAGATGCAGGCTTTTGGAACAGGCGCGCGCCTTCTTTTGCAAAACATGCTTCCGAGAGCCCCTACGCAACTGACTTTATCAGGATCATGCAGCCTGATCCTGACTGGAGTGTGCTTGATGTTGGATGCGGAGCAGGCACTCTCGCCCGGCCGCTTGCCAGGATGGTGAGGCAGGTAACTGCGCTGGATTCATCGGATGTAATGCTGGATATATTGAATGAGCAGTGCAGTAAAGAAGGTCTGACAAATATCAATATCATGCATACAGGATGGGAAGATGATTGGCATAATGCAGGTGCTATTCAGCATGATGTGGCTGTTGCATCCCGTTCGCTGATTGTTGATGATCTCAAAGAGGCTCTGGACAAACTTAACAGTTTTGCCAAAAAGAAAGTTTTTGTCTCAGCGATTGTAGGCGACGGCCCGTTTGACAGAAGACTTCACGAGATTATCGGCAGGCAGCTCAGCTCAGGGCCTGATTATATCTATGTTTACAATCTCCTTCACCAGATGGGTATAGCGGCAAGTGTGTCATTCGTCTCGAACAAGGAGGAGAAGACTTACGCGAGCTGCGAAGAAAAACTGAACTCCCTGCGCTGGATGCTTGAAGATATGACGCTGGAAGAGGAGGAGAGGCTTCGGGTTTATCTGAATGAAAAAATGGTATGCGAAAATGGCCGCTGGAAGATGCCCCTTAATAGGGAAGTGTTCTGGGCGGTTATATGGTGGGACAAGAAATGAAGTGTTTCAGATGGTTGTGTGTATTAGTTGCAGTTTTCTTGTTCGCTGTTTCATCAGATGCCCGCGAGATAACTGATATGACCGGCAGGAAGGTTGTTATTCCGGATACTATAAAAAAAGTTGTATCTTCCTCACCGCCGGGTACATACCTGTTATACGCGATCGACCCTCATGCTCTTGCGGGACTGAGCTTTTCGCTGCGTGCTGATGAAAATAAATATGTAATTGATGCTTACAGAAAACTGCCGGTTATCGGAGGCATGGTTGGTCAGGGCAGAACCCTGAATTCAGAGGTGCTGTTAAAAATCAAGCCTGATTTTGTACTCATATGGGCAATGAGTGATTCATCCATAAGAAAAAAATATGAGACGCAGTTGACCGAGCTTAACATCCCATGGGTCAATATCGTACGGCTCGAAAATATAACCCATTACCCTGAGGCGCTGCTCTTTGCAGGCGATTTGCTGAATAAAAGAGAAAGGGGCGAAAAACTGCACCGTTACGCTGTTGATGCCTTGAATAGCGTTAAAGCAGCGGTGGCTGCGATACCTGCTTCAAGCAGGGTTGCAGTGTACTATGCTGAAGGCATCGATGGCCTGAAAACAGAGAGGGAAGATTCCATGCATAGTGAGCTCATCCCTTTTGCAGGAGGCATTAATGTGCATAAAGGCAGTGCCAGGGATGGTATGGGTATGGAAAATATATCAATGGAGCAGGTACTGATGTATGACCCTGAGGTGATACTGGTTAAGGAAAGGATTTTCTATGACAGGATATTTTCTGATGAGCGCTGGAAAAATGTGAAGGCAGTAAAAAACAGAAGAGTCCATCTCATACCGCACCAGCCATTCAACTGGTTTGACAGGCCGCCATCCTTTATGCGTCTTTTGGGAGCTAAGTGGGTTGTTTCGGTGCTTTATCCCAGGCACTATCCAGTGGATATGGTGAAAGAGACAAAGGAATTCTACAAGCTTTTTCTTGGAGTTGATCTGAACGACAGGGAAGCAAGAGAGGTGCTGATCCAATGATATACACAGATGAACAGAGCGGAGGCAGAGGCAATGGAATGGCTTAAGGCTCTTATAGACTACGGAATAATTGGGGTTATGGTTCTGCTCAGCATTATTGCTGTCTCCATTGCCCTTGAGCGCGGCATGTTTTTTCGCAGAGTCAAGATTGAAAATTTCAGGGACAGGCAAGAACTTGAGTTTGCGCTCACACGCAGACTGCATCTCATCGCTACCATAGGGAGCAACGCGCCGTATATCGGCTTGCTCGGAACGGTGCTCGGCATTATGCTGACCTTCAGCACCATGGGTAATGACGGGATGATCGACAGCGGCAAGATCATGAGCGGACTCGCCCTTGCTCTCAAAGCAACTGCCGTGGGCCTCTTTGTTGCTATTCCGGCTGTAACGCTTTATAACCTGCTGCTTCGCAGCGCCAAGGAACTTCTTATGAAATGGGACATCAACAATGGACGAAAGGGAATTTGATTACATCAATATCGTCCCAATGGTAGATGTGATGCTCGTTCTTCTAACCATTGTGCTGACAACATCGACTTTTATTGCGAGAGGGATAATTCCGGTTGATCTCCCAAAGGCCAGCCACCACAATACAGAGAAACGCCTGGAAGCCCTGACCATAGAGATCGATAAAAGCGGAATGGTGTATCTCAATTCCGATCATATCAGCCTTGCCGGGTTGCAGGATCGATTGAGACCCATTGATAGATCCACGCCTGTGCTCATAAGAGCAGACCAGAGCATTCCACTGCAGCAGTTTGTGGATGTGCTCAGTGCGATCAAAGGAAACGGTTTTAGTCATGTAAGCATACAAACTGAAGGTAAAAAATCATAAGAGCATAGTGTTGATTGATATACAGGAGAACAGGAGATGAAATTGGTAATAGAAAAGGTATTGCGCGGTACGCAGCAGACAACATTGCGTCTCCACGGCTTAGCAGCTGCAGTACAGGTGAGAGAGGGGATAGTCCATTGAGCAGGATCACGATTCCGCTGCTTGCATTCATATTGATATCAAGCGTTCTCATTTCTCTCAGCCTGGGCAGGTACCCTGTTTCTCTGCATGAGATCATCATGTTTTTTGGGAACAAGTTTTTTGGCGTTTCAGGACTTTCTCCGGACAAGAAAGCGCTTTTAGAAAATCTGCTTCTGAATATAAGATTGCCGCGTATTCTGGCTGCCGCGCTTATAGGCGCTGCGCTGGCCACATCAGGCAGCGCATTCCAGGCAATGTTTATAAACCCGCTTGTTTCACCCGGACTGCTTGGTGTGCTTGCTGGTGCGTCTTTTGGTGCTGTGCTCGGCATGATGATCGCAAAAAGCTGGATAGTGGTGCAGATGATGACAGTCTTCTTCGGTCTGGTGGCTGTGTCTGTAGCAGTCGGTATAGCGAAGGTCTATCGCATCAACGCTGCAATCATGCTTATTCTCGGCGGCATCATAAGCGGCGCATTTTTCACTTCACTTGTATCGGTGATGAAGTACGCGGCTGATCCATACAAGCAGCTTCCTGAAATTGTCTATTGGCTCATGGGAAATCTTTCACTTGTGGACCGCGGCACTGTTCTGAATGTGAGCATTCCCATTTGCATTGGCATTATTGGTCTGATGTTTCACACCAGACAGTTGAATGTATTGAGTATGGGAGAGGAAGAGGCAAGATCACTTGGAATAAATGTTGAGCGGGTGAAACTTGTAGTGATTTTCCTGGCAACGCTTATCTGTGCTCTTACGGTTATGCTTGGAGGAATGATCGGGTGGGTCGGACTTATTATTCCGCATATATGCCGCATGATAGTCGGGCCGAACAATGTTGTACTGCTGCCTGCGTCAGCTCTTGTAGGAGCGAGTTATCTTATTATTGTGGATAATGTTTCACGCCTTGCTTTTCCTTTTGAGATACCGATAGGCATTGTTACATCACTTATAGGCATACCGTTTTTTGCTTTTGTTCTGAAGAACGCGCGCAGGGGGTGGCATTAGTGAGGCTCTTTGCGATTGAAAATATATCATTCCGTTACAGAAAAAAAGAGATCATCAGTAATCTCTCATTGTCATTCAAACGCGGCAGAGTGGCATCACTTTTGGGGCCAAATGGGAGCGGCAAAACAACGCTGCTGAAACTGCTTCTCGGCATCCATAGTCCCAGGCAGGGAAATATTTCTTTTGAGGGCAGAGTGCTGCAGGAGATCCCTCACAAAGAGTTTTCAAGAAGGGTTGCGTATGTGCCGCAGATTCACAGGGAGTCTTTTGCCTATACAGTTGAAGATGTGGTGCTCATGGGGCGTATGCCTCACAAGCCCTTCTTTTCGCACTTTTCCAAAGATGACAGAGATATGGCAATGCATGCGCTCAAGAGGCTTAATATCATTCATCTGAAGGACAAGCCATACACAGAGGTGAGCGGCGGCGAACGACAATTGACGCTCATTGCGCGTGCATTGACCCAGGGTGCCGATACATTCATTATGGATGAACCGGGCAATGGCCTGGACTTTGGAAATCAGTTCCGCCTTCTCGACCAGATTAGCGGACTGGCGCAGGATGGCTATACCTTTATTTTTTCGACGCACTTTCCAGATCATGCTCTGCTTGCAGCAGACAGGGTGGTGATGCTTAAAGAGGGAGATGTCATAGCGGATGGCAGTCCTAAAGAGACTATCACTCCGGAAACCATGCTGACGCTATACGGAATAAACGCAGGCGTTGTGGAGGTATGCGGCAGACATATGGTCTGCGTGTCTGATTAGTAAGTCGGATGTAATATTGAACAAGTAGAGAATTACAAAAACAGGATAAGGCTGCTTAGCGTTATACCCAAAAAGATATAACGAATTCTGAGCGATGTCTTACATGGACAAAAGGGAGTGAATCGGGATGAAACTGAAAGAGATATTGGTGTTTTCTGGTTTGAAGTCAGCAGCGAAGGATCTGCATTTTGAGTTTGCGAGGCTGCGCAGAAGATGAAAAAATATTTGCTTCTTATTCTTGCGTGCACACTCGCGCTCTTTATGCACATTCAGTACGGCCATTCGCAGACAAACGCTCTGATGGAACAGCAGATGAGAGCCATTGTCGATATGTCAGGCAAAACAGTCATGACCCCAGGGACTGTCAACAGGATTGTTGTGACCTGTCAGGGAGGAGCAAGCCATGAAGTGTCTGTTCTGGGTTTTGCGGACAGGATAGTAGGGCAGCCCTCCATGAAAAGCTTTCCTCAATTCCTGAAGATGTTTCCGCATTTCAACAAGATACCTGATGCCGGATCTTTTAACACTGTCAATGTAGAGCATATCATGACGTTAAAGCCGGATGTGGTCATAGCGAGCGTAACCTCCCTGCAGGGGAATAAAAAAATTGAGTCATTAGGCATTCCGGTAATCACCGTATATACCGGACGGGCTGATACTGACCGCTTGATGCGTGAATTCAAGATGATGGGTGAAGTTCTTGGCAGGGCAAAACAGGCGGATGCATTGGTCAGGTACTGGAATGATCGTCTTTCATTGATTCGGCAGAGAATCTCTGCAATTCCTGAGACAAAGAGGAAAAAGGTTCTATACGCATCTGCCGGATCATCCGTGGCAGCGCAGAGTGAGTTAGGTTGGGGCCACTATTTTATTACGGAGAGCGGCGGGATCAATGTTTCGAGGGGCTTCAAGATCGAAAGCGGTCTGGTTGGTCTTGAACAGCTCCTTGTCTGGAATCCGGATGTGATTATTACCCGGGCTGGTAATGATCTTTGGGGCGCTGGAGGGAGCATAAAAAGCTCTCCCAGGTTCAGCAGTATAAAAGCTGTAAAGGATAATGCCATTTATACATGCCCAATCGGCGCGTTCTGGTGGGATCGTCCTTCGCCAGAGGCTATTCTCGGTATTATCTGGCTCACAAAAACGCTCTATCCTGAAGTCATGGCTGATGTTGATCTCAAAAAAGAGACGATTCAGTTCTTCAGACAGTTTTATAACTATCTGCTTTCAGACAAAGAGTATGAGAGCTTTGGCGCTGAGATGCATTACAAGAGTGCAGGAAGAAATTAGATTGAGATGAGCAGAGTAAAAGAGTTTGTATGGACTTTTATCACAAATAAGCAAGTTTAAAAAGGGGGAGCATTGAGATGCATAAGATTAAATTGAGAGCAGTGTTTGTGTCTTGTCTCCTGACGGTATGTCTGCTGTCAGGGTTTGTACAGGCTGAGGAGGTGACCTCGACCCTGGATGCCATTACTATCACGGAGACGCAGGACGAGAGCTCCGGCATCGGCACGCGCGAGGTGGTGACGCGGGAAAAAATCGAGACCTTTAATAACTTCGGTATGACCAACGCCTACCAGGCCATATCTCTGGAGCCTGGGGTGGATGTCCGTTACAACGACCATACAGGCACGAATGCCAGCTATAAAATTCGCGGTAAATCGAGCAGGGGTCAAGCCTTGATATTGGAGGGATTGCCATTTAAAGGCATCGGCATTGGCCAACCTATCTCTGATGTGGCTGACATGGAGAATATCGAGACAATCACAGTCGAAAAGGGCGCTGTCCCGGCAAACGGAAACTTCGGTTTCGGCAATCTGATCGATATGAGATTCTTGCGGCCATCTGATAAATTCTCAGCTACTGCCAAACAGACATTTGGCTCGTACAGCTTCACAAAGAGTTATATCCGGCTGGATTCCGGAGATTTAGGCCGCGGTATCAAATTTTTCTTTTCAGGGTCACTGACTGATTCCGACAAATTCAAGGGTCCGGGGAACGGTCTGGACCGAAACAATTTTGCCTTCGGCATTACTGGCGGCTCGCCGCAGGGTGTTGAGTGGGAGCTATTCGGCATCTACAACAGCGAGAAACAGGATAGTTATAAAGGACTCACTTATGCTGAGAGCACTGATCTCGCCAATAACTGGCGGCTCGACTACAATCCGACCAGGACTGGCATTGCATCGAATGACATTAAATATTACGCTTATAACCGGCAAAATTATCGTACCTCAACCATCCTTGGAAAACTGAAGATCCCTTTGGGCCAGGATGTTAACCTGACTTTCAGGCCTTATTTCACGAATGACAGAGGCTATGCATTAAGTGGAAGCAGCAGCACGATGATCAACTTTGTATCGCAATCCAATGTGGTTGTGGAGTCTTTACTCAATAGAAACACATATGGCGCTGTGATGGAATTAGAGAAGAAATGGAAGGATTCCCATCTCAATGTTGGATATTGGTATGGAAATCATGAGCCGCCTGGACCGCCCACCACCAGGAAAGCACGGGACACAAATCTTAATTTTCTTGGGTGGGTTAATATATACGGAACAACCCGGTACTCCTACCGTGCGCCCTATGTGGGCTTCACGAAAGTCTTTGACAAGACGGTTGTTGATGCCGGTCTGAAGTATATGAGCATTTCATCTGCAAGGTTCACCAGCTACAACACTGCAGGCATAGGAGATGTCAGCGCGGATCAGGCCTTGTCACAAGTCAGCAGCGTGGATTTCGTACTGCCGTCCAACACTCACTCAGTATGGCTTCCCAGCATCGGTGCAACACACTATCTGAATAATAAATCATCGATCAAGGCCAGCTACGGAAGAAACTTTGATTGGCCAGAGTTTGGCTGGGCAGGCAGTGCTATCAGCTATTTCAGGACACTCCGCGCTGCTAATCCGGCAACTGCAGAGCAAAAGCTCCAGGACCTGTGGGCCACGCGCATCAGACCGCAAGAGTCTGACAATTTTGATCTTGCCTATCGCTATTCTGCTGGCCAGTTTTCGTTCACCTCTACACTCTATTACGAGCGGCTGAAGTATGTCAGCACCAGCATTTATGACCCTACAGTAAACCTGACTTATTCGCAGAACTCCGGGAACGGGCGTTCGTATGGGCTTGAGATAGGCTCGGAATATAAGATCTCAAATAACTTTAATATCAATGCAGCATTCAGCTACAACAACTCGGCGTTTACATCTGATGTCCAGACCGGCATCAGCACGACTGTTGCTGCCAAGGGAAAGCAACTGCCTGACCGCCCTAAGCTCTACGGCAATATCTCTGCTGTTTATGATCTGTATGGCTTCAAGATCGCGCCGGTGCTGCGCTATCTCGGAAAGCGCTATGCAGATGTACTTAACCAGTACAGCGTTTCAGATACATGGCTTACAGACCTGTCCTTGTCAAAGGATGTCTCCATAGGAGGAGTGCAGAAGCTGAAGTTTTCTCTGAGCTTGCTGAATCTTTTTGACAAGAAGTATATATCAACCATCTCGACCTCTGACACCAACACGAATCAGGGTGCGCCAACCTACCTGGTCGGTGTGCCGAGAAGCGTATTTGTGTCGCTTCAGTACAGGTATTGATATGACACATGCTTATTTTGTCAGTAGTTAGTATTAAGCAATAAAAAATTTGCAAGAGTATAAGGCAGTTAAACAAGGCGTCATTATGATGCTCAGGTTTTGAATATATATTTCAGGAGGATGTAGATGATGAACAGTTGTAATTTTATTGGAAACATGCAGTGCCCGGATGGAGTTGACAGGGTTGATAACATCCTGGAGGGATATCAGCGTTATCAGGCTCTGCTTTCAGCACTGGATTTGGGGCTTTTTGAATTTTTGGACAAAAAAAAGAGTGGCAACCGGAACGAGATTGCAGAAGGTATCGGCATAAACGGAGCCTTGTCGCGCGATTTCCTTGATCTGCTGGTTGAAGATGGATTCTTATACAAAGATGGCGAAGAATACCGCAATACCAGGATTGCAGCTGATTTTCTGCTGCCCAGCAGCATGTTTTATCAAGGCGATGTAGTACGAAATCTTGCTAAAAGTTCATCATGGAGCGACTTGTCAGCCTCCCTGGTACGCAAGGAACTGCTGCAGGGCGCTGGTGGAATACATAAAGGACCGAGTCCATCTTTCATATCAGGCCTTGGCCAGAAGGCATTGCGTGGAGAATTGCAGGGTGTTGTTAAGGCGATTTCAGGATGGAGAGGGTTTAAGAACGCCAGGCGCATTCTTGATGTTGGCGGCGGACATGGTCTCTACACAATCGCTTTGTGCCAGGCGAATCCTGATCTGCATGGGGTTGTGCTCGATAAAGCCGGAGTTGTGGAGACTACCAGGCGGTATATATCAGACTATGGACTTGAAGATCGAATTACTGTAGAGGAGAAGGATATTTGCTGTGATTCGATTGATTCAGGATATGACATTGTTCTCATATCGCATCTTCTGTACAAGTTCCGTAAGAATCTGGCCGCAATATTCGAGACTGTGCATGCCAGTCTGAAGCCAGGCGGTCTTTTTGTCAGCAATCACTGGTTCTGCGCGCCGGGCTGCGCAGCAGTAGAAAGCGGCGTACAGGCGCTCTCAAAATCTTTGCAAAGCTTTGGACATCCACTATGCCATGAAGAGAAATTCGATCAATTATTTGTAGAAAAAGGATTTGAGATTGTGACTACGACATCCGCAATGACAGCATTCGGACCAACACGCTTGCAGCTGGCGGAAAAGCGCAAAGACCTCAAAGCTACTTGTGGAGGTTGTGGCAGATGAACAAAATGGAAATAGCATCTAAATCTGATACCCTGCTTGCCGAGCTTCATGCTTCGGTGATTGAATCACTTGGTAGTGAAGCAAAAGAGCTGACGCTGGAACGCGCTGTCATTGGCATCTTTTTCACCGGAGTAAAACTATCCAACGGCGCAGGTGGTTTGTGCGCTACGCCGATCAAGAGCGTGCCTGAAGCAGTATGCTGCCCCAGTTCAGCCAAAGCAATGCCTATGCCCGGCAAGATCAAGGGGCGTTTGGCCATTAATGTGCTGGATGATCTTTATCGTCCGGAGGACCTTCGCAGAGCGCTGGCTATTGCCACGCTTAATGCCTTGGCAGAGTCACTTTGGCTGCGTGATGGCGCACCGGCGGATGTTGAGCTTTGTGAGGGCGATGCATTCGATGCGCTGACAATCCTGCCCGGGCAAAAGGTGATCCTGGTCGGCGCATTTGCACCCTACATGCGCGAGCTGCGCCGCCGCGGCCAGCCTTTCAATGTATTGGAGATGGATCCTGCGACACTCAAGCCTGAGGAAATGCCATTCTACATACCGGCTGAACGCGCTCCAGAGGTGGTGCCGCTTGCCGATGTTTTTATCACCTCCGGCACTACCTTGATCAATGGTACTGTGGACGGACTGCTGCATTTGCTCAAGCCTGGGGCAGAGGCGGCAATAATCGGGCCTACAGCAACTTTGATCAGCGATCCTTACCGACGCCGAGGCATTACTGCAGTGGGCGGTACGCGCGTGCTTGCAGCAGATGAACTGCTCGAACTGCTATCTGAAGGCGGTTCAGGGTATCACTTCTTTGGCAAAACAGTAGAACGAGTTACACTGCGGCTTCCGCAGGAGCGACAATAAAGGACATCCTGCGAAGACTGATAACTCTGATAATTGCATAGCATATATATGGTAAAAGCGAGTGGTGTGGAGGTGTGCGGCAAGCCGGAGTCATAGATTCGCCTGGCTTGCCGCTAAATGCATATGGTATATTTAACAATGCCTAAAGACTCAATGCCGAAATTCAAACCAGCCAAGAAATCTGCTGCTGCTCCTGATTATGAGACCAGGAAGGGTGACTATTCGTTCAAGGGGCGTGTCTGGATCGAGGGGAGGGAAGGCACCTTTCTCGGCTATGGCAGGGTAGTGCTTCTTGAACGCATAAAACAGTATGGCTCAATATCAGTAGCAGCCAGATCAATGAGCATGTCATACAGGCATGCGTGGGAGCTTGTATATTCGATGAACAGCCAGTCCAGAGTACCACTTGTTGAGACAACAACAGGCGGCAGGGGCGGTGGAGGCGCAAGACTCACAGAAGCCGGTGAAAAAGCGATAGAGTTTTATCATGGTTTTTACAAAAGATTTCAGGATTTTATTAATCAAGAACCAGCATCCTTTCCATTTTAGTTGCTATGCGATTTACTGAATATACTTTTTAATATTTCCTACTTGTATTTTTATATTCAATTTTTCTGCAATAATTATATCCCTTGAGTAACATCTATAGGCTTTATTTAGATAATAAATTGTTTAGGTGATGCCATGAGCAAGACTGATGATTGTATACTATGCAGTATTGTTGCAGGTACATTATCTGCAAGAAAGGTTTACGAGGATGATGAGTTTATAGGTATTCTGGATGCCACACCCTGTGCTGAGGGGCATTGTCTGGTGGTTCCAAAGAAGCATATTGATCGGTTCTATGACCTTGATGACGACACTACAGCTCATCTTTTCAGGGTTGTAAATATTGTGGCAAGAAAGATTAAAAAAGCATTCAGCCCTGATTTTGTAAGCATCTTCATAAGGGGCGGACGCATATCTCATCTGCATGTGGCAGTATTTCCATCCATGCAGAATGATTCATTGAGCGGGTTTCCTCAATCAAGCATGGGAGAGCCGGAGGTTGATTTAGATGCTGTACAGGCTAAACTTGTTGATGCGTAAACCTGTTTAAAGCCTCTCCAATTGTAAGAAGCCATGCGGCTTGCATCACTTCTTTCGGGGACTTATCAGATATTTTTTAATCAAAAATCAACATTCGTTTCTTTTTTCAGAGGTATTTTTCAGGATAAAATTAAGCTCCTAACTAATCTATTGTCTTTAATATATCCGTTGTGCTATAAAATATATAACGCAAAAACCATACTGCTCATTTACCACAGTAGATGCTAAAGATACTGATAATAAGTTTGAATAGTATTCTTATGAGACAAGTATGATATGTTGGAAAAGAAGAAGCTGAAATGCAGGAGGTGAAGCCTATAAGAAATAAATCCTGGATTGGAGGCTGACTTATAAATCAGCATTATCTATACACCAAAAGGAGGGTTTCCATGAAAATCAGCGCAAGAAATGTTTTGTCAGGCACAGTCAGCGAGGTCAATACAGGGAAGGTGATGGCGATCGTAAAACTCTCGCTTAAGGGCGGAAATGTATTAACCTCCACCATCACAAACGAGAGCGCTGAAAGACTGGGGCTAAAAAGCGGGACAAGCGCGTATGCCATAATCAAGGCCAGCTCTGTGATGATCGGTAAAGGCATGGACGGAGTTAATATCAGTGCGCGCAATATAATCAAAGGCAAGGTGCAAAAGATCAAAGAAGGCATGGTTATGGCCGAAGTAGTGCTCGATATAGGCGAGAGCAGCATAATCTCCGCAACTATTTCAGATGAGAGCGTTAAACGCTTGAACCTGAAAACAGGAGAAGAGGTGTATGCTGTTATCAAAGCGACAAGCGTGATGCTCGGCATTGCCGAATAAATATTAGGAGGAGTATATGATTAGAAAAATATTGTCTGTATTTATAATTTTGGCTGCTTTAATAGGAACATCAATTTCCTTTGCAGAACCGCCGAAGGAGATAACTGTTTCTGCAGCGATAAGTCTGAAAAATGCCTTTGAGGAGATTGGCAAGCTCTATGAAACAAAGAACAAGGGAGCAAAGGTTGTATTTAATTTTGGTGCATCAGGCGATCTTGCGCGACAGATCGAAGGAGGCGCTCCTGTTGATGTATTTGCTTCTGCTGCTCAGAAGGACATGGATGCCCTGGACCAGAAGATGCTCATTGCTCAGGGTACAAGAGCTAACTTTGTGGCAAATGCAGTTGTACTCGTTGTGCCGATAAATGCCAAAACTGATTTAAAGTCTTTTGAACAGCTAACCTCAGCAGGCATCAAGAAGATAGCTGCCGGCAATCCTAAAACCGTGCCAGCAGGCAGATATGCTGAAGAGGTTTTTAATCACTATAAAATCCTTGATGGAATAAAAAGCAGGTTGATTTATACTGAAAATGTCCGCCAGGCTCTTGATTATGTAGCGCGTGGTGAAGTGGATGCGGGTGTGGTATATTCAACAGATGCGATGAACAGGGCCAAAGAGGTCAGGATTGTTATAACTGCACCTGGGCAGAGCCACAAACCTGTTATATATCCTATTGCTGTTATAAAGGGTACAAAAAACGAATCAGCCTCAAAGGCGTTTGTTTCGTTAGTCACTTCGCCTGAAGGTCAAAAGATTCTTGAAAGGTTTGGATTCAAATCAGCAAAGTAAGCAAATGGATAAGGGAGATGAGAGAAGCTGCCTTGAGGCATATGTTTTGGGCAATACTTTCATCTCCCTGATTAAAAATAAGGAGTTCATATAGTAATGGACAGTTCAACGCTCTTTTCCCTGCGGCTATCTCTGCAGGTTGCATCAGCAGCAACATTCTTTGTTATAGTTGCCGGTATAGCCATAGCCTATCTTCTTGCAATGAAACAGTTCAGGGGCAAGGAGCTTATTGATATTCTGTTCACACTTCCTCTTGTTCTGCCGCCTACTGTTACCGGCTACTATCTGATAATAATTTTTGGCAGAAATGGATTTATAGGAAACATGATATATGAATTGACTGGCTGGACAATCATGTTCACATGGTATGCTGCTGTGCTGGCATCATTTGTTGTCTCCCTGCCTCTTATGATAAAGACCACAAGGGCTGCAATAGAGTCTGTTGATAAAAATTATATTGACGCATCATATACTCTCGGCAGGACAAAATTCGAAACAGCCATGAAGGTGATACTGCCGCTTTCTAAAAAAGGCATAATCGCGGGAGCTGTACTCTCATTTGCACGCGCACTTGGGGAGTTTGGTGCAACTCTTATGTTAGCCGGCAACCTGCCAGGCAGGACAGACACCATGCCTCTTGCCATCTATTCAGCAGCAGGCAGCGGAGACTGGAACAAGGCCAATGCAATGGTCATACTGCTCACAATGATGTCTGTCATCTTTCTATATGTTGCCAACAGATACAGCAAGAGGATGATCTGATGGGTCTTAATGTGGATCTTTTTAAAAAAGTGAATGGGTTTACCCTTGATGCTCGCTGGAAGATCGGCAGGGAGTTTGCCGTGCTGTTCGGCCCTTCAGGAGCAGGCAAATCACTTACACTGAAAATGATCGCTGGTCTGTTCAGACCTGACAGGGGCCATGTCATATCAGCAGGCAATCCTTATTTTGACAGCAACAAGAATATTAATATGTCTCCTCAAAAGAGGCACTGCGGATATGTGTTTCAGGACCTCGCGCTCTTTCCGCATATGACAGTGCGTGAAAACATACTCTATGGCGCAAAAGGCCTTGAGCCGGATGAGGCTGAACAGCGCTGCAGCGAACTTGCACGCCTTTTTCAGATAGACAATCAGCAGAATAAAATGTCGTCGGAAATATCGGGCGGTCAGAAGCAGAGAGCTGCTCTTGCAAGAGCGCTTATACGCAGGCCGGAGATGCTGCTGCTTGATGAGCCGTTCTCCGCGCTTGATACTCCTTTACGGCTCGAGATGCGCGCTTTTTTGAAGGATCTGAGGTCAGAGTTTAATATACCTGTTGTGCTTGTTACACATGATTTTATAGAGGCATGCGACCTTGCAGATAATATAATTATCTACTCTGACGGCAGGGTGGCGCAGACAGGTACTCCTGAAGAAATCATTGCGAATCCTGAAAATGGGGCAATTCGAAAATATCTGGATCAGCAGGTCTCAAATTTTGCTGCCAGAAATCTGCTCGGCAATTTATAAAAAAATAGAGAGCTGATGATATTTAAAAATAAAAAGATTGATATTAAAATTTAATAGAGTTCAAAAAAGCAGTATGTTTCAAGAGAAGGGTTGCCAAATTTAATGTACACTCAAAATTTTTCATAATACAATATTAATTAGAATTTGGTAAGGATTAGAAAAAATGAGCATGCACAAATAAAAGTGCATGTCTTAGTCAATTAATAAGCGCCCTTGAAAAAGTATCTCAAGAAAGTATATATTCTTTTTGCACAGTAGCAATTTAAATGGAGGCAATCAATAGAGATCATTAACCGCTAAACAGGAAGCCAGGGAATGGAGTGAGATTCTCCAGCTGCCCCGCAGCCGTAAAGGGAACGAAAGCCCAACCATCAAGCCACTGTCACAGTAGAACTGTGATGGGAAGGCGGGCAAGTAGGCAAGAAAATTGAGCCCTAAGCCGGAAGACCTATCCAGGACAAATTAAAGTATTCCCGAGGGAGGAATCATAAAGTGAATTATAAGTATTTTATACATCAAGACTGTAGTTTTTACCCTTGCCACAATCTTTCAGAATGGAAATCGTGCCTCTTTTGCTGGTGTCCGCTATATCTGCTGGACTGCGGCGGAGATTTTATTTTCAAAAATAACATAAAAGATTGTTCTTCCTGTGTTATTCCCCACACAGAGGAAGGCTATGCCTATATTGTTGATAAGATCAAGAACAAGGTTTATCAAAAGTCATGTTCTTGATTTGTTTTCTATAAGGATGAAAAGACGAAATAAAGAGGTTGATATGAAAAAAATACTGTCTGTTTTTCTTTTACTGTTCGCTCCATCATTAGTCAGTGCAGTGGAGATCCCCCTCCCTGAAGCAACGGCTGCAAAAGCCTTTGTGATAAAGTCTGAAAAGTATGGACTCTGGGAAAAGACACTCATAGTAAGCTTTCCTGAGCAGAGGCGCATCCTGTCCACGAATGAGGGTCTTGTAGATGTCATGATTACGGCAAATCATTCGGCTCATCCCAGTCTTTGGGGGAAGGTTTGTAAAGAGATGAAGACAGACAGCGAGGTGGGCGGAAAGGTTTATGTGCGAAAGATACAAGAGGCCATTGCGAAAGCTGAAGGCATCAGAAATGAAGACATTGCCATCATGGCTACAGCCGCTGACATGGATAATCTTGCAGTTGTGACCAAAATATATAGTCCGTTTGTTGTGACAGCGCTTGTTACTGCCGGCGCCAGGGGGAATGCTATTAGAACCGGTGTTGATGAAGGTACGCATATCGAACCTGATCCTGCAGTGGATATAAAGGGTGAATCTTCTTATCAAAAACCAGGAACTATCAATATTCTTATCCTTACCAATGCACGCATAACAGATGGCGGCATGGCGCGTGCGATCATAACAGCTACTGAGGCCAAGACTGCAGCACTTCAAGATCTGCATGTGCAGAGTACTTACACCAATAATGTTCAGGCTACCGGAACAGGTACTGACAGCATGATTGTCGTATCCGGAACAACAGGTCCACGCGTCACCTACCCTGGTGGGCACAGCAGAATAGGTGAACTTATTGGCAAGGCTGTATATGAGGCAGTTGTAGAGGCCCTTGTCAAACAGAATGGATTCAGGAAAGAACAATAAATATTTTATTACGGAGGTTGTATGTATAAAAAAATAAAGAAGAGAGACGGTTCAATTGTATCTTTTGATGCCGGGAAAATTACCAGGGCTATTGGAAAAGCAGGGCATGCTGTTGCTGAATTCGATGCCAAGATTGCTGAAAGACTGACTCTAAAGGTTTTGAGTATGATGGAGCAGGTTTTGGGAGATCGACTGCCCACTGTTGAAGAAATCCAGGATATTGTTGAAGAAGTGCTTATATCATCGCCTTACCGCAAGACTGCAAAGGCCTATATTATTTACAGAGAACAGCATGCCAGGATCAGAGAGATCAATGCAAAAGCAAATATAGATCTGGTGGACCAGTATCTGAATCAGCTCGACTGGCAAGTTAATGAGAACAGCAACATGGCCTTCTCCTTACAAGGTCTGAATAACTATATCTCATCTGAAATAAGCAAGGGATACTGGCTGAACAAAATATACCCCCATGAGATTCGCAGTGCACATGTAAATGGTGATTTTCATATACATGATCTGAATATTCTATCTGTCTACTGCGTTGGTTGGGATTTGCATGATTTGCTGATAGATGGGTTCAGGGGCGCACCGGGCAAAGTTGAGAGCGGACCTGCAAAACATTTCAAGAGCGCTTTGGGACAGGTGGTGAATTTTTTCTATACCCTTCAGGGAGAGGCTGCCGGAGCACAGGCGTTTTCCAATTTTGATACGCTCCTTGCGCCATTTATTCGTTATGATGCCCTGTGCTATGAGGAAGTAAAACAGGCGCTCCAGGAGTTCATCTTTAATGTAAATGTGCCGACACGAGTCGGCTTCCAGACGCCGTTTACCAATGTAACGCTCGATTTGACGGTTCCGTCCACATTTGCCAATATGCAGGTTATAATCGGCGGCAAAGTGCAGCAGGAAACCTATGGTGAGTTTGGCAGGGAGATGGATATTTTCAACAAGGCATTTCTTGAGGTTATGCTCGAGGGTGATGCACGCGGCAGGGTATTCACCTTTCCAATTCCTACTTACAATATCACAAAAGATTTTGACTGGGAAAATGAGAATATTGAACTGTTGTGGAAGGTTACAGCCAGGTATGGGGTTCCTTACTTTTCTAACTTCATCAACTCTGACATGAGTCCTGAAGATGCCCGATCTATGTGCTGCAGACTGCGGCTCGACAACAGGACGCTCCAGTCGCGTGGAGGCGGGCTGTTTGGAGCGAATCCTCTTACCGGATCCATAGGTGTGGTGACCGTCAACCTGCCCAGACTTGGGCGGACAAGTCAAAGTGAAGCCGAGTTTTTTAAACGGCTTGAGAAGCTTATGCTTCTATCCCGCGACAGTCTGGAAATCAAGAGAAAGGTTCTCGAAAAGTTCACAGAGGCAAATCTCTATCCTTATGCAAAACACTATCTGAGGAATGTAAAAAAACGAATGGGAAGCTATTGGGCAAATCATTTTTCGACAATTGGACTTATAGGCATGAACGAAGCCTGTCTTAACCTTATAGGTGAAGATATCGCAACAACTACAGGTAGCTCATTTGCAGTAAAAACATTGAATTTCATGCGGGAGCAGCTTGCCTTTTTTCAGGAGGAGACCGGCAGTATCTATAATCTGGAGGCGACTCCGGCAGAGGGTACGAGTTATCGGCTTGCGCTTCTCGATAAAAAAACATTCCCTGACATTATTTGTGCAGATGAAGAGGCGTATCGTAACGGCGCAGAGCCATTCTATACCAACTCAACGCATTTGCCGGTGAACTACACGGATGATATTTTTGAAGCATTAGATCATCAGGATGAATTGCAGACACAATACACTGGTGGAACAGTAGCGCATCTTTTTGTTGGTGAGAGGATCGATGATCCAGAAACAGTAAAGACTTTGGTGCGAAAGATCTGTGAGAATTATCGTCTTCCATATTTCACAATAACCCCAACATTCAGTGTCTGCCCTGGTGATGGATATCTTGCGGGTGAACATTTCAGATGCCCGTTATGCAACAGAGAGACTGAGGTGTATTCAAGAGTCGTCGGCTATTTAAGGCCGCTCAAGCAATGGAATATGGGCAAAAAGGAAGAATTTGATATGCGAAAGGAATACAAGCCTGTATGCGCATAGGAGGATTTCGCAAGCTGTCTCTTGTGGACTACCCTGGAAAACTCAGTGCAGTTGTGTTTACACAGGGATGCAACTTCAGATGCAGTTATTGCCACAATAAAGAGCTGGTTTTCCCAGACCTGTTTACACCCCCGATTTCGTCAGAAGAAATCCTGTCGTTTCTGGACAGGCGGCGTGGCCGAATAGAAGGCGTCGTAATTACCGGGGGTGAACCCCTTGAGCAGCAGGGTTTGGAGGATTTCACAGGAGCAGTCAAGGCCATGGGTTATGCTCTGAAGCTCGACACCAACGGTTCTTATCCTGCGAAGTTTGAGAAATTGTTATCCATGGGTGTGCTGGACTATATTGCCATGGATTACAAGGCGCCGGCTGAAAAATATCCAGTGGTCACTGGGAATGGAGCAGATGCAGATAGTGTTCAAAAGACACTAAAGATACTTGTCCGGTGCGGCCTGCCATATGAAGTAAGGACTACGCTATTTAATGGATTTACGCAAGAGGATGTTATTCAGATAGTAAAAGAACTGGAAAATGCCGGTGTAAAAAGCTATTATCTTCAGATGCCTGGCGGTAATAGCAGACTAAGCTCAACAGGTATGGCAGAAAGCGATTTGATATCACTTTTTAAGGAACATTGCGGGAGCTTTCACTTTTGTGGTATCAGAAATAATCAGCACAACAAACAGATGGAGCTTTTGACAAAACAGAGGCGAAACAATTGCTGATTAGAGAGCTGGATAATAAGCCTGAATAGCAAGCTCATTGCAGGTGTTAATAATGGAGATGCATGAATGACCATGCCTGTTAATTTTATCAATCATATTCCTATTGAAGCGCCTATAAGAATGATTCTTACGCGTCTTGGATACCGAAGCGCTAAAACCGTTTTATCCCGGAGAGAGCGTGAAAAACTGGAAAAAACAATTGCTGAGAGTTTTTATCTGTGCGAGCCAAAGGGCTGCTGGATGCGCATCCCCATTGTGGATAAAAAGTATGATGAGATAGTTTTACCAGAGGGTATGATTCTTAAAAGCCGCTCATTGGCTGAGTTGCTGAAAAACAGTTCTGCCATAGCTTTAATGGCTTCGACTGTGGGGGCTGCCATTGTTAATGCTGCTTCTGACGCAATATCGTGCGGTGACGGTTCAACCGCGGTCATTCTCGATGCAGTTGGAGGGCAAAGTGCTGATGCAGCAATGAACTGGATAAACGAATTTCTTCGCAGGCAAGTTAGCCGAAATGATGAGCAGATAACCATACGCCGGTTTTCACCGGGATTCGGTGATTTTACTATAGATAATCAGAAACTGTTCTACTCACTTCTTGAGCTTGACAGTCTCGGGTTAACGCTCACCTCCCGCTATATGCTTGTTCCAGAAAAATCAGTAACAGCAGTGGTTGGTATCGAACATTCATACTCAGTAAAGAGGCAGGAATGAACCGGAAGGAGTTTCAACGGTTGGTTGAGCAAGGGCCAATGCTGCTTGACGCTGTTCTAACACCTGGGAGCGAACTGATCTGCCCAGAGGTCTGGATGCTTGATAATTTTGATAAGGTTTCTACCGCGCTTTGTGCTTTCAGGGATGCTGGCTGTGATATTGTTCGCTGCCCGACTGCTGGCGCTAATCGTTTGAAACTCGATACATACAGTTTGGCGGCGCAGACCAGAGAGATCAATCAGGAGCTTATGCGCCGGTGTCGAGCAGCGCTGGGGAGGCTTCCTGTTTTTGGAACCTGTTCGACCTTAGGCATTAGTATTGAGCCGTTCGGAGAGTTTTGCTTTGAAGAGGCTGTGTCCTGCTATAAAGAACAGGCAAAGGCGCTTTTGGAAGGTGGCGCGGAAGGTTTTATAATCGCTGACATCATTTATATACAGGAAGCCCGTGCCGCGCTAATCGCAATGCGCGATATATGTGACCTTCCTGTGATTGTGCAGATGCATATCGAAGCACAGGGAAGTATTCCAGGAGGAGCTGATCCTCTTTCCGCATTGATAACTCTCCAGTCGCTTGGGGCTGATTCAGTCGGGTTTGTTTCTTCTGAAACAAAGCTGGATCCATTGAGAACCACTATTGAACAGATCAAGCCATTTGCAACAGTACCATTATGCGCAGTCCCTAACATGAAAGATAGCAGTACAGATCAATGCGCTTCAGCAGGTGAGTTGCTTGTCAATGCAGGAGCAAATTTGCTTGGAGGCGATAAATATGCTAATGCAGAGCATATTGCTGCTCTTGGTAGCTGCATTCGCTGCGCCGCAGCTATGCCTATAGCAAAAAAATCGATCAGCGCGCTTTCATCCTGTAGAAGATCAGTCTTTCTGGGTTTTGAGCATCCTTTTGCTGTTGTTGGTGAGCGAATCAATCCAACCGGCAAAAAGCAATTGCAGGCGAGCCTCAGGGAAGGGAGCCTTGACATGGTTCAAAAATTTGCAATTGAACAGGAACAGAGGCATGCATCAGTCCTGGATGTTAACATGGGTCTTTCAGGGATTGACGAGATGGCAATGATGCTCAAGGCTGTGAGACTGCTGTCGCGTTTATCTCCTCTGCCGCTTTGTATAGATACAACCAGATTTGAGGTGGTCGAGGCTGCGCTGCGCTGTTATCCTGGTCGTGCGCTGGTCAACTCTGTTTCTGGAGAGCGTGAGCGTATTGAGTGCACCCTGCCGGCAGCAGCAAGATATGGAGCCATGTTCACAGTCCTTCCTCTTACAGATGCCGGGATTCCTGAAACAGTACGGGAGAGGATAGGGGTTGTTGATATGATTGTGTCAGCAGCAGCTTTATATGGATGTACTGTTGATGATATTGTGGTCGATGGTCTGGTTATGACCATTAGTTCAAATCATGAAGCAGCAAGAAACACACTTGATCTGATATCCTGGTGTGCTGACACGCTTCATGCGAATACAATTATAGGCCTTTCCAATGTTTCATTCGGTTTGCCTGAACGGCAATGGATTAATAGCGCTTTTCTTGGCATGGCTATGGGGCAGGGGCTGACAATGGCTATTGCCAATCCATCGTCAGACAGTATCATGGCGACTGTTCAGGCTTACAATGCACTGTATGGACATGATGCCGGGATGCTGCTGCGGAACGGAGCCTTTTCAGGTGAGTAGTCATGGCTAAAGATGCTTTCAGAAACGCGGTCAGTCAAAAAGTTCTGGTGCTTGACGGAGCAACAGGCACTGAACTTGCCCGCAATGGAATGCCTGCGGGAGTTTCTCCTGAAGCATGGGTGATGGAGAACCCGCATGTAATACAGAAAATTCAACAGGCCTATATTGCAGCCGGAAGTGATGCAGTATATACATGCACATTCGGTGGAAACCGGCTCAAGCTTAGAGAGTTTGGTCTCGAAGACAGAACAGCAGAAATCAACACATCTCTTGCACGAGCCTCAAGAGAGGCAGTGGGGAGCAGTGCGTTTGTTTTTGGGGACATGGCACCAACCGGACTGTTTGTTGAACCATTTGGAGAGCTGCCATTTGAAGAGGCTGTCAAGGTATATGCTGAACAGGTCCGCGCCCTGATCGAAGGCGGGGTTGACGGTTTTGTAATAGAAACGATGATGGATCTGCAGGAGGCACGCGCTGCACTCATTGCGGTCAAGGAGACCTGCGATCTTCCGGTAATGGTTAGCATGACATTTGGTACAGATGGGCGCACACTTAACGGTACTGATCCTCTTTCAGCCCTGATCACACTACAGTCTCTTGGTGCTGATGCTGTTGGATGCAACTGCTCTACCGGACCTCAGGACATGGCAAAGGTGATAGCTGCAATGAAGCCATTTGCAATGATACCTCTTTTGGCAAAACCCAATGCCGGCATGCCGCATCTTGTCAACGGTGTCACAACCTTTGATATGTCACCAGAGAAGTTCGGTGAACATGTTCCGCTTCTTGTGGAAGCTGGTGCAGCAATCATTGGCGGCTGTTGTGGTACTGACCCGTCATATATTCGTGAGATCAGGAACAGTACAGCGTCTATTGGTGTTCTTGCGCCTAATATCCAGCATACTTCAGCTGTTTGTTCGTACCGCGAAACGATCCTTGTTGGCAATAATGTTCCCCTGACTGTTTTCAGCGGCAGAATAAATCCATCAAAGAGTTCAGCTCTTGCAGCAGGCCTTGCCAAGGGGGATATGGCCTTGTTGAGAAAAATGGTACAGGAACAGGCGAGCTTGGGTGCGGCTGTCATCAATATCAATGTGCATGCTGAAGGTGTTGACGAAGCAGCTGCCATGCGGGCGGCTGTTCTCGTTGCAGCAAAGACATGCAGTAAGTCTGTGGCCATTAACACAACCAATTTTGAGGCAGCAAGGCAGGCTTTGCGTGTTTTTCCGGGAAGAGCCATTCTCAACAATGTCGGTGCAAAAGATGATCAAATGGAAGAGATGTGCTATATTGCCTCCAGCTATGGTGCGATGATTGTCTGTATGCCGGCTGATGAAACAGGAGTATTGGGCAGCACTGCTGATGCGATAGCAAGAATTCAAAAGATCCAGTCCTGTGCCAGCAAATATAGCATTGCCCGGAAAGACTGTCTGGTGGATTGTCTGGTTTCCACTATAGCAGCAGGGTCTGTAGAACATAAACGCACTTTTGAATTGATCAGCTGGTGCGCACAATCAGGCTATTTTGCGCTGTTGTCCGGGATTTCGGATCTATCACACGGTCTTGAAACAAGAAAGTGGATCAATGGAACATTTCTCTGTATGGCTGCAGGTCATGGGCTGACAGCAGCATTTATTGATATGAGCGACGAATATATGGTTAATACTGCATATGCTGTTGATGCCCTCATTTCAAGAGATGCCCGCATGAGCCGCTATATTGCAAGGTTCGGAAAACAGTCAGGTAATGAAGAAACATCCAAAAAACAGAAGCTCCGCACTCCAATTGAACTGGTTTTTGATGCTGTGGTTACAGGAGACGAAGAGGGGATTGAGCAGGTGATAAGAAATGCTCTGGATAAGGGTGAATCTGCAAAGACATTGGTTGATGATTCTCTTATTCCGGCCATTAATCTGGTTGGAGATAAATTTGATCGCAAGGAGTATTTCCTGCCGCAGCTGATTACCTGTGCTGATACGATGCGTAAAGGGTTTACTGTTCTACAGCCGATTCTGGATGCAACAGGTGGCGCAACAGGACGAAAAGGTCCTAAAGTGGTGCTCGCCACAGTGCAGGGTGATATTCATGATATTGGCAAAAACATTGTGGCTTTAATGCTTAAAAACTATAATTTTGATGTTATTGATCTGGGCAAAGATGTGGGGGCTGAAGATATTATCCGCGCTGTCAAGCATCATGGAGCTGACATTATAGGTCTTTCCGCACTTATGACAACAACCATGGTGGAAATGAAAAAGGTCATCAATCTCGCTCGTGCTGCAGGGCTTACGCAGGTGCGGTTTATGATAGGTGGCGCTGTAATAGATCAGAAATATGCAGATGAAATAGGGGCCAATGGTTATGCAAGCGATGCAATAGGCGCAGTGCGGCTGGCACAGAAATTCAGCTGTTAAACGATCTGCTTTCCTATTGCCTGATTGCAATAAAAAGAAATAGTAATAAAGAGATTTAAATAAATTAGAACGGAAGTTATTTTAAGCAGTAATCACATACCGCAACTTTGTACATTTTCTGATCAGAAAGTCTCAAATTTTTCTGCCAGAAATCTGCTTGGCAGTTTATAAAAAATGAGAGCAGTGATGCTGTCAGTCAGTCAAATCCTGTTTAGTGGCTGCATGGGCAGTAATTGTTATATCCTAAAATTTTGGCAACTCCCGCTATTGTTATTCCATAAAATATGACAGGTTTTTCAGTAATGAATTTTGTGACGGTTCCGTTTACTGATGTTGAACCGGTAGCCATTATCAGATCGCTCCAGTTTAAGGCTTCCTCAGTATTTTCTGGTCCTTCAACAATGATGCCGAACTTTTCTTTGCCTATATTGTCAGCATCAAGATCAACCACTCTCATTTTAAATGATTCTGAAAGTCTGGAAATCATTGCAGGCTGGTACCCAATGAATGCTATTTTCGGATCAGGCATAAATCTGGTTACATATTCCTTGAGCTGTGATGCGCACTGAGCCGGTTCTTTATCTCTGCAGTGTATAGTGTTGCCGGCAAGCCCAAGACTGCGCATTACTGCATTAAGAGTAGAGATGAAAACAGCTCTCTGAAGGTTGTTATCAAGCGGCAGCGCCATGATATCTCTGATCGATCCATTGAAACTTCCTGGCATGTCTGTATATGCCTGGCCTTTTGAATTTTTAAATGAAGCCTCTATCATAACCTCCTTACCCTTGAGCAGGGGAAAGTCTTTTATATCGGGTTTCCCGATGGCTTCTTCCGGGGTTAGTGTGCGAGCAGAAACAACTGTTACTGCTTCGTCAAGAAAATTATGCTCTTGCGCCATGCTGCTGAATTTTGTTTTAAGATCTGAATAAAACCGCATTACTCAACCTCCTGAGTTCTGAGTTGAAATGTGATATTCTGATTAAATTCAATCGTAATATAAAAAAGGGAACAACGATATGTCAAACGAATACTTTATTCAAAAGGTCATCAGTCAGCATGATGAGAGCTGTTACGCAACGTAGTTGACTGCGAGTTAGTAAAAGGGTCAGTCTCCTGCTTCGACTCTCGACTGAGTAGAAGTTATCCGTGACAAGCTTCAGAATTCAATCCCACTGTCCTTTTGCTGATAGTTTTTGGAATGCTTAATACGCAGGCAGGGTCTGCTTAATTTTTATACATAAAGCCCAAGGATTACATACAGACATCCTGATTTTTTAGAGAAAATATCTGGTATGATGATTGCTATACAGGTAATTGAGTTAATTTGTAAAAATTTTTTTATGATACTTGATTATGCGCAGGCACTGCTGACGGAGGTTAAATATGAAGAAAATAGAGGCGATTATTAAACCTTTTAAACTCGATGATGTTAAAGACTCATTGAATGAAATAGGCATACAGGGAATGACAGTGACAGAGGTTAAGGGTTTTGGCAGACAGAAGGGCCATACCGAGCTTTATAGAGGCGCAGAATATGTAGTGGATTTTATACCAAAAATAAAGATTGAGGTTGTTGTATCAAATTTGATTGCAGATAAGGCAGTTGATGTTATAGAAAAGGCTGCTAAAACTGGAAAAATAGGAGATGGCAAGATATTCATTTATAATGTTGAAGATGCGGTAAGGATCAGGACAGGAGAAAGAGGGGAAGCAACAGTATAAAAAAACAGCTAAACGGATTAAATGGTTCAAGCTGATCAAGCTGTTTTAGTGGTTTAAGTTGCTTGAACAACTTTATTGGATTATGCAGTTTGCGCGATCTTTAATAAGCAGTCTTTAAATAACAGGAGGATGTATGACACCAAAAGATGTACTCAAGATGGCTCAGGAGAACAAGGCGGTAATGGTAAACTTCAAGTTTCTCGATTTCCCTGGAATATGGCAGCACTTTGCCGTGCCTGTTGCAGAGCTGAGCGAAGCAATATTTGAAGAGGGGCTTGGATTTGACGGCTCATCCATCAGGGGGTGGCAGGCTATTCACACCTCTGACATGCTAATAATACCTGATGCTACTACAGCGTTTATGGACCCGTTCATGGAGTATCCGACAATAAGCCTTATCTGCAATGTTGTTGATCCCATAACAAAGGAGTTCTACTCAAGAGATCCTCGCTATATTGCGCAGAAGGGTGAGGCATATCTCAAGTCAACAGGCATAGGAGATACGGCATACTTTGGACCTGAGGCGGAGTTTTTCATATTCGATGACATAAGGTTTGATCAGACAGCAAACAGCGGGTACTACTTTATTGATTCAGTTGAAGGAATATGGAATTCAGGTCGGACTGAAGGTCCAAACCTTGGGTATAAACCGCGCTACAAGGAGGGCTACTTCCCTGTGCCTCCAACAGACAGCCAGGTTAATCTTCGTACAGAGATGGTTCTGGAGATGCAGAAGGTGGGCATCTATGTAGAGAGAGAACATCATGAGGTTGCAACAGCAGGGCAGGCTGAAATTGATATGAGATATGACTCGATGGTGAGAGTGGCTGATAAAAATATGCTTTTTAAATACATTGTAAAAAATGTCGCTAATAGGCACGGGAAGACAGCCACTTTTATGCCAAAACCGCTTTTTGGTGACAATGGTTCAGGAATGCATGTGCACCAGAGCATATGGAAGAACGGCAAGCCGCTTTTTGCCGGCAACGGGTATGCTGGTATGAGCGAGATGGCGCTTTATTACATCGGTGGCATACTTAAACACGCTAAGGCACTGGGAGCGCTCACAAATCCGACAACCAATTCATACAAGAGGCTCACTCCGGGATTTGAGGCGCCGGTCAATCTTGCTTACTCAGCAAGAAACCGTTCTGCTGCAATAAGAATACCCACTTATTCAGCAAGTCCAAAGACAAAAAGAATTGAGGTGAGATTTCCTGATCCGTCATGCAACACATATCTTGCGTTTACAGCCATGCTGATGGCTGGGCTCGACGGCATAGAGAACAAGATACATCCAGGCGAGCCGCTTGATAAAGATATTTATGAGCTCGGCCCTGAAGAGCTTGCGTCTGTACCGACAATGCCGGGCACTCTTGAAGAGGCGCTGAATCATCTTGAGGAGGATCACGAATTCCTCATGAAAGGGAATGTTTTTACAGAGGATGTTGTAGAAACATGGATACAGTATAAGAGAACAAAAGAGGTGGATGCTCTGAGGCTCAGACCCCATCCGTATGAGTTCTTTCTTTATTATGATATTTAGAATGGCATTGAGTTTGTAAATAAAGAGGAGCTCAAAATTTTGAGCCCCTCTTTATTATTTAAATCTATTTTCCAGAACCTTTAGTTAATTGAGTTTTTAAGTTCACCCAGTGATGAAATAACCGAGTTGTAGGCTTTTTTCATCTCTTCCAGTAGATTTCTGGCCTTGTCTCTATCTTTTGCATTACAAAAAGCTGCTGCCTGCTTTGCAATAGCATGAATTTTTTCATGCGGCGGTTCAATAGCCTTAAAGCTTGAGTTGTTAGCATACATGTCTATGCCGTCAGAGTAGTACCATTTGCCAAATCTGCAGTTTTTGTGATCAGGCAGTTCTGCAGGATCTATTTCATGTGATCCGAATACACATTCACTGAATTTGTTTAAGAATATTGTGTGGTCGATCTCTGCAAGTTCTATTATTGCTTTCTCTGTTCCATTCACCTTGAACGCAGAGACAGCTTTTCTCAGAAGATCCTCCACCTCCATTATTCTGTTTACTTCGCTCATTACATCATCCGACATCTTGTCAATTTCGCTTGCGATGGATGAGGTCTTGTCGATATTGTTTGCAACCTCTTCAGATGCAGCAGACTGTTCTTCCACAGCAGCAGCGATCTGGGTGATCTGGTCCCTGACTCTCTGCACAGCGCTGAAAATACTGTTGAGAGAGTCTCCCACCTCTCTTATATATTCAGTAGCCCGTGTTACTTCATTGGATGCGCTGCTCATTGATTGCGTGGTCTGCTCTGACTCTGACTGAACAGTTCCTATCTTTTCAGTTATTTCTGCTGTTGCCTTAATTGTTCTTTCAGCAAGCTTCCTCACCTCGTCTGCCACAACAGCAAAACCTCTCCCCTGTTCACCAGCACGGGCAGCTTCAATAGCAGCGTTAAGTGCAAGCAGGTTTGTCTGGTCAGCGATGTCATTAATAACTGTGATAATATCCCCGATTTCACCAACACTGCCATTAAGTTTTTCAATCATGGTCGAGAGCTCAACAGTTGAAGTATAGACCTTGCTTACTGTATCCACAGCTCCTTCAGCTACATCCTTGCCTTTATTTGCTATTGTCATCGCGTCAGAAGATGTTTCAGAAGCAATGGATGCGTTCTTTGCTATGTCAGTGATTGTCTGGCTCATCTCCTCTGCAGCTGTTGCGATCTGTGCAGCCTGACTTGTCTGTGCAGCTGATCCTTTGGCTGTCTGCTGTGCACTTCTTCTCAGTTCATCAACAATGGTAACAGTCTGGTTGATGGGAGCGACAATATTAACAATAAGTTTTTGCAGGGACATTATCATCTCGTTTATGTTGCTTGCGAGCTCTCCAATCTCGTTTTCACTTTTGTATTGGATATTGTCCCTGAAATCTCCTTTTGCGATCCTGGCAACTTTTGTATTAATTTCAGTAAGCGGAATGGTGATTTTCCTGTAAATAATGACCATCAAAACGCATGAAACGAGCAGGCATAGACAGATCAGTATTGCAACTGTAATGAGGCTGTTTATTTCACTCTCTTGTGATTTTTTAATAACCCCTGAAGTCGCGTCTCTTTCATTCTTAATAAGTACGAGGAGTATATCTTTTATATCTCTCCAGACTTCAGTCTCTTTTTTTAGCAGACTGACTGATTCGTTGAGCTTGCCGGAAAGAGCGAGCTGCTGCACTTCGGTCTTCAGCTTGTGGTCGGTCTCCCATTTGTTTAGTATTTCAGAGAGGCTTGCCTTTTCTTTTTCAGAGGAAATTAATTTTACTGCCTCAGCAGCAGTAAGGAAGTCATTGTGTGCCTTTGTATAGTTGTTTTTTGCCTTTTCATCCTGAGGATTAAGAATTATATTTCTTGTGGCCTGTCCTGTCTGGAGTCCCTGACTGTACATCTCAGCCAAATATTGTGTTTTCTTGAGATCAATATTGATAAGAGACTCTGTCTGTTTTATAGATCTTGTGCCCTGAAAGACAAAAAAGACAAGAAGCGTTATTAAGAAAAGCGCGTTTATTATCCCGAGCAGCACAATAAGTTTTTTGATGGTCATGAGTATCTCCCCTTTTTTATTATCAAAACAAGCTCAGCATTATTCCAATGCTGCTGCAGCTGTTTCAATCAATGCTGCTTCTGCAGACTTGAAGCCGATTAACCTGTCCATATCGAGCAGTATGATAAGCCTGTCCTCAAGTTTCGCTATCCCTTTTATGAACTCTGCGCTTATGGATGTTGCCATTGGCGGGGGCGGCTCAACTATGCTGGCAGGTATCCTGAGAACCTCTGATACAGAGTCAACAATGAGCCCCATTGTTATCCCGACAATCTCCATTATCATTATCCTTGCCTGCTCATCATTCTCTTTTTCAGGCAGGCCAAATTTCATCCTGAGGCTCACAACAGGGATAACCTTGCCTCTGAGATTTACCACGCCCTCTACATAGGCTGGAGAGTTTGGCACCCGGGTGATCTCCTTCATCCTGTTTATCTCCTGTACCCGGAGTATGTCAACAGCATACTCTTCGCTGCCGAGTGTGAATGTAACCAGCTGAAGGATCTCTTCAGAGGAGCCCTTCTTCAGATCGCCGGAGCCTGATATGGGGACAAGTTCATCCATTTTACGCCTCCTTCAAATATAATGTTGCCCGAATTAGTCTGTTACCTCTGCCCAGAACCCTGATACATATGTCCGGGCATTATCAATCATTTTGTATAGTTCATCGCCTGTTATGCCAAGCTGAAGCAGCATGCCATGAATAGATGAAGGATCTCTTTGCAGAGACTGGCTTTCCTGCAGCCTGAGCATGACTTCTACTGTTCTATAAAAATTATATATGAAGAAAAGTTGCTTTGCCTTGTTATCGTCTAAAATATCTGCTTTCTTTAGAGAATTAATGGCTCCGATTGTTGAGTGTTTAAGCACTCGGGGGTGGCTGTAGCAGTTGGCAAGCTGCAGGTACTGTATGCCGAATTCGAGCTCTTCAAGCCCGCCTGCACCGTATTTAATATCGTATCCTGAGGCATAAGCGATCTCTTTCTGTATCCTGATGCGCAGTCTTTTTATCTCGGATGGATTGATTTCTGCTCCTCTTGCAAGCAGAACCTCTTGTCTTAATTGAGAAAATTCAGCTGCAGGGGTAAAAGAGCCAGTATAAGTTGTGGTGAGCAGCCTTGCCTTGAGCAGTGCCTGAATTTCCCAGGGGTGGGCATTTTTCATATAATATTTTCTGAGTCCTTCAATAGAATTAACCAGAGGCCCCTTGTTGCCCTCAGGTCTCAGCCGGGTATCAATTTTGTACGCTATGCCGTCTTTGGTATATGCCATCATTGCACGCATGAGATTTTCAGCAGCACTTATTATGGATGGCGCAGGTTCATCAGGAGTGACAAAGATTATGTCCAGATCAGACCCAAAAGATATCTCCCTCGCTCCGAGCTTGCCCATCCCGATAATGTAGAGTCCGGCATTGTTTTTATTTGCAAGGGCAAGAATGCTTTCAGCAGTCCTGCTCAGTTCCCTGTTAAGTTCAGATACGCTTATCTGTTTTTTGAGAAACATCATGCCTGCCCTGATCTCCTGCGTTTTTTTGAATATGCGCATGGCTGTGCCCTCATTCTGGCCAGTACAGGCTGCTTCGAGCTCACTCATCATTGAGACAGAGCTTTTGATTCCTGAATCTTCTTCCACAAGGGTTTCAATGTATTCAGGTCTGCCGATCAGTATGCGCGCAAGATATTTGCTCCCAGACAGAACAAAGCTGAGCAGGGGAATAATCTCTGGTCTAAGATTTATTGCTTCAAGATAAGCCTCTTTAAGTGACAGCACTTTTGCGAAATCAACAAGGTGAATCAGTGCTGAATCAGGATCAGGACTCTTCAGGGCTTCATTAATGAACATCGGAATAATTTTCTCTAACAGCCTTCTGCTCCGCAGGGTGCTGAATGTGTATGTCAGATTTCTGATCTTTACCAGGCATCGTACTGCCTTGTTTAAATCTTTAACATTGAAGCTCCCGAGCGCTTCGCGGAGATCTTCTTCAATCGGCGCGTCGCCATCCCAGTAGATGTCATTCATCACACTATCTTCGATCGCTGGCTGGAGAGCATCTTTTGGAGTCTCCAGCAATGAATCATACAGACTTCGTACTTTTGATCTCTTTGCGCTCAGGTCATCAAGAAATGAGCCAGCATCACAAAATCCCATCTTCAGAGCAAGAATCTTCAAGTCATGTTCGCCAGTCGGAAGTCTGTGCTTCTGCAGATCATTCAGCTGCTGAAGCCTGTGTTCAAGAGTCCGAAGGTAAAGATATATTTCAGACAGAGGACTGAAGTCATCATATCCTATCAGCCCCTTCTGTACTATGCTGTGCAGCGCCCTGATCGTGCTGCGTTCTCTCAGTAGTTTTTCTCTTCCCCCATACATAAGCTGGAAGATCTGTATAAAAAATTCTATCTCTCTTATTCCACCGTATCCTCTTTTTATGTCCCTGCTGAGAGTGCCAGGTCTGATCTGCTCAACTCTGGATTTTAATCTTCGTATCTCATCTATCATCTCCATATCGAGATATTTTCTGTAAATGAATGGAGTGATTATTTTGATGAAGTCATCAGCTACTGCCTGATCACCGGCAACATATCTTGTTCTTAGCAGCGCTGCTTTTTCCCAGAGCTGCCCCCAGGATTCGTAGTATTCCTCATAACCTTTCAAGGGCAGTACAAGACTGCCTTTTTGTCCCTGGGGTCTGAGACGCAGATCAACTCTGTAAACAAATCCATCTTCCGTATTTGTTGACAAAAAACTGCTAAGAGATTCTGCGAGTTTTGTGTAGTATTCTGCAAACGATATTTTATTGATCATATTTTCGCCCGGTGCTTTTATCCCGGGCGTCTCGCCGTCATTCCTGAATGCAAAGATCAGATCAACATCAGAGCTGTAGTTAAGCTCATACGCTCCAAGTTTGCCGAGTGCAAGTACGCAGAAAGAGTGGTCTTCAGGTTGTCCAAATCTTTTTGAGAGTTGAAGATCAAGAAAGCATACAGATTCTGATATGATCGCATCAGCCAGCATTGAAAGATCAGACATCACCTCTTCTGTGTTGAATATTTTAAGAAGGTCCTGAATGGTCAGTCTGAGCATATGTTTTTTTCTGAATTGTCGCGCTGCTTTCATCGCCTGGTTTATGTCCACGCATTCTGAAACAAGCTGATTCAGTTCCTTTGCCAGGACAGTCTGATCGAGCCGCTGTCTGCAGGAGTTTAGAGCTGCTGTAAGATCTGCGGGGAAAGATGATGAATAGTTAGCGAGAAATTGACTGCAGGAAAAGAGCATGCTGACTTCATTTATGAAAGTATCAATGATGTGAGCGCAAGCTGGATTTAAGGAGAGGAAATATTCAATATTCTTTTCCGCTCTTTCTGGATCCGGAATCTGTATGCCTGGGGTTTTCATTGATAGCCAACCGCCTCAGACTTTGCGGTCTGACGACTTCCAGAGTCTTGGGTCAAGAGAATCGCGCAACCCCTCGCCAATGAGATTATAGCTGAGCACTGTTACCAGAATGGCAAGCCCGGGATAAACTGAGAGCCACCAGGCAACTGTCAGATTGTTCTTGCCTGATGTGAGAATATTGCCCCAGCTCGGCTCTGGAGGCTGGACCCCGAGTCCGAGAAACGAAAGTCCTGACTCTGTAAGTATTGCACCGGCTATGCCGAATGTGGCTGCCACAAAAACAGGTGACATTGCGTTGGGTAAAATGTGTCTGAAGATTATTCTTGCGTCTGACGCGCCTGAAACTTTTGCTGCTGCAACAAAGTCGCGCTCCTTGAGAGTCAGAAATTCAGAGCGCACAAGTCTGGATACATCCATCCATCCTGTGATGCCAATAACAATCATTATGGTTGATATGCTCGGCTCAACAATAGCAATTATTGCAAGCATTAGAAAAAATGATGGAAATGCGAGCATTATATCCACAAAACGCATAAGCAGACTGTCTATTCTACCGCCATAAAATCCTGCAGCAGCGCCGATAAGTGTGCCTATTACAATTGCTATGCCGACAGCAATAAATCCGACTTTGAGAGATGTCCTGCTGCCCCATATCATTCTCGACAGTACATCCCTGCCGAGTTCATCAGTGCCAAGAGGATGGGATATGCTCGGCGGTGAGAGTACATTGTAAACATCTATTTTTGTAGGCTCATACGGTGAAATCAAGGGGGCTGAGACTGCGGCTGCTGCGAGTGCGAGTATTATTATGAGTCCGGCAAGAGCGAGCCTGTTTCTTCTGAATCTTCTCCAGATTATCTTTATCATATCAGCCCCTGCCGCCTGACACCCTGATTCTGGGATCAACAAGTGCGTATGATATGTCAGCAAGCAGATTGCCGATAAGGGTAAGAACAGAGCCGATTACAAGCACTCCCATTATAGTGGGGTAATCACGGGCCATTGCAGAATCATAAAAGAGCTGTCCCATTCCAGGGATGGCAAAAATAGTCTCGAATATAACGCTGCCGCCTATAAGCCCGGGCACTGCAAGCCCGAGTATTGTTACGATGGGCAGCATTGCATTTCTAAGTGCATGTCGGAATATCACAGTTGATTCTTTCAGCCCTTTTGCGCGTGCGGTTCTTATGTAGTCCTGTCGTATAACCTCAAGCATGCTCGATCTGCTGTATCTGCTCAATCCAGCTATCCCGCCAAATGCGCTTATGCCCACAGGCAGTATCAGATGCTTTGCCCAGTCCAGCAGCCTCTCAAAAAACGACATGTCTGACATATCAAGGCTCTGTATGCCGGATATGGGCAGAATACCGAGCGTTACTCCAAAAAGCATCATCAGGAGCAGCGCGAGCCAGAACGAAGGTGTTGAAAAGCCTATAAATACAAATATGGTAGAGAGCTTGTCAAAGAGAGAGTATTGCCGCGTTGCCGAGATGACGCCAATAGGCACAGCTGTTATTAATATAAGAAAAAGCGAGAGCAGGTTTATTGTGAGTGTTATTGGTATTCGTTCTGTTATCTTGTCTATCACCTTTTTGCTGTCAACAAATGATGTGCCAAAGTCGAGTCTTGCGAATCTCTTTAGCCAGTCAATGTATTGTATATGCAGAGGTTTGTCAAGACCGTAAAGTTTCTTCAGATTCTCCCTTGCCTGGGCAGAAGCCTTCGGCGACATCTCTGTCTCAACAGCAACCGGATCTCCAGGTGCAAGATGCACTACGATGAAAGTTATCAGCGTGATGCCCAAAATCATCGGGATCATCATCATCAGGCGCCTGGTAATGTAATAATACATAGTCCTAAATGTAATAGATGAACTGCATCAAGGTCAACCGTTGTACATTGCATCCAGCTCTTTTGTACAAGAGCCGTCTGAGTTGTACAGTATTAGGGGTGGATCTATTTTTATTCCTGGTTTTGCTCCCTTGACTCCTTCAATAAGTATCATCGAGGCTTCTGATTCGAGATTTGAGTGTACTGAGCGCAGCCGTTTGGATTCAATGCCGGCAGCCCTCATGCTGTCGAATATCTCTGTCATGCGATCAGGAAGATGTATAACGCAGAATCTGCCCCTGTGAGCCAGCAAGCGTGATGCAGCATCAGCAAGTTGATGTATTGAAATTTTAACCTCGTGCCGCGCGATCGCCTTTTCATCACCGGAGCTGACCATGCCTGCCATCACCTTTCTGAATGGTGGATTTGATAAAACAAGATCAAAACAGCCTGCATTTTCCATTAGGAGTTCAAAGGGCGAACCGGTTTCTTTTTTGATGTGCTTGTGATGTCTGCATTTATGAGCGCCGATGCTCAGCAGATTTTCCTGTTTCTTTGCCTCGGCAGTAATATCATTTATGTCAGAGTGGATTGCTGTTGTAGATGATGACATATTGTTTAGTTCAATATTTTTTACACAGAGATTAAAGAGGCTCTTCTGGAGTTCAACCAGATAGACATGAGCAGCAGGATATTTTTTTGCGGAGAGCAGACCAATTATGCCTGATCCCGCACATAGGTCAGCTATCAGCTTTGGCTGGTTTGTTGATGCAAAAGAGTGCAGCAACAGGGCATCCACAGAAAAGCGGTACCCGCTTTTGTTCTGGTATATCTGCACATCCCGTATGTAGTCAAGGGTCTGCATCAAATGATCTGGTAGTGATATTCCTATTCAGCCCTGTTTATCTCGTCCATCAATGCGTCAAGCAGGTCTTCTTCCTTCACTTGTTTAACTACTTCGCCTTTTTTGAAGACGAGACCGATGCCTTTGCCGCCTGCAACTCCGAAGTCAGCCTCACGCGCTTCTCCGGGACCATTGACAACACAGCCCATTACAGCAACTGTGACAGGCTTTGTGATATTTTTAAGCGCATCCTGAACCTTCTGCGCAAGAGGCCGCATATCTATCTCGCACCTGCCGCATGTGGGGCATGATATGAGGTTTGCACCGCGCTCGCGCAGACCGAGTGACTTGAGTATTTCGTATGCAACGCGCACCTCTTCTTCAGGCTCTGATGTGAGAGAGACCCGAATAGTGTCGCCTATGCCTTCATAAAGCAGCACGCCAAGGCCGACCGAGCTTTTTATTATGCCTGTTGAGGGCGGGCCGGATTCAGAAATGCCTATATGCAGCGGGTAGTCATGCTTTGCTGAAAATATCCTGTATGCTTCAACTGTCCTGAGCACATCTGATGCTTTTAGAGAGACCTTGATCTTGTCATATCCGAGGTCTTCGAGTATGCTGATATGGCCTTCAGCGCTCTCTACAATTGCCTCCGGGGTAGGGTGTCCGTATTTGTCTATCAAGTGCTTTTCGAGCGAGCCTGCGTTCACACCGATGCGTATTGGCACGCTGCGTTCTGTTGCTGCTGCAACAACCTCTTCAACCTTCCAGCGGGCACCAATATTGCCGGGGTTCAGCCTCAGACAATGCACTCCGTTCTCAATGGCTTTAAGAGCAAGTCTCCAGTCAAAGTGTATGTCAGCTATAACAGGCAGCGGACTTTTGAGAATAATTTTTGCGAGAGACTCTGCTGCTTCCATATCAGGAACAGCAACTCGTACTATCTCGCAGCCTGCACAGGCAAGGGAAGTTATCTGGTTCAGGGTCGTTTCAGCATCACGGGTGTCAGTCTTTGTCATGGACTGCACAGAAATGGGATGTCCGGAGCCAATCCTGATTCTGCCTACGCAAAGTTCACTTGTGCTGCGCCTGGGGTTCATGGGTTATCCTTTAGAAAGTTTTGTCTGTTGCGCCTTGTTTGTCCGTGAATCAATATATGCCTTTACTGCCTCATTATGCTCTGATAATGTAGCTGAAAATTTATGAGTGCCGTCGCGGTTTGAGACAAAGTAGTAGTAGTTCGCCCTGGCAGGATTAAGAGCTGCTTCTATGGATCTTCTGCCTGGAGAGGCTATGGCACCGGGCGGCAGTCCCTTGATTACATAAGTGTTATAAAGTGTTCTTCTTTTCAGATCTTCTTTTGTTATCCTTTGGCTGTAACTCTTTACGCCATAAATTGCTGTTGGATCAGCCTGAAGGGGCATGCCTTTTTTCAGTCTGTTATGGAATACTGCTGATATGAGCGGCCTCTCGTCATTAGTAACAGCCTCTCTTTCAATGATGGACGCCAGAGTCAAGACCTCATTTTCTGTCATGTTAAGCTTGTCAGCCTTCTGCTCAAAGTCTTCAGGGTAGGTGCTGCGCTGAGTATTTACCATGAATTTAAGCACAGCAGAAGGTTTTGCTCCCTTTGGGAACTTGTAGGTCTGAGGTGCCAGATAACCCTCAAGGCTTGGCGAGTCAATGTCAAGCTCCTGAAGCAGGGCCTGGTCATTTGTCAAGCTGCTGAAGCTCTCTTCGGACATTATTTTTGATTCTGCCAGTTTTTTGCCGATTTCATATAGAGCATCACCCTCAAGGATCGTTACATTATATTCGATTATATTTCCTGCGAGAAGCGTTCTGAATGCTTTTAGGGGGCTCATTCTGTGAAAGAATGTGTAGTAGCCTGCCTTTATTTTTTTATCAGCATTTATCAGTTTGCCTAACACAAGAAACAGATTTTTGTCGCGTACAAGTTTGTTTTCAGCAAGAATGGATACTGCCTGTTTGTAGTTGGCTCCTTCAGGTATCTGTACTTCAACGCGCAGATTTTTAACATTCAGAGAGACAAAAAGCTGCACTGCAATATATAAAACAAAAAGCAGTGGTATGGCAAAAAGTATTATTTTGTTATGGTTTAAATGATATCTCATAGTTCTCTTAGGATAACAGATGGGGTTTTGGGCTGCAAAACCATGATTGATAAAAAAAGAGAAACATGAGGCCTGCTCATGCAGGCCTCATGTCAGTAGTCCTTGCTTCTAATACATATCTCCCATTCCTCCGCCTGGCATTGGAGGCATTTTCTTATCCTCTTCAGGCAGTTCGGTGATCATTACTTCTGTTGTGAGCATCAGTCCTGATACTGATGCAGCATTCTGAAGCGCTGTGCGGGTGACCTTTGTGGGGTCAATAATTCCAGCCTTTATCATGTCCGTGTACTCTTCCTTGTATGCATCATAGCCGAATGCTGCGTCTTTGGCATCCTTGACCTTCTCGACTATTATTGAACCTTCCAGACCAGCATTGCCTACAATCTGTCTGATAGGCTCTTCAAGGGCTCTTTTTATAATTGTTACGCCGAGCTGCTGATCATTGTCAAGCTTCAGCTTGTCAAGGGTCTTTATGCATCTGATGAGGGCTATTCCGCCACCAGGCACGATTCCTTCTTCAACAGCCGCGCGTGTTGCGTGGAGCGCATCCTCAACCCTTGCTTTTTTCTCCTTCATCTCTGCTTCTGTTGCTGAACCGACATTTATGACAGCTACGCCGCCGACAAGCTTTGCGAGCCTTTCCTGAAGCTTTTCTCTGTCATAGTCGGATGTTGTCTCCTCTATCTGCGCCTTGATCTGCTTTACCCTGCCCTGTATCTGGGCTGCGTCTCCGGCACCCTCGACGATTGTTGTGTTTTCCTTGTCTATATTGACCTTTCTTGCTCTTCCGAGGTCATTAACCTTTACACTTTCGAGCTTGAGTCCAATATCTTCAGATATTACTGTGCCGCCTGTAAGGGTGGCGATATCTTCGAGCATGGCCTTTCTTCTTTCACCAAATCCAGGAGCCTTGACAGCACATACATGCAGGGTGCCGCGGAGCTTGTTCACAACGAGAGTTGCGAGCGCTTCTCCTTCAATATCCTCTGCAATGATGCAGAGCGGCTTGCCCATTTTTGCAACCTGCTCAAGTACAGGAAGCAGATCCTTCATGCTCGATATTTTCTTGTCATGAATAAGTATGAAGGGATCATCGAGTACAGCCTGCATTCTGTCAGGGTCTGTAATAAAGTACGGAGAAATGTATCCTCTGTCAAACTGCATGCCCTCAACAACATCGAGTGTTGTTGCCATGCTTTTTGCCTCTTCAACAGTGATAACGCCGTCTTTTCCAACCTTATCCATAGCCTCAGCTATAAGGTCTCCGATTGATGGGTCATTGTTTGCTGATATTGTGCCGACCTGTGCGATCTCTTTTTTATCAGCAACGCTTTTTGACATCTTTTTGAGCTCTTCGACAACCGCCTCAACAGCTTTGTCAATGCCTCTCTTAAGATCAATGGCATTTGCTCCGGCTGTTACATACTTCATTCCTTCTTTGTAGATTGAGTATGCAAGTACAGTAGCAGTTGTTGTTCCATCTCCTGCCAGATCAGAAGTCCTGGAAGCAACCTCTCTTACGAGCTGAGCCCCCATATTTTCATAAGGATCTTTGAGTTCAATCTCTTTTGCTACGGTTACACCGTCTTTTGTTATGTTTGGAGCGCCAAACTTTCTGTCAATAATAGCGTTTCTGCCCCTTGGGCCGAGTGTTGCCTTTACAGCGTCAGAGAGGGTTGCTACTCCTCTGAGGATCGCCTGTCTTGCTGCCTCATCAAATAAAAGCTGCTTTGCTGCCATCTGTCAGTTCCTCCTTTTTGTTTGTGTGTTTATTCGATTATTCCGAGAATGTCTTCTTCTTTGATGATCAGATACTCAGTGTCATCGATTTTGATCTTTGATCCCGAGTATTTGTCAAAAAGCACTACATTTCCCTTTTTTACTTCTTTTACTTCAGAGCCGATGGCTTCAACAGAGCCCTTCTGGGGTTTCTCTTTCGCAACATCAGGCACATAAAGTCCGCCTGCTGTTTTTTCCATCTCCTCTTCAGAGTACTTTACTACTACCCTGTCTTTGAGCGGCTTAATCATCTTTGCATTCCTCCTGTTTTAGATTTGTTTGTATTATTATGCCGATAAATGAATCAGCATTTGCGTAGTAGCTTTTCAAGTTATTAGCACTCGATGCCGATGAGTGCTAATATATCGTTTTGGCTTGAATCAGGGCAAGGGCGCTTACGGTATTATATTCCGAAATAATGTAAAATAAGTACATTATTCTTTAAAATACTGCTTTTTTCTAAGTTTTTTAAAATTTCTGCCTAACAGCCATAATTTAATAGTTATCAGACCTGCAGCAAAGCCGCCAATATGGGCAAACCATGCAACCCCGCCTGAATCAGAGTTAACTATGACAGATCCATTAATAATCTGTATAACTATCCAGAACCCCAGTACAAAAACAGCTGGCAGAGCCACTCTCTGTATAATAAATCCAATAAAAACAATCGAATAAACCTTTGCAGTCGGGAACAACAGCAGATAGGCGCCAAGTATCCCTGAAACCGCACCGCTTGCGCCTATCATAGGTATGGTTGAGTCTGCTGCTGTCATAGCGTGCGCGTATGCTGCAACAATTCCAGAAAAGAGATAAAAGAGCAGGTATCTGAAATGTCCGAGAGCGTCTTCAATATTGTTGCCGAATATCCATAAGTAGAGCATATTGCCTGCAATGTGAAAAATTCCGCCATGCATGAACATGGCTGCAAACACGGTTGCAACTGGTGAAATAGGCTGGTTGCTGCTTAATTTGATGATATTTGCAGGTATTGCGCCATATGACATCACTATCTGATGCATACCGAGAGGTGAGATCATCTGCCAGATGAAGACTGCGCAGTTGACTGCGATCAGCCCAATCGTCACAAATGGTACAATGGCTGTCGGATTATCGTCTTTATAAGGTATCATTTTGTCCTCATTGGGTAAAATGTAATGATAAATTGTACCTTATTTGCCTGCGAAGAAAAAGCTGATCTGCGTTATAATGTTCACAATTAACTGTATGGAGGAACAAGTGATCAGCTACCCGAATATTGATCCTGAAATTTTTAGAATAGGCCCATTATCTGTCAGATGGTATGGCCTTATGTATCTGGCAGGCTTTGCTGCTTCATATCTTTTGGTCAGATATCAGCTCAAGATAAAACATATTATCCTGCCGAAAGACACTCTCGAGTCGCTTTATTCCTATCTCATATTGGGACTGCTGATAGGCGCGCGCCTCGGCTACGCGATTTTTTACAATTTTAACTACTACATACACAGACCCCTTGAGATATTCGCCTTATGGCAGGGAGGCATGTCTTTTCATGGAGCATTGATCGGCATCTTTGTCGCCGGGATATTATTCTACAAAAAGTACAGGGTTGATTTCTGGCAGCTCTCCGATATGGTTATCATAACAGCGCCTATCGGACTTGGACTTGGCAGGATCGGCAATTTCATAAACGGAGAGCTTTATGGCAGGGTTTCTAATGTGCCCTGGGCAATGGTCTTTCCCGGAGCAGGCAGCATGCCGCGGCATCCTTCGCAGCTTTATGAATTTATGCTTGAGGGCGCTGTCCTGTTCACTGTTTTATGGATGCTGAGGGACAGATATAATAAGGGCATTATCTCGGGTTTATTCCTTGTTCTTTATGGTGTATTCAGATTTATTGTCGAGATGTTCCGCGAGCCGGATGAGCAGGTTGGATACATTATGGGAGTGCTCACAATGGGTCAGCTGCTGAGTTTCTTAATGATCTTTGTCGGGCTTGGAGTGATTATGCTGAGGAAGTCAGCAAGGCAATAAAAAGGGGCGCTGCAGCGCCCCTTTTTATTGTTGTTAGACTTTTTTATAGATGATCCTCTGCAAACTTCCAGTTCATCAGATTTTTGATAACAGCAGCAACATAGTCAGCGCGTTTGTTCTGGTAGTCAAGATAATATGCATGCTCCCATACATCGATTGTAAGCAGAGGCATTACACCCTGGGTTAGCGGAGTTTCCGCGTTGGAGGTTTTTGTTATTTTGAGTTTTTGCCCGTCCTTTACAAGCCATGCCCAGCCGCTGCCAAATTGGGTCATGGCTGCATTTGAGAATTCTGTCATAAATTTTTCACAAGTGCCAAAGGAAGAGTTTATTGCTGCCTGAAGCTTGCCAGATGGCCTGCCTCCGCCTTTTGGGTTAAGACAGTTCCAGTAGAAAGTATGATTCCAGACCTGGGCAGCATTATTGAATATTCCTGCCTTGTCAGGTTTCCCTGCAGTAGCTTTAATAATATTTTCGAGGGACATGTCAGCATATTCAGTCTTTGCGATCAGCTTGTTGAGGTTGTCAACATATGCTTTGTGATGTTTCCCATAATGGAAGGATATGGTGTTGGCAGATATTACTGGTGCAAGTGCATTGTCAGCATAAGGCAATTTTGGAAGTTCATGTTTTACAGCGCCATGCAGTATTGAAGGCGCCCCAACAGCACCAGCAGCAACAGTTACAGCTGCTGCGGTTAGAAACTCTCTTCTGCTCAGACCGGATACGATTTTTTCTTTCATACTGCCTCCACTAAATTGTATTTAAAGCGCCAAAAAGGCGCTGACAGCTCTAATTAAAATTTATATCAATTAATTATGGTTCTAATTAAGCCAAATGTCAACCTCTTTGAATCAAAACTGCTATATAATAATTATATGTCAAAAAAATTAGATGTAAATGATTTGAAAAAAGACAATTTTTACCATATTCTTGATATGGCTGGAAGGGTTTTTATTCTGGTCAAATACTCTCCTGATGTTATTATTGGCAAGCGCGGCTTTACTGAACAGGAAAAAAAGCAGGGGCTTGTTCTTGTTTTTAACACTAATATGAATTTTCAGTGGGATGATTATGGTATAAGCGCGACTCTTGCTTTTGGCACAGTCCCGCAAAAATGTGTTATACCAGCAGAACATATTGCTGCTGTTTATTCTCCTGATATGAATGTCCAGTTCCTTGCTGCCGGCTCATATGAACAAAAAAGTGAACCATCGAAAGAACAGCCCCCAGATGCCAGACCAAAAGGACCAGGTGCAGAGGGATCGAGTATTGTAAAGGTTGATTTTTCGAAAAAAGAGAAGATTTAGGAGGAGAAATTGGACAGGGAAAATCTGGTTCATGATCTTATAGTTGAACACATGAGACAGAAGCTCTCCAAGGATTACAGCAGCATCACTCTTAATCCTGAGGGCTCCCCTGATCTCTCATTGCATAACCATGGGCTGACCATGGCGCTTGTTGAGGTCGAGACCGAAAGCAGCATAACCCGGCAGAAGGCTGACATCTGGAAGGATCTGGCCTCCTCAGGCAGCAAGCTCATAATTATGGTTCCAAGGTCATCCAAGGTGCGCGCAACAGAGCTGTTGTGGGACAAGGGGATAATGGACAAAGTTAGCGTCGGCAGCTATGAAATTGTGATAAATATGCCTTAATTTGTCTGAAACTGCTGCTTATCATGCTATATTTGAATATATCAGAGCTGACATATTAAGATCGAGGTGGCGCGTATGAACATCCTGACTCTTCGACAGAAGCTGTTTTCCCTTGTTATCCTCATTTTATTCCTCATTGGCAGCATATGGCTTTATAAGGCTCAAGAGCATCAGTACAAGGTGTGGGCGCAGGACACACTGGTTTCTCTTGCTGAATTGAAGGCAGACCAGATAGTTGAGTGGCGCAACAGACGACTTAAAGATGGCGCTGTGCTGCAGGACAGGCCTGTCCTGATGGGAGGCGTCAACCGCTTTTTAACAACCAGCAGCAAGGAAGACACACAGTTTATTACAGCCATGTTTGCAAGTATTCAACACCATTATGATTATGATGATGTAGTTCTTACAGATCCTGAAGGCCATGTTCTTTTGAGTCTGGCAGGCAGGAAGCAGATGTCTGCTGAATTTGTAAAGACAATACCAGCGGCAATCAGACATCACAGACCCCTGCTTACTGATCTGCATATACCAACTGGATCATCAGAGCCTGAGATAGCAGCAATTTTCCCTGTTTATGATCAAAAAGGCAGAGGCCAGAAGGTGGTTGGTGTAATGGGGCTGGTGAGTAAGGCCTCCAGCTTCCTCTATCCATTGCTCGAGAAATGGCATACAAGAAATATGAGTCCAGAAACTATACTGGTGAGAAAAGAGGATGATAGCGTTCTTGTGCTTAATAATCTGAGGCACAAGCCTGATGCAGCGTTGAATTTCAGCATCCCGCTCTCAAGTACAGAGTCACCTATTGTGAAGGCTGTGATCGGCAAGACCGGTTTTTTTGAAGGCAAGGATTATCGCGGAGTTGATGTGGTGACTGTCATCATGCCGGTTCAAGGCTCCAATTGGTTAATTGAGGCAAAGGAAGACAAGTCAAGGGTTTTTGCTCAATGGAGAACCTTCTCCATTATTCTTAGCGTACTATTTTTATCAATTATCGGCATGCTTGCCGCATCAGGCATGTTTCTTCTGAAGCGCGAAGAGAAGAACCATTTCAGAAAAGAGTATGAATCAGAAACAGCCCTCAGACAGAGTATAGAGAGGCAGAGCATTATTCTAAGGTCAATCGGAGATGCTGTTATAGCTGCAGATGCCCATGGCAGGGTTGAGATGCTCAATTCTGTGGCTGAAGAACTTACAGGCTGGAGCAGTGAAGATGCAAAAGGCATGCCAATGGAGATGGTATTCAGGATAGTCAACGAATACTCGAGAGAGGCTGTTGAGAGTCCTGTTGTCAAGGTTCTGCGCGAAGGTATTGTTGTTGGTCTTGCCAACCATACTCTTTTAATAGCAAAAGACGGCAGGGAGATCCCGATTGCAGACAGCGGCGCGCCCATTGAAAATGAAAAGGGAGAAGTCACCGGAGTGGTGCTCGTATTCAGGGACCAGACAGCAGAGAGAATGGCAGAAAAAAAATTGCTTGAACACAAAAACAAGCTTGAGGCAATTCTGGATGCTGGTGAGCTTGGATACTGGGTATGGGATATTTCTACCAATATCTCTGTATATAATGAGCGCTGGGCTTATATGCTTGGATACGAAATGGGTGAATTGTCAACAGACGCGTCCCTGTTTTTATCTCTGCTGCATCCTGATGACAGACCCAAGCTGCTTGCAATATTGAAAAAACATATTGAAGGCAGTCTGTCCAGGTTTGAAGAGGAGTTTCGCGTAAAGACAAAAGATGGCAGATGGATATGGCTTTATGACGCGGGCAGGGTTATAGAGTGGGATGAGTCTGGCAAGCCACTTGTTTCAGTAGGCATTCACCAGGATATTACAGAGCGAAAAGAAGCAGAAAAAAAACTGAGGGAGAGCGAGGAGCGTTTCCGCACGATGATCGAGGGAGCTCCTGATGCAATATTTATTCAGATAGACCAAAAGTTTGCCTATCTAAATGAAAAGGCGATGCAGCTTTTTGGAGCAGATCATCCTTCTAAGCTTTTGGGAGTTCATGTCCTGGACAGGATTCATCCTGAGTATCATGAAATTGTAAATGAGAGGCTTGGTCTGCTTTATGGCGCTTCAAAATTTTTCACAAAACCGCTTGAAGAAAAATTTATCAGGCTTGATGGAGATGAGGTCTGGGTTGAGGTCTCAGCACATTCGATTACCTATGAAGGCAGCCCTGGCGCCCTTGTTTTTGTGCGTGATATTACTGAACGCAAGGCACTCGAGCATCAGCTGCTGCAGGCTCAGAAAATGGAGTCAGTAGGCAGGCTGGCAGGCGGGGTGGCGCATGACTTCAATAATATGCTCGGCGTGATAATAGGCTACGCAGAAATAGCACTCTCCAAAATGGCTGCTGATGATCCATTGAGATCGGGCATTCAGGAGATACACAAAACAGCCAAAAGATCTGCTGATCTCACAAAACAGCTGCTCGCGTTCGCCCGCAAGCAGATCATATCTCCGAAAGTGCTGGATCTGAACAAGACAGTAGAGAGTATGTTGAAGATGCTTCAGAGGCTGATGGGTGAAGATATAGACCTTTTATGGCTTCCTGCTTCAAATTTATGGAACATCAAGCTGGATCCTGCTCAGGTTGAGCAGGTGCTTGCCAATTTATGCGTAAATTCGCGCGATGCGATCTCGGGCGTTGGTAAGGTGACCATAGAGACCGGCAATATTGTTTTTGATGAGGAGTTCTGTGCCCAGAATGCTGGTTTTATTCCTGGAGAATATGTACAGTTGCTTGTGAGCGATACAGGTCGGGGCATGGAGAAAGAGGTCCTGAAAAAAGCATTTGAACCTTTCTTTACAACAAAAGATGTTGGCAAGGGAACAGGACTGGGGCTTGCGACAGTTTATGGGATAGTGCAGCAGAACAATGGATTTATAAAAATATACAGCGAACCCGGACACGGAACAACAATAAAGATATTCTTTGCAAAAAATACAGAGTCAGACTCGGAACCTGTCTCTGCACCAGATATTGAACTGCAGCATGGCCGAGGAGAGACTGTGCTGATAGTTGAAGATGAACCCTCAATACTCGTGATGGCCAAAATAATGCTCGAGACTCTCGGGTATAAGGTACTCACCGCAAACAGGCCGAATGATGCGATAAGGATCGCATCAGAACATGGTGAAAAGATCAATCTGCTGATAACTGATGTGATAATGCCTGAGATGAATGGCAGAGACCTCTCAGCAAAGATGCTCGGATTTTATCCCGGTCTGAAACTGCTGTTTATGTCAGGATATACTGCTGATGTGATAGCGCAGCACGGTATGCTGGATGAAGGCGTTAATTTTGTGCAAAAGCCATTTTCTGTCAAAGTGCTGGCAGCAAAAGTGCGCGAGGTGCTTGATAAGAATTAGCAGTTGTAAAACTTGTGATTATCTTTAAAAATGGCACTTTTGGCGAGATTTTGCAGCAAAATACTCTTTGAGTTGTAAGTGTCCCGCTGTGTATAGTGCGGCTTGTTGGCCTTGCAATAAGACAGAGTTTCCTTTACAAGGCGTGGACACTTTGAACGCAGTTTCATGGTTCCGGATGTCTTTTTATGCAGGCTTGATTCCTTGATTATATTGCTGAAAGTTTGCCGTAGTTATTAAACATCCGGTTTTTTGGCGGAACTATTTGTCTTATAATGCGGGAATGCGTATTTAATTAGGCAAATCTAATTATTAATACTGTGAGTGCCCCTGCCTGTAGCTGCAAATCTCTCTGCGAGGTTTTTAAATAAAGAGTCAGACAGGATCTCTTTAAGCGTCTGTTCAGTTTTTTGTCTCCAGTTCGGGTGTTCATCTATGGTGCCGGGCATGTTCTGCTGTTCCATTGTGCCGAGTATGTCATCAAGATTCAGTGCAAGAAGAAGACAGGGAGTTTTTGAAAGAAACTCATAAACTGCTGTACAAAGCCTGGGAGTTATTTCAGTGTCTATGTCAGCTGTTTCTATGCCGGACTCGGCAAGTTTCTGAATAAGAAGTCTTTTGTCTCGCAGTCTTTCAGTAAAGGATCCTTCCATCTCCTGATCATCTTTTATAATGCCGAGCCTTCGGCGAAGATTAATATCCTTGCCTGCCCAAAAACCAAAAAGTGTGGGCAGATCATGTGTTGTTACAGAGCATATTGCCATTTCAGGATATTTTTCAGGTAATAGAAAATCAGGGTCAGGATAATCTCTCTGAAAATAGAGCAGTTTATATGACAGGGCAGAATATTTCTGGAGAGTGTCCCAGACATTTTCGCCAATAGTACCGAGATCTTCAGCAATTACAACTGTATTGTTCAGCATGCTTTCGAGTGCTATTATCCTGAAAAGATCATCAGCAGGGTATCGCACATAGACCCCATCCCTCGCGTGGCTGCCTTTTGGTATCCAATAGCGCCTGAACATGCCGAGTGCATGATCAATCCTGATAGCTCCGCAGTGTTTCATGTTCTGACGCAGCGTCTGAATAAAATATTCATACCCTGAGTTGCGCAGCTTCTCCGGCATCACGGGAGGAAGCCCCCAGTTCTGTCCGTCAGGGTTAAAGTCATCAGGCGGGGCTCCGGTATCCATTGAGAGCGCAAAGATATCCCTGAAACTCCATATGTCGCTGCCATTTGATACAGAACCAACAGCAAGGTCATGATAGATCCCGATCTCCATGCCTGATCTTTCAGCTGTATCAGCCGCACTTTTAAACTGGGAGTCTAACAGCCACTGAATATACTTCCAGTACAGGATTGCTTTCTTGTTATGCTCTGCAAAGTTGGTCACCTTGCGGCTGACTGGATCCCTGTATTCTTCAGGCCATGCTGACCATGAAAACCTGTCCTCCGGATTTCTGGCGGCAAAATGCTCAGCAAGGGCCATATAAGTTGCATACTGGCGCAAGCTTGTACCTTGCGATGTTATGTATTTTTTGAATTCTGCTGCCCTTTGGGTTGACTGTAAATAATGTTTATTATAAAAATGTTCAAAAGCCATTCTGAGCGCTGACTCTTTGAGTTTAGCGCTCTTTTCATAGTCTATCAACGATGACCTGTTAAGCTTTTCGAGCTCTACACTGAACTCATCAGAAGTTATCATCTTTTGATACTCAGACAGATCAAAAAGATCAATAACGCTTTCCAGATCAATATAGATAAAATTTTTATAAAGTCTGCTTACAGGCGAATATGGACTGATGCCAAAAGGCATATTGTTGGGGATTGCGTTAAGCGGATTGATTCCAACAAAGCTGCTGCCGAGTTTTGAAGACTTGATTATGATCTCCTGAAGCTGACCAATATTGCCGATCCCGAGATTATTATCTGTGCGCAGCGCATACAGATTTACCATTAGTCCCCACTGTTTTTGATTTCTGAGAGAGTCAGGGAGATAGCATTTATCAGGAGCTATAATAATTTTTGATGATGCCAGGGCGCTATTTGCATTATCAGAGGAGAAGCTGAGTTCAAGATCGTAATATCCGGGAGCCGGGTGTTTTTCATTTTCACTGAACAGACATAGTGATATCTTTGCATAGACAATCCGGTCAAACTCGTATGTCCATTCAATCTGATAGGAAGAGTCTGTCCTGTTAATTGTGAGATTGTCATCGGATTCGCTTCTGAGTATCCAGTCGAAAGATATTGACTGGTCTTCATGAGGAAGCGGAATCTGTACATATATGCAGAGGGTTGGAGATTCTGCAGGCAGAATATAGACCGGCTCCATAAATCTTTCTGCTGCAGCAGATGTCAGGCTGTATATCTCTTTTTCAATTTCATCAGATGAGCCGGTTCTGAACCCCATTCCGTTTAGAGCTGATTTTTTTGATTCTGTATCAGCAACATTCCTGCTGCCGAATATATCCCAATACTCAGAGATAATTCCGCAGAGCTCTGCAAGCCTGTTTATCAGTTCTGTGTATCTGCTGTTTTCAGGATCATCATCATTGTATGAGTTCATGATGCAACTATTATAACGGTTTGAAAATATTTGCTGAACTCCTTAAATTTTTTTGATATTTGCAGAATTGATATACGAATGCGCAATTCAGACAGGAGGTGATTTATATTCATAATTGCCCAGAACCAATCATACCGGATATTTTATGTCGATTAATTTGATTGTGATGCTTCTATTTTGCAATGTATCTCTTTGCGTTTTAGCAATATTTTGTGTTAAGTTTGTGTTATTTATATAGGTTCGGAGGGAGCCGATGGTGAAAGCGCTGATCAGTACAGATATGCTGAACAGGATTTTTTTTATTGCTGAACGGGTATTGGTTTTTGACGGGATTAACAGTGTATTTGAGCATATTATCAAGACAGCAGCCCAGCTGACAAATGCTGATGCAGCTGCAATAAGATTGTTTGATATGGATGCTGGCGAGCTCAAACTCATAAGAGGCTATGATTCATCTGATGGTTTTTTTGAACAGCTTCCTGTTGGTCTGTCTGAGGGCATATCAGGGCATGTTGTAATGACAGGCAAACAGTATGGTGCTGTTGATATATCAAAAGATAAAAAAATTTCCAAGAAAGAAATTGCCAATATAAAAGGCGTCAAAACAGCACTTTGTATTCCATTGAGGACAAAAGACAGGGCGCTTGGATGCATAACCGTATTTAGAAGAAACAGGGAAAAGTTCAGCGATCAGGAGATTCTGCTGCTGAATATTTTTGCTTCCCAGGCTGTTGTTGCCATAGAGAAGACCAAGCTGGTTGATGAGCTCGAAAAGCAGGCAAAGTTTGATGCACTGACTGGTTTGCATAATGCAGGTTCTCTTTACCATCAGTCAGAGATGCTCATGAAGCTCGCGCTAAGATATTCTTATGAGGTGAGCATCGTGTTTTTAAAGGTTGAGGACTTTGAACAATTCAATAAAACCCATGGCAGTCTTCTTGGGGATAAACTGCTGATGGATATCTCCAGGATAATCAGTCAGAAGTGCAGAAACACGGATATCGGCGGCAGGATTGCTGATGAACAGTTTGCCGTGATTGTTCCATATACAGGTAAAGACGGCGGCTATGTGCTTGCTGATAAAATCTGCAGGGCTGTATCATCATCCAGATTTGTTGGCAAGAAAGGCAAGGTAAAAGTTTCACTAAGATCAGATGTTGTCTCTTTTCCCAATGATGGATTTGATATACCTGATATGCTTATTAATGCATCTACCAGGATTTTCAAGAGAAAGAAAAAGTCTGCTGCAAAGACTTTATCCATAAAGAAGACTGCTGCAGGCAGCAGACGCAAATAAGACTTTAAAGGACGGATTGATGAAGACTTGCAGATCAAAAATGCTGTACAAAAAAGCATCAAAACTTATGCCGCTTGGAGTTAACAGTCCGGTGAGGGCATTCAGGGCTGTTGGCGGTTCTCCGCTTTTTATATCCAGGGCAAAAGGCTCAAAGATTTTTGATGTGGACGGCAATTCATATATTGATTATGTACTTTCATGGGGACCGATGATAACCGGCCACGCACATCCGGCAGTTGTAAAGGCGATCAAGTCTGCTGTTGAAAAAGGCACAAGCTACGGTGCCCCCTGTCCGCAGGAAATAGAGCTTGCCCAGCTTGTGATGAAGGCATACCCATCAATAGAGAAGCTCAGAATGGTCAGCTCAGGCACAGAGGCTGCAATGAGCGCGATAAGGGTTGCCAGAGGCTTCACAAAGAGAGACAAAATTATTAAGTTTGAGGGCTGCTATCATGGACATTCTGACGGACTGCTTGTGAAGGCAGGATCAGGCGCCATGACATTTGGAGTCCCTGACAGCCCGGGAGTTCCGGCTGACTATGCAAAAAATACAATTACCCTTCCGTATAATGATGTGAAGGCTTTCACCAGTCTTGTTAAAAAAGAGTGGAAGTCTATCGCATGTGTGATAGTTGAGCCAGTAGTCGGCAATATAGGCTGTGTGCTTCCAAAGAGAGATTTTCTTGATGCGCTTCGTGAAACTACAAAAAAATATGGCATGGTGCTGATATTTGATGAGGTTATGACAGGCTTCAGGGTTTCATATGGAGGTGCGCAGAAAAAATTTGGAATAAAGCCTGATCTCACCTGTCTGGGCAAGGTTATAGGCGGCGGCCTTCCTGTTGGCGCCTATGGAGGCAGGAACGAGATAATGTCAATGGTTGCTCCGGAAGGACCCGTTTATCAGGCAGGCACTCTGTCAGGCAATCCGATCGCAATGACAGCTGGTATTGAGACGCTTAAAATAATCAGCAATAAGGATATATACAAAAAACTCGAGAACTCCATGCAGCAGCTCGAAAGCGGATTGTCAGATGCAGCTGCAAGAGCTGGCGTTGCAACAAAATTTTACAGGGCAGGAACTATGTTCTGCACATACTTTACGGATTCAGATGTGTATGATTATGAATCAGCAAAGCTGGCGGATACAGCAAAGTTTGGCAGGTTCTTTACCAATATGCTCGACAGGGGCATTTATTTGGCACCAAGCCAGTTTGAAGCAGGATTCATCTCTTTGGCACACTCACCATCTGACATTAACAAGACAATTTCTGCTGCGTACGATTCGTTTAGAAAAGTGTAGGATATTGAATATACCGCGGTCTGAGGGGCATAAGCCCCTGACCGCGGTATCATGTTTCCTTGCATTTACTCAAATTATTATAGTAAAATTTTGCGTTTTAAACTGATCAGTCAACACTGAAATAAATAAATCAAGATGAGGGATGCTTATGAAAAAAATGAAAGCAGTTTTTTTCACCCTACTGGCAACTGCAGCATTGTCAGTATTCCTGATCCAGTCAGGGGTGCATGCGCAGCCTCAAGCTGAGCAGGCAGCAAAACAGCAGCCTAAGCAGACTGCGGCAAAACTGTTGATCCAGGCTCCGGATACAGTAACACAGGCTCCAAAAATGGCATTTTTCCCATGTTCACAGTGTCATGCAGCAATGCCTGCAAACAAAACCGAAAGAGCCCTTGCCTTCCACGCAGAGATCGGATTGAAGCATATGCCGACTGGCTGGTGCTACAGCTGCCACGATGAGAAGAACAAGGACAAACTCAAACTTGCCAATGGTGACCTGATTGATTACTCCGATTCAGCAATGCTTTGCGGCCAGTGCCACGGCGCTACATTGAAGGAGTGGCAGGACGGTGTGCATGGCAAAAGAACAGGTATGTGGAATGGCAGCAAGGTCTATGACAACTGTCTGAGCTGTCATGATCAGCATCAACCGGCGTTCAAGGCCATAAAGCCCATGCCTGCACCTGAAAGACCCGAAAAAATAATCTACAAGAAGAAAAAATAAAGACAGGAGGAGTGACCTGGTTATGATAAAGAAGACAAGAAAACATCCAGCTGCAATTAATCTTGATCGCAGAACCTTTCTGAAGGGCGCTGCATTGGGTGCAGCTGCCATGGCACTGCCGCCGGCTGATGCTGACGCAGGCATTCTGGAGGGTTTCTTTCAGAAACATTTCAGAGAGATGAATGATGAAGAAATAAAGAAAGTAATAGACCGCCTCGAAAAAGACTATTCAAAACAGTTCAGCAAGGAAGTAAAAGTCAAAGTAACCAAACCGATGGAGAATGTTGTTTTCGGATATGGACTCGACATTGGAAGGTGCATAGGCTGCAGAAAGTGCGTGCACGCATGTGTTGCTGAGAATAACCAGTCCAGAGATCCGCAGATTCAGTGGATAAGCGTTCTCAAGATGAAGAAGGGCGCAAAAATAGCTGACTTTGAGAGTGCTGACAGATATTATCAGCCAGAGCAGGTTCCTGAACCAGGACAGTTTTATCTTCCTGTTCAGTGTCAACAGTGTGAAAACCCTCCCTGCGTTGATGTATGCCCAACCAAGGCTACATGGAAAGAGAAGGATGGCATCATTGTAATAGATTATGATTGGTGCATAGGCTGCAGATACTGCATGATGGCATGCCCATACGGAGCAAGACGCTTTAACTGGAGCAAGCCAAATATTCCTTCAGAGCAGCTTAATCCAAATACGCATTATCTCGGCAACCGCCCAAGACCAAAGGGTGCTGTTGAGAAGTGCACATTCTGCATACAGCGCACAAGAGAGGGCAGATATCCGGCATGCGTTGAGGCCTGTCCGGTTGGTGCAAGAAAGTTTGGCAACCTCGCGGATCCAAACAGCGAGATACGCAAGGCAATGGAACACTTCAGAGTCTTCAGGCTCAAGGAAGACCTCAATACAAAGCCCCAGTTCTTCTACTTCTTCGGAGTTAAGGCAAACAGGGCAGAGGGAGGCAAGTAATGACCACCGCGTTAATAAATTTCTTTAAAGATGCATCAAATATTTTCAAGGGCGGTCCAAAGTACTATATGCTTATGGGCATACTGGGTGCGATTGTTGCCGTAGGGCTTGGAGCATATTATCTGCAGTTTGACAGAGGCCTTATAGTTACAGCAATGAGGGATCAGGTTGCCTGGGGATTTTATATTGCAAACTTCACATTTTTGGTCGGAGTGGCAGCAGCAGCTGTTTTGCTGGTTATTCCGTCGTATCTGTACAAGTTCAAACCTATTAAAGAGGTGGTTCTTTTTGGTGAGATTATGGCTGTAACAGCCATAATTATGTGCCTGCTCTTCATAATGGTTGATGTTGGCCGTCCGCTTTTCGTATGGCACATGCTGCCTGTGATAGGTACAATTAACTTCCCTGTATCGATGCTCGCATGGGACTTCTTTGTGCTTAATGGCTATCTTGCAGTGAACCTTGCTGCTCTTGGCTATGTTCTTTACTGCTATTCACAGGGCAGGCCATACAGTCTGAAGGTTCTGCTGCCGATAGTTATTCTCTCAATACCTATGGCTTTCAGCATCCATACAGTAACAGCTTTTCTATACGGCGCTGCCAAGGCAAGGCCCATGTGGAATGTCTCGATACTCGGACCGCGCTTCCTTGCTTCAGCTTTTTGTTCAGGCCCCGCGCTCATGCTGCTTGTGTTTCAGGCGCTAAGAAAGTATGAGAAGGTGGATATAGAGGACAAGGCTATATTCAAGATTTCCGAGATAATTACATACGCTCTCGGTATAAACCTCTTCTTCCTATTTGTTGAGATATTTACAGACTTCTACTCAAATACGCTAAGTGGAGTATCACTGCATTATCTTTTCTTTGGAATAGGTGACAAGACCAGTCTTGTTCCATTCATCTGGACAGCGGTTGTTTTCAATGTCATTGCATTTGCGATAATGCTTACACCTAAATACAGATATAACTTCAAGACTCTTAATGTAGCTCTTGTGCTTATGATAATAGGTGTATATATTGAAAAAGGCATGGGCCTCGTAATCCCCGGACAAACACCCGATACGCTTGGAGAGATTTACGAGTATGTGCCTACAACACCTGAGCTGCTGATAAGCATGGCATTGTGGGCTTTTGGCGCCATGATTTTCATTGCGCTCACAAAATTTGCGCTGCCAAAGATAAGGGCTTCAAAGGATTTTGAACACTGATTCTGTTTTTTCAAGGCCCTGACGGATATATCCGTCAGGGCCTTTTCTTTTTGTTCTGTTGCAATCTTGGCTTGAATACATTGATAGATAGTATATTTTGGCAAATTATGATAATTTGTTCTATTATTGATTGCAACCCGCGCAGACATAATTTTATAGTATTTCTAAGCTTATGAACAATGATAATGACATGAAAAAGCAGGAACCCCAGGATCAGAAGCCCTTTTTCAGGCAGTTTCTCGAGGCAAGCAGTATTGGCATGTATTTAGTCATCGCTACTTTTGTTGGCCTGGCCATGGGTTATGGCCTGGATTCTCTTATGAACACCTCACCATATATGACATTCATTATGCTTTTTGTCGGGATAATAGCAGGGTTCAGAGAGATATTCAGAGTTGCGAACAAACAGAGTAAATAAGAGGAGATGCTCATAATGGATATAATGATAAAAAGAATAAGCATTCAGTCTTTAATTGCTGTCAGTATTGCAGCTGTTGCAGCATTGATTTTTGCTGACATTATATTTGCATTCAGCATAATCCTGAGCGGAACTCTCGGACTGCTTAATTTCAGAGGCATTGTATGGGGAGCCAAGGGCCTTGTTGGATCAGAAAAGCCCCAGTTTAAGATGGTTGTGCTGACTACATTCAGGATGCTGATCATGTTTTCATTGTTGCTGGTATTTTTTATTCTGAAGATACTCAATTTATTTGGCGTTCTTGCAGGCTTCACCATTGTTTTTGTGATAATTGTTAAAGAGGGGCTGATGGCATCAAGAAAAAAGACAGCCCTATCTGGTACAGAAAAACCGCTCAGTTGAAGTCAATAATATTTTTTTGGAGAGGCAATGTTTAACTGGATAATAATAGCTGCGATACTGTTTGTGCTGCTCGCGCTGAAGCTCACCAAGATAGCCGCGGTTGCTGCAATAATCGCGCTTGTTGTGCTCTTTATTTCAAAAAATCTTGTGAGCCTCGGAAAAAAGTTTACTGGAGGGGGTGATAAGGATGATTAAATTTGATTTTACGAATATCACATCTGCCTCACTATCAACAGCAGGACTCTCGCCTGAAGATTTTAACGCAGTTGATGTTTCAATGCTTAATAAGTTTTTTAATCAGGGGACAGAGGCTGGTCTTGGTTTTTTTGAGCTTCCTGATCAGGACATATCAGATATAGAGGCAGTTTCAAAAAAAGCTGCAGAATTTTCGAACTTTATTCTTCTTGGCATTGGCGGATCTGCATTAGGTCCCAGATCTATACTCGAGGCGCTCAGCCCGTTTCATAATTATTTTAAGAAGCCCGGATTTTTTATATATGATAATGTTGATCCATTGACACTCCAAAAGATACTTAATGCTGCTGACCTGAAAGATAGTATTGTTAATGTCATTACCAAATCAGGCAGCACTGCAGAGACCCTGGCTTCATTTATGATTATATGGAGAAAGCTTAAAGAGCTTGGACTTAAACCGCAGGACCACCTTGTGATAACAACTGATCCTGAAAAGGGCAGTCTCAGGGAAATAGCAAAAGAGCACAATATCATGTCACTGGAGGTGCCTCCCCTTGTTGGCGGCCGTTTTTCTGTTCTTAGTCCTGTAGGGCTTTTGCTTGCTGGAACAGCAGGTTTTGATATAAAGGCTCTGCTCAGGGGAGCTGAGCAGATGCATACTGTATGCATGCAGGGTGATCTATATAAAAATCCAGCTTATCTTTTTGCAGCCGCGCTTTTTTTGATGAAGCAAAAATTCAACAGATCTACTACAGTACTGGTGCCGTATGCAGACAGACTCAAGTCATTGTCAGAATGGTTCTGTCAGCTCTGGGGTGAGAGTCTCGGCAAAAAGGGGACAGGGCTTTCGCCTTATCCATCAACAGGCACAACAGATCAGCATTCACAGCTCCAGCTATGGATGGAAGGGCCCAATGACAAGGTTGTGGTTTTTATAGCAGTGGATGATTATGGCACTGACATGAAAATTCCTGATGATTTCGCAGGAAAAGATAATCTGGGATATCTTGCAGGGCATTCATTGTCAGAGCTTATCAAGACAGAACAGGAGGCCACAGAAATAGCTCTCACAAAAAATGGAAGACCGAGCATAACTATTCATATGCCTAAGGTCGATGAGCTTCATATGGGACAGCTTATGCACTTTTTTGAATCTGCAACAGCTGCAGCAGGATCTCTCTTTGGAATAAATCCTTTTGATCAGCCCGGAGTTGAAGAGGGCAAGAATCTTACTTACGGAATAATGGGCAGAAAAGGATTTGAGGAGAGGGCAGCTGAATTTTCTGCCTACAGAAAAAGGAGCAGACTGATAATTTAAATGCGGGGATTCTCTGTGCGCCACTGTCTGGGCGTCTTTTTAAAGGCATTATCCCTCCATAGCCCTTTTTTTTCTTCCCTTGCTTTTGACTGTGCTTCTGTTAATTGATCAGCATACTTAACATTAGGAGGCAATGTATAGGCCATAGCATATCCTGTTTCCACCATAAGCATATTTATGCAGCGGCCTTTTTTATCCCAGAGATATCCGAGTATTCTGCCGTATTTGTCGCGCTGCTCCAGATCAAGCTCAATAGATACAATCCAGTCGCTTTTCCCTATAAAGTCCTTTAACTGTTTTTTTGATCTTCTGCCCCAGGGCTCTTGCTTGATCTCAGGAGCATCTATCCCGATTAGCCTTACTCGTTCTGTTTTTGCCGGAATCTTTTTAAAACTGCTGATTCTTATGCTGACTGTGTCGCCGTCATGCACCTGGGTCACCCGATAAAGAGTATTCTCCTGTGCTGCACGGGCATTTTTTTTGAGGAATATATTTTTATTTCCTTCAACCCATAATGATGAAAAGAGCAGGGTTAAAATAATAATAACAGAGAATATTAATGTATAATAAAAACGCGCCACGCGATATTTTAACATAATTTTAATTCATTATAGTTGAGCGGATTCTGATGGAAAAATTACAGAAAAACAGTCTGGTGCTGACAGGGTTTATGGGTACAGGCAAGAGTTCAGCCGGCAGGATTATAGCCCGCATGCTCGGAGCGAGATTTATTGATATTGACCACGAAATAAAAAATATGGAAGGCCTTTCGATAGATGAGATTTTCAGTAAGCATGGAGAAGACTATTTCAGATCATTAGAGACCTCTGTGATCAGGCGGTTAAGTTCTGAGGGTCCAGCTGTAATAGCCACTGGCGGAGGTGCTGTGCTCAAGGAAGAGAATATGAAAAGCCTCAGGCATAATGGTGTGATAATCTGCCTGACAGCTGATCCTGAGATTATATATGCAAGGGTCTCTGGTTCAAAATCAAGGCCTCTGCTAAATACAGGAGACCCGGCAGTAAAGATAAAGGATATGCTTGCAAGCAGGGCGCCATTTTATAGCAAGGCAGATATAATTATTGATACAAGCAGCATGACACCTGTTGAGACAGCTGAAGAGGTGATTAAAAAATTCAAGGAGTTCTGCAGCTGAGCTATGAACAATATTAGAGTTGACCTTGGCGAAAGAAGCTATGAAATAAAGATAGGTTCAAACCTGTTGAAACAGGCCGGGCATTTCTTGAAAGAACTTGGTCTTGCAGGCAGGGTTGTGATACTCAGCAATCCGATAGTTGAGCGTCTGTATTGTGAAGACATCCATAAATCACTTGCTGAGGCAGGTTTTGAGTGCTATAGGGTTATAATGCCTGAAGGCGAGCAGTACAAAACTTATGACTGGGCATGCAGCATACTTACCGAGATTCTGAAACATAGGCTTGATAGAAAATCCTGCATTATTGCGCTTGGGGGCGGAGTTGTAGGTGACATGGCCGGTTTTGTGTCATCAATATATATGCGAGGCATTAACTTTGTTCAGGTCCCGACAACTCTTCTTGCACAGGTTGATAGTTCAGTAGGAGGAAAGACAGGGGTCAATCATCAGTTTGGCAAAAACATGATAGGAACATTCTATCAACCCCGACTGGTACTTGCTGATACCCTTGTATTAAAGACCCTTCCTCCAAGAGAATTTTTATGCGGCATGGCTGAAGTTATAAAGTATGGAATAATTAGCGACAGCAGCCTGTTTGACTATCTTGAAACAGAAAAAAACAGGATACTGGCTTTTGATGAACAGGCTCTTGCGCACATAATAAAGAGATCCTGTGAGATAAAGGCTGATGTGGTCTCGAAAGATGAACGGGAATCAGGCTTGAGGGAGATACTCAACTTTGGTCATACTGCAGGCCATGCATTAGAGACAGAGACAGGCTATCTGAAATATCTGCATGGCGAAGCTGTTGCTATAGGAATGTGCATAGAGTCCAGAATATCCTGCTCTATGGGGCTGCTCAATACTGATCAGCTCAGGCGAATTGAAGATTTAATCAAAAGTTATAATCTGCCTGTATCTTTGCCAGAAGGCATTTCTCTGAAAAATCTTGTTAAGCATATGCAGCTGGACAAAAAAACTGTTGGAGGCAGAGTGAAGTTCATACTGCCTGAAAGTATAGGCAGCGTCAGAATTGAAACAGGTGTGAGTGAAGAGATCATTATGAAATCGTTTAGATAAATAAAACAGATTTTCAATTTTTTGAATCTTATCTGATGACCCGGTGAGTTGTATCAGCTCTCAATATTATTGCAGGATTGTTAAGTTTTTGAAAACAATATTTATTGACGACTTGTCTTAATGAATATCATAAGGTAAACTTTTAGTAAGCAATATGGACTATGTAATCAAAATAGGCGGAGAAGCTGGTCAGGGAATCCAGACTATAGGGGATACTCTTGCCAAAGTGTTTGCCCGCTCAGGATATCATGTGTTTACAGATCAGGACTATGAGTCGAGGGTCAGGGGCGGACATAATTTTTATAGAATAAGATTTTCTGATAAACCTGTAATCTGTGTAAGAGAATCGGTTGATATCCTGGTAGCACTTGATGCTGAAAGCATAAAAAAATATGAAAACATGCTCTCTTCAGCAGGCATTGTGATCTATGACTCTACCCAGATAAAAGAGGTTTTCAACAGCGAGAGGTTTATTGATATCCCATTTATAAAGCTGGCGCAGGAAAGCGGCGGAAGCAGGATAATGGCAAACACAGTGGCGATCGGCGCTGTGCATGGCATGCTTAAACTGGATCTTGATACAGCCAGCCAGATTTTCAGGGAAACATTTGCCAGAAAAGGCGATGATGTTGTGAAGGTCAATATTGACGCAGCAAAGGCTGGATTTGATTTTGCATCCAGCGAGTGCAAACAATGTTCCTTTAGAATTTCCGAAAAATCAGAGCCATTAATGCTTATATCAACAACAGAAGCACTTGCAGCAGGTGCAATGGCAGCTGGGTGCAGATTTTATGCTGCATACCCAATGACCCCGTCAACAGGCATAATGAACTATCTGGCTTCAAAAGAGGCATCAGGCAGCATAATGGTAGAACAGGCAGAGGATGAGATAGCTGCCATCAATATGGCTCTTGGTGCTTCATATGCAGGCTTGAGGGCAATGACAGGTACTTCAGGCGGAGGCTTTGCCTTGATGGTTGAAGGGATCTCACTTGCAGGCATGACAGAGACCCCTGTTGTTGTGTGTCTTGGCCAAAGACCCGGTCCTGCAACAGGACTCCCAACAAGGACAGAGCAGGCTGATCTTCTGTTCTCATTATTTGCAGGTCATGGTGAATTTCCGAGAATCATATTTGCGCCGCGTGATCCTGAACAGGCCTTTTATCTTATGAATAAGGCTTTTGATCTTGCTGAAAAATACCAGATACCAGGAATAATTCTTTTTGATCAATATCTGTCTGATGCATTATGGACATACAAGGGGTTTGATCTTTCGAAAATCAAGTTTACAGATTACCGGCTGAGGGCAGATGAGCTCAAAACTTTAAATAAATACAGCAGATATTCAATTACTGAAACTGGTGTTACTCCGATGGCGGTACCTGGTGCATCTGAACATCTGGTAGTTGTTGACAGTGATGAACATAGTGAAGAAGGCCACATTATTGAAGATGCTGAAACAAGGATAGCGATGGTGAACAAGAGGCTGCATAAAAAGATGCCGCTCATAATAGAAGAAATATCTGGACCGCTTGTTTATGGCAGCAAGGATCCTGAACTTGTTTTAACTGGCTGGGGCTCAACATACGGCCCACTTAAAGAAGCTGTTGATGTTCTATCAAAAAAGATGCGGGTAGCGCTCGTTCATTTTCAGGAAATATATCCACTGCCTTCTGATGAACATTCAGCTTATCTTGATACTATCAGAAGTGCCAGGATCTCGATATGTGTTGAAAACAATGCCACAAGCCAGTTTGCTTTTCTGCTCAGGGCAGAAAAAGGTATGGATTTTACACACCATATAAACAGGTTTGACGGCAGACCATTTATACTCGAATCAATACTGGAGGAGATTAGTGCGCTCGTCTGACGAATACATTGGACAGCCTGATGCATGGTGCCCTGGATGCGGCAATCATCTTATACTCCGCGCCTTCAAAGAGGCTCTTGCAGAAATGGATTTGGATCCGCACAGATTTGTGATTGTATCCGGCATTGGGCAGGCTGGCAAATTTCCGCATTCACTCAAGTGCAATACATTCAACGGTCTGCATGGCAGAACCCTTCCTGTTGCAACAGGCATAAAGCTCACAAATCCTGATATGCTCACAATAGCTGTTGCAGGTGATGGAGACTGCTATGGAGAGGGCGGTAATCATCTGCTTCACACTATAAGAAAGAATCCTGATATAAAGCTTTTTGTTCACAACAATCAGATATATGGTCTGACCAAAGGACAGGCATCGCCAACGAGCATGCATGGCATGAAGACAAAGGTTCAGCCATCCGGAGTCTTGTCAGAACAGTTCAATCCTCTGGCGTTCGCTGTTGCAATGGACTGCAGCTTTGTTGCACGGAGCTACGCTGGCAATAAAGAGCATCTTAAATCAATGATAAAGCAGGCTGTTAGTCACCGGGGGTTTTCGCTTGTTGATATTCTCCAGCCCTGCGTTACCTTTAACAAATTGAATACATATGAGTGGTACGGCAGCAGAGTAAGAGAACTTGGTACTGAATATAATCCGGAAGACAGAATGGAGGCCTTAAAAAAATCTTTTGAGTGGGGTGATGAGATACCCATAGGTGTAATATATAAAAACAGCAGACAGACGATAGAGACCCGTATTAATTCTTTATATCATCCTTATAAATCTGTATTGCCGGATAATAAGGAGATTGAGAAAATACTGAAGGAATTTTATTGAATTGCCGGAGGAGTTATGGAAAAAGATTTTGAAGTAAGGGATAAACGCACTGCTGCAGCAGAAAATATTGATCAAGAGCCTGTCAAGGATAAAAAAGAGAAAAATACAGAAGCAGCTCCTGAAAAGCAGGCAGCCCCGCTTCCAGAGGCAAGCTTTATGACTCATATGATGAGCATATCTTCAATGGCATATATGTGCATGGGAATGGGACCCGATTCAGGTCAATCAGATCCGGAACAGGCAAAATATTTTATAGATACCCTTGGAATGCTTGAGGAAAAGACAAAGGGAAACCTCTTGCCTGATGAGCAGAAGATTCTTACTGATATGCTTTATAGCCTCAGAATGTCTTATGTAAAAATGACTGAACAGAAGGATTGAGGCATAAACACCTGTGATGCCTGATAAACAGAAGATTGAAGATATAGCCAGACTGTTAAGGCATTTCATAATAGCATCAACCACGGAAGCAGGCTCAGGTCATCCAACATCATCCCTGTCAGCAGTAGAGCTGATGGCGGTTCTCTTTTTCAATGGATACTTCAGGTTTGATTCGCAGAATCCTGACATGCCGAATAATGACAGGCTTATATTCTCAAAAGGGCATGCATCTCCGTTGTTCTACTCCCTTTGGCTGGCAGCAGGTCAGCTGACTGAGACTGAACTTATGACAATGAGAAGGTTTGGCAGCAGACTCGAAGGGCATCCAACACCAGCTTTTGCTTTTACAGAGGCTGCAACAGGTTCTCTTGGGCAGGGTCTTTCAATAGGGGTTGGCATGGCGCTTAATGCCAAATACATAGATAACCTGCCATACAGAACCTTTGTGCTGCTTGGAGATAGTGAAATGGCAGAGGGCTCCCAGTGGGAAGCTCTTCAGCTTGCGTCTTATTACAGACTTGGAAACCTTATTGGTATCCTTGATGTCAACAGATTAGGCCAGCGCGGACAGACCATGCTTGGCCATAATACAGCTGTATATGAAAAAAGAATTGCATCGTTTGGCTGGGAGACTATAGTAATTGATGGACACTCGATTGATGAGATTAAAGAAGCATACAGTCATATAGGTGATGCTCCTGATACTCCGCTCATGATAATAGCCAGAACCCTCAAAGGAAAAGGAGTCTCCATATTTGAGAACAGAGGCGAATGGCATGGCAAGCCGCTTAAAAAAGATGATGCCGACACAGCAATCAAAGAGATCGGTATTGTTGATAAATCATTGAGACTTGATATATCTGTTCCCAGTTATATCAAGCCTGCTGCAGAGATGCGCATCCCTTTTGATAATATCAACTATAATCCGGATCAAAAAGTTGCCACGAGATATGCTTACGGAAAAGCTCTCTCCAGAATTGCATCTTCATATCCAGAGATGATTGTTCTTGATGCTGAGGTTGGCAACTCTACATATGCTGAACTGTTCAAGGAAAAATATCCGAATAGATTTTTTGAGATGTTTGTTGCTGAACAGAATATGGTTGGTACTGCACTGGGATTATCAAAAAGAGGCAAAATTCCATTTGTGTCCTCATTCGCTGCTTTTCTTACAAGGACCTTTGACCAGATAAGAATGGCGCGTTACTCTGATGCAAATATAAAGTTCTGCGGTTCACATGCCGGAGTTTCGATTGGTGAAGATGGAGCATCCCAGATGGGACTCGAAGATATTGCAATGTTCAGGACTCTCCTGGATAGCGTTGTACTTTATCCATCCGACGCTGTGTCTGCTGAGCGCCTTGTAGAGACAGCAGCAAAGCATAGCGGGATTGTTTATCTCCGTACAACCAGAAAGGATACCCCTGTAATCTATACTGCTGATGATGAATTCAGTATAGGAGGCAGTATGGTTGTGAGACAGAGCGACAAGGACGCAGCCTCAGTTGTAGGAGCAGGAATCACTCTTCATGAGGCTCTTGCAGCGTATGATGTCTTGAAGTCAGAAGGAATAAAAATCCGAGTGATAGATCTGTACAGTATTAAACCTGTAGATGTGGAGACACTGACAAAAGCAGCAGAGGATACAGGGTTGATTATCACTGTTGAAGACCATTATGCGGAGGGCGGACTGGGTGAAGCAGTGCGGTCTGCGCTTTCAGGTTCACGGACAGAGATTCATAGCCTTGCAGTAACCAAGATGCCAAAAAGCGGAAGCCCTGAAGAGCTGCTCGAGTATGAGGGGATATCAGCTTCTGCGATTATAAATAAGGTGAAGTCGCTTCTAAAGTAGATTAGATATCCTTTGATGGGCAGATGTCCGCAAGCACACATGCATCATGTTTAGGGTTTTTTGCATTGCATACCCTCCTGCCATGAAAAATCAGCAGATTAGAGATGAGCTGCCAATCTTTTTGTTTTGTTATGAGCATAAGGTCCTGTTCAATTTTTACAGGGTCTGTATTGTTGCTCAGACCGAGACGCATGGATAGTCTCTTTACATGAGTATCAACAGCTATGCCTTCATTTATGCCGTATGCTTCAGAGAGTACAATGTTTGCTGTTTTTCGTGCTACTCCTGGAAGTGTTACAAGCTCATGCATTGTTTTTGGAACATTGGAACCAAAACTATCCCTAATGATCGCGGCAGAGCCAAGAATATTTCTGGCTTTGGTTTTATAGTAGTTTATTGATTTAATCATTATCTCTAATTCATTAACAGATAATTCAAGAAAATCATCTGCTGTTTTATATCTTTTAAATATAGGTTCAGCAACTCTGTTTACAAGCACATCAGTTGTCTGTGCTGACATTATTGTTGCAGCAAGCAGTTGAAAAGGAGTTCCGTAAAAAAGTTCTGTTTTTGATCCAGGATACTCTTTCTTAAGCCGCCTGATTATTGTCTGAATCTGTATATTTTTGTTCATAAGGGTTTTTATTTGTAAAATCCTGTTGGATATTTTTAATTTATGAAAGATTTAGTATCTCTGTGATGCCGGTTCTGATCAGTTTAACAGCGATTGCAGCAAGTATCAGAGAAGTTATCTTTGTAATTGCCCTTGCACCATTGTCTCCAATCAGTCTTATTATTAAAAAGGCCCTGTTCATCAATAGCCAGGCAAGCATCATATTCAGCAGCAGAGAGATTATTACAGGGAGATACCCATATCTTCCAACAAGTATCAGGGTTGTTGTGAGCGCAGCGGGTCCGGCAAGCAGGGGAGTCCCGAGCGGCACAACTCCGAGATCTGATACAGATTTTGTATATTTATCAGATGTCTTGAGTATGTCTGATATTGATATAACCAAAAGAAGTATGCCGCCTGCAATCATGAAATCATGGAGCCTGATCTCGAGCATGCTGAATACGGCAGAGCCGAGGAAAGCAAAAAACAGGCATACCAGAAAGGCTGTCAAGACAGACTGCATGGCAATGCGTTTGCGTTCATTTGCCTGCATGTTGGCAGTTACGCTTATATATATTGGAACAACTCCGGCAGCATTGATGGCTACCAGAAGAGGTATTATGCTTAAAAGGATAGCGTCAAACATTCTTTTATTGTAATTAATTGAGCAGAGTAAAACAATACGGCTTTGAGGCAGTCAGTTTAGTAATATGCAGAAACAGAATTCAGATGACCAGATCCACCTGTTGAACAGTGCCTACTGTTCTGTCTGCAGATACATACAGACCTGTTCTGGCGAGCTGACCGTTAAGATTGTTTGAAGCATCTGTCAAGCTGAATTGCGTCTCGAGATTCTGAAGACCAATGGCTGCTACTCCAGCCTCAGTCAGAGTTCTCAGTAAATCTTCACCGTTGTTTGTTTTTGTCCATATACGCAGACTTTCGTAAACAGCATCGTTCTGGTCTATCCAGTTATTGCCGTCATCATCATAAGCAGCGAGCTCATTAAATCCATTGCCGGTTGCCGGACCGAAAAGTTCTGAGCCATTGTTCACCATTCCGTCATTATTTTTGTCAAAAACAAGAATACCGGAGTTTGGACCAACAAAGGATATCTTGTCCATAGTACCGTCAGAATCAAGGTCAAATTCAAATTTTGTACTTGTGAGTTCAGCTGCTGAGCCGTTAAAGTTTATAACAAGCGGATCAACAACTCTGGCAGCATCGCCCATGCGAATGTCTACACTTTCAGTCGAGATGAAGGCTCTGTCCATTTTTAGATTCAGATTGAACTTTATCTTCTCTTCGTCAGCTGTATTGATAACACCCTGAGCGTTGAACGCCATTCTCTCTCTTTCCATGTGTGTTGCTTCGTAATTATATACAAGACCCCATCCTTCACGCTGCTGCCCGGACGCATCTGCCTGCTGCGCGGCATTATGTTCCAGAGTCTCCATGTCATTCTTATCCTGGTTCTGAAGGTCTGAGGTCCCGAGTATCCTTATTTTTTTGCCAGTTAGGGCCTCTATCATCAGCTTTATAATGAATGTTTTATTATCAGCAGGACTTTCTACGGATAAATCAGCTGATTCTGTTCCTTTTGTTTTGGCATGAAGCATCTCCTTTGATTTTTCTGATATGGATATCTTTTCCGAAGATCTTATGCCAAAAGCCTGTCTGGAATCGCGTCCCTGTTCAGGACTGTCGAACCATATGCGCAGATCTTCCTTTACGCTTTTCTTCTGTTCAAAGGAGTGCATTGAGGACATTTTTATGTCAGAGCCAGTTATTATCATCTCAATTATTTTATCGGAAAATTTTGATGGAAATTTACTCCATTGTTTTTTAAGACAAAAGCCAAGAAAATATTGTTAGTAAATTGAGCAAGTGATAGTGATATGCAATTTGATATAGTGGCCCTTGAATATTGAATTTATATGGTAAATCTTGCAAAAATATACCATATAAGTAAAACTAATCAAATGATATCCAGGAAGAGAATCAAAAAAACCTTAATTATTTTATTGCTTTTGCTTGTTCTCTTTTCTGTTACAGGGTTTTTTATACTTCCGCCAGTAATCAAGTCAATTCTTGTGAACAAACTCTCTGAAACCCTTCATAGAAGTGTTTCAGTAGAAAGTGTAAAGGTTAATCCGTATAATCTTGTTGTAACCATAGAAAAAATGGTTATCAAGGAGCAAAATTCTGACAAGGACTTTCTCTCTTTTTCAAAGCTGCGTCTTAATCTGCATAGCCTTTCCATGCTTAAAAGCGGAATAATTGTTGATGAAATATATCTTGAGTATCCCTTTATCAGAGTTGTAAGAAATGAAAATGATACATTTAATTACTCTGATTTGATCAAGCCTGATAATGCAAAAAAAACTGAAACAAAAAAAGAACCATTTCAGTTTTCTATTAATAACATACAAATTGCCGGCGGTAAAGTTGAGTTTATTGATTTATTCAAGAAGACGAATCATATTGTGAATGATATAGTTATAACTCTGCCGTTTGTCTCTAACAGGGCTCACTATGTTGAAACATATATTGAGCCACATTTTTCTGCTGTTTTAAATGATACGCTTTTTATTGCACAGGGCAGGACAAAACCATTTGCAGATTCAATGGAAACAATGATTGATTTTAATGTCAAAAATCTTGATCTTCCTTATTACCTTGCATATCTCCCTTCAAAGCCAAAGGCAAAGATCGAGTCAGCACTTTTCAGCATAGATACAAAAATATCTTATAAACAGTATAAGGACAAGCCTCCGTCTTTCAGCTTAACAGGTGATTTTAATCTGGACAAACTTGTTGTTAAGGATGGCAACAATGCTGAAATGATATCCATACCGTCTATTGCAATAAATATTGATGCTTCTGATCTTATGGATAGAACAATTCATATATCAAGGGCACTTATCGACTCTCCAAAAATAAATATGCTCAGGTCTGAGCAAGGGATTAATCTTATGGATCTCATGCCTGCAAAAAATAATGATATGCACAAGACAGAACCAGAGCATAAGCAAGGCAAAGAGACCCCAGTTTCAAGTGATAGTCAGGTTATAGTCGAGGCATCTGAAATAATTCTCAAATCCGGCAGGATAGTTTTTAATGACCTTAGCAATAAAAAAACTTTTAAGACGAAGCTTGAAAATATTGAAGCAGTAATAACAGACTTTTCGAATAGACCTGATACAGCCTCCAAATACAAGGCATCACTCCAGACAGAATCTGATGAGGGACTGAAACTTTCGGGTCTTTTTGTAGCAGAGCCCTTTTCTGTTGAGGGAGATTTGAGTTTAAGGTCTATTCATCTCGCAAAGTATAGCCCATACTACGAGGAGGGGCTGAATTTTGATCTGCAAACGGGTATGCTTGATCTTGCAGCAGAATATTCAGTTTCAGAAAAAAAGAAAACTTTTCACTCTATTAGTGCTGATCTTAAGACCCTGGCTTTAAAGAGACATGATGCTGAGGAGCCGTTTATCTCTGTTCCTGCATTATCACTACGGAAAGGTGAGATAAACCTGATGACAAAGAGTTTAATCCTGGGTGATGTCAGTACATCGCAGGGTATGATCAAGGTTATCAAGTCAAAAGATGGCCGCATGAATATTCAGAGTCTATTCTTGACACATGCCCCTCATGAATCTGTATCGCATGAAAAATATAATTCTTTATCACAAAAGACGAATGAGAGTAAGAATAAGGATGCGGTATCTGAGGATGCCTGGGTTTTTAGTCTTTTAAATTTCAAAAGTGATGATTACAGAGTCGAGTTTGATGATAACTCTACTTCTCCTTCTGTTAAGTCGAAGCTTTCCGATATTTCAGTCAATGCGAAAAATATCTCTACAAAAAAGAATATAAAAACTGAATTCAGAGCAGCATCAGTTGTCAATGATATCGGCAGGTTTGAAACCTCAGGTTCTTTTGGGCTTGATCCGTTGACTGCTGAGGCTGAGATTGCCTTGCATAATATCAGTATTAGTCCTTTTCAGCCTTATTTTACTGAAAAGATACGTATATTGGTCACAAAGGGAGATGTATCTGCAAATGGCAGATTACATGGCTCTTTTAACGAACACAAAGAATTAACCGGTGAATTTAGCGGAGAGATGGTTGTTACTGATTTTGCGACTGTTGAGAAGGATGGAGCAGCAGATTTTCTTAAATGGAATGCTCTTGCACTGAGTGATCTGGAAGTTGGGATTAACCCTAATAAGGCAATTATCAATAAAGTGAGTCTTACAGACTTTTACTCAAAAATTGTTATAAATCCTGATGGCACTACAAATCTTCAGCATATGATAGCTGATAGTTCCGAAAGAAGGACTATCAAATCACAGAACAGCAAAGAAAAGTCAGCAGCTAAAAAGAATCATACAGAACAACCAGAGACAGTAACAACTGATACTGACATAAAAAAGGATGCAGTCCGAACGACTCAAAAAATTGATATTAAAGTTGATCAGATAACAATGCAGGCAGGCACAATAGATTTTGCTGATAATCTAATCAAGCCAAACTACTCTGCAAAACTCACAGAAATTGGTGGCAGCATACTGGGCATAACAATGGATAGTAAAAAGCCTGCTGACCTGAACCTGCGAGGGAAGTTTGATCAGTATGCGCCTTTGGAGATAACAGGAAAGATTTATCCATTTCCTGATGATCTATTTATGAATCTGGATTTCAAATTCAGGGATATGGATCTGAGTCCTGTCAGCCCTTATGCAGGCAAATATGTCGGCTATAATATCCAGAAAGGCAAGCTTAATTTTGATCTGAAGTACAGCATAGCTAAACGCAGGCTTGAAGCACAGAACAATATACAGCTTGACCAGCTTACGCTCGGTGATAAAATTGAAAGTCCGACAGCAACAAAACTGCCTGTCAAATTAGCGATAGCACTGCTGAAAAACAGGAGAGGCGAGATTGATCTTGATGTGCCGGTATCAGGCAGTCTTGATGATCCTAAATTCAGCATAGGCAGTATCATACTCAAGGTTATTGTTAACCTTCTTGTAAAGGCTGCAACATCACCTTTTGCACTGCTTGGCGCGCTGTTTGGTGGCGGTGAAGAATTGAGCTATCTCGAATTTGAATATGCATCATCATCAATAAATGAGATTGATTCAAAAAAGCTGGATAATCTTATCAAAGCACTCTCGGACAGGCCTGGTCTCAAGCTTGAAATAGAGGGTTATGCTGATCCTGATAAGGATAAAGAGGCTTTGTTGCAGTTGACATTTCAGCGTAAGCTAAAGGCACAGAAACTCAAGAGACTTGCTAAAACCGGATCTACAAGCTTGACTCTTGATGAAGTGACAATAGATGGAAAAGAATATGCTGATCTATTGAAAGCTGCCTACAGGGAAGAGCGTTTTCCAAAGCCTAGAAATATTATAGGCATGGTTAAGGATATTCCGTCTTCTGAGATGGAGAAGCTGATTCTTACCCACATCAGGATAACTGAAGATGATTTGCGGCTTCTGGCTAAAAGCCGAGCTGCTTCAGTAAAGGAATATATAATTAAATCTGATAAGATAGAACCACAAAGGGTCTTTCTGATAGAGACAAAATCGCTTGCTCCTGAAAAGAAACAGAAACTCAAGAACAGTAGGGCAGAGTTTAGATTAAATTAAAAAATGTTTAAAATTATTTTTTAGATTTAGAGTATTTAATAGCTATACTGTAATCAATATGTACATGACCGGCTTCTCCGTTGCCGCGGCACTGCATTTCACCCTTGTCTGATGTAATGCGTTTTTTAGACATTTTTGATATTGCAGGACCGAGATCAAATCCACCGTTTGTACATTCACTCTTCATGCATTCCATATGAAAATAAGCAGCGCTTTGGGGATAAAAGTTTATGGTTCTCTGCATGTATGATGCATCAGAATGTTTATGGTAGTAGTTCATACGAATGACTATGGAGTTCATGTTTGGGTAAACATCTGACAAAATACCCGCATCAATCTTATTCTGTTTTCTTTCCAGTCGTTCGTTGTTTTTTTCTCTTTTGATCAAGTCATCCTCCTTGTGAAGTCCCCCTTGCTTGCGCAAGGGGGTGTCAGACTAAAGTTTTACTATGTTGACTGCTTTGGGGCCTTTAGGGCCTTTTTCAGTATCAAAGCTTACTCTGTCGCCTTCAGCAAGGGATTTAAACCCGTTGCTCTGAATGCATGAATAGTGTGCAAACACATCTGTCCCGTCTTCACATGTGATGAAGCCGAAACCTTTTGATTCGTTGAACCACTTAACTGTTCCTTCTGACATTGGTAACCTCCTTATCCGTATTGAACATTCAGAAGAAGGATACAATGTATAAAGGCCACAAGGACAAAAGTCTTTGCGGCCCAGATGCATACGGTCAAAAACTCCTGAAATTCCTGATTAGTTTAACATATTCAAATAAAAAATGCTGATTCAGGATTGATATGATCTTCGATCGCTTTGATTTTTCAAGGCTAATTTTGTTTTGACATTTGATTTGACCTCATGGTATAAAGAGCTATGGTCGTGTCATATACGGCTATAAGCTACCCGGCAAGCCGGTGTTAAACAGGGGGCATTTCTTATGTCTTACGAAGGGAAGGTTAAGTGGTTCAACGAATCAAAGGGGTATGGATTTATTCAGCAGGATAATGGTCAGGAGGTTTTTGTCCACTATTCAGCAATTAAAAATGAGGGGTTTAAAACATTGGCAGAAGGGCAGAGGGTAAAATTCGACATTGTCGAGGGTGACCGCGGCGTAAAAGCTGCTAATGTTGAAAAGATATAGCACAAACCAATAAATAATCTCCGGGCCTGCATCAGCAGGCCTTTTTTATCTTTAATACATGATGCTTTTTCCTGTATCCTAAAATAATGCGTCTTCCTGAATGGATAAAATCTTCATATTCAAAGAGAATGTCATCTCTCAGAAAAACGAAGGCTGTGCTGAGGCAGTATGGAGTCAGGACTGTCTGCGAAGAAGCGAGGTGTCCTAATAAGTCAGAATGCTTCAGCAGGCCATCTGCTGCTTTTATGATACTTGGCAGCAGGTGTACAAGGGATTGTGCTTTCTGTTCTGTTGAGTCTGGCAGCCCGTTTCCGGTTGATCCTGATGAACCAGAGCGAATTGCTGCTGCAGTAAAAGGCATGAAGCTTGATTATGCTGTTATCACATCAGTAACAAGGGATGATCTTCCTGACGGAGGGGCAGCACAGTTTGCCTTGACCATTAATGCTGTTAAATCTTTATGTCCGGATGTGAGGATAGAGGTGCTTGTACCTGATTTCAAAGGCAGTATTTACGCGTTGAAAACTGTTCTTGATGCTTGCCCTGGTGTGCTTAATCACAATATAGAGACTGTCAGCAGATTATACGGCAGTGTCAGGCCTCAGGCAGTATATAAGAGGTCTCTTGATCTGCTCAGATCTGCCAGACAGATATCTGGCAGCACAAAAACAAAATCAGGATTTATGCTTGGACTGGGTGAGCAGGAATATGAAGTTATAGAGACCATGACAGATCTTAGAGCAGCCGGCTGTGATTTTCTTACAATTGGGCAGTATTTGAGACCTACAAAAAAGAGTATCCCTGTTGTAGAATACATAAAGCCCTGCACATTCGAATACTATAGAAATAAGGCATATGAAATGGGATTTGAGTATGCAGCCTCAGGACCTATGGTGAGGAGCTCAATGAATGCACATGAAGCATTTGAACTTCCCGGGCCTCATGCTTCAAGGCGATAAATGGAGGAGAATATAAATGTTCGAGTTTAACAGGATCAAGAGACTGCCGCCTTATGTTTTTGCGATAGTGAACAATCTGAAGATGGAGTCCAGAAGAAGGGGCGAAGATATAATTGACCTGGGCATGGGCAACCCTGACATGCCTGCTCCGCAGCATGTTATTGACAAGCTTTGTGAAGCATCCAGAAACCCTAAAAACCACAGATATTCTGCCTCAAGGGGCATAACCCAGCTGAGAGTTGCGATAACAGAGTGGTACAAGAGGCGCTATGATGTTGACCTTGATCCTGAAACTGAGGCTGTCGTGACCATCGGATCAAAAGAGGGGCTTTCACATCTGGCTCTTGCTACGATTCAGCCTGGTGATGTTGTAATGACTCCAACTCCTTCTTATCCTATACACCCGTATAGCGTTATTATTGCCGGCGGAGAGATAAGAAGCATCCCTATCGGAGAGGGCATAAACTTTTTTGAAGAGATGGAGAGGGTCTTCAAGACAACATGGCCAAGGCCAAAGATGCTTATAATGAACTTTCCGCACAATCCTACAACCATGACAGTAGATGGCCTCGATTTTTTCACCAGGATTGTGGATTTTGCCAAAGAGAATAATGTGATTGTGATCCATGATTTTGCATATTCTGATCTTGTATTTGACGGGTACAAGGCCCCGAGCTTTCTCCAGGTGCCAGGCGCAAAGGATGTTGGAGTGGAATTCTTTTCTCTCACCAAAAGCTACTCAATGGCCGGCTGGAGGGTTGGTTTTTGTGTTGGCAATAAAGAGGTTGTTGGAGCGCTCACAAAGATAAAGAGTTATCTTGACTATGGAATGTTCCAGCCCATACAGATAGCCAGTATAGTTGCCTTGAGAGGACCCCAGGACTGCGTAGAGGATTTTAGAAAGATATATGAATCCAGAAGAAATGAACTTATAAAGGGGCTCAACAAGGCTGGCTGGGCAGTTGATTCTCCAAAAGCTACCATGTTTGCATGGGCACGAATTCCTGAGCAGTTCAGGAAGATGGGGTCACTCGAATTCTGCAAATATCTTATAACAGAGGGCAAGGTGGCTGTGTCTCCTGGAATAGGATTTGGAGAAGGCGGTGATGAGTATGTCCGCTTTGCCCTTGTCGAAAATGAGCATAGAATAAGACAGGCTGTCAGCGGAATAAAAAAGGCGCTTAGCTGTAGAAAAAGCATTTAAGGGGATAAGCTGATGGAGGGAAAAAATATTGGAATCGGCATAATCGGTTTTGGTACGGTTGGTACTGGTACTGTAAAAATACTAACCGAAAATGCCGGAACAATAAAGCAGAGGACCGGTCTGGACATATCTGTTAGAAAGATAGCAGATCTTGATACATCCAGAGACAGGGGAGTGAAGCTGGCTGACGGTGTATTGATAAACGATGCCAGGATGCTTCTCAACGATCCTGAAATAGATATTGTCGTTGAGCTGATGGGAGGCATACATCCTGCAAAAGAGTTTATCCTTGAGGCTTTGAAAAACGGCAAGCATGTTGTTACTGCAAACAAGGCACTGCTCGCAACAGAGGGCAATGAAATATTTGCAGAAGCAGCCAGATGCGGTGTTGAGATCGGATTTGAGGCGTCTGTCGCAGGCGGCATTCCTATAATAAAAGTGTTGCGCGAAGGGCTCATAGGCAACAATATACTTGCAGTTTACGGAATCATAAACGGCACATCCAACTATATACTCACAAAAATGACATATGAGAAGGTTGAGTTCGAGGATGCATTGAAAGAGGCGCAGGCACTCGGCTATGCAGAGGCAGATCCGACCTTTGATGTTGAGGGCATTGATACAGCTCATAAACTCACAATACTCTCATCTTTGGCATACGGAATAAAGCTTTCCTATGAAAATGTTTATAAAGAGGGCATCACGAGGCTGACTGCCCAGGATATTGAGCTGGCATCAGAACTTGGCTACAAGGTTAAGCTGCTCGCTATTGCCAAGGCTGCGGATGGGGCCATAGAGATGAGAGTGCATCCCACCATGATACCGCATGAACACCTTATCTCAAAGGTTGACGGAGCATTCAATGCCGTATTTGTTGAAGGCGATGCTGTAGGTTCTACACTTTATTATGGCAGGGGTGCAGGTGATATGCCGACAGGAAGCGCTGTTGTGGCTGATATTGTGGATATTGCGCGGAATATGGCAGCAGGAAGCATTGGCAGAGTGCCGGGGATACTTGCTGTCAATACAGGTGCAAGGCTCAAGAGCATGGAAGACATAGAGAGCATGTACTATTTCAGATTCTCTGCGTTTGATAAGCCCGGAGTGCTGTCAAGGATTTCGGGCATACTTGGCAGTAGAAATATAAGCATTGCTTCAGTAATACAAAAGGGCCGCAGCAAGAGTGGATCAGTACCTCTGGTTGTGCTGACTCATCGGGCAAAGGAGAGCGATGTCATAAGTGCTGTTAAGGAGATAGATGGACTGCCTGTTGTGTCAGACAGGACGCTCTTCATAAGAGTTGAAGGTCCGGAGTCCTGAGAATTAAAAATCTTGTAACAGGATCAGCTTATGAAAAAGGAGTTTACTCCTGAACAGCTTCAGAGATACCACCGCCAGATTATACTGTCTGATATAGGTTTATCAGGCCAGCAGAAGATCTCGGAAGCCAAAGTATTTATAGCAGGCGCAGGCGGACTTGGATCCGCAGCAGGCTACTATCTCGCAGCAGCAGGTATCGGCAGACTCTGCGCTGCTGATAATGATGTCGTTGATCTGAGCAACCTGCAAAGGCAGATTGCCCACAATACAGAGCGGATAGGTATGAACAAGACAGAATCCGCCGGACTCTCATTCAAGGCGCTCAATCCTGACATTGATTTTATAGCTATGCCGCACAGGATCACTGCAGACAATATTGCTGCCTGTATAAAAGACTATGATATTATCGTTGACTGCAGTGACAATCTCCTTGCCAGATATCTGCTTAACGATGCCAGTGTAATGATGAAAAAGCCGCTTGTAAGCGGTGCGGTATCCGGATTTGCCGGTCATGTTACAACTGTTATACCAGGGCAAGGGCACTGCTTCAGATGTATTTTTGAAGCGCTGGATCCTGATGATGAGGCTTTGAACAGTCAGAGCGGCATACTTGGAGCATTTGCTGGTGTAATCGGTTCGCTTCAGGCGCTGGAAGTGCTAAAACTTGTTACAGGAATTGGTAAGCCGCTTGTAAATGCTCTGCTGGTTTTTGATGGGCTCAAATCTGAAATCAGGAGGGTGAATGTGGATAGAAACAGGGAGTGTCCTGTATGTGGTGACAATCCATTGATAAATATCCCGGGCTGTTTGTAGGTCATGACAATGAACAGGCTTGTTATCCCTTCTGATATATATTCTGATATGCTTGAGCATTGTGCAAGCTATTTTCCTGATGAGGGCTGCGGTATTCTGGCGGGCTGCAATGACCGGATAACCAGGATTTACAAGATGACCAATATAGACAGATCTCCCTCAAGCTATCTGATGGATCCGGCTGAGCAGTTCAGGGTGATGAAAGACATGAGGCGTGAGGGACTCAGGATTATTGCTGTATTTCATTCTCATCCTGTGTCAGAGCCAAAGCCTTCTCAAAAAGACAGGGATCTCGCTTTTTATGATGCAGCAGCCTATGTAATAGTGGGCCTTGCATCCGGCATTCCAGAAGTGCGGGCATTTATGATCAGGGAGCAAGAGGTGTCCGAAATATCTGTCGAGGTTGTTTAGTAGTTTTCTGCTGTTTTAATAATCAGCAACATCCCTTAGCCATGATCCCTTTGTTTTTCAAAAGGATATCATGTTATTTGCTCAAAAATGGGCAGTTTTATGAACTAAAAAAGGGTTTATGAAGACTGTTTTACTCTTTGGCTTTAATTTTTAAGGGGTTTTAAGATAAAATATATTTTAAAACTAATAAACCATACTATGGTAAGAGTGTGTATTATGCGGAGTGAAGGAGGGATAATGGGTTTTGTAAGAGGACTTAAATGCAGAGAATGCGGCAGGGAGTATCCTGTTGATCCCATATATGTCTGCGAATTTTGTTTTGGACCGCTTGAAGTTGCTTATGACTATAAGAAGATCAAGAGGGTTCTGACCCGTAGTAATATTCTTAAGCGCGAAAAGAATCTCTGGAGATATAAAGAGCTTCTGCCGATTGATGGTGATCCCCAGGTTGGACTCAATTCAGGCTATACTCCGCTTGTCAGGGCAGAGAGACTTGCTGAGGAGCTTGGAATGAAAGAGCTGTACATCAAGGATGATACTGTTGCCCATCCGACTCTTTCATTTAAGGACAGGGTGGTTGCGGTTGCTCTTACTAAAGCGAAAGAGTTTGGTTTTGATACAGTTGCATGCGCATCCACAGGCAATCTTGCCCATGCTGTCTCTGGTCTTGGAGCAAAAGCAGGTTTTACAAGATTTGTCTTTATCCCTGCCTCTCTTGAACAGAGCAAGATTACTGCCTCTCTTATATATGCACCAAATGTTGTGGCAGTTGATGGCAATTATGATGAAGTTAACAGGCTCTGCAGTGAGATAGCAAATAAATATAAATGGGCTTTTGTGAATATTAACATAAGGCCTTTCTATGCAGAAGGTTCCAAGACGCAGGGTTTTGAGATTATAGAACAGCTTGGGTGGAAGGCGCCTGATAATGTTGTTGTTCCGTGTGCCAGCGGATCCCTTTTGACTAAAGTGTGGAAGTCATTCAAGGAGTTTAAGGAGATAGGTCTTATAAAGGAACTCGATACTAAGATGTTTGCTGCCCAGGCAACAGGATGTTCTCCTATATCAGCTGCTATAAAGCAGGGTACTGATGTTATAAGACCTGTAAAGCCGAATACCATAGCAAAATCCCTTGCTATCGGGAATCCAGCAGATGGTTTCTATGCATCTCAGGTTGTCAGGGAGACCGGCGGATATGCTGAAGATGTATCTGATGAGGAGATTGTTGAGGGAATAAAACTCCTGGCGAGTACTGAGGGTATATTTGCTGAAACAGCAGGCGGTGTCACAATGGCTGCTGCAAAGAAACTTATTCAGCAGGGTTATATTGGCAAAAATGATACAACAGTAATTTGCATAACAGGCAATGGACTCAAGACGCAGGAGGCTATCGCAGGCAAGACTGTGCAAGTGCATCATATAAAACCTAATCTTGAGGCATTTGAAGAGGTGCTCGGAAATATTGGTTAGTATTTTGAACTTAAAGTGGATATATAGAATATATGGAGGTGTTTGATGGCAGTAAATGTGAGGATACCCACCCCGCTTCAGAAGCTTACCAACGGGGTTGAAGAGATTGAGTCTGTGCCGGGATCTGTGATTGATGTAATCAATGATCTTGAGACCAGATTTCCTGGCATAGGAGAAAGAATAGTTGAAGGCGGCAAGGTCAGAAGGTTTGTAAATATATATGTTAATGAAGAGGATATAAGATTTCTTCAGGCTGAACAGACGATTATTAATGATGGAGACGAAGTCTCGATCATCCCTGCGATAGCAGGCGGCAGCAAATAATGCAGCATCCAAAAGAAGCCTGAAGCGGATCTTATCTAACCAAAATCAGGCATTATGGAGGAGAATATGAAAATGAGAGTCAAGCTCACATTTCCACAGGATCTTATCAAGGAGCCTGTGATATTTACCATGTCCAAGCGATTTGAGATTATACCAAACATAAGGCGCGCCAGAATTACTGATACTGTTGGCGAGATGATACTTGAACTTGACGGACAGGAAGATCAGGTTAACAGCGGTGTGCAGTACCTGAGAGATCAGGGTATAGAAGTTGAGCTTATAGAGGGAGATATCGTTCAGTAGACGATGAGTCGGCCGGACATGGCATAGCCTTGGACAAACAAGTCTATCTTGTTCGGCAAAATAAATAACGGAGAGTTTATGCAAATTGGAGAATATCGAAGTTCGGGGTCGATCTGGAAGGGCATAATCGATCGCTACAGAGAGTTTTTTCCTGTAACTGAAACCACGCCTGTAGTAACGCTTCACGAAGGCAATACGCCTCTTATCAAGACAGGTAATTTACAAAAAAAGCTGGGACTGGATCTTGATATCTATTTGAAATTTGATGGAGCAAACCCCACAGGTTCATTTAAAGACAGGGGCATGACATTAGCCATTTCAAAAGCAGTTGAAGATGGCGCAAAGGCGATCATCTGCGCTTCAACCGGCAATACATCTGCATCTGCCGCAGCATATGCTGCGCGTGCGGGTATAAAAGCGATTGTCTTGATACCAGAGGGCAAAATAGCTGTTGGCAAACTTGCGCAGGCGCTTGTGCATGGAGCGCATGTGCTCCAGATTGAGGGCAATTTTGACGAGGCTCTTAATATAGTAAAGGAAGTAGTTGAAAACTATCCTATTACTCTTGTGAATTCGATAAATCCCTTCAGGATTGAAGGGCAGAAGTCTGCTGCTTTTGAGGTCTGTGATCAGCTCGGGTCTGCTCCGAAATACCATGCGCTGCCTGTTGGCAACGCTGGCAATATAACTGCATATTGGAAGGGGTACAGGCAGTACAGGGAAAAAGGAGTAACATCTTCTCTGCCCGTGATGCTCGGTTTTCAGGCAGCAAACTCAGCGCCGATCGTACTCGGCAGACCTGTTGAGAATCCTGAGACAATTGCTACTGCTATAAGAATTGGCAATCCTGCGAGCTGGCAGGGCGCACTTGCTGCAAGGGATCAATCAAAAGGCAGGATAGAGGCTGTCACAGATGAGGAGATACTATATGCGTATAAGGCGATTGCCTCATACGAGGGCATATTCTGCGAACCTGCATCCGCAGCTTCTCTTGCAGGCATCATAAAACTGCACAGCGAGGGATTTTTCAGCAAAGGCGACACTGTTGTATGTACCCTTACTGGTCATGGACTGAAGGATCCTGATACAGCATTTAAAATTGTTGGTCAGCCTGCAAAGATAAAGGCTGATTACAAGGCGACAAGAGAAGTGTTAGAGAATATATTATGAAATATGTTGTGATTATAGGTGATGGGATGGCTGACCGGCCAATGGATGCTCTGGGCGGTCTTACCCCTCTTATGAAGGCAAAGACTGACAACATGGACAGCCTTGCGAGCCAGGGTGTTGTCGGCATAGTAAGGACCGTGCCTGAAGGCTTTCATCCTGGCTCTGATGTTGCCAACCTCAGCATCATGGGATATGATCCTGCACTCTACTATTCAGGCAGGGCTCCGCTTGAGGCTGCAAGTATAGGCGTCTCTCTGGATGAACATGATGTTGCATACAGATGCAATCTTGTTACTCTCAGATATTCAGGTGCTGACAGAGCGGCTGTTATGGATGACTACAGCAGTGGACATATTACTACTGAGGAAGCGCAGGATATAATGGCTGTGCTTCAGGATGAGCTCGGAACAAATGTCATTTCATTTTTCCCCGGAGTCAGCTACAGACACCTTATGGTCTGGAAAAATGGCGATGCTGATATAAAGACAACTCCTCCACATGACATACTCGGGAAGGAGGCAGCTCCATATATGCCTTCAGGCAAAAAGAGCGAGGTGCTGAGAGATCTTATGTCAAGATCAACGGATATTCTTCAGAAGCATCCGGTGAATAAAAGCAGAATCAATGCCAATAAAAAACCTGCCAACAGCATATGGTTATGGGGGCAGGGCCGAAAACCCGACATGCCTACATATATGGAAAAATACGGGATAACCGGAGCGCTCATCTCTGCGGTTGATCTTACCAAGGGACTTGGTATATACGCAGGGTTGAAAGTGCTGGATGTGCCTGGAGCAACAGGATGGATAGATACCAACTATGAAGCGAAAACCGAGTATGCGTTAAATGCTCTTGAGAGTGTTGATTTTGTCTATCTGCATGTTGAGGCTCCTGATGAGGCAGGCCACTCCGGAAAGGTGAAGGATAAAATCAAGGCAATAGAGGATCTTGATTCCCGTATTGTAGGACCGATGCTTGCTGGACTTAAAGAGAGGTTTCCTGAACACAGGGTGCTGCTCATGCCTGATCATGCCACGCCGGTCGATGTCAGGACACATACTGAAGAGCCGGTGCCATTTGCACTTTTCGACAGTACAAAACCTAAAAACAATGGAGACATCAGGTATAACGAATCAATAGCTCAGTTAAAGGAAATAACCAGGATAGATAAAGGCTTCACAATTATGGATTATCTAATAAAGGAGACTTAATTGCAATGTTGATCGTTCAGAAATACGGAGGCACCTCAGTAGCCAATGTCGACAGGATCAAGGCTGTTGCAGAGAGAGTTGCCAGGTCTGCCAGAGAAGGCAAAAAGATAGTGGTTGTGGTATCAGCAATGTCTGGAGAGACTGATAAGCTTATAGCGCTCGCAAACCAGGTATCAGCAAATCCTAATGAAAGAGAGCTTGATCTTCTTTTATCATCAGGTGAACGCGTCACCAGCGCCCTGACTGCGATGGCTATAGAAGACCTGGGGTTCAAGGCCGTAGCTTTTACAGGCAGACAGATGGGAATAGTTACAGATGGAGTGCATACAAAGGCAAAGATAGAGAAGATAACAGCGGAGAAGGCAAAAAAAGCCCTTGATGAAGGGTATGTTATTGTGGTTGCCGGATTTCAGGGGATAACAATAGCTGATAATGAAGTTACTACATTGGGCAGGGGCGGTTCAGATCTTTCTGCTGTGGCAATAGCATCAGCCCTGAATGCGGATGTCTGCGAAATATACACAGATGTGGACGGTGTATATACAACAGACCCCAATATTGTTCCTGAGGCAAAAAAGCTTCAGAAAGTATCTTATGAAGAAATGCTTGAACTAACCAGCCTTGGTGCCAAGGTGCTCCAGACGAGGTCAGTAGAGTTTGCAATGAAGTATGATGTGCCTGTTGTGGTCAGATCCAGTTTTAATGATAATCCCGGAACATTGGTCACCAAGGAGGATAAGGATATGGAGCAGGTAGTAGTATCTGGAGTAGCTTATGACAAAAACCAGGCAAAACTCACAATTATGGGAGTTCCTGATAAACCGGGGATAGCCTCAAAAATATTTAAACAGATTGCTGATGCAAATATAGTTGTTGATATGATAGTGCAGAATGTGAGCGGAGACGGCAAGTCCACTGACATGTCATTCACAGTGCCGAAGACAGACAGCAAAAAAGCGCTAAAGCTTACTGAGGAGATAGTATCTTCTCTTGGAGCCAAGGCCTCTCATATGAGGGATGATATAGCAAAAATATCTGTTGTTGGTGTGGGCATGAGAACTCATTCAGGAGTTGCTGCGCAGATGTTCGAGACTCTTGCTGAGCACAACATAAACATATTGATGATCAGTACTTCGGAGATAAAAGTTTCGTGTGTTATAGATGCAAAATACACTGAACTTGCTGTCAGAGTGCTGCATGAGGCTTTTGGCCTCTCCGGCAAATAGCAGTATCTGGTGCCTATGCGCAAGATTGAGATTTACGACACAACATTAAGAGATGGCTCCCAGGCAGAAGATGTAGCATTTTCTGTTGAGGACAAACTGCGTATAGCCGCCAAGCTGGATGATTTGGGTATTCATTATATCGAGGGCGGCTGGCCAGGATCCAACCCCAGGGATGCTGAGTTTTTTCGTGAAGCCAGAAAGCTTGCTCTGTCCAGATCTGTTCTTACAGCTTTTGCAAGTACGCACAGGCCTGGTCTAAAACCTGAGAATGATGCAAACCTGAAATCAGTGCTCACATCAGGAGTGTGTGCTGCCACTATATTTGGCAAGACATGGGATTTTCATGTCAAGGAAGCACTGAAAATTTCCTGTGATGAAAATCTAAGGATTATCAAAAACAGCATAGCTTTTTTAAAGAAGCATCTCGACAAGGTTTTTTTTGATGCTGAGCATTTTTTTGACGGATATAAAAACAATCCAACCTTTGCGATCAAATGCCTTAAAGCTGCAGAAGATGCAGGTGCTGACTGTCTGGTATTGTGCGATACAAACGGCGGCACCCTCCCGGATGAGGTGAGGAAGATTGTTAAGGGTGTAAGAAAATCGACAAGGTTTCCAATTGGCATGCATGCTCATAATGATTCTGACTGTGCTGTGGCCAATACAATCGTTGGAGTTGAAGCAGGGGCTGCTCATGTGCAGGGCACGATAAATGGCATAGGTGAAAGGTGCGGCAACGCAAATATATGTTCAGTTGTGGCCAACCTGCAGATAAAACTAAAATACAGATGCATATCAGATGAGGATCTAAAAAAACTTCGGGAGGCATCCAGGTTCATCAATGAGATAGCAAACCTGAGGCATTTCAAGAGGCAGCCCTTTGTTGGTGACAGCGCGTTTGCTCATAAAGGCGGCATACATGTGAGTGCTGTTCAAAAGAGATCAGAAACATATGAACATATCAGGCCTGACATGGTAGGAAATTCCCGGAGGGTTCTGATATCTGATCTTGCCGGTAAGAGTAATGTTTTAAGAAAGGCGCATGAGTTTAACATAAGACTCGATGCAGACTCTCCTGAGCTGCGGTCCATTCTCCAGAAACTGAAGGATCTTGAGCATCAGGGGTTTCAGTTTGAAGGAGCTGAGGCATCTTTTGAGCTGCTGCTTAAAAAGAGTCTGGGACTACACAGAAGATTTTTTGACCTCATCGGGTTCAGGCTTATTACAGAAAAGAGAAAGGGGAATCAGCCGTCATCAAGTGAAGCTACCATAATGCTTAAGGTTGACAATAAAATTGAGCATACTGCAGCTGTAGGGCATGGTCCTGTGAATGCAATGGATAACGCGCTCAGAAAGGCGCTTGAGAAATTTTATCCTGAACTAAAGAATGTTTCACTGTATGATTATAAAGTAAGGGTGCTTACGGCAGGAGCTGGTACATCAGCCAGGGTGCGCGTTTTGGTTGAGTCTGGAGATGGCATTTCAAAGTGGGAAACTGTAGGAGTTTCTGAAAACATTATTGAGGCATCATGGCAGGCGCTTGTGGACAGCATAGAATACAAGCTTCTGAAGCAAGAGGAGTGAAAATGGAAGATATTGGCATTGTTAAGCAGCTAAATGGTGGTATGGCTGTTGTGGTTATAAAGAAGCATACGGGCTGTGAAGGCTGCAAGGGCAGTGCTGTATGCAATATAGGCAGCAGCGGCAATGAAGCCAATATAGAAGCCGTAAATCAGGTGGATGCTGAACCTGGCGATAAAGTTAAGATAAGGTTTGCCGCATCCATGTATCTCAAGGGAGCTCTTTTTATCTATGGACTGCCTGCGCTTATGCTTGTAGCAGGGGCTGTTGCAGGCAAAGAACTGCTTCCCGGTTTTTTTAATTCTGTAGATCCGGATCTTCTTTCTGCGGTTTCAGGGTTTACTCTTTTTATTGTTTCATTTGTTGTTGTGAAGTTCCTGCTTGGTCGCAGCTCTTCTGCTGCGCGGAGTGTGCCGGTTGTGTATGAGATAGTTGAACGGGCTGCTGATAATAAATAAATTCTCAGAAGGCAAAGATACAACCAAAAGGGGGTCTTTATGACAAGGTTGGATGTTGGCACGATCAGGAATATCGCAGTAGTTGCTCACAGCGGGGCAGGCAAAACATCACTTACAGAAGCGATTCTTTTCAATGCGGGCGCAGTCGACAGATTAGGCAGTGTCGAGGCAGGCAATACAGTTACAGACAATGAACCTGAAGAAATAGCCAGAAGACTGACCATCAGTTCAGCAGTAGCATTTTGTGACTGGAACGAGTCGCGTCTCAATATAATTGATACTCCCGGTTTTATAAATTTTATAGAAGATGCAAGAGGATGCCTCAGGGTTTCTGATGGTGCAATAGTAATTGTCAGCGCCATATCCGGGGTGAAGGCAGAAACAGAAAAAATATGGAAGTATGCCTGTGAATTTGAAGTGCCGAGGGTGGTCTTTGTCAACAAGATGGACAAGGAGTCTGCTGATTTTTATCAGGCTTTGAGCGAACTCGAAAGATCTTTTGATTCAGAAGCTGTGCCGCTCCAGATACCAATTGGTGCAGGAGAGAACTTCAGAGGTGTTATTGATCTTGTCACCATGAAGGCATATGTCTATAAAGACGGCAAGGCAGAAGAGGCGGAGATTCCGGATGATTTGCTTAAGAATGCGCAGGAGTACAATAAAAAACTTGTAGAGAAGATTGCGGAGGCTGAAGACTCGCTGCTCGAAAAATATCTTGAAGGCAGTGAACTTACGGTTGATGAGATTATAAGAGGCATTAAGGAGGCTTCACTTACCAGACGCTTTATTCCAGTATTATGTGGATCCGCTACCATGAATATCGGCATACCAAATCTTCTGAATTCTGTTGTCATGTGTCTGCCATCTCCAGAGGAGATGACGCGCATAGCTCCTGTGCGGGGGACCAGTCCGAAAGACGGGAAAGAACATAATAGAAAACCTGACCAGGCAGAACCAATGACAGCTTATGTTTTTAAGACGATTGCAGACCCTTTTGCTGGAAAGGTTTCAGTATTCAGGGTCTATTCCGGTGTGTTTAAGGCAGACTCAAATGTTATTAATGCAAACACAGGCGCAAAGGAGCATATAGGTCAGGTGTTTTATCTTCAGGGCAAAAAGCATGTGTCTGTGCAGTCTCTTGGCCCCGGTGAAATAGCTGCTGTTGTTAAGCTTAAAGATACGAATGTTGGAGATACTCTCTGCGAAGAGCATCACGCCTTGATTCTTCCAAAGGTCAGGTTTGCAGATCCAATCATATCCTATGCCATCGCTCCCAAAAGCAAGGGGGATGAAGACAAGGTTAGCATAGGCCTCCATAGAATACTTGAAGAGGATCCAACGCTTAAGTTTTCGCGTGATGAGGAATCCAGAGAAATGATACTGTCTGGCATGGGGCAGGTTCATCTTGAGATAGCCCTTGAGAAGTTGAAAAGAAAATTCGGGGTTGAGGTTATGATGAAGACTCCCAAGATAGCGTATAGAGAAACCATAAAGACCCATTCCAAGTCGCAGGGCAAATACAAAAAACAGTCAGGCGGGCGCGGACAGTATGGCGACTGCTGGATAGAGATAGCTCCTATGCCAAGGGGCAAGGGGTATGAATTTGTTGACAAGATAGTTGGAGGCGTAATCCCGAGGCAGTATATCCCTGCCGTTGAAAAAGGGATTGTGGAGACCATGCACGAGGGGGTATTTGCAGGGTATCCCATGGTGGATATGAAGGTGTCTCTCTTTGACGGATCTTATCATTCTGTTGATTCCTCTGAAATGGCATTCAAGATAGCTGGCTCAATGGCTCTTAAAAAGGCTGTGCAGGATGCAAAGCCCGTGCTGCTCGAACCTGTAACGAGCATTGAGGTTGTGACGCCTGATGAGGCGCTGGGTTCAGTAATTGGAGATCTTAATTCGAGAAGAGGAAAGGTTCAGGGAGTTGAACCTCAGGCAGGAGGCAACCAGAAAATACTTGCCCTGGTGCCGATGGCAGAGATGCTCACATACGCGAATCAACTGCACAGCATAACATCCGGCAGAGGACTTTACTCTATGGAGTTTTCACATTACGAAGAGGTGCCTGCTCATATAGCGATGAAAATTGTTGCAGAAAGACAGAAGCAGAAGGAAGAGGAGCATGAAAAATAGCAAAAGAGCGGCAAAAAAACCCTGGGGAGGAAGATTCAAGGAAAAGACAGCTGACTCTGTTGAAAAATATACTGAGTCAGTCTCTTTTGATCAGAGGCTCTGGAAGCATGATATAGAGGGCAGCACTGCTCATGCAAAGATGCTGGCTAAACAGAAAATTATCTCCAAGGCTGATGCTGAGAAAATTATTAAGGGACTTGAAGAAATAGGGCGCGAGATTGATGAGGGCAGATTCAGATTTTCTGAAGAGCTGGAAGATGTTCATATGAATATTGAAGCAGCCCTTATCAAAAGAATCGGATCAGCTGGTGCCAAGCTTCATACAGCCAGGTCACGAAATGACCAGGTAGCGCTCGATTTGCGTCTTTATCTCAGGTCGGAAACAGAACGCATAGGCGGATTGATAAAGAGCCTGGAACTTGTGCTTATGGATATAGCTGAAAGATACGAGGGCGCTATAATGCCGGGATATACTCATATGCAGAGGGCTCAGCCGGTGCTGCTTTCGCATCATCTGATGGCTTACGCACAGATGCTTGAAAGAGACAGGGAGAGATTTGCTGATGCATTAAAAAGAATAAATGTGCTCCCGCTTGGGGCATGCGCCCTGGCAGGAACCAGCCTGCCGATAGACAGGGCATATGTGGCTGAACTGCTCGGGTTTGATGATATTACAGACAACAGCATAGACTCTGTTTCTGACCGGGATTTTGCACTCGAGTTTCTTTCTGCTGCTTCAATCCTGATGATGCATATATCCAGACTGGCTGAAGAGCTTATTTTATGGTCTTCTGAGGAGTTTTTATTCGCAGTGCTGCCTGATGCATTCACAACAGGTTCAAGCATTATGCCACAGAAGAAAAATCCTGATGTTTGTGAACTGATGCGCGGCAAGACAGGCAGAGTGTATGGGAATCTGATAAGCCTGCTCACCCTGATGAAGGGCCTTCCGCTTGCTTATAACAGAGACATGCAGGAGGACAAGGAGCCGGTTTTTGATACAGTAGATACTGTCAGGGAGACGCTCAAGATACTTCCCGAGATGCTCAACAGAATAGATTTCAGAACAGATACTATGGCTGAATCAGCAGATGCCGCATTCTCAACGGCAACTGATATAGCGGAGTATCTTGTCCAGAAAGGAGTTGCTTTCAGGACAGCCCATGAAATAACGGGCAAAATAGTGAGATACTGTATAGACAAAGGATATACGCTTGAAACTCTCCCCATAACCAAATACAGGACATTCTCAAAGCATATTGACAAAGATATATATGTACGGATAAAACCCGGGGCATCTGTCTCTGCTAAAATTTCTTACGGGAGTTCTTCACCAATAAGCGTAAAGGACCAGATAAGAAGACTCAGGAAGAAGATAATCTGATATGATACTTCCGCGTTTTCTGAAGTGCTGGCTTATTTGTTTCAGTATTGTTTTTTTGCTGGCAGCATGCGGCAGAAAAGGCGAGCCTAAGCTCACAACTTTTCAGCCGCCTGATCAGGTGGCATCCCTGGAAGCTGTTCGTAAACAGGACAGTATTTTGATCACATGGACAGTTCGTTCTGTTTTTAATCTCAAGGGTTTTTCTGTCGAAAGATCCTCGGAAGATGCAGGCTTCAAGGTTATTGCCTTTAACAGTCCTGAACAGTCCTCATTCACAGACAATGATTTTTCATCAGGCAGTACATATAGTTACAGGGTGCGGGCTGTAAGCAGTAGAGGTATTGCAGGAGCGTACTCACCTGTTAAAACTGTAACCCCGCGCATTTTGCCTGAGCCCCCTTCAAAGCTTGAATACAGAATAAAGGGAGATTATGTAGAGATATTTTGGCAGCCTGTTCAGGGGGCTATTTATAACCTTTATAAAGGCAGTGAAAAGGACAGGGAGCCTTCAGTGCTTGTCAACAGTCAGCCCCTTTCAGAGCCTTTATTTCTGGAAAAAATGGATTTTTCAAAAGATGTGTATTATGCAGTTAGATCTCAGTATAAAACTGAACTGAAAGATGAAGGCTATATATCAGGATCCCTTTTGGTTTCCCCGTCTTTTTTTGAACCAGTGCCACCTTCGGGTATCAGATATGCCCAGTCAAAAGACAAAGTTGTGCTGCTTTGGAATGAGAATGCTGAAGATTGGGTGTCAGGATACAGGGTGTACAGAAAAAAATTTGGAGAGGCTATGTTTACTGTCATCGGGGAAAGCGTTGTTCCTGCATTTACGGATGAAACTGCCGCTGCAATCAAGACTTTTTATTGCATAACAGCTCTTGGACAGGGCAGTGAAAGCAAGGCATCTACTGAGATAGAAATAAATCCTGTTGTTGAAAGGTGAAAATGGAAAAGATACTGCTTGGACATGGTAGCGGCGGTAAAATAATGTACAGTCTGATAAGAGACCGGCTTGCTCCTGCATTTGGCATGGACACATTGAACGACTCAGCAATAGTTGAAGCTGCCGGCTGCGGCAGATTGGCGTTTACAACAGACTCGTATGTTGTATCTCCACTTTTTTTCCCGGGCGGCAATATCGGAGATCTTGCGGTATTTGGAACAGTAAATGACCTGGCTGTATCTGGAGCTGAGCCTGTTTGCATATCAGCGGGTTTTATAATTGAAGAAGGATTCAGCATGGAGCAGTTTGAAGTAATAGTCTCTACAATGGCAGATGCTGCAAAGCGCGCAGGAGTACGGATTGTTACAGGAGACACCAAGGTGGTTGACAGGGGCAAGGGAGATGGAATTTTTATAAATACAAGCGGCATAGGAGTTCTCAAAGACGGGATATCATTTGGACCGTCCATGATAAAGTCAGGAGACCGGATTATTGTGAGCGGCTCAATAGGCAATCACGGAGTAGCTGTGATGGCTGAGAGGAACGGATTGACTTTTGATCCGCCTGTTCTCAGTGACACAGCTCCTTTAAATGATCTTGTGCAGGATATGCTTGATATCTGCAAAGAGATAAGAATGATGAGGGATCCCACCAGGGGCGGAGTTGCTACAACCCTGAAGGAGATGGCATCTGAATCAGGATTATGCTTTTCAATTGACGAACGCCTTCTGCCTGTTACGGGTGGAGTGCGGGGCGCTTGTGAGCTGTTAGGCCTGGATCCTCTTTATATAGCAAATGAAGGAATTCTGATTGCAGTAGTGCCGCCTGATGTATGCGACAGTATGGTAGCTGCCATGCGCAGCCACAGTATTGCTTCCGGATCTGTATGTATTGGGGAGGTGCTTGCGCCTGCCTTGTTCAGAACAGATCCATGTCCTGCGCCTGGAACGGTGATGCTTAAAACTGCTGCAGGAGGTACAAGAGTCATAGATATGCTCGCAGGAGAGCAGCTGCCAAGGATATGTTAAAATACCTGCTGCTGTATAATGCAGCGCGGAGGGGTGTTATGTTTGTAAAAATGTTTTTCATGCTGATTACTGCTGTCCTGGTGCTGCCTTTTTATTCTGATGCGGGTATCATGCTCGACAGGGTTGTGGCTATAGTCAATAAAGAGGTTATAACCTGGAGCGATTTGTACAGGTCAATGGAGTTTGAGGCTCCTGAGGCTGTAAAGGCTATGAAGCCAGAGGAAAAACGAAAATTTTTTAAAGATAACGAACACCAGTATCTCGAAAATCTTATAGATGCCAGACTTCAGCTGCAGGAAGCCCGCAGGTCAGGCATAGGCATTTCTGAATCTGATATAGACAGGGCAATAGAGGATATAAAATCAAAATATGCGCTTACTGAGGAACAGTTCAGGGAAGCGGTGGAAAAAGAGGGCATGCCTTTTTCTGACTATAGAAAAAAGCTCGGCGAGCAGATAATAATTGGCAGGGTTATTGAGCAGGATATAAGAACAAAAATTGTTGTTACGGAAAAAGAGATTGATGAATTCATCGGCAGCAACAAGGATGCAGCAGAGCTCAGCGAAGGATATGATATCAGCCACATATTTTTTGCAAAGTCATCTTCAACCGAACAAAAAGCAAAGGATGCATATGAGAAATTAAGGAACGGAGCTAATTTTATGGAGCTGGCCTATAATGTTTCTGAAGATGCCTCTGCAAAGGCAGCCGGACATCTGGGTTTTATAAATAAGAGCGAATTGTCTTCTGATTTTGCCAGGGTGGTTGCAGAAATGAACAAGGGTGAAATAAGTAAACCATTCTGGTCAGAGAACGGTATGCATATCCTTAAGGTTAATGACAAGGTTGTTATCAAATCTGATCAGGATATGCGCGATGTTGCCAAAAGAAAACTTCTTGAGAACAAGTTTTCCAAAGAGTACAAGGACTGGACCAGAAGCTTAAGGGAATCTGCTTATATAGAAGTAAAGGAGTAGTTCCCTTAAATATGATGGAAAGAATACAGAAAATAATAGCGTATTGCGGCAAGGCTTCAAGGAGAAAAGCTGAAGAGTTTATTCTTGAGGGAAGGGTCACGGTTAATGGAGTCGTGGCTACTCTCGGCATGAAGGCTGATATGTACAAAGACCACATCAAGCTTGATGGCAAGCTGCTTGTGCATCCTGAGGAGAAGGTTTATCTGGCAATGCACAAACCAAAAGGAGTTGTAACTACGCTGAGCGATCCTGAAGGCAGGCCTGCAATAAAAGACTATCTTAAAGGCATTAAACAAAGGGTGTTTCCGGTAGGAAGGCTTGATTATGATTCTGAGGGGTTGTTATTGCTCACCAATGACGGGGAACTTGCCAATGCGGTTATGCACCCCTCAGGAGATATGCCAAAGGTTTATGCGGTGAAGGTAAAGGGCATAATTGAGGATGCATCTATCGCCAAAATAAGAAAGGGCATGAGGCTGGAAGATGGTCCTACCCTTCCTGCAAAATGCAGGAGAATAAGCGTCACTGACAATAATTCATGGATTGAGGTTACGCTTTTTGAAGGAAGGAAAAGACAGATTAGGAGAATGCTCGATAAACTTGGGCATCCTGTAATAAAACTCAAAAGAACCAGTATTGACGGTATAAAGTTGGGAGACCTCAAGCCCGGCATGGTAAGAAAGCTCTCTGATTCCGAGCTTCTTAGTCTGAGGCAGACTGCTGGATACAAGTCGCATGGTTGATTTGAAAAAATGGAGGAGAGATGTTCCGCGATAAATTTTGTGGTGAGATAGGAGAGTCGGACCTCGGTTCTGTGATCAAGGTTTCTGGCTGGGTGCTGAGGAGGCGCGATCACGGCGGCCTTATATTTGTTGACCTGCGCGACAGGAGCGGACTTGTGCAGGTGGTATTCAGCCCTGATGCTTCAAACCCTGCGCATGAGGCTGCCCATGATCTGAGATCGGAGTATGTGATCACAGTTAAAGGCGAGGTGAGAAGAAGGCCTGAGGGTACAGAAAACCCTGATCTCGCAACAGGTAAAATTGAGATATATGCTGTAGAATTGCAGATAGTTAATGAATCATCAGTGCTGCCATTTCCTATGGAAGAAGCAGCCGAGGCTTCAGAGTCTATCAGGCTCAAGTACCGTTATCTTGACCTGAGGAGGCCGGAACTCCAGAGTAATCTTGTTGTCAGGCACAAAACCACAAAGTCTGTTCGTGATTTTCTCGATGCAAATGGATTTATTGATATTGAGACGCCCATGCTTACCAAATCTACACCAGAGGGGGCACGCGATTATCTTGTGCCGAGCAGACTCTCTCCTGGATATTTCTTTGCGCTTCCGCAGTCTCCACAGCTCTTCAAGCAGATACTTATGGTCTCTGGACTCGAAAGGTATTTTCAGATTGTGAAGTGCTTTAGAGATGAAGATCTGAGGGCTGACAGGCAGCCTGAGTTTACACAGATTGATCTTGAGATGTCATTTGTGGACAGGTATGACATCCTTTTGCTTATGGAGTCTATGGTTACAAAGATCTTCAGTGATGTTCTGGGGATAAAAATTGAAGCTCCCTTCCAGAGACTTTCATATAAGGAAGCTATGGAAAGATACGGCAATGACAAACCTGACCTTAGATTTGGCATGGAGCTTGTGGATGTTGCTGACATAGTAAAGGATTCTTCATTTAAGGTATTCCTTGATGCCATAGCATCAGGCGGCAGGATCAAGGCTATTAACGCCAAGGGTATGGCTGGCATATCACGCAAAGATATTGATACGCTGACCGAAGATGCAAAGGTATTTGGAGCCAGGGGTCTGGCATGGATAAAGGTGAAGTCGGGGTTTGAGTCGCCAATAACAAAGTTCTTTTCAGAGGAATGTCTTGTCAAGCTTGCGGAAAAACTTGATGCCCGGGATGGAGATATGCTGCTGTTTGTTGCTGACTCAGAAAAGGTTGTTCATGATGTTCTTAGCAGAATGCGGCTTGACCTTGGCAAAAAGCTTAATCTGATACAACCGGGGTTTAAGTTTGCCTGGATACTCGACTTCCCGCTTCTACAATGGGATGATGAGGAGCGGAGATTTTCTGCAATGCACCATCCGTTTACCTCACCAAAGGATGATGATGTTCTGAAAATGATGAATATATCTGCAAATGATCTTGCAGAATGCAATTTTTCTTCTGAAACCAAATCAATTATGGAGTCATTTGAGGCAAAAGCGTATGATCTTGTGCTGAACGGATATGAAGTTGGAGGCGGCAGCATAAGAATATTCAGAAAGGATCTGCAGAAAAGAATGTTCGATTTACTGGGTATATCTGAGGAAGAGGCAAAATCAAAGTTTGGTTTTCTGCTTGAGGCATTTGAGTATGGCGCCCCCCCTCACGGCGGAATAGCTCTGGGCCTCGACAGACTCGTTATGCTTATGGTTGGTGCTCAATCAATAAGGGATGTCATTGCTTTTCCAAAAACGCAGAAAGCGTCATGTCCGCTTAGCGGAGCCCCCTCTATTGTTGATCAGAAGCAGCTTCGAGAGCTGCATATAAAAACAGATCAACCGCTTTAGAAAACTTAATGCACGGATTTGCTTGACGACTCGTTTTTTTTATTGTATATTTTAACTTAGCTTAAGGTTATGACAATATTCTAAAGTTTTATCGACGGGATTCGATAAGGAATATGTCCATAGTTTTCTTTATGAGAAGTGATGAGTTGGTTGGGGGGAGATTAGGGACCGAAAATTAAAAATTGTTTGGAAGTGTTGCATGGGTTTCATCAATAAAAAATTAAAGGATGAAAATGCTATTTAAAAAGAAAGAACCCATCGGCCTCGACATAGGTTCCAGCTCCATAAAAGTTGCAAAAATATCCGGAACAAAAGCCGGCTATGAGCTGTCACTATATAACGAACTTCAGCTCCCGCAGGGATTGATAGTTGACGGCTTAATCTCTGACAAGAGTGCCCTTGTATCTCATATAAAAGAACTTCTGAAGATGTCAGGTCTGAAGTCTGGTGATGTTAATATCGGGATTTCGGGCCACTCATCTGTAATAGTCAAAAAGATTTCCCTGCCCCTGGCAACATATGATGAACTGTCTGCCACAATAATAAGCGAAGCTGAACAGTATATTCCTTTTGACATAAGCGAAGTTAATCTCGATTTTGAAATTCTGGGTGCAAAAAAAGATGAAGAAGACATGATGGAGATACTGCTTGTGGCAGTCAAAAAGAATGTCATGGACTCTTATGTTGAAGCAGTACAGCAGGCAGGCTTAAACCCGGTTATTTTAGATATAGACTCTTTTGCACTCAGCAATGTATTTGAGATCAACTACCCTGCAACTTTTGACAGAAATATTGCCATAGTGAATATCGGAGCAAGCAAGACAAATATAAATATTCTGCAGTCAGGAATTCCTGTGTTTACGCGTGACAGTGCGATAGGAAGTAATTATCATACAGAAGAGCTCTGCAGAGCATTTGATCTGTCGTGGGAAGATGCTGAAAGACTGAAAAGAAATCAACCAGTAGATAGGGTTTCTCCTGAAGAGGCATCGATGGTTATTTCCTCAGCATCCGATGAACTGTTTGCGGAGATTTACAGATCATTTGAATATTTCAGGAGCAGCATCAGTGAAGAAGATATGAATGAAGTCTATCTGTGCGGCGGAGCATCTCTGATAAAAGGGTTCCAGGACGCGATGATTGAACGGCTTGCAGTTAAAGTTGCAATTATGGATCCATTAAGAAGCGTATCTGTTTCGCCTAAGCTGGATGAGTCCTATATAAAGGATATAGCTCCTTCGGCTGTGGTGGCTATGGGACTGGCTGTCAGAAGGGCTGGTGATTAATATATGATCAAGATAAATCTGCTCAGAAAAGAGGAAATAGCACCAAAGGTAAAGAAGCCGGCTGGTTTTATGATCTATGTGCTTCTGGCTGCACTGGCAGCTTTTATTGCAATGGGTCTTGCTACATTTTATGTTAACTCAAAAAAAGAAGCTCTGCAGCTCACATTTGAAAATAACAAAAGACAGATTGCTGAACTTCAGAAAAAAATCAATGAAACAAAGAAGTTTGAAGAACTTAACAACGAGCTCGGGAAACGAAAGACACTTATTGAAACACTAAGGAAGAATCAATCCATACCGGTTATGATTCTTGACGAAGTGAGCAGTTTGCTGCCGGCAGGCATCTGGCTTACCAACCTTACATATTCTGGCAATATAGTTAATGTCGAAGGATTCGGGTTTACGAATAGTGAGATAGTTACATATGTTGACAGCCTCAAACTGTCAGCATATTTTTCAGATGTCTACCTTGAAGAGACCAAACAGACTCAGGTGGAGAAGGTGGATACCTATAAATTTAAATTAAACTTCAGGATCAAGGGTTAAAAGAGGCTGATATGCAACTCACATTTGATACAGAGAATATGACGCCCGGCAGGAAAAAGCTTCTTCTTGCAATGCCTCCTCTTGTGATAATATTGGTAGCGCTCATTATGTTTATAATGCCGGCAATGGAGGAGATAAACAAGATTGAGACTGAACTTAAGAACCAGGGGCAGCAGCTTGCATTGGCAAAACAGAAGGCCGGCAAACTTTCCTCTCTTATTGCAGAGAATGAAGATCTCAAGGTGAAGATTAAAGAACTCGAGCTCCAGCTTCCTGATGAAAAAGAGGTTTCAACCCTGCTTAGACAGGTGTCAGAGCTTGGCATAAGATCTGGACTCAATATAATATCATGGAAGCCGAAAGGCAAAAATATGCATTCAAGCAAAGAGATTTATGAAATCCCGGTTGATGTTGAAATGCGCGGCAACTATCATATGTTTGGTCAGTTTTTCAGTAATATTACAAAATTGAGCAGAATAGTCAATCTAAACAATGCAAACATCAAGTCCCTGAGCCAGCAGAAGGGCTCTGCAAATCTTGGTGTTACATTTACGGCTGTCACATATTCTCTTATTCCTGAAAAGGAAAGGCAGGAAATGGCAGCCAAGGAAATGGCAGCCAAGGGAAAGGCAAAGAAGAAATGAAAAAAGATTCAGTCATATACTACATAGTTGGCGCAATAGTTGTTGGACTTGCGATAGCATATGTCGCAGGAATATTTTTTAGCGATAACACTGAAAAGTCAGCGCGTGTATTTTTTGAGAAAGTGCTTTTGCCTTCATCGATAAATAATTGGAAGTTTGATAAATTTAAAGAATACTATGGACGCAAGCAGGCTCCTGCAGAAGGATCATCTGAAGATGAGAAGTTGAGGACTCTTTTTTCCATATCTGCTGAAAGGCTTGGCAGCTTGACTTCATTTTCAGGCATTGCTTCAGAAAAGACAGAGTATATAGATATTGAAAGCGGCAAGACAGTATTTGTTGATTTGAGCGCTGACGCGGTGTTTTCAAAAGGATCGGCAAGACTTAAGACACGGCTTGTACAGAGTGAGAATGCCTGGAGGGTATTGTCGTTTGATGTGATTTCAGCTGCGCTTGTTGACAAGCCTGCTGAGCAGACTGCTGCCCCTGCTGCTTCATCAGATAAAAAAACAAAAGCAGATCAAACTGCCAGGGTTGATGCAAAAAAGATTGAGTATCCAGCCTCTCAATCCGGGACACCTGCTCCTGTTGAGCAGAAGTCAGCTGCGGTACAGTCTAAAAAATCTGAGGCTGACTCAAAGTCTGTGCAGACTTCCAAGCCAGCTGAACAGCCAAGATCCGCACAAAAGTCTGAACCAAAAAAACCAGAAGCTGCTGTGCCTGCGCCAACCCCGGCTGCAAAGCCCTCAGTTGAGGTTTCACAACCTCAGCAGACAAAAAACCAGCCTGCTGAATTGATCAAGCCGCAGCCTAAGTCTGAAGAAAAGGCTGCAAAGGAGTCTGTGGCTGCAGTTCAGGCGCCTAAGCCTGTTTCATATGCATATGATGCGAAAAACAGGAGAGATCCATTTTATCCTTTAATTGTAAAACAGGATACTGAAAAGAAACCAGGACTCACGCCTTTGGAAAACTATGAGATCTCTGATTTTAAATTGATAGCAATACTAAGAGAAAAAGTGAAGGGATATTTTGGCGTGGTGACGCTGCCCAATAATAAATCATATAACTTGAGAGAAGGTGTAAAGATCGGAATGAATGGCGGAAAGGTTATTAAAATAGAAAAAGATTCAGTGGTTATACGGGAGTACCACAGGGATCTTAAGGGTGTTCTTAGTCCTAAGGACACAATCTTAAAGCTCCGTAGGGAGGAAGAAGGATGAAAAGGGTCAAGTTGTTGATAAAGGGGATTGTACCAATAGTTGTTGCATTTTCGCTTTTTGTGATGCCGGCATTATGCGCTGGCCAGACTGATGGGTCAGCTGCAATAAAAAATATCGATGTTACGGATGATGCAATAGTTATCCGTGCAGAAGCACCTTTAAAGTTTAAAATAAACTCCCTTGACCCTTTCAGAACAGAAGTTGAACTTGATGCAGTCAGTCTCGGGAACTTTACTGACAGAATGACTGTCAACAAAGGTCTTGTCTCCGAGATTACACCTGTGCAGGTTGAATCTCCTTCATTGTCTTCCCGCATTAGCATTGTGTTTAGCTCCCCTGTGCAGATACTTCCGGTTGCGAGCGGAAATGACCTTGTGCTTAATATCTCAGGGTCACAGGAAAAGTCTTTACCAAATCTGCCAAAAAGTACTGTTGGCGCAGCTCAGTCAGATGGTCTGGCAACACTTGTTACAGCTATTACCATCTTCAAGACTGACAACGGGGCTGAACTCGTTATAAAAGGCAATGGCATGATGCCTGAGCCTGAAGTATATGAACTGGATGACAAGTTGATTCTGGATATCCCGGGTGTTAGCGTAAATGCGCAGCTGCCCGGAGAGTTGATTATACCTGTCAAGTCCATCAGACATATGACAGAGACTGACAAGTCAAGATTTACCATTAATATAGAGCAGGTGCTGGAAAAAGATATAATTGCGCTTGATGATGAGATAATTGTTGATTTATATATACTTCCTAAAACTAAAAAGTCTGCCCGGATTGAAGGCAGGCAGGCTGAAAAAAACGAAGCATCCCAGATAAAACCTGGAGCAGTTGTATCTCTGGATTTTCAGGATGCTGATGTTGTCGCCATACTCAGACTGCTTGGAGATGTGAGCGGCTACAATATCGTTGTCCATCCTGATGTGAAGGGCAAGATAACAATGAAGCTTATGAATGTGCCATGGGAACAGGCGCTTGATATAATAATAAAAACATTTAATCTTGAAAAGTCTGTTGAGGGAAATATTCTGAGGATTGCTACAGCCAAGGCTTTTCAGGATGAAAAAAAGAATATTGCAGCAGTTAGAGATGCAACAGCTGTAGCTGAAGATTTGGTCACAAAAATCTTTATTGTTAACTTTGCAAATGTCGAAAAAACAAGAGACATAATTGAAAAAGGTAAAATATTGTCGCCGCGCGGCAATATAAGCGTTGACACCAGGACACGGTCTCTGATAGTTAAGGATACAGCATCACGACTTGCAGAGGTGGACAGCCTATTGCGAAGCCTGGATAAACAGACTCCTCAGATTATGATTGAAGCCAGATTGGTTGAGGTCAATACAACAATGGCTAAGGAGTTGGGTGTTCAGTGGGGCGGATGGTTTGCACCCAACTGGGGAGGCAACAGCTACTCAGCTTCAGGCTCAGGAAGCAGCTCAATATCTGGGCTACAACCACAATCAGGCTATCCAAGCACAGATGGTCGTAGCAATCTGCCTGGTACATATCCAGTAGTCAATGCTGGCACTTCCAATGCAAATCCTATAGGTTCAATGACATTTGGATTTTTAAATGCTTCACAAACCCTTAATTTGGCATTGAGGGTTTCTGCTTTGGAAACAACTGGTAAGGGGAAAACACTCTCTAATCCAAGAATTATGACGGTTGACAATGAGCAGGCAGTTATTAAACATGGTGCACAGATACCGGTTACAACAAGAAACTCTGATGGCACATACACAACAACATATAAGGATGCCAATATAAAACTTACTGTAACTCCTCAGTCAGTCCCGGATGGCTCAATATTTCTAAAGGTTGAAATAACCAAGGATGAACCAGATTTTACAAGAAAAGACTCTTTTGACAACCCTGTTATATATTCAAGGCAGGCATCAACGCAGGTGCTTGTTAAAAATGGAGAGACTCTTGTAATTGGCGGTATAGTTAAAACACTCGAGAATGAAAGCCAGTCAGGAGTTCCTTTGCTTTCAAAAATACCGCTGCTCGGCGCCCTATTTAAGAACAATGTTAAAAGCAACGAGTCAGAAGAGTTGTTGATATTTATTACTCCCCGACTTCAATAAGCAGATCAGTCTGTTAAGTAAATTTGAGCAGGCTCTTGATTTTCAGAGCCTGTTTTATTTTGGCTTGCTGCTTGTGATTAAATCTGCTGATGAGGTTCCAGGAAATTATCTGATAAAAGTCCCGTAAAGCGAGTATATAAAGTGGGCGGTTATTGTAATGTTGTCTTCAGCCCAACTTGATGGAAGCTCCCAGTATGGCGCAGCATCACGTATAGCCTTAATGGCAGCATCGTCAAGAAGCTTGTGTCCGGATGTTCTTGCAAGAGTTATAGCACCAAGCTCACCATTTTTTCTTATCGTGAACTGTATAAAAAGATCACCATATATCCCCTGTCTTGCAGCCTCGAGTGGATATTTCCATGAACTTTCAATCTTTTCCTTTAACCTCTGCATGTATCCATGATACTTGAACTCTTTAGCACTAAATGTGATGGAGTTGTCTCTTTTTTGCTCTGCTTCAGCATACTTTCTTGCCAGTCCGCCAATTATCTGTTTGTCAAAAAGTTTTTCCCTGTTTGTAACAGTTGAAGGCTCCTTAATAGATTCTTCCCTTCCAGCTGAATCCACGCCTGGCTTGTCCAAGTATCTGGGGTCTGCTTTCATTGCTTTGGATACGGGACTCTCTTTAGTGAACCTCTGAGATCCATCCTCCTGTTGGGTTGCTGGTTCAGTTGTCTCAGACTTCGTCTTATCAGCCGGGGTCGCATATTTTCCTGATGGTTCAGCATAAAGATCTTTTGGAGGAGGCAGATCTTTAGGCAGCGCCGGGTATCTTTTGACCTTCTCAGGTTGCTGTTTTGGCATGCTCTTTGGAGGTGGCAGCACTTTTGGTTTGGCAGTAGGCTGCTGTTTTGCAGTCTTTGGTATCTCAGGCGTGACTATATGTGCAACAAAAGGCTCACGCTTTTTCAGCTTTTCAGGAGTATATAGCAGAAAAGCCGATACAAGCACAATAATGTGCAGTATTATTGAAAATAGCAGCGATCTTTTCACGATAATACTATTTTAACTTATGGCAGGAGAATGGAGCACTTTTACCAGATCTTGATTATATGCCTGAATAGTCCAATATATGAAAGAAGACTGCGTCTGGAGGCTTCTTTTCTCAGCCAGAGCCTCATCGCGAGCTCTTGCACTTCTTTTCTCTGATGCAGAAGGATCCACTTTTCTATATTGTCAGTTTTACTGAGTAGATGTTTTCTGATCATGCTCATCATTATAAATCGCGCTCTGTAAGCTTTATTCCACTCTTTTTTGTATTGGCCAGGATTGCCTGCTGCTACAGCATCTGCAGCCAGCTGACCTGACCTCATTGAATAGTAGATGCCCTCATAAGATACGGGCATAACCGTGTAGCCGGCATCCCCTGCAAAAAGCAGATTGTCAAGATTATATACGGGTTTGCTCCACAGCGGGATTCTGAATGCACGCATCTTGGATATAAACCTTTCATTTCGTATGCTGTCTATATCCATATTAAATCTGCGCTCCATAAAACCGTTTATGGTGTTGGTCAGCAGTTTTGGATCTTCATTGCCTGTGCCAACAGATAAAAAATCAGAAGCAGGAAAAATCCATGAATATGAAAGCATAGAGTGTTCATTGCCAAACCAGAATTCACATGTGTCAGCGCTGTAATCATCCGGTTTGAGATAGGCAGAAATTGTGTATACAAATTCGGGTTTTTGCAGACCGGCTGATGAGGCAGCCCTGAATGTTATGCCGTCGCAAGCTATAACATAGTCAGATGTTATCCTGAACTCCTCGCCAGTTGCCCGCTTTCTTGCTACTGAAATGATCTGTTTCCCTCTTGACTCGAATCTCAAGAATTCCGCCTCAATAATACTTGCGCCTTTGTCTGCTGCTGTTTTCCTGAGAGTAGAGTCGAGTTCATGGCGTTCTGTTATGCAGAATGTGCCTCCTTCAAGATCAATGGAGACTGACTCTCCTTTGGGAGAGAATACTTTGATTTTAGTTACATGATTTCTTATTACGCTATCAGGTATGCCGAGTTCAACGATCGCTGATGATGGGATAGCGCCGCCGCATGGTTTTGTATATGTCAGGTCGCGCTCAAGAAGCAGTGTGCTTATGCTGTGTTCAGCAAGCCTGCGCGCAGCTGCAGCTCCAGCAGGACCGCCACCAATAACCAATGCCTGTGTTCTTATATTATCCATGGTTATCCTGCCATTAGTTCCTTATTCGTGCGAACCCCGAACTGCAAGCACCGGACACTTTGAGTGGCGAAGCACTCTGTCTACAGTGCTGCCAAAAAAGAGTCTGTCCAGACCTTTTCTGCCGTGTGTGCCCATTACAATGAGGTCTATAGAGTTCTGCTCCGAGAACTTGATGATCTCTTCGTATGGTGCTCCTCTGAGTACAGCATGAGACACATTGGTTATGTCTTCGTACTGGCCGGCACCGAAAAGCCGGATCTCTTTGTTGGCGCTTTCTTCCATCTCTTTGAACATTTCATTTACAGAAACATGAGGTACATACATCCCTGATGCAGCAACAACATCATAGATGACATTAATGACAAACAGATCTGAGTTGTATTTTTTTGCAAGATCAACAGCATAGCTGAGCGCATGGAGCGCGCTGTCTGAAAAATCAGTAGGAACCAGAATCCTCTTAATCATCATAAGCTACCTCCTAACCATTGATTATGATTATTACTTGCAATGACACCTTTTAGGTGAATTAAATGTCTCAGCATCTATCAAGCTGTTATTATTATGCCATAAAATCAAACTTTCTTATTCGCTGCCCAGGAAGTGAGATATAAAGAAAAGAAATGCCGCAACAGATGAAAATCTTTTACCTGTTTTTAGTATAAATGATTCTAAGTCCCTCAAATGTCAGATTTGGCACAATACTGTGGCGCACTTTTAAATGTCGATGAATTTTTTCAGCATTGCCGCCGGTCAGCACTATTTGAAATTTAAGGCCGGTTTCCTTGGATATTTGAGATGCAATCTCTTTGACAGCTCCTGCTGTTCCAATAATAATGCCGGAAGATATAGCACTATCCGTATCAGACCCGAGCGCATTTGTATCTGGCGACAATGTTCCGGTCTTTAGCCTTGCAGTACCACTCTGCAGTGATTTCAACATCGTCTCGATACCGGGCAGTATTGCGCCGCCAAGATAAGCACCATGCTTTCCTACAACAGTAAGAGTTGTTGCTGATCCTAAATCAACTATTATGCCGGGAGTCTTGAGACAGTGGAAGGCTGCAACAGCGTTTGCTATTCTGTCTGATCCGGTTGAGGAAGGATCTGGTATCCTGAAAGTGAGGTCTGTTTTGAGGCTGTTCGATACAATTAAAGGTTCTCTCATAGTTAATTTCCGGGCTGCATTTTTAAGTCTGATTGTCAAGGCCGGGACGACTGAGCCTATTATTGTGTCAATAACCCGGTTTTCGATTCTGTTTTGAGTTAAAAATCCTGAAATTATTTTTTGATACTCAGCAGCTGTCCGAACAGGTGAAGCAGGTATTTTAAGAATGCTCAATGGTCTGCTCATTGCTGAGTTTTTATATAGACAAAGGGCGATTGTAGTGTTCCCGATATCAATGCAGAGCAGGGCTGCAGTGTTTTTTTTAGTCATATGAGGTGACCTTGACATCACCGGATAGTATCGTTATTAGTTTCCTATTCGGCTGTCTCAGAAGAAGCCTGCCCTCTTTATCAAGACCTTCTGCAGTTCCTGAAATATCTCCTTCACTCCTGCACACAGTAATTTGACTGCCGATCATTTTTGTCATACTGGTCCAGGTATCAATTATTGCCGCGATGCCATGAGTTTTGAGCAGTAAATAATATTTTTCTGTTTCCTGTATGATTGCAGCTGCCAATTCGGATCTGTTGATAATTGTACCGGTTTCAGCAAGTATTGATGTGGCTGGAATATTGGTTTTTTGCGGAATTTGTGACGATGGCATATTAACATTAAGCCCGATTCCAACTACCACACATGAGAGTTTTGCGCCCTCTATTCTCGATTCTGTAAGGATTCCGCCTGCTTTTTTTGATCCCAACATTATATCATTGGGCCATTTTATGTGAGCGTTGGCAATGGAGGCAAGGCGTTTAATTGCCTTAATGCAGGCTACTGATGACATCAAGGTTATGATGGATGAGGTTTTTGGCTGCATATCCGGGCGTAGAAGAATGCTCATATAAACATTTTGTTCAGGAGGTGATATCCAGCTCCTGCCAAGTCTGCCTCTGCCGGCAGTCTGGGTATCTGTGATAACCACAGCTCCCTCTTTTTGCGCCTCTCTGCATAGATCGAGGCAAATATCATTGGTTGAAGCTGTTGAGGAGTAAAGCTCTATGCTCGAGCCGATAAATGCATCCTTGTGAAGCAGATTGGTAATCGAATCTGCAGACAGGTCTCCGCAGGCTCTGCATTTATTATGTACTGTTGAAATAGTGATATCCCTTACTCCTGATTAAGTATCTTTACATCAATTTTGCCCTTAAGCAGATCAGTGAATTTTTTTGCATCACTTAAGCTGCCCACTATAGAGCCGTAGTGCATTGGTATGGCAATCTTTGGCTTGATGTCCAGCGCTGCTTCTGCAGCTTCATCTGCTGTCATAACATATGTACCTGAAACCGGAAGCAGGGCAACATCAATGTTTTTAAAGGTCTTCATCTCAGGAATGCGGTCTGTATCACCAGCCAGATAAATACGGACATTGTTGGACTTAAATATATAGCCCATCCAGTTTTTGTCTTTGGGATGGAATTTTTTGTTCGTATTGTAGGCTGGCACTGCTTCTATTTCAATACCCTCTATATTGAATTTATCTCCGGGCCTTGCTGTCCTTATATTGCCATTTAGCTTTGATGCGCAGTCCGGGCTGGATATAATTATTGTTTTTGGGCCCAGAATTTTTTGTATGTCTTCAACAGAACAGTGGTCATGATGTTCATGGGTTATCAGGATTATATCTGCTGTATCTTTTCTTTTAATATTAAACGGGTCTGTATAGATAACTTTTTCGCCTGTAATTTTAAATGTGTCATGTCCAAGCCAATGTATGTTTCCTGTCATTTTTTCCCCTCCTGATACAGTATTAAAAACTGTTGCAGTAATAATGCAACATATTGTTATAACAATAAAAAAAGATCTTCCCATAGTTCTTCCTTTTGAAGAAATTATATCACAAAAAGCATAGCATGATTTTCGTTTATGCGCAGTTGAGTATTATTTATCATTATTCAGTGGAGGGAATTTTCTTATGGGGGTTTTTATTCTTGACAAAATGAGACTGTCCTGTTATTGTTTATACCATCCGCTGCTAATCAATACTTTTATTCATAAAAAAGGGGGAAGTTTATCATGACAAAAGCTGAACTTATCGAAAAAATAGCTTCCGGCGCAGGACTTACAAAGACTGATGCTGGCAAGGCTCTTGATTCTGCTCTTGATGCTGTCAAGGCATCGCTAAAGAAGGGACAGAAGGTTACACTTGTAGGATTTGGAACATTCTCAGTGTCTAAGAGAAAGGCAAGAAAAGGCCGCAACCCAAAGACAGGTGCAGAGATAAAAATTGCTGCCACAAAGGTTCCAAAGTTTACAGCTGGCAAGACTCTGAAAGACGCAATCAGATAACCGATACAATTACTAATTTTATGGTATGCAGAGGCAGCCCGCCGCTTGCTACAAGGCAAGCACATAACGGGCTGCCTCTTGTTTTTCAAGGCTGCATTTTAACAATCTTTCTGAAATATCAGGGAGGTGCTTATGTTGGTTCAGTTTAGCGTGGTGCCTTTAGGGTCTGGCACAAGTCTGAGTCAAAAGATTGCAGGAATAATTGATATAGTGGACAAAAGCGGGCTTGATTACCGGCTTACTGCCATGGGCACGATAGTTGAAGGTACATGGGATGAAGTGATAGCTCTGCTGAATCTCTGCCGTCAGGAGGCCTTGAAATCTTCAAACAGAGTCTATATGACAGTTGCTATCGACGACAGGGTTGATGAATCTGGTAGAATAACCGGTAAGCTTGATTCAGTGCAAAAGAGGCTCGGCAGGCAGCTGAAGATATAGCTGCACGGAGGTTTCCATGAGTGTTGTTCTTGCTGCAGTAGATCTCGGGAAAGATACAGAAAGCATACTTGCATATACATACTGGCTTTCAAAGTATTGGCAGTCCCAGGATTCGGTAGCACAACTTTTATATGTAATCGACTACTCCTTTACGCCTCCAGCGTATATGCTTCCATATTTTGAACAGGAGCGAATCAAAAACAAGCAGGTGCTTGACAAATGGAGTTCTGATATTGAGAAACAGGGCGTGCATTCTGCATCTGAAATACAGTCAGGCAGACTTGTCGAGACATTTGCATCCGCAATAAAAAAATATGAAGCTAATGTCATGGTGATCGGGCATAAATCGCATATGCTCAGGACCAGCAGTTCAGAGAAGCTGATCAGAACTCTTGTTGTGCCTACATTTGTAGTGCGGGGCAAACAGGCTAATGCAAGAAAGATTGGAGAGGTCAGAATTAAGAGGATACTCTGTGCCGTTGATATGTCTCCTGATGCAAAGAGAGCTCTTGATACTGCAAGAAGGCTTGCGAGAAAGTGCGGAGCCCTGCTCGAAATACTGAATGTTGTTGATACAAAGATGTTGAAAGAGTGCATGGCGTTATGGAAAGAGCTTGATGAACAGCAGGCATCCTGTGGAAGAGATCTTACAGCAGAGGCACAGGCAGCCCTCACCTCTTTTGCCGGCAGCAGCGAGGATGCACTTGTTGTAAAAACTGGAGTGCCGCATGAAGAAATAACCCGGTATGCTGACGAAATATGCACTGACCTTATAGTTATGGGCGCCAGAGGCGTATCCCGTTTTGAGGGGCTTTTTCTGGGCAGTGTATCAGAATCTGTTGTGAAGACTTCACCCTGCCCGGTGCTGGTGGTTAATTAATATCATGGAAATATTCCTGCTTGTTGTCAGCTTGTTGGTCATACTTGCCAGCGCAGAAATATTCACAAACGGCGTTGAGATGCTCGGCAAAAAACTTTCGCTCTCACAGGCTGTTGTGGGAAGCCTGCTTGCCGCGGTGGGCACCGCGCTTCCAGAGACAATACTGCCTGTTGTGGCTATTCTGCTTCATCCTGGAGAGGCATCTCATGATATAGGCGTTGGTGCCATTCTGGGTGCTCCATTTATGCTCTCTACACTTGCTCTGCTTATGGTTGGCATTACAGTATTTTGTACATTTCTGATGAAACGCAGAAAGTTTGAGGTTGCCCTGGAAGTACACTCAATGCAGAGGGATCTTTTGTTCTTTATACTCATGTATGGCACAGCCATATTTTTGCCCATGTTTATAAAGGGGCATCGAGTGGCGATAGCCCTGCTCCTTGTTGCCGGCTACTGCTTTTACGCATACCTGACATTCAGAGGGGAGAGCGGGCATATCACATCTAATGAGGAGCTTTATCTTAAGAGGATATGGAATTTTACGAAAAATTTCGGCAAGAGGCACTCTTTAGCAACAGCAGGCAGCCATACCGCGCTTGGGTTGATAGTATTTCAGGTGCTGCTTGCACTCGGCCTTATGGTTAGTGGTGCGCATATGTTTGTAGGCAGCCTGCAGACTCTGGCAATTGCCTGGGGCATGAATCCATTGCTCTTTGCCCTCTTAATTGCTCCAATAGCTACGGAACTGCCTGAAAAGTTCAATAGTGTTACATGGACTATAAAAGGCAGTGATGCTCTGGCAATGGGCAATCTCACTGGTGCAATGGTATTCCAATCAACATTTCCTGTTGCAGTCGGCCTTATCTTTACTGACTGGAATATTTCAGGTCTTGCGCTCTTTTCAGCAGTGCTTGCTCTTGGAGCATCGGTTATTGTGCTGGTAGAATCTTATATAAGAAAGAAGGTCTCTCCAATAACTTTTATGTTATGCGGGAGTCTTTTTGCCGTGTACACTGCAGTGGTTATTCTGGGTTAGTTATTTCCAGGAACCAAACTTTACAAACTCCTCAATACTGCGCCTGAATGCCCTTGGCAGCAGCCTGATTCCTTGCTTCAGATACCCCACGCACACAAGCATTGGTATTATCTTGTCTTCAGGGATATTAAATTCTGTTTTGATGCAGGACTCGTCAAAGCCATCCATTGGGTGCGTTTCAAGCCCCATACCCTTTGCAGCAATCATCAGATTCATGGCAAAAAGCGCTGTGTTTTTCACAGCAAAGTAATTTCTTCTTACGCTGCCTGGTTCGCCATAAAGATTTTTTACTGCGTTTCTGTTTGCGTCCTTCTTGTCCTGCTTTATATATCCGAGCTCAGCCCAGCTGTTGAGCATTCTCTCGACATTCTCTTCAAGGCATGCGGGATCAGCCACCATTATCAGCACTGCAGAGGCCTCTTCAACCTTGGGCTGGTTCATGGCGCATCTGCGCAGCTTTTGCTTATCAGGAGCATCCTGCACAACAACCACCTTCCATGGCTGAAGATTGAATGATGATGGTGAAAAATTGGCAATAGACAGCAGATCCTCAATAGCTCGATCAGGCAATTTGCGGTCAGGATCAAAAAAATTTATTGACCGCCTCTCTTTGACAGCGGATAATATATCCATGTAAATCTCCTGCTACTTTTTTGCTGTGTTAATTCCAAATAATGTATATAAAGCGCAGAAGCCTGAAAAACCTGTAAATATGCTCACTACTCCCAGAATAAAAAGCAGTACGCTCAGCCAAGAGGTATTAGATACAAACAGAGCCAGTATTAAAAATATTATTCCGAGAAATATCCTTATTCTGCTGTCAGTACTCCCAATATTTTTTATCATGCTGCTCCCTCCTGTAAGAGATATTTAGACTGCAACAACCTCTTTTACACCTGGCACCCGCTCTTTCAATGTCTTTTCTATTCCCATTTTCAGGGTCATTGTTGACATTGGGCAGTGTCCGCAGGCTCCAAGAAGCTTCACCTTTACAATTCCATCTTCTGTTATTTCGACCAGCTCCACATCACCGCCGTCAGCATTGAGCATAGGTCTTATCTGATTGATTACCGCCTGTACATCATCTTTCATCTGGGCTCCCTTTAGTCCTGATTTTTAATTTTGCCTGTATGTATGTCATAAAGCGTCTTGCCTATTAAAAAATCTGCACATAGTATCGCAATGTCAGGCAGGGTGGATTTAAGCCACCAGTCAGACAAAGGAATTGCTTTTATGCTGAACTGGGCAATGCTGTAGTGAGTCATGAGTATGCTGCCGTAGATTACGATAAGTCCGTTCAGAAGATATCCATAAGCAGCTGTTCTGCGCCATATGAATAGTGAAGTGACGACGAACATGTCAATCAGCGGCAGGAGAGATGCTAAAAAAAGGGTCTTGCTGAATATAAGATTTTCCGGGTTTAGCGGATCGGGTATCATAAAATGGTGTATTCTGTAATGCAAAAGAAATCCACCCAGGGCTATCAGAAAGAGCGCAGCAAGCAGGGATCTTTTCATCTTAAAACCTGTTCAAAGTTTATACTTTTGCCAAGCCATAAAGTGAATAGCACAGCTGAGATATGAAGGATCCACCAGCCTGGTCTGTATTTCATAAAGTATTTAAGCATGTTATTTCCTCAATATGTGACCCAAGGCATAGACAACGGCGATGGCAACGGCATGCAGTATCCACCATCCAGGCCCTAAAAACTTGAAGATGTTATTTTTTTGTCTCATATTTTGCATCTCTGTTATAGGATAGCAAATTTGGAAAGAATGTCAATATGCATATCTCGAATTTATATTTCCAAAAATAAATCGTATTCAATTATAATGACTGTGCGGATTATTGTGTGTTTACTTCCGGACTGTTTTGCAATGCATCAGATGGGGGTTTAGGCATAGTATGAACATTTTTTCTGTTTTTGCGTTATTTGCCTTTGTTTTTTATGCATTTCTCGGATATTACACACTAAAAAAAGATTCAAAAGCTCTTTTAAACAGGGTCTTTTTTGTACTCTGTGTTATTTTTGCAATATGGGCTTTTGCATATATTTTCTTTTATTCAGCTGCTGACAGGGCAACGGCATTTTTCTGGTATCACTTATCAGCTGTTGGCTGGACTTTCTTCCCTGCCATATCGCTCCATTTTTTTCTGGTCTTGACTGAAAAACGCAATATCCTTTCAAAGTGGTGGCTCTATGCAGTGCTTTATCTGCCTGCATCGGCATTTCTTGTAAAATCCTTGACCAGCACTCTTTTGGTGCAGGATTTTGTTCAGTGCGGATCAAGCTGGTGCGAGGTGGCTCCTGAGGGGTCTATTTGGTTTTGGGGATATGTCAGCTATTACACGGTATTTATACTGGGAGAACTGATTATTGCCGGACAATGGGCACTTATATCAGACAGCGTACGAAGGAAAAAACAGATTGCTGTCATAATTGCTGCTGCATGCCCGGCGCTTCTGCTTTCAATCGTTACTGATACCATCATGCCTGCTTCCGGTATATATGCAATGCCTTCAGTCGCTGTTCTTCTTATACTTGTGTGGGTTTTTGGAATATGGTACTCGATGTACAGGTATTCATTCATGACCATAACGCCATCAATAGCAGTTGATGAGATCATTTCACATATGGTTGATGTTCTTGTGCTGCTTTCACCTGACGGCCGCATTATAAAGATAAATCAGCAGGCTGAGCACATACTTCAGTATGCAGAACAGGAGATGTCTGAAAGACACTTCAGTGAATTTATTTATGACAAAGACAGATGCATAAATGCGCTTGCAGCTTTAAGCCTCAATTGTGAATGCTGTGAAACCTATGATGATGAATTTATTGCGAAGTCCGGCTTAAAGATACCTATGAGACTTTCATTTTCTCCTATAAGAGACAATTGCAGCGAGCCTATCGGCTTTGTTGTTGTTGGTCATGATGTCAGACAGATGAAGCAGCTTCAGCAGGAGATAACGCAGAGAGAAATAATACAGGAGACACTGCTTGCTGCTGAGTCCAAGTTCAGAGGACTGGTTGAGCAGTCTCTTGTGGGAATATACATAGTTCAGAACAACAGGCTCAAGTATGTGAACCCAAAGTTCGCAGAGATTTTTGGCTATAGCCGGCAGGAGATCCTACAAGATAAAACCATGCTTGATCTGGTATCTGAAGACAGTATGGTTGATGTGAGCGCAAATCTGGTTGAGTGTTCTGACAAAACTGCAAAAGATATACATTACAGCTTCAGGGGCCGCAGGAGAGACGGACAATTGATAGAGATTGAGGCAAACGGCCTCTGTACAGAATACAATGGAATGCCTGCTGTAATTGGTACGGTGCTGGATGTAACACAGAGAAAGCAGATGGAGGAGACTATAAGATATCAGGCGTACCATGATCCTCTGACAGGTCTGCCAAACAGGCTGCTTTTCAATGACAGATTAACTCTTGCCATAGCAAATGCCCACAGAAACAATCAACTGCTTGCAGTGCTTTTTCTTGATCTCGATTATTTCAAGACCATTAATGATACCCTGGGCCATTCTGTGGGCGATCAGCTTCTCAGGGAGGTCGCAGGTCTTATAAAGGAGAGAGTGCGGGAGGGAGATACTGTATCAAGAATGGGCGGAGATGAATATACAATACTTTTAAATAACATATCAGATCCTGATGATGCGACAAGAATCGCAAAAGAGATACTGGCTGCGATTGACAGAAGATGGGATATATGCGAACACAGTTTCTATGTTTCTGCCAGCATGGGAGTAAGCATTTATCCTGCTGACGGCGAGACATCTGATATGCTTTTAAAAAATGCTGATGCAGCCATGTATCATGTTAAGGAGCAGGGCAGGAACAGCTATCACTTTTACAGTCCGGCAATGAATGTGAAGGCTTTTGAACAGATGATGCTCGAAAATAATCTCCGCCATGCGCTGCAGAGGTCTGAATTTGAACTTCATTATCAGCCCCAGTTTGAGATTCCTGAGAAGAAGATTGTTGGGGTCGAAGCACTGCTCAGATGGAATCATCCTGAAAGAGGACTGATGTATCCCAAGCAGTTTCTTCAGCTTGCTGAAAAAACAGGGCTGATTATTCAGATTGGCGACTGGGTGTTGAGCAATGCGTGTAGACAATATACATTATGGGAAAAAAACGGGTTCAACAATATAAGGATAGCTGTTAATATTTCCACATCGCAGCTGCGGCAGAAGGATTTTGTTTATAAGGTTCAGGATATGCTTGCTGCAACAGGTATGCCTCCGCATATGCTCGAGCTCGAAATAACTGAACATATGGCAATGCTTAACATAGATACAATTCTATCAAATCTGAACAGGCTTTCTGACATGGGCATACTTATTTCAATTGATGATTTCGGAACTGGCTACTCATCTCTCAGCTATCTGAAGAGGCTGCCTATTCATCACCTTAAAATAGATCAGTCTTTTATAAAGGATCTGGCTGAAGATTCTAATGATGCCTCCATAGCCCATGCTGTTATAATGATAGCAAAGAGCCTTAATCTCCAGACTATTGCTGAGGGCGTAGAGACAGAAGATCAGCTGCGCTTTCTGCAGCGTTCAAAATGCGACAAGGTGCAGGGTTTTTTATACAGCAAACCTCTTACAACAGATGAACTCGAGGCAAGGTTTCTATCACAGCTTTTTTAACTTAAAAACAAGGGCATTATTTGTTAAGCAGCTCTGTTTTTAAATGGGTTTTTTTAATAAAAATAAATTATTTTTAAAAGAATATATCCTTTGAATATTTTATTTATTTTTATTGGATAAGATTAACTTGACAAAGTTATATTTTTTTGTAAAAATCTTATAATGGTTTTAATTTAATATCCATTGTTTAGGTTATTGACGCCTGAGTTTGTAGTTTTGATGTGCATAAAATGAATATGTTAGGGAGTATAATTTGAGGGAATTATATTCCTGTTTTTAGAAATACTGCAGGTGCTTTAATTTTTAAAGCATGGTGTTTGAAATTACAGTAGTATAAAACCGGGATATGCATAAAAACTTTCAAGAGTATTTTATATTGAAGGCCATAAAATGGTCGCCTTATGTAATAAGAAATTGTATTGTTTATACCTGCTTTTTAATCTTTAAACTAAAGGAAAGATTAAATTCAACTAATTTCAGACTGCTTGTCCAAAAATATTCCCCCAGAATTTTAAAAATTGTTGTTTTTGATAGCACGAAATCAAGTGCATATTGTTTAATTCCGCGAAAATCATCTGTAATCCATACTCAAGAAACCATGTCAGAAGTCAGTTCAGGCTGTCATGAAAATAATATCGAATATACTGCTTTTAATAATTGTTGTTATAGTCCTTATGACGGCTATGTCTCAAGAAATATAGCTATTACAACAGGATATTTCTCCTGTTTTTTATTGCAATGTTCCTTTTTTAAATCGGTATTCAGTTTTCTGTGACCGTGTAAAGAGAAGGGATATTCATTTAACTACCTGAAGGGGAGGGCTTGGATGGGAACGTTTAATCGCAGAGATTTTATCAAGACTGTAGGTGTTGCAACTGCTGGACTGGTGTTTAAAGATTTGCTTTCTCTAAATGTCCTGGAAGCAGTACAGGATCCCATGAAACAGTATGATTACAAAGGTTGGGAAGATTTTTATCGTAATCAATGGACATGGGACAAAAAAACAAGAGGGACTCATGGTGCCAGCTGTACCGGAAGCTGTCCGCATTATGTGTATAGTAAGAACGGTGTTGTAATAAGGGAGGAACAGTCAGGAGACATGCCCTTATTTCCAAACATACCTGAGAACAATCCAAGAGGATGCCAGAAGGGAGAGTGTGCAGTTGACTATATTTATGCACCTCACCGTATTAAGTATCCTTTGATAAGAACAGGGAAGAGGGGTGAGGGTAAATGGCGCAGGGCCTCATGGGATGAAGCCCTTGGCATGATTGCGGATAAAGTTGTTGACACAATAAAGGACCATGCTCCTGATTGTATAAGTGTCTATACACCGGCTGCGCCAGCAGGTACGGTCGCTTTTTGTGCAGGCCACCGCTTTGCACACTTCATTGGTGCGCATACACATACCTTTTATGACTGGTATAGTGACCATCCGATAGGGCATACCCAAACACTCGGAGTGCAGAGCGATTCATGTGAATGCGCTGATTGGTATAATGCAAGATATATAATTCAATGGGGTGCAAACACAAACCAAACCCGTATTCCTGATGCTCATTTTATTAATGAGGCAGCCTTGAATGGCACTAAAATTGTAAGCATAGCTCCTGACTACAACACATCTTCTATCAAAGCTGATTTATGGATACATCCAAAACCTGGAACTGATGCGAAACTGGCTCTTGGAATGGCTCATATCATAATAAACGAAAAGCTTTATGATGAAGCCTATCTGAAAGAGCAGACTGATATGCCGTTTCTTATAAGGTCTGATAATAAACAATTCCTGAGAGAAAGTGATATGGTGGAAGGAGGAAGCGATTCTAAATTCTATTCATGGAGCCGCAAGACAAATAATGCAGTACTCATGAAAGGTTGCTGGGGTGAGGAGCCTCCTGTAAAACCGCCTATCGAGCCTCCATTCTTGGGAAGAAATACCCTTACCTTCCCAAAGGATTATCTGAAATTAGGTGATCTTGATCCTGCACTTGAAGGATCCTTCAGTGTCAAGACAAAGGATGGTAAGGTTGTAACAGTTCGCCCGGTATTTGATGTCTATAAAGAAAAAATAATGAAAGATTATACCCCTGAAAAGGTGAGTAAAACCACTGGTGTTAGTGTCCAGGTTCTGACCAAGGTAGCAAGAGGGTATGCTACTGCAAAGCCGGCAATGATAATTACCGGCGGCGGCACCAACCACTGGTTCTATTCAGATGTCATTATGCGTTCTCTGCTTTTCCTGGCTGCCCTGTCAGGAAATACAGGCAAACATGGCGGCGGAGTTAACCATTATGTTGGTCAGTGGAAGCCGGTGCACCTGCCTGGTGTTGCAGCATTATCATTCCCAAAGGGCAATGCAAAACACCGTTTCGGACAGACAACGATCTGGAGTTATGTTCATGGCGAGATAAATGACGGCATGAAGAATACAGCCCTTGATGTCCGCAAATATTTAAAGGAGAGTCTGGAGACCAATCAGATGCCTCTATATCCCAAAGGGGGGAAGGACCCAAAGGTGTTTATTGTTTACAGAGGCAATTATCTTAACCAGGCGAAGGGCATATCAGATATTCTTAAAAATCTGTGGCCAAAGCTTGATCTGATAGTTACTTTGAACTTCAGGATGGATTCTCAGGCGTTGTTTTCAGATATAGTTCTGCCGTCAACTCACTGGTTTGAGAAGACTGAACTGAACAGCACCATGGAGCATACTTTTATCCATATGATAGAGCCTGCTACAAAACCACTCTGGGAATCAAAATCAGACTGGAAGATATTTCAGATGCTCTCAAAAAAGGTTGAGGAAGCAGCTGCGAAAAAGGGATTTACCAAATTTAATGATGAACAGTTTGGATGGGAGAGAGATCTTTCAACACTGCATGCCCAGATGACTGACAATGGAAAGCTTATTGAAGACTCAGCAGCAGCCCAGTTTATTCTTGATAAAGCTCCCCAGACAAAAGGTATCACTCTGGATCTTATCAAAGAAAAAGGTCCTCAGAGGTTTAAAGCCAACTGGACCGCTCCAATAAAAGAGGGCATACCATACACACCATTCATGAACTATGTTGTTGATAAAAAACCCTGGCCAACACTAACCGGCAGACAGCAGTTCTATATTGACCATAAATGGTTTATGGATCTTGGGGTTGAACTTCCTCTTCATAAAGAACCTCTTGATGTTGACAAGTATCCTTTGTGGTTCAATACGCTGCATGGCCGTTATGGCATGCATTCAACCTGGAAGGATAATGCACTGATGTTGAGACTGCATAGAGGAGGACCAATCGCATACCTTTCTCCTGATGAGGCCAAAAAGAGAGGTCTGAAAGACAATGACTGGATAGAGATCTTTAATGCCCATGGCAAAGTTGTCTGCAGAGTCAAGATCTTTGCTGGAGAACAAAATGGCAGGATAAGCATGCCGTTTACTCCTGAACTGTATACAGACTTGATAGAAGGCAGCTCCCAGAGCCCTCTGCCCATACGCATTACACCAACTCATCTGGTAGGCAATTATGGGCATCTCAGGTTCAGACCTAATTACTATGGTCCGGGCGGACATCAGAGGGATGCAAGGGTGGAGGTAAAGAAGTATACAGGACCTACTGTATAGGTGGCTGGATAAATTGATAGCAACTCTGGAGGAGGTTGGTTTTACCTCCTCTCCAGAGTCTACTAAGGGTTTAATAAATTGGAGGATTAGGCATGTCTAAAGAATCAATGAAGATGATGAAAACACCTGATAAACAACTGACTTTTGTGATAAATCTGAATAAGTGCCTTGGCTGTCAAACCTGTACAGTTGCCTGTAAAAGGCTCTGGACAAGCAATGAAGGTCAGGATTATATGTACTGGAGGCATGTTGAGACAGCGCCGGGACTTGGATATCCTAAAAACCGCAGAGCCAAAGGCGGCGGGTATAAAAATGGCAAGTTGCAGTTGAGCAAGCTCCCTGAAAAGGAGAGTTACGGAATCCCGTTCGAGTTTGACTTTGCAGGTCGTCTAATGGAGGGTAAAAAGGAGAGGGTTCGCCCAAAACCAACAGCTGATTGGGCCCCAAACTGGGATGAAGAGCAGGGTAAGGGACAATATCCTAACACCTATTATTTTTATCTGCCCTTAATGTGCAACCATTGTACAAAACCTGCCTGTCTTGAGGCCTGTCCAGTTGATGCTATTTACAAACGCAAGGAAGACGGAATTGTCTTGATCGATCAGCAAAAATGCGTTGGAGCTCAGGAGTGCATAAGAGCATGCCCTTATGCAAAGATATATTTTAATCAGGCAGTTACAAAGTCAAACAAATGTATTGGATGCTATCCGCGTATTGAAAAAGGTGTGAGCCCTGCCTGTGTGGCTCAATGCCCGGGGCGTGCTATGCATGTAGGGTTTAGAGAGGATAAGAATAGCGGAGTTTACAAGCTTGTTAATGAATGGAAGGTTGCTCTTCCGCTTATGTCCGAGGCAGGAACAGGTCCGAATGTTTTCTACATACCTCAAGTATTGGGGCCAAGCCTGGAAGATGCTCAAGGGAATCTCACTAATCAATCAAGAATACCTATAGCTTACCAGCAGGAGCTGTTTGGTAAAAATGCCGCACGCGCATTAAAGACCCTGGAATCTGAAAGAGAGAAGAGAATAAACGGAAAGCCATCTGCTCTCATGGATATGCTTATTGGATATAAATGTTCTGATATGCAGCAGATCAGCGGAAAAAAGTGAGGAAACCCCTGCAACCCATTTATTGATATTGATGAAAGGGTTGTAAATGAGGCAGCAAGGAAGGTATATGCCATCGCCCGCCTTGCTGCCTCTAATCAGTATAATGCCATGCCTGCTTTAGTTGTTCTATATCAAAATAAATAGTAAAATCTTTAAAAGGATACTAAATGAATACTGAAATTTCAAATATTTTAGCAAGAAGTTTTATTTATAAGCTGCTGGCTGTTGGTTTTAGTTATCCAACACCAGAATTTTTTAATGAACTGAAAAATGGTGCATTCTGGATGAGTATGAAAGAAAATGTCAAACAGCTCTCATCTGAGGTATTGAATAAAATAATTCTTGATATAGAAGATGGGATTTCCTTGTCAGATGTTCCATTCGATAATTTAGAGTCTGAATATATCAATGCCTTTGAAATTGACAAACCAACCCCAAGCACCTCTCTATATGAAGGATCTTATGACTCAGAGGTAAACAGAGGAGTGCTGTTGCTTGAACTTCAGGGTTTTTATAAAAATTTTGGACTGGATATCTCTAAAAGCTTTAAAGAGCTGGAGGACTGTATCACAGTGGAGTTGGAGTTTATGCATTTTTTAACTCTAAAGGAGGCTCAGGCCAAAGAAGATAACATTGATCCCATACCTTATCAAAAAGCAGGGAAGGATTTTCTTGAGAGACATCTGGGAAGATGGATTTCAAAATTCAGGGTTGATGTGGAGAGTAAGGTTAAATTGTCATTTTTTCGCAGCTTGGCCATACTGACGGATGAATTCATAGCTTCAGAGATTAAAAGGATTCAATCAATATAAAAATCAAAGCAGATCATAATAAACATACGCATAAGGTTATGTACAGTTCACATGAGGTATAAGTTGAGGTGCAAAGAGCAGTTCAGGCTTAATGCAGCAGGCTGCTATCATTTGCTGTAAATAGCCGGTAACCTATTAATGTTATTAATAAAGTTTGTTGTTTTCCAAGTAATGATTTTATTAGTATATAATAATAGGTTGCCAATCCTAAAAAAGGAGGAATATGATGAGATTGTTGATCGCAATTACTGGAATAGTAATAGCTATGGCTATGGGTTTTGCAACAGCTGCCAACCTGGACAGCAATGCCATACGCAAGCAGGCAAAAAACTTTTTTGAACCATTACCAAAGTCAATGCCTGGGAGTGAAAATGATACTGCTGCAAAAATAGCGCTTGGTGAGAAGCTCTATTTTGAAAACGCACTTTCAGCGACCGGCATCCAGTCCTGTAATACCTGTCACCGTCTGGATGAAGGTCTTGGTGGTGTGGATAACTTAAAATTCTCTCCCGGTGCTATTAAAGGCGCTATGGGCACCCGCAACTCTCCTACAGTATGGAATGCAGGCTTCCACTTCGTACAGTTTTGGGATGGCCGTGCTGCTGATCTGAGAGGACAGGCAAAAGGCCCTATTCTAAACCCGGTAGAAATGGCTATGCCGAGTGAGGAAGCAGCTGTTGCTGCAATCAAAAAAGCCGGATATGAAGGTGAATTTAATAAAGTATTTGGTCCAGACTCATTAACCTATGACAATATAGCCGAGGCTATTGCTGCTTTTGAGCGCACATTAATTACCAAAGATCGTTTTGATGATTTTTTGAATGGACAGGACAACTTCACTCAACAGGAATTAGCGGGGTTGAAAGCCTTTATGGACAATTCCTGTACCATATGCCACAGCGGCCCTCTATTGGGCGGCAGGCTGTATCAAAAGCTGGGCTTGATGAAGCAATATCCCAATCAGCAAGACCAGGGCCGTTATGACGCAACGCATAATGAAGCTGATCGCATGATGTTCAAAGTGCCAAGTCTGAGAAACATCACCAAGACTGAGCCATACTTCCATGATGGATTTACCCATCAGCTGGATGAAGCAGTAAAAATGATGGCTGAACATCAGCTCAACAAAAAACTTGATGAACAGACTACTGCATCAATTGTTGCTTTTTTGAAAACTTTGGAAAATCAGCGTAAGTTCAAGCGTTCTACTCAATAATGCTCAGACAAATGTAAGGCACCCCTAAGGGGGTGCCTTTTTTGTTTGTTGACAAAGATTTAAGTGGTGCGAGAGAGGGGAGTTGAACCCCTACAGGTTGCCCCGCCAGATCCTAAGTCTGGTGCGTCTGCCAGTTCCGCCACTCTCGCTTTTTTAGTATGAACCTTTAGGCAAAGGTGTTCTGAAAAATCTTGCAGGAAGCTTTACTCGCTCTTTCAGAGTCTTTATTTTAACATGTTCAGCTGCTGTTTTTGGTGCTTTCGCTGTTGCTATCCGTCTGAATCTGCCTGTGCCGGATATTGTGCCGATTTCAACAGAGTATATGCATCCTGGACGCACGCCCACAATCTGTTCAGCAGTCATGCCCCATACAGGAACATAAAAAAAAGAACCTGTCGCTGTATCAACAACTTTGAGATTTAGACTTCTGAGAGCGTTTTCAACTATATTCCAAAATACAAATAACTGATTCTGACTTGCCATCATGGCAGTAATGCTGTTTTGATCTTCACAGATCAGTTCATCGGAAAGTTCAGGTTTTAAGGCAGATTCTGTCAGCAGTTTTTTATATAACGATGGTCTGTATTCATCAAGATCAATTCCATTCTCTGTTTTTGAATCAGCTGTCTTGTCAGCAACTGGAGCAGATTTTGCTGTCTTTGCTTTTGTGATTGCCTTGATGATATCTGCTTTTTTTAAATTTTTTATTAATTTGACACTGCATTTTTTTGCCATGAGCTTCAGTTCAGCAACTGTGAGGGTTTTTATGTCTGCTGATGATTTTGCAAAACTGTTTTTCTTTTTTGGTTCTTTGCCTTCTCCTTTTTTTGCTTTTGTTGGCGCTGTTGAGGTTTTTTGCGGCATCTCTTTTGCTGCAGATTTTTGAGCAGGATCTTTTATGTCAGCCTTTTTTGCAGGTTTTGCAGCAGCAGATTTTTTGTGTAATTTGTTCTGAACAGGTTTGTTTATTGCAGTTGATTTTTTTAAGTTTTTATTGGTGATGCTTTTTTTCTCGGCATTTTTCTTTTGATGTTTTTTCTCGCTCTTTTTTCCAGCTTTGTCAGCCTTGAGCAGCATTTTCACAAAGTCTTCTTTTTTCCAGGTGCGTTCAGCTGAAATGCCTGCTTTTTTTGCCATTGATCTTAAATCTGAAAGCAGCATTCCATTCAGCTCTGATTTCTTCATCTCATCACCTCACAAAGACTGCAACTGTTTATAGAATAATGCTATACCGTATTGGTGAATGAGTCAATGAGCATCTGCCCAGCTACGGCCTATGCCTGCCTCTACTTTGATCGGCACTGAAATCTGGATCGCGTTTTCCATCTCGTCTGTAACAATTTTTCTTGCCTGTTCAGCTTCATTTTCAGGGACTTCAAGGAGCAGCTCGTCATGTATCTGCAATATTAAAACTGAGCGCAGCTTCTCCTGTCTGAGCCTGTTCCAGACATTCAGCATCGCTTTTTTAATCAGGTCAGCTGCTGTGCCCTGTATAGGGCTGTTCATTGCAAGCCTCTCAGCCTGCTGTCTCAGATTCGCGTTTGAGCTGTTTATATCAGATATCTGCCGTTTCCTGTTCATAAGTGTCGTGACAAATCCATTCTGTCTCGCTGCCTCTATTATCTTGTCAAAATATTCTCTAACCCCTTTGTGTCTGTTAAAGTAGCTGTCGATAAACATTCCAGCCTCTTTTGGAGATATGCCGAGTGCTTCTGAGAGGCCGAACGGCGACATGCCATACACAATGCCAAAGTTTATTGTCTTGGCTGCCCTGCGCATATCTGGCGTTACCTCTGACGAATTGACTCCAAAGATTTCACGGGCAGTGTGGGTATGAATATCCTCATTGTTTCTGAAAGTATTTATCAAGGTTTCGTCTCCACTTAGATGCGCAAGCACTCTGAGCTCAATCTGTGAGTAGTCTGCAGAGAGCAGGAGATTGCCCTCTTCAGCAACAAACAGGCCTCTTATTCTTGGTCCCCATTCTCCGCGCACAGGTATGTTCTGTAAATTCGGATCACTGCTGCTGAGCCTCCCTGTTGCTGTAACAGTCTGGTTTAGTGTTGTATGTATTCTTCCAGTCTCAGGCCGCACAAGCTGCGGGAATGCATCGATGTAAGTTGTCTTGAGCTTGTGCAGTCCCCTGTAGTTGATAATTTCCTGCGGAAGTTCATGCGCCTTTGCGAGTTCTTCGAGTACTTCCATGTTTGTTGAAAATCCTGTCTTTGTTTTTTTTGTCGGTCTCAGTCCGATAACATCAAACAGTATCCTGGCGAGCTGCTTGGGAGAGTTGATATTGAACTCCTCTCCAGCGAGTGCGAATATTTTTGACTGAAGACCGTCAAGTTCTTTTTCAAGCTCTTTTGATATGGCAGTTGTTTTTTCAAGGTCAACTTTTACGCCTCTGTTCTGCATATCAGAGAGTACATATATCAGAGGCATCTCGAGATCAAAATAGAGGGAGGCAAGCCCGTCTTCCTCAAGTTTATTGAAAAGTATGGTCTTGAGCTCTAATATTAAACCGCTCTCATGACAGCTGAACTCTGTAGCATTCTCAACAGAGATGTCAGTAAAAGGGGTCTTGCCAAACTGGTCTGCAAGGGATGTTTTTTTAATCATCATATGTTCGAGGCATATGTTCTCGAGGTTATGATCAGACAGATTAGGGTTTAGCAGATACGAGGCGAGCATGATATCATAAAGCTGGCCCATCATCCCAATGTTTAGATTTCTGAGAGAGAGCATCATATTCTTGATGTCATGTCCGATTTTTGCTGTTTCCTCAGATTCGCACAGAGCTTTTATTATGGGTAGGGTATCGGGCGCATTCTGTCCGATTTTATGTTTGAGAGGTATATAGCACCCGGCATTTTTTGAAAGCCTCAGGGCCATGCCAACCGGTGATGCTGATGACTGAGGCATTGCTCGCAGTGTTATTTCACTGAGCTTTGGACAGTCGAAATTTTGTGCATCTCCGTCAAAGGGTGTATGCTTCTTTTTTTCAGGCTGTACGCTGTCAAAAAGGTTGAATTGAGTCATGCTGCGCAGCCCTTTTTGAGAAAGTCAGAAAGCTCTTGAGCGTTTTTGATTATGCTGAAGCTCCCTGTAGAGCATACCCTTGATGAAGGCACCAGTTTGATTAACGAACGAAACTCAAAGCGCGCAAATATTTCGAGCAGTCCGGACCAGTCAGGTTCTTTAACAGCAAAGCTGCTTATGTCAGCATCAACAGGCACATTCATATCTATTGTTGCGAGCGTCCTGCTCATCTTCAGGTCTTCCATGTTCTCGATTATCATCTGCCTGTATCTTTCATTTGTGATCTTCTCAGGATGTTCTATCAATGCATCCAGACTGCCTGCTTCATCAAGCAGCTCTTTTGCCCTCTTTTCACCAAGACCCTTAACTCCCGGAATGTTGTCTATACTGTCTCCGGCTATTGCCATTACTTCGGGTACGCGTTCAGGTTCAACACCAAATCTCTCTACAACGCCTGCTCTGTTTATCACAGCATCCTTCACAGGGTCAAATATGAATATGCGTTCATTAACAGCCTGCATCATGTCTTTATCTCCGCTTACAATATAAACTGTGTGGTCAAGATCAGCAGCTTTTTTAGCTATGGTGCAGATGATGTCATCAGCCTCGTAACCAGGCATCTCAAATACAGGAAACCTGAAGGCATTTACAATCTTCTTTATATGCGGTATCTGCACTGAAAGATCATCAGGCATCTTTGGTCTCTGCGCCTTGTATGACTCGTAAATGGCATGTCTTTCAGTAGGGGCTGAGGTGTCGAATGCTATGCAGAGAGCATCAGGCTTTTTGTCGCGCACTATCTTCATCAGCATGTTTGTGAAGCCATAGATAGCGTTTGTTGGGAAGCCTTTTGAGTTTGTCAAACCCTTGATAGCATGGAACGCGCGGTAGATGTATGAGTTGCCGTCAACCAGATAAATATTCATGCTTGATTATACCAGAAAGACTGCTGCGGCAATCAGCATGCAGTGGGTGTTGTCTCAAACTACCTCTCGATTTTTTTCATCACATTCTGCTTGACTATCTGTATTGCATTAAATACAATTTTTTATGTGTGCAGATAAATTATAAATAAGCTGCAATATAAATGATAATGGAAGAATATTATAGAATACTGGATATTTCCTCAAGCGCTTCAGAGCAAGAAGTCAAGCAGGCATATCGTGAATTGGTAAAAATATGGCATCCTGACCGCTTTACGCATGATGCTAAACTTCAAAAAAGAACAGAAAAAAAATTAAAAGAAATAAATGAGGCTTACCAATGTATCATCGATGAGTTAAAGAATCCCTATTCAAGACAAGTGCGAAAATATCAAAAGACAGAAAGGAAGAATCAGCAGGATAGTCAGTCATACACCAAACAGCCATACAATAGTTGGATATGCCCGGAATGTTTAAGAGCAAACTATATTGGTAGTATGTCCTGCGGCTGTGGCTTTATGACAGATGCAACAGAATTAGAAACCTATAAGGCGAATAAAACCCCTGCTGATTTATATGACGCTGTATTGTTTAACATAACAATGAGGTATATAGACAGGGCGAATTTTTTAACTCGGTATTTATTGAAAAGATTCCCTTATTCAAGTGAAGCGAAATTAGTTAAGGAAGTCACTCCTGCTCCCAATGTTTCTAAAGATAGAATATCAGGCAAGCTGCAGCATTTCAAAGAATATTGGGTCTGGTATCTGGTTGCGAGCTTGTTTGTCTTTGCCGTAATAATTAGCGCCTTAAATCCTGAACCATAAAAATAACCGGCAATTTTGGTTGACTCTGACCTGCCCCTATTGCCTCAAACTCGCTAAATAGTGATAATATTAGAATGGCAAAAAACATGAAAATGGTAACGGAATATAACGGTTTAGCTTCGGAGGGCCGCATAGCGAGGAGGTAAATCATGTGTAAAAGCCAGCTTCATATAGATGTCGAAGAGGGTGAATGCCTGAAAGTGGATTTGGCAAGCGATGGCCAGCGGCAAGTAGGGACTATATTTATTGATGGGGTTAGGTACCATATCGAGAAAATCCCGGTAAAGGAATATAGAGTTAACTACCGAATTGATATGGATAACGAGTATGAACCACACACTGATGCAGACGGCTGCTGCGTTATTGTCGCCCCTTTTTCCAAGTGAAGGATGACAGTTTCTAATGCTAAATATGGCATCGAATGGAACCGTGAGGAATTAATTCTCGCACTGTATTATTATTGTCAAATTCCTTTTGCAAAAACAAAAGCCAACAATCCTGAGGTCATTAAACTCGCTCAAATATTGGGCAGGTCACCGAGTTCAGTAGCGCGCAAATTAGGTAATTTTGGGGCCTTTGATCCTGTTTTGGCAAAAAAAGGCATAACCGGCCTGACCCATTATAGCAAGTCCGACAAGGCCGTATGGACTGAATATGCTGGCCACTGGGATGCGCTTGTTAAGGAAAGTCAGAAGGTGCTTGCGAATTTGGAAATCGATGAACGCAAGGCGACTATAGATAAGCTTGAAATTTTGCGGATTCCTAAGGGTGCTACGGAGCGTCAAATAGTGGGAGTTCAGCGAGTTTACCAGGATTTTTTTCGACGTTCTGTGCTTGCGAGTTATGATTTCAATTGTTGTGTTTGCTCAGCTGATATTCCAATCCTCTTAAATGCAAGTCATATAATTCCGTGGTCTGTTGACAAAGAACAACGTACCAACCCAGAGAATGGCTTATGTCTTTGCGTTCTTCATGATCGAGCATTTGACCGTGGTATCTTAGCAGTCGATAATAAAATGATTATTTCTATTTCTCGTGAAGCACGAAAAAGCCGCAATGAGTTTATACAAAAGACCATTGTTGATTACGCTGAAAAGCCAATAAGAGCACCACGACGTTTTTCCTCGCGTCCAGAATTCCTAACTTGGCATTACCAAAACATATTTATTCCATAAAGCAGTCAGCACCGCCCAATTACACATCGTGAAGCTGCACGACTACAATCATTTCCTGATTCATTCATGTTTGTGGGAAGTAAGATTGAGATAGCTAAGCAGATTGGTAATGCAGTTCCGCCGATGCTTGCTGCTAGAATCGCAGATTGCGTTTTGTCATTATTGATGAGCAGGGAAATAGAATATAATGGACAGGTTTACAAAACAGAAGCGCTCTCAAATTATGGCTCGTATCAAGGGACGCAACACATCAATGCAGGCAAGGTTTTGACGACGCAACAAATCCGTAGGGTTGCCGGTATCAGCGAATATGCGAGGCGTATACGCGAGCTGCGTGATGAGGAAGGCTATCAAATTAAATCCCATATTGATAGGGCTGATTTAAAACCGGGGGAGTATATACTGGAAACACTTCAGCAGAAGCCGGTTATTTCTCGGACAATCAGCCCTCAACTACGAAATGAAATTCTTGAACGCAATGGTTTCACTTGCCAGCTTTGTGGAGCCGGACCGGGTGATATTGATCCATTCAATCCAAATCGTAAGGTAAGACTCCATATTGACCATATTATTCCGATAAGTCAGGACGGCACTGATGACAAAGATAATCTGCGTGTCCTTTGTTCAGCTTGCAATCAAGGCAGGTCAAATGTTCAGACCCCTTCTGAATCCGCGCTTAACATAATCGCCAAAATCAGAAAACTGCCGAAGTCGAGCCAGAAAGAAATTTATGAAATACTGAAAAGAAAATTCGAAGTATGAATTAATGTTAACAAAAAATGTTTAATACCAACTTTTGGTATTCTTCTCTTTTCACGAACAAATTATCATGAATTGTTTGCCCTGAATATGGGCTTATGCTTATAGAAGTAAACAGAATAATTATTCAATCAAGCTGTTCCCATCTTTAGAATCTGCGGTTCTGATTACAGCAGCAGTCTGTTGTCCTTTGATCTTGATTCACCTATTGATGTCACATATATTGCCGGCTGATCAACAACAGGGCATTTTGCCTCGCATATGCCGCAGCCTATGCAGAGATCAAGGTCAACACGAGGCTGTTTTAATCTCACCTTGTTGCCTTTTCTGTCAACAGCAGCTGCGTTCTCAAACCATATAGCTTTTTGGGGAGTAGGGCATACTTCTTCGCATACAATACAGTTGATCCCATGAGTATATGGCAGGCAGCGGTTTTTGTCGATCATGGCCAGTCCAATTTTTGTCTCTGCCTTTTCCTGTTTTGTGAGCTTTTTGATCGCGCCTGTCGGACATACTTGACCGCATAGCGTGCAGTTGTACTCGCAGTAGCCCATGCGCGGCACAAGCAGAGGCGACCAGATGCCCTCGATGCCAGCCTCAAACAGGGTAGGCTGGAGCCCGTTAGTTATACATACCTTCATGCACTCACCGCACTTTACACAGCGCTTCAGGAATTCATTCTCTTCAAGTGATCCAGGAGGCCGTATGAGCTTGTTCATGTGATAATTTGATCTCGCAAACGGCTCTGCCCTTAAAATCGGCACAGCAGCTATGCCTGCAAGCGCTGAAGTGACAACCCGTCTTCTGCCGAGGTCTATTGATGCTGCCCGCTTTTTGCCTCTGAATCCGAAGCTGACAGCATTATTCGGGCATGCGTCATCGCAGTTCAGGCAGTAGTAGCACTCTGTATCCTTCCAACTGCCTTTAATATCCGGTGATGCTGCGCCGTGGCAGTCAGGCGCGCAGGCACCGCACTCAGTGCATCCCTCGCTGATGTTTCTTTTGAGTATCGAAAACTTTGAGAGCAGTCCGAGCATTGCGCCGAGCGGGCAGAGGTGTCTGCACCAGAACCTCTTTTCAAGAAGATTCAGGCTGAGTATGAATATAAAAAAGATGCCGATGAGGAAACCCTGAAGGTATATCGGCTGATTGAATGAAAGCAGGCTCTTTTTGAGCAAGCTGTATATCCATTCTGAAACAGCAGTTAAGGTTTTTATATCTGCACTATAAATCGTATCAAAAAATGATCTGACAGTATAGTTGAAGGCAGGGTATATACTTAATGAAAGAGAGCGGATCAATAGGGAGATCGGGTCGAGCAGTCCTGCAACCTGCATTGTGAATACGGATGATACAAGTAATGCGATCAGGATAAGGTATTTGAGTCTGAATGCCCACCATGCCTTCAGCTGTTTTTGCTTTTTGTTCAGGAGTCCGGCGATGTTATGCAATGTGCCGAGCGGACATATCCATCCGCAAAAGACCCTGCCGAGCAGCAGTGTGATGATAATAAGCAGAACAGAGAGAGCATATGCAGCAGGCACAGCATGTGCTGCAAGCAGCGTGGTTATTGATATAAGTGGATCAAGGTCAAGGAATATTTTTACAGGATAGCCGAGTTCATCAAGCCCTTTTGATTCTGTTTGTATGAACATAAACAGAAAAAGCAGCAGAAAAAAGGCCTGTGATATCCTGCGAAGATTCTTCATTTAAAATGATTCTAAGGAATAAAAATGTGGTTGTCAATTGTGGGACTGTGAGATATGATAAGAAGAAGCGTAATATTCAGCTTGATTTTAAGCCTGATAAGGAAGCAAAAGTCAGGAGGGACTGATTGTGATTCATGAAAAAATATTTGAGATTTTGAAGCAAGATGGAGTTGTTGCCATAGCAACCATGGGGAAGGATGGGCTGCATATGGTTAATACCTGGCACAGCTATGTAAATATATCATCAGATAACCGCTTGTTGATTCCTGCAGGTTCCATGCAGAAAACTGAGGTTAATATCACTTACAATCCTGAAGTGCTTGTTACCTTGGGAAGCAGCAAGGTCAAGGGCTTGAGAGGTGATGGCACGGGCTTTTTGATTAAGGGAACCGCAGCATTTATAACAGCAGGACCTGATTTTGATTTTATGAAAGAAAAGTTTGGCTGGATGCGGGCTGTTTTGGCTATAACAATTATTTCAGCTGCTCAAACATTGTGACTTTGATGACTATGCAGAGCAATTCAGAGGAGAAAACCATGTTCAAAAAAATAGACCATGTTGAAATTATTCCTAAGGAAGCAGAAAGAACAATCAACTTTTATATTGATGTCCTCGGCTTTCAGCTGATCAGCAGGATCAAGGTTGATGTTCCGCCCCTTAAAGAAGTAATTTTTCTCAAACTCGGAGAGTCAGTCATTGAGATTATGTCTGTTGATAATCCTGGGCAGGTATCAGGTCATCAATGGCAGATTGGCTATCGTGCCATCGCAATAAAGGTTGAAAATATGACAGAAGCTGTTAAATATCTCAGGGATAAGAATGTTGTTATTTCATATGAGCCAGTTGATTTGGGGAGTTCATATCGAGCAGAGATACTTGATCCCGATGGGCTTACTATTGAACTAAGGCAGTATAAATAAGGATCATTTTGAAATCTTTTTATATGTAATGTTCAATGAAACATGAATTTTTAATTTTTCAACTCTGCTGTGCTGATATTCATTTAAGCATGGAAAATATAAGATAAAGATGCTGTCTGTTAAGGAAAAATGCATATGAAAATTGATATTAAATATGACTGTGATGGTGTTGACTGGACAAGGGTTTCTGAAATATTGAGCTCAGTCGGCATGTCTTCCCATCCACCAGAAAAGCATAAAAAAGCATTTGAAGCCAGCTATTGTGTTGTCTTTTTGTATCATAAGGATAAGCTGGTTGGTTTTGGCAGGGCAATATCTGATGGATCGCACCAGGCTGCTGTGTATGAGTGTGCTGTTGTTGCTGAGTATCAGGGGCATGGACTTGGCAGAACAATAATACAGGAGATACTGTCGAGGCTGCCTGAATGCAATGTGATCCTTTATGCCTCTCCCGGAAAAGAGGGTTTTTATGAAAAGCTGGGATTCAGAAAAATGAAAACAGGCATGGCTCGTTTTATAAGTCAGGACCAGATGGCTCAAAAAGGCTTTACTGAGTAACAATACAAAATCGAGTTTATTTTTAACGAATAACAATCAGAAATAGATGCAAGAGCTACATTTTCAATAATATTTTTAACATTATCTACAGCGTTATTATTTGCATCCCTTGAAATTGATTTGGGCAAATTTTCTATCAGACAGGAGTCTATCCTTATTTTGCAATCAGTTCTATTTGGCCAGGGGTTATTGCTTTGTTTCGCTTGCAAACATCAGTTGCTAAAAAAATAAGGGATTGGTCTTGATTCTTGACATAGATATTTGAATGTAATAGTTGATTCATTGCCTATTCTCTTGAACAGTATTTCAGGAAGCCTTTGGCGACATCCTTTTCAGTTCCTATAATACATTCCATCAAATATTCTAATTGACTGTTTATATATATTTGGTATAATAACTATACCATGGACTTTGAGTTTGACTCTAAGAAAAGTGATAGCAACAAGAATAAACATGGGATTGATTTTTACGAAGCTCAAGCGCTGTGGGATGATCCGGATGTAATTGAAGTCCCCGTCAAAACGATCGATGAGCCAAGATATTTGGTGATTGGCAAGATAGCTGAAAAATATTGGTCAGGGGTGATTACCTACAGGGATGAGAAGGTAAGGATTATTTCGGTGCGGCGTTCAAGAAAGGAGGAGGTGGCGATTTATGAAGGTGAAGGCTCGTGATTTTGATAAAAAATTTGATGAAGGCGGAGATGTATCCAAATATCTGGATATAACAAAAACTCGAAGACTCGTGAAGGAACAAAAAAGGGTGAATGTTGATTTTCCTGTCTGGATGATTCAGCTGTTGGACAAAGAGGCAAAACGCTTGGGTGTGCCTCGTCAATCCATTATCAAGATTTGGGTAGCTGAACGCCTTGAAAAAGTGTCTTGATCTTTTCAAGAGTTAAACATTTATCTTTCTGATATTCAACTTTGAGAGATCCATTTCCCCGAGGCCTCTTTGTGCAGCCATTCTCACATAGCCCAGATCACTGCCCTTCATGCCAAAGAGCGTTGCACCGTAAGCATCAACAGCAACCTGGTCAACTCCGGCAACTATTGTGTCGAGCTTCTTGACATCATCAAGGCTGCCGCCCTGAGGCTCATTATATAAAGAAAACTATAATAACGTTTGACATTATTAACGCCATAGGATACTATTTAAGAAGCATGATTAAGACCTTTAAAAACAGACAAGCTGAGAAGGTTTTTCAGAGGAAGGCCGTACCGGGACTCTCTCAGGAAGTTTACAGAATGGCTTTACGTAAGCTCCTGTTGCTCGATGCTGCTGATAGAATCGAGGACCTGCGAGTGCCGCCTGGAAACAGACTGGAAAAGCTGACTGGTGACAGGGAAGGTCTTCATAGTTTACGTATCAATGATCAATGGCGGTTGTGCTTCAGATGGCAAGAAGGAGATGCATACGAAGTTGAGATCGTCGATTATCATTAAGGAGGGGGCATGACCAAAAAAATAAAACCTATACATCCTGGAGAAATATTGTCAGAGGAGTTTCTCAAGCCTTTGAATGTGAGCCAGTACAAATTAGCCAAGGATATTAATGTATCAGCACGCCGGATAAATGAGATCGTGCATGGAACTCGTTCAATTACTGCTGATACAGCTCTTCGTCTCTCGCGTTACTTTGCCCTTTCTGAGCGATTCTGGTTGAATCTTCAGGCAAGGTATGATCTTGAAGTGCAAAAGGAAAAACTTAAAGGGTATATTGAAGAGGAAGTGAAGGTGCTTGAGAGAAAAACCGCATAATTTGTCAATGAAGTCAAAGGGCAAGAATAGCGGCTAATATCCAGGAATGCGTTAGCTTTAATTATTACTCCACAACTTGGCATCTGGGTTTATTACCATTATGTTTTAAAAAGGTCAGGTGTTTATCTTTCTGATATTCAACTTTGAGAGATCCATTTCCCCGAGGCCTCTTTGTGCAGCCATTCTCACATAGCCCAGATCACTGCCCTTCATGCCAAAGAGCGTTGCACCGTAAGCATCAACAGCAACCTGGTCAACTCCGGCAACTATTGTATCGAGCTTCTTGACATCATCAAGACTGCCGCCCTGAGGACCGTTTGCGTACAGTATTCTTACTGCATCCAGTATTGTGAGTGTCGGCTTGATAACAAGGCATAGATCAGCAAGGCTCTCATCAAGCTTTTGGTGTATGTGGCTTCTTCTGCCCCCCATGACTCCCATCCAGTTTTTCATTGACATCGTGAGTTTTGAGAGACCATGATGCTTGGCTATCGGAATGTTTATTATCTTGTCTGCAGCAAGCAGCGGTTCATAAAGAGGCCAGGATTTAATTGCTTCTCCGTTGATTTTTGTATCACGGAACCTGCGTTCGTCAATAAATGTTACTTCAGCTCCGGCAGCTCTGGCTGCTTCAGATATTCCGCTCTGCATATAGCAGCGTCTTGGATCATTAACAGGCCTGTCAAAAAGTGCCACTTTTTTGGCTCCTGATTCATAACACATGCGTATCACTTCTGCGATAACCTCAGGGTTGGTGTTGGCTGCGTATTCAGGCGCTCTGTCCCATCCGATGTTGGGTTTGATTGCGACTGTATCGCCTTTTGATATGAAGTGCGGCATGCCGCCGAGCGCATTGACAGCTGCTCTTGTTATTTTAGCAGGAGATCTGCCTGTTGAAACTACGAGATCAGGAACTGCTGCTGACTCACAAATGGATATTAATTCTGGCAATCCTGATGGTATGGACAGTGCCGCGCTGCTTGTCACGGCTGCTTTAAGAAAATCTCTCCTCTTCATAAGGTTTCTCCTTCAGGGCAGTTAATCCAAATATAACATAATCTGTTTTAACCTGCTGAGTGTGGCCTGATTGTGTGTGTTATACTGAAAACAAGAACGGGATGCTTGATGACAGAGGATGAGAATCAAATAAAAGTTGTTGAATTGCTTCATGCTTTATTAAAGGAGCGTGGAATCAGACTTGCTGCTGCAGAGTCATGCACAGGCGGATTCATAAGTCATCTGGTCACAATGCTGCCGGGTGCAAGCGCAGTCTTCAGCGGCTCTGTCATCTGCTACAACAATGAAGCAAAAATATCTTTGCTTGGTATTGACCATTCGACTATTGATCAATACGGCGCTATAAGCAGTGAGACTGCGATCGAGATGGCTGAACAGGCAAGGTTGTTGTTTGATGTTGATTGTGCTCTTTCCACAACTGGCAATCTTGGGCCGGATGCCCAGGAAGACAAACAGGTAGGCCTGGTGTATATAGGCGTAAGCTATAAGGGGCATACAGACTCTGTGGCAGTTGTGTTTGAGGGCGACAGAATGGAAAACAGGCATCAGGCAGCGCTCGAAGCGATAGAATTGCTCTGCAGCTTCATAAAATCAAAATAGCCCTCAAGGGACATTAAAGCACTTTTACGATAAAAGTATTCTGAAAAACAAGATGATTTTATCCGTTGTCTCATTGATATGCTATGCTGTTCTGCTTTTTAGTGATATAATTTAAAAAGGAACAGGAGAAATTAATATGCAGATCAGAGGATATGAGCAGAGTCATCAACAGTCATATCAACTGAGTGAACAGTCCAGAGATGTTCACAAAAGCACAGCTGCGCAGTCCCACAATGAATTAAAGCAGAAAACAACACCACAACAGAGTGAAGCAGATAAAATTGAACAGACCAGAATTGATGCAGAAGTTGTTAGACTTAAGTCTGATGAACAGCGTGTTATAGCGCATGAAAATGCACATAAGGCAGCAGGTGGACAATATGCAGGTGCTGCTCACTATTCCTACACAACCGGACCTGATGGCAAGAGGTATATATCAGGCGGAGAGGTGTCAATAGACCTCTCAAAAGGGAGCACTCCTGAGGATACCATAATAAAGATGCAGCAGGTTAGAAGGGCTGCGCTTGCTCCTGCTGATCCATCCAGTCAGGACATCTCTGTAGCAGCCAAGGCATCCATGATTGAGGCTCGTGCAAGAATGGAGTATGCGAGCAATTCCCAGACTCCGGAAACAGGTCGGAACTTATCAATTTCTGCATAAATATCCCTGCTCTCTTGTGTTAAAATTGTTGCTATGACACACGGGAAGATTACACCTGATATCCGTAGCGAGATCGAAAAGCTCGTCAGGGATATAAATTACCATAACTACCGCTATCATGTGCTCGACTCGCCGGTAATTTCTGATGAAGAGTATGACATTCTCTTTCACAGACTCAAACAGCTCGAAGAAGATTATGGATTAATACTGTCTGATTCTCCCACAGATCGCGTGGGGGCAGCACCGCTTGCCAAATTTGCCAAGGTAAAACATACAGAGCCGATGTATTCACTTGACAATGCTTTTTCCCATGAAGAAGTGGCTGCATTTGACGCCAGGGTTGCAAGGCATCTGAAAACAGATGAATCTATTGAATATACTGTAGAGCCAAAATATGATGGTCTCGCCATAGAGCTTAAATATGTTGACGGCGTTTTAGTTGCAGCATCAACGCGCGGTGATGGACATGAGGGTGAGGATGTCACCCAGAACATTAAAACCATAAAGTCATTGCCGCTGCGTTTAGAGAGCGGCTCAATACCCAGGGAGATAGACATCCGTGGAGAAGTGTATATGTTTATCGAGGAATTTGAACAGATAAACAGAGAACGGGAAGCAGCTGGAGAACAGGCTTTTGCAAATCCGAGAAATGCTGCGGCAGGCTCTGTGCGGCAGCTTGATTCGTCTATAACTGCCTCACGCAATCTATATTTTGCCTCTTATGGATTAGGCTACTCAAGCGGCATAGAGTTTAAGTCGCATTGGGATTTTATGACCTGGCTCAAAGATAGGCGGTTTCCTGTTCCAATGGTTATTGAGCGTGTAAAGGGCGCAGCGAGTCTGATCGAGGCGATAAAAAACATGGAGGCGCGGCGCGAATCCCTGCCTTTTGAAACTGACGGGGTTGTGATAAAGGTGAACAGCTTTGAGCTCCAGCGTGCTCTGGGCTTCAAGACGCGGGAGCCAAGATGGGCAGTTGCATATAAATATCCTGCTCATCAGGGAGTTACTATTGTACGCGAAATATTGCCAAGTGTAGGGAGGACAGGCGTTATAACTCCCATAGCAATACTTGAACCAGTGCAGATAGGAGGGGTGACTGTATCACGGTCAACACTACATAACTGGGAAGAGGTGAAGAGAAAAGACATAAGGCAGGGCGACACAGTTGTTGTTGAGCGCGCCGGAGATGTTATCCCGCATATTATTGCTGTGCTGAAGGATAAACGCACAGGTAATGAAGTTGTTGTCAATGCTCCTGCAAAGTGCCCGATATGCGGTGCTCTCACAGTGCGTGAGGATGAAGAGGTGGCTGTAAGGTGTGCTGGTCTCGACTGTCCGGCACAGATACAGGAAAGGATCAGGCACTTTGTCTCAAAACAGGCGATGGATATTGAAGGGCTCGGGGACAAGAATGTGGAGCTTCTTTATTCCCAAAAGCTGATCCGCCACTTTGAAGATATATACAGACTTAAAAAAACTGATCTGCTTGGACTGCCGCGGTTTGCTGAAAAATCTGCTGACAATCTGGTTGCAGCCATAGACAGGAGCAGACAGACTACGCTTGCACGGTTCATATACGCACTCGGCATAATGCATGTTGGAGAGTATTCAGCAAGATTGCTTGCTCGAAATTTCAGAACTCTTGAAGATATTGCGGGAATAAAATCAGAAGAGCTGCTCAAGATTGAACAGATAGGAGAAAAAACCGCAAATTCCATTTCTCTCTTTTTCAGTGATCCAGAGAATATCAGGGCGCTCGAGTCACTTAAGGCAGCAGGCATAAGGTTGAGCAATCCTGATTTCAGAACAGAGGCTGACAGAACAAATTCAGGACATCTTGACGGCAGGACATTTGTTATCACGGGAACGCTTCCATTGCCGCGCAAGGATGTTGAAAGGATTATCGAGGAGCTGGACGGTCATGTTGCGTCAGCTGTTTCACAGAGCACAGACTATCTTGTCTGCGGAGATGATCCGGGCTCAAAGCTTCAGAAGGCGCAGTCGCTTGGCGTAAAAGTGATCTCATATGAAGAGTTTAAAAAGCTGCTCATCAAGCCGGACAGCAGCGAACAGCAGAAACTTTTTTGAATAATGTTTGTATGAATCTTGTTATCATTTGTTTTTTGCTTGATTGTTAAGATTTTTTGTTGATAGAATTACTACAATCTCTTGCTACTTAAGCAAGCTTGAAGTTGTTAGATAAATATAATAATAAAAGGACAAACTCTAAATGTCAGCCCAAGTGTTTAAATTCGAAAAATATCGCAAGCCACTTTCATGGTTGTATGCCTTTTTTGTAGGACTGCTTATTCTTTTTTCCGGGAGCAAATGGGAGGATTCATATCTCATTTACGCTACAATTATTTTTGCAGTCGGCTGTATTCTTATTGGTGTCGCATCAATGGGACGTTTATGGTGTACTTTATACATTTCCGGCTATAAAAATACTGTTTTAATAAAAGTGGGCCCTTATTCACTATGCAGAAATCCGCTTTATTTTTTCAGCCTGCTCGGAGCAACCGGCGTGGGATTTGCAACAGAGACTTTAACTATAGGCGCGATTATTGCGACAGGAATAGTCTTATACTATCCATTTGTTATCAAGAATGAAGAGTCACGACTGCTCAGCTTGCATGGTGAAGAATTTGAAAGGTATAAAAAAACCACTCCAGCATTTTTTCCGAAATTTTCTAACCTGCAGGAACCGGAAGAGTATGTTGTGAAGCCCAGACTCTTTAAGAAAATGATGTTTAATGTATTATGGTTTGTGTGGCTGGCAGGAATATTGGAGATTATCGAAGCATTGCACGAGACTAATATTTTACCTATTCTTATTAAGCTTTATTAATAAATATACTTAAATTTTGCAAGCTTTTAGTAAAGAACAGCTGAGCTTGTTGATTTTGACCTGAAGAAGTCATCTCTTCTTCTCCCAGTCAACAGCTTTTTGGTAATGAGCAAACTTCTTTTCCATGCGTCTGAACTCTTTGGAGTGAATCACATTTCTGCCATTTTTTTCATCAATACCTAAAAGAGCGTGCAGCATTTCGTGATACACAATGAACTCGATAAAATACTTTGGTACAGCAGGTCTATCAAGGTATCTGTTAATGGTTATAGTGTCATAATGCAGATTATAACTACCGAGCGTAATATGTCTTCTGATTCTGCGTCTGGTTTGGCAGCCCCATGTGATTTTGCTTTTCAGCGCTGAACTGAAATACTCTTTATTCAGATTTTCAAATATATCATGCAGGTTGTATATCCTGCCCTGTGCTGAAAGGTTTCTTTTTCGCGGTTTTTTCTGAATGAAGCGGCTTGATCTGTTGATAAAACTCCTCAACAGCGGCGCTCTGGGTATCCTGCCTGATATAAAGAGCGCGGTCTGGCGCAGCACATCTTCGTCAGCATGCAGGAACATCCTGTGCAGCCGCACTTTGTAGCAGGTGCCGTTCTTCCTTGCAGAGAGCATGCTGGATGTATTTTCAGTAAGCGTGAGATGAAGATTGCATCCAATCACGCTGCGCAGAAAGGATGCGAGGCTTTCGGGTGTATGGATATTAAACAGACTGAGCTGAGATGTATCTTTATTGTGCGGTTTAACCGCCTTGTGATCTGATGTCATACCTTTCAAAATAAACATATGAAGATATATTAAATCAACAACCCATGCGCCAGCGCGTCAGAATAACCAGAGCACAGAAGCCTGAAGACAGAGTACAGAACACAGAAAAGGAATATGACAAAAACAAAACACTAAAGCCAGATAATTCAATTTCCTAATCTTGTCTTTAAGAATGTATGGACTGCTCTCGTTCATGAGTTTAGTTTTGACACTACTAAATGCTCGACGCGCTTCAGCCGCAAAACTCGCCGCCTCCGGCGGACTCAGACAGTTGCGGTTACATTTCGCTTAGTTTTACCAAAACCGAGCCTAAATCTCTCAAGCCACTCCATCCCTTCTTTATTTTGTATTACTTCCTTTATTTTTAATTTTTATTTTTTCATTTTTAGTTTTAATAGAGGTAGAAGGTTTGATTTCCGTAGCTTGTCACGGGTAACTGCTGCTCAGTCGGGAGTCGAAGCGGGAGACTGAGGCTATATATCTGAATACTGCTTTAATGTCTATTAATTATGAACACCTGATGTAAGGTAGTTTAGAAGCTATGAAATCGAATCGGCTGCCTTTGATGTCGTGCCGCTGTTCTGGTTTTTGTTATAATGTCGGATGCGAGGAATAATAGATTTTCATACACACGCATTCCCTGACGCTCTTGCTGAAAGAGCCATGAAGTCTCTTTGTGAAAGTGCTGACATGACCACAAAGCTAAACGGCACTCTGGCTGATTTGCTGCGTTCAATGGATGCAAATGAAATTGAAAAAAGTGTCTTGTGCTCAATTGCAACAAAGCCTTCCCAGTTTGATCCTATAATCAAATGGTCAGTTGAAATAGCCTCTGACCGCATAATTCCTTTGCCCTCAGTCCATCCTGCTGATGCTGATTTTGACGAGCATCTCAGAATAATCAAGGCAGAAGGGTTCAAGGGCATCAAGATGCATCCGTATTATCAGGAATTTGCTGCTGATGAAGAAAGGATGTTCAGATTCTATGAATCATTATGCAGGGAAGAACTTATCCTTGTCATGCATACAGGCTATGATATATCATTTCCAAGAATTGATCTTGCAGGCCCTGTGCAGATAATAAATGCGATGACCCGCTTCCCTGAAATGAAGTTTGTAACAACGCATTTTGGATCATGGCAGCAGTGGGAAGATGTGCGCGAGCATCTTATTGGCAAGCCAATTTATATGGAGCTCTCATTCGCGCTTGAATTTATTGAAAAAGAGACCGCATCAGACATGATCAGGAATCACCCAAAGGAGTACATACTCTTTGGCACAGATTCGCCATGGACAGAACAGGATGAGACTCTGGACAAACTCATGTCTCTCGGACTCGGACCTGAGTATGAACAGCTGATACTGCGCGACAATGCGCTACGGCTTCTCGATTCTGTCAGATAGATGCCTCTCAAGCTCCTGATATTTGATCTGGACGGTACGCTTGTTGATTCGAGCATTGATCTTTGCAACTCAATAAATCATGCGATAAAACCCTATGGTGTTGAACCGCTTACTGTGCAAAAGACAATATCGCTTATTGGTGAAGGTGTTACCAGGCTTATGGAGAAGGCTGCGGTCAAATATTCGATTCCAGCATCTGAGCTTGGCGCTATATTGGCCAGGTTTCTCGCTTACTATGACTCTCACCTTCTGGATAATACCCTGCTTTATCCGGGCGTGAAAGAGACGATAGAGTCCCTTGGCAGCATAAAAAAAGTTGTTGTCACGAACAAACGAACAGAGCAGTCAGTGAAAATACTCAAAGGCCTCGGCATATTAAACCATTTCAGTCTTGTTCTGGGTAGTGATTCCCTGACTGAAAAGAAGCCTTCACCAATGCCTTTGATGCATGCCATGAAAGAGTTTGGCGCTGCCAGACATGAAGCGGTAATGATTGGGGACAGTACTTATGATATTGACGCAGGCAGGGCAGCCGGCATTAAAACTGTTGCATTAACCTGGGGGTACAGGCCTGCGGATCTGCTGAAAGATGCGGATTTTCTGATCAGCAGCATTGCGGAACTGCCGTATGTTCTGGTTAAGATAGAGGATTAAAGACAGGGTATTACAAGGAGGCTTTCATGGCTTTTACAATAGCATTTGCAGGCAAGGGCGGCACAGGCAAGACGAGCCTTGCCGGATTGACAATAAAGTACCTTCTCAAAAAAAACAAACAGCCTATTCTTGCTGTGGATGCTGACAGTAATGCCTGCCTTAATGAAGCGCTTGGACTTAAGGTGCATGCAACCGTGGGAAGGCTTCGTGAGGAGTCCCTTGATGCTGTGCGCAGCGGCGAGAGACCCGGCGGCATGGCTATGGAGGAGCTTTTCGATTATCAGGTGCAGCAGTCCCTCATTGAATCAAAAGGCATCGACCTTATGGTAATGGGAAGACCTGAAGGGCCGGGCTGCTACTGCGCGGCAAACAATATCATAAGGAAATATACTGATATTCTTTCTGAAAAATACCCGTATGTTGTTATTGACAATGAAGCAGGCATGGAGCATCTGAGCAGGAGAACCACTCATGCTGTTGATATGCTTTTTATTGTAAGCGATCCTACGGTAAAAGGCCTCCAGACAGCAAAAAGAATTAATGAACTTGTTGATGAACTGAAACTTGATATTAAAAAGAGGGTTGTCGTCATTAATCGCGTACCAGACAGCGGGCAGGATCAGCTTCAGAAGCTTGCAGACAGCTATGGGCTTGAGGTCGGAGTGATGATACCTCAGGACAGCGCAATAGCTGACATTGATCTGAAAGGCGCTCCGATTATTGATCTGTCTGATGAAGCAGTGTCATATACAGCGCTTTCTGATCTGCTTGATAGAGTTTTAGCTCAGTAGGCAATAAGTATTTTCAGTATACTTTATCTCGAGATAGGATCATTCAATATTAATGCCTGAATTTCTATATAACTATTAAAAAAAATAATGATATTTCAGGCGAAGGCTTATTATATAATTTAAAAATAGGGGATGATTATAATATATAACCCTTTGTATTTTATTGAAAATATATTTCTGTTGATCTTGATATCATAATATTTGATTTAACCGGAGTTTGTATTTACAGCATGGTGTACTCATATCATTAAAAAAAGGAGACAGGAATGCTGATAATAGGTGAAAAGCTGAGCATTATTGCAAAAAGAGTAAGGGAAGCGATGCTCAACAAGGACAAAGGTCCTATCCAGGAGATTGCTGCTGCTCAATGGAAAGCAGGATCCGGCATGATAGATGCCAATATCGGACCTGCTGAAGACAATGGCGAAGAGCTCATGCAGTGGATGGTCACAACCATTCAGGAGGCTGTTCCCCTGCCTGTCTGTCTTGATACAACGAATTTCAAGGCTGTTGAAGCAGGCCTCATAGTGCATAACAATCAGTGGGGCAAGCCCCTTATAAATTCTACATCCAATGACCCTGAAAGATTTCCAATGCTTGAGCTTGCTGTCAAGCACAACTGCCAGATTATCGGACTTACAGTCGGCAAGGGCGGACTGCCTGCTGATGCTGAAGAGAGGTCTGCGATAGCAGCAGAGATAATGGGCAGGGCAATGGAATACGGCCTGCCGCTTGAAGACCTGTATCTTGATCCTCTTGTGCTACAGATAGCAACCTCGCAGGATCACGCGCTTCAGGTCATCAGGGCTGTAAAGATGTTTCAGGAGATGAACGAGCCACCTATGAAGACGGTTGTCGGGCTCAGCAATGTATCCAACGGCTGTCCAAAGCATGTGAGGCCGATACTTAACAAGCATTATTTTGTTATGCTGATGAATGCCGGGCTTACTGCTGCTATCGCGGATGCAAATGAGATAGCTGAAGCGATGAAAGATAAGCCGCTTATTGATGATGTGCTGGCAGGCAGAACAATTGATGATGCCGCCAGGATGACAGAGACTCAAAAGACGATAGATGTGCTTACAGGCAAGACGCTCTACGCGCATTCTTATCTTGAGATGTAAAAATATTTAATAAGGGCTTTGAAGTCCTTTTAGTATAAGGAGGTAATAATGGCTTTAGCTGCTCCTGCAGAGACTTATCCTGGAAAGGTTTTTGAAGTTATAATTGGTACAGAAAAAACAGCTGTGTTCGGCGGTGAAAATGTGCTGCCATTTCACAAATTTGACGGCAGTGTGCCGAACAGACCTGTTATTGCTTATGAAATACAGGATGTAGCGCCGGAAGACTGGCCTGATACAGTAAAAAATGTTTATGGCGATGCAGCATCAGATCCGGTAAAATGGGCGATCTTCTGCCAGAATGAGCTCAAGGCAGAGGCGATTGCACTCAGACTCATAGGCACTCATCCTGACAGGCAGGATCGATCTGCTGAGGACGCTGCAAAAACAGTCAGGGCTGTGCTGGATGCTATTGAAGTGCCCTTAATCATACTCGGCAGCAATCATGTTGAAAAGGATTCAGCTGTACTCGTTGCAGCGGCAAATGCTGCAAGCGGCTGCAACTGTATCATTGGAAAGGCTCAGGAAGCGAATTACAAAACAATAGCAGCTGCTGCCATGGCCCAGAATCATAAGCTCATAGCCATGTCAGAGCTCGATATAAACTTATCAAAGCAGCTTGGTATTCTCATAACCCAGATGGGATTTGACAAAGAGAAGCTGATAACAGACCCGATGTGTTCAGCACTCGGCTATGGCATTGAGTACACATACTCTGTCATGGAGAGGATAAGGCTTGCGGCCCTTGCACAGAACGACGCTGTCATGCAGCCGCCCATGCTTGCTGATATAGGCATGTATGCCTGGAAGGTGAAAGAGTCACAGGCTGCTGAAGCTGATCTCCCACAGTGGGGATCTTTAAAGGAGAGGGGTATCGCCTGGGAGGTTGTGACAGCAGGGGCGCTGCTGCTTGCAGGAGCCGAGCTGCTAATAATGAGGCACCCTGAATCAGTAAGCGCGGTGCAGAAGTTTATTGATGAGCTTTAGCAGCAGGATTAAATCATAATTAAAATTCAGTTTTTCAGGAGGATATATGGCTTTAAGCGGCGTTGAGATATTTAAGCTTCTGCCAAAGACAAACTGCAAAAAGTGCGGGCATCCAACATGTCTCGCATTTGCCATGAAGCTTGCTCAGAGACAGGCCTCGCTTGATGCTTGTCCTGATGTTTCAGAAGAGGCAAAGATCAAGCTTGGTGAAGCATCAGCTCCTCCATTCAGGCCCATTACTTTTGGTGAAGGCGCAAAGGCTGTGAAGATGGGTGAAGAGACAGTACTCTTCAGGCATGAGAAGAAGTTTGTCAATCCATGTGCAATTGTTGTTGCGGTAAAGGATACTGACAGCGAAGAGAGTATAAAGGCAGTTGTTGCCGCGCTGCTTGATTCAGAGATAGACCGCGTTGGCCAGAGACTCAGGTTGGACGGACTGTTGATCAGTAATGAATCAGGCGATCCTGCAAAGCTGGCTCAGGCTGTTGCGCTTGTTGCTGGCCAGGGGGCTGAAATACCGCTCATAATTTCAACAACAGATTCTTCTGCTGCTGATGCTGCGCTTGGGAAGATCCCCGGCAAGAGACCGATACTTTATGGCGCAAATGACTCCAATGCAGAGGCCATGGCAGAAACAGCAAAGAAACATAAGGCAATACTTGGGGTGAGTGCTCCGAGCCTTGATGCGCTTTCAGACCTTACTGACAAGATCAAGGCAATGGGTGTTGAGGACATGGTGATTGATACAGGAGCACGCACAGCAGGCGAGATACTCAGGAACAACACTTTTATCAGACGCGCTGCGATAAAGAAGAGCGCCAAGTCCGTAGGCTATCCGATAATATCTTTTGCTCAGAGAGATGATGATATGCTTGAGGCGCTTGTTGCGTCGCTCTGCGTATCAAAATATTCATCAATAGTGGTTCTCAGCAGCATTGAGAAGTGGAAAAGCCTTGCTCTCTTTACTCTCAGGCAGAACATATATACAGACCCGCAGGTGCCGATGCAGGTTGAGCAGAAGATATACGATATCGGCGAGACGAATGCTGATGCTCCGCTTATGATCACCACAAATTTCTCGCTGACATTTTTCATAGTCTCGGGCGAGGTTGAAAACAGCAAGGTGCCTGTGAGGCTTGCTGTCATGGATTCCGAAGGTCTCTCTGTGCTAACAGCATGGGCAGCTGGGAAATTCACAGCTTCCAAAATAGCGCAGTTCATACAGGAGAGCGGAGTAGAGAACCAGATATCCAAGAAGGAACTGATTATTCCCGGCTATGTAGCCATACTCAGCGGCGCGATAGAAGAGAAGCTGCCGGGCTGGAAGGTTATAGTGGGACCGAGAGAGGCAAATGCGCTGCCTGCGTTTTTGAAGACCAAAAATTAACATGACCTGTTGAAGGATATTTCCCTGCAAAGATATTTGAGGGGTAGAAAACAAGGGAGGAGAGATGTCAAAACTAATAGCATCAGCTGCGATACGCGGAGCCAATATGCTCGCCAGACAGACTGAAGATATGCTTGAAAAAGCGATTGCTGAAAAAGGCAAGGACTTTATTTTTGAATTTCCTGACACAGCATATTACCTGCCAATGATCTATGCGATGACAGGATTTGCTGTAAAGACCATCGGCGATATGAGGGCAGCACTCAGTTTTGTGAAAGAACTTCTACACCCTGAACCTGATGAACAGCTATGGAAGCCTTATCTTGGAGAGGCGCTTGATTCAGGCATGGCTACGCTCTTTGCAGAGGAGATTATTCTTGCGCTCAGATATATAAACGGGCTGGAGCCGTGCAAAGACCCTGATACAGGGTATGTTTATAATGGATTTATTTCTGACACCATACAGAGAAATCTTGGTGTTCAGCTTGTTGACGGGACAATGCCCGGATTCGCAGCGATTATAGGCGCTGCTCCGGATGATGAAACAGCTGTCAGGATAGTTCGTGATCTGCAGGAAAAGAATATACTCACCTTTTTGTCAGGCCAGTCCAATGGCAATTCTGTGACAAAACAGCTTTTGAGGCAAAAGGTTGAGCTTGGATGGGATACAAGAATAGTGCCACTCGGGCCTGACACTGAGCATACCCTGTATGCTCTGGACTGGGCAATAAGGGCATCTCTTATATTCGGCGGCAAAAAAGCCGGAGATTTTAAAGAGCATCTCAAATATCAGAAAGACAGGGTATTTGCTTTTGCAATCGCACTTGGTCCCATGGATGACATCAAGTGGTCAACAGGCGCAGGCGCAATCAACATGGGCTTTCCTGCTGTATGCGATACTGATGTTCCTGTTATTCATCCCACTGGCGTCTGCACATATGAAGAGGTTGAGAAAGAGCTTGATCATACAAAAATAGTTCAGAGGGCTATCGAGATCAGGGGCCTTAAAATTACTGTTGAAAAGCCGCCGGTGCCGGTTGCATACGGTCCGGCCTTTGAAGGCGAAAGAATAAGAAAAGAGGATACATTTATTGAGTTTGGCGGCCAGAGGACCCCGTGTTTTGAGTGGGTCAGGATGGTGGATATGGATGATATTGAAGATGGCAAAGTGATTATCAAGGGCGACAACTGGCAGGAGCGTTTTGAAGCCGGAGGCCAGATGCCTTTGGCAATGATTATCGAGGTCGCAGGCAGAAAGATGCAGAAAGACTTTGAGTCAGTTATTGAGAGAAAGATACACTCCAACATTAATGAGGCGCAGGGCGTATGGCATATGGGCCAGCGCGATATAAACTGGATCAGGATAAGCAATAATGCGAAAAACGAAGGGTTTACCCTTGAACATCTTGGCATTCTGAATATCGCCATGACACACAACAGGTTCCGCTCGATAGTTGACAAGGTGCAGGTGACCCTTATTGTTGATGAAGATGAGGTCAAGAAGATGCTCAATGAAGCTCGTGCAGCTTACAAGGAGAGGGACAGCAGGCTCGGAAGCCTCACTGATGAAGCTGTTGATCTCTTTTATTCATGTCTGCTCTGCCAGTCTTTTGCACCAAGCCATGTTTGTGTTATTACACCTGAGAGGCTCGGTCTATGTGGAGCATACAACTGGCTTGACGGCAAGGCTGCATACGAAATTGACCCGACTGGCGGCAATCAACCGATAAAAAAAGGCGTATGCCTCGATCCCAAACTTGGCAGATATTCGGGTGCAGATGAGTACCTGAAGAATGCTACAGGCGGAGCTGTTGAAACGCTTAATCTATATACGATAATGGATAATCCAATGACATCATGCGGCTGCTTTGAGTGCATAGTCGCCATCATTCCTGAAGCTAACGGCGTGATGATAGTCAACAGGGGCTTCCCGGGCATGACACCTTCGGGCATGAAATTTTCAACTCTGGCAGGCAGTGTCGGCGGCGGGGCGCAGACCCCTGGATTTATGGGAATAGGCGTGAACTTTATTACAAGCAGAAAGTTTCTATTTGGCGACGGCGGCATAAGCAGAATAGTATGGATGCCAAAGACATTGAAAGAAAGGGTTAAGGAAGCATTTGATAAACTGGCTGATGAGCAGGATGTGCCGGGACTGCTCGACAAGATAGCTGATGAGACAGTATGCGAGGAACCTGAGAACCTGGTCGAATTTCTTACCCAGGTGGAACATCCGGCATTAAGCATGGATCCTATGCTCTAAAAATTGTCCCCTTATGGAGGCATTATGGAAAAAGATAAAAAGTTGACGAGCGGTAATCCATCCGCAGTAAAGATTCTTCAATGGGCAGAGACCCAGCAGTTAGACACATGTTTTGACAGGGCGACAAAGATGAAACCCTGTCCAATAGGCGATATCGGCGCATGCTGCAAGGTCTGTCACATGGGACCATGCAGACTTGTTGGTAAAAATGCAGAAGAAGAGCTGCGTGGCGTATGTGGAGCAACACTGGGCACAATAGCAGCAAGAAATCTGCTCAGGATGATAGCAGCAGGCGCTGCTGCTCATAGCGATCATGCAAGGGATATGGCCCTTACCCTTTTGGCTGTTGCAAAGGGTGAAGCAAAGGACATGAAGATAACGGATGTGAAAAAGCTTTACAGGGTTGCGGATACTCTTGATATCGAGTTTGAGGGAAGGGCTGTAAATGATGTTGCCGTTGATGTGGCAACAAAACTTCTTGATGACTTTGGCAGGCAGTACGGCGGCACGGTAAGCTTTGTTCAGAGAGCGCCTAAAAAGACTCGTGAACGCTGGGAAAAGTGGGGAATAGTCCCCAGAGCCATTGACCGTGAAGTTGTTGAGTGCATGCACCGCACTCATATAGGTGTTGACCATGACCCGGATCATCTTCTGCTGCATGGATTGAAAACATCAATTGCAGACGGCTGGGGCGGCTCAATGATATCTACGGATATCACTGATATACTCTTTGGTACTCCAATGCCGGTGAAGGCTGAGGCGAGCTTTGGCATTTTCAAGGAAGATGAAGTAAACCTTGTTGTGCATGGTCATGAGCCCACGCTTGCGGAAATGATAGTTGAGGCATCATCAGAAAAAGAACTTGTTGACTACGCAATATCAAAAGGCGCAAAGGGAATAAACATAGGCGGCATGTGCTGTACAGCCAATGAAGTGCTGATGAGGCATGGCATACCTACTGCCGGTGGATTTACAAATCAGGAGCTTGGAGTCATGACAGGTCTGATAGATGCCATGACAGTTGATGTGCAATGCATAATGCCTGCAATAGCAGAGCTTTCCAAAAAATTCCATACCCAGGTAATAACAACATCTCCAAAAGCAAAAATCCAGGGCGCCCTGCATATTGAATATGATGAGCATAATGCCAAGGAAATTGCCAGAAAGATAATAAGACTTGCTGTTGACAACTATTCAAACAGAAAAAGGGAAGGCAGTCATATTACTGACAAGGCCTCGCTGATCGCAGGATTCTCGCATGAGTACATAGAGTATATGCAGGGGGGTAAATACAGGGCATCCTTCAGACCTCTGAACGATGCCATAATAGCGGGAAGGATAAGGGGTGTTGTCGGTCTTGCAGGCTGTGACAATCCGAGAGTTCCTTCAACAGCTCTTCACAGATATATAGCAACAGAGCTTATAAAGCAGGATGTGCTTGTAGTCTCAACAGGATGCGGATCAGCAGCCTGCGCTTCAGCAGGATATCTTACGCCTGAGAATGCCCTCGAAAATGCAGGGCCTGGACTGAAAGAGGTCTGCGAGGCTATAGGCATTCCGCCGATACTTCATATGGGCTCTTGCGTTGACAATTCAAGAATTCTGACAGTAGCCAGTGCAATGGCTGCTGAAGGCGGGCTGTCTGATGAGATTGGAGGAATGCCGGCAGTGGGGATTGCGCCTGAGTGGATGTCTGAAAAGGCGATAGCGATAGGCTGTTACCTTGCCGCATCAGGATTTCCGGTAATATTCGGAGGAAGTTCACCTGTAAGCGCCAGCAGGGAAGTCACAAAAATAATGACAGATGTCTGGTTTGAACGCTTTAAGGGTACCCTCGAGTTTGAGCCTGATCCTGACAAGATGATAAGCAGGGCTCTGGAATATATTGACAAAGCCAGGGCTGCGCTTAACCTTAAGAAGTATGAGCGCGGCAAGTTCTCGACTGAAAAAGTGCTCATGGACATGGCGGCAAGAAGAGAACTCGAGAAAGCCGGCAAGCCGCATATAGGTATCTATTAAAGACTGAGCTTAAGAACAGCAAAACAAGGCGGCTCGTGCAAGCGAGCCGCCTTGTTTATATAGGTGCTTATCTTGTATGGCGTTTATGCTTTTTTTTGCATACACCTTATCAATGCGTCAGGTTTGCATAAACCCGATTTTATTGGTTAAAATATTTAAACCATGGCAAAAATAATAGAAAAGAGACTTATCAGAACTCCGGATGTCTATTACTTCAAAATAGCTGCCCCGCTTATTTCAAAAAAAGCGCAGCCAGGCCAGTTTGTGATGATTAGACTCCATGATCAGGGCGAAAGGATACCCATATCTCTTGCTGACATCAATCCTGAAGACGGTACAATCAGTCTCATAGTCATGGCTGTTGGCAAGACAACAAATGAGTTTATTTTAATGAATGAGGGGGATGATATCCTGGATCTCTGCGGACCTCTCGGGAAACCGACTAATATTGAGAAGGCTGCAAGGGTAACCCTTGTTGGCGGAGGCTTTGGAGTTGCTCCTCTTTATCCGATTGCAAGGGCGTTCAAGGCTGCAGGCAGCTATGTTGCAATCATTATGGGCGCGCGCAGCCATGACCTGCTTGTTTACGAAAAAGAGATGGCAGAGGTCAGCGACAAAGTCATTGTTACGACAGATGACGGCAGCAAAGGTACAAAGGGCGTTGTCACCACAGCGCTCAAACAGGAAATTGACGCCAATGGCGCTGATCTGGTGCTTACAGTCGGCCCTGCTATAATGATGAAGTTTGTTTCAGAAACAACAAGGCCTTACGGTATCAAGACTATTGTGAGTCTTAATCCGATAATGGTTGACGGCACAGGTATGTGCGGCGGCTGCAGGGTGCCGATAGGCAATGATACAAAATTCGCATGCACAGATGGCCCTGAGTTTGACGGACACCTTGTTGACTGGGATCTGCTGATGTCCAGACAAAAGACATATCAGAATGAGGAGAAGGTCTCGTTTGTGCAGTGGAAGAGCAGGCATGCAGATATAATTACAGAGGGGAAATGACAGAAGATAAAGAACCCAAAAAACTAACATCAAAAAAGACGCCTATCTCTGAGCAGGATCCGATTGCACGCAGCAAGAATTTCAATGAAGTTACTCTTGGATATACAGAAGAGCAGGCATTAGCTGAAGCAGCTCGCTGCCTGCAATGCAAAAAACCAATGTGCGTAGAGGGCTGCCCTGTTAATGTTCCCATTCCTGCATTTATAAAGGCGATAGTTGAGAAGGATTTCAGAAAAGCGATAGATACCATAAAGGAAGTGAATGTACTGCCTGCTGTATGCGGCCGCGTCTGTCCGCAGGAGATACAATGCGAACAGAAGTGTATTGTGGGCAAGAAGAATGAGCCGGTCGGCATAGGCAGGCTCGAAAGATTTGCTGCTGACTGGGAGCGAGAGTGCGGCATGGAGTGTCTGCTGCCGCAGGTGGCTCCTTCCACAGGCAAAAAGGTGGCTGTTGTCGGATCAGGACCCGCCAGCCTCACATGCGCTTTTGATCTTGCCAAGATAGGACACAAGGTTACTGTTTACGAGGCGCTTCACGGGGCTGGAGGCGTGCTCATGTATGGCATACCGGAATTCAGGCTTCCAAAGAGCATAGTTGCTCAGGAGATTGACCTGCTGAAAAAGATGGGGGTCGAGATTGTCACAAATGTGGTTGTCGGCAAGCTGATAACCATTGATGAGATAATGGAGGAGTTCGATGCCTGCTTCATTGGCACAGGCGCCGGTCTGCCAAAGTTCATGGGCATTGAAGGAGAAAATCTTAATGGAGTCTATTCAGCAAACGAGTTTCTAACAAGAGTTAATTTAATGAAGGCATATACCTTTCCATACAGCGATACTCCTGTGAAGGCAGGCTCGAGAGTTGCTGTTGTTGGCGGCGGTAATGTTGCCATGGATGCTGTGAGGACAGCGCTTAGGCTTGGCGCGAAAGAGGCTATAATCATCTACCGCCGGTCTGATGAAGAGATGCCTGCAAGAAGAGAAGAGATACATCACGCAAAAGAAGAGGGTATAAGATTTGAACTGCTCACGGCACCAACAAGAATACTTGGCGAGGATGGATGGGTGACAGGCATGGAGTGCGTCAGGATGGAGCTTGGAGATCCTGATGAATCAGGCCGCAGAAAACCCGTTGTTAAAAAAGGATCTGAGTTTATCATTCCGGTTGACACAGTCATAATGTCGATTGGCACGGGGCCAAACCCGCTTGTGCCTGAAAGTACGGATGGTCTTACGACAAACAGATGGGGTTATATAGTTGTTGATGAAGAGACAGGCAGGACCAGCAAAGAGGGAGTTTTTGCCGGAGGCGACATAGTAACAGGCTCTGCAACGGTTATACTCGCCATGGGAGCAGGCCGTAAGGCTGCGCAGGCCATACAGGAGTATCTGCTCACAAAGAATTAATGGAACAGGCTTTAAACAGTTTGTGACTCTCAATTGCGCGCTGCGCTCTGTTTTTCAGCCTTTAAAGTTATTTGTTTTCATATACGATAAGATAACATCAGTGTCCATTATATTGCTGACCGGTATAAAAATTGACACAGATGGAATTGTCATCTATATGAATTATGTGGATAGATACTTAACTGGACGGTATTATTAATGTCTTTAAAAGAGGGATCTCAGACAGCAGACCGCAAGCCTTTATCAAGCTGCTCCAGCAGCAATATTCAGGAACAGCTGATCAATGCCAATCGCATGTGTATTATAGGCTCAGTAACCTCTGGTGTAATACATGATATAAACAATGCGAACTTTATACTGCTTAATGCCCAGATCATTGCAGCAGCATGGGAAGACTCTATCGAGATACTCGAAAAATATTACGATGAAAATGGAGATTTCACTATCGGGGGTCTGCCGTTTTCAGAGATGCGACATAATATACCCAAGCTTTCAGAAGGCATTGTAGATGCATCCAGAAGAATCAGGGATATAGTAGGCAATCTCAGATCAATGGTTAAGCACGACATGCCTGACGGACCTGTTGCCTTTGATCCCAACCTTTCTGTCAGGTCTGCCGTAACGATAATGAATCATTATATAAGTAAGACAACAGACAATTTCAGCGTTGAATATGCTGATTCCCTGCCTCATATAACCGGGTCTCCACAGAGAATCGCCCAGGCAGCAGCCAATCTGCTTCATAATGCCCTCAGTTCCCTCAGAGATAAAAGCGCTGCTGTAAGCATATGCACCAGATTAGATGAAGCTGACGGGCGTATTGTGATAGAGGTGCGCGATGAAGGAGTCGGTCTGGATCAGAGTGTGCTTGATCATTTTGGAGAGCCGTTTTTTACGACGAGCTCTAATCCGTGCGTAGGCCTTGGCCTCTATGTTACCAATGAGATAGTCAAATCTCATGGCGGAGTGCTCAATATAAAAACCACACCTGGCAAGGGTACTGTTGTGGAAATCAGGATGACTGGGGTACAGAGGCAAGAGCAGTGAGCAGCAATGCTGGATCTTCTGAACCTCGCATAGTTCTTGTCGATGATGACCCCCAGATACTTCTTGGTTCAAGTATAATTCTCAAACGCAGCGGCATCACAAATATTGCAGCGATACAAGACAGCCGGGAGCTTCTTCCATATTTATCCGCTAACAATGTATCAGTTGTTGTGCTGGATCTCACAATGCCTTATAAATCCGGCAAGGATCTGCTGCCTGATATAAAACACTCCTTTCCTGATCTGCAGGTTATCATTATGACAGCTGTTGAAGAACTTGATACAGCAGTCAGCTGTATGAAGGATGGAGCAGTTGACTATCTTTTAAAGCCTGTGGATGAGACCAGGCTTGTTTCCGCCATAAGAAGAGCTCTTGAGATTTTTTATCTGAAGAATGAGGTGACCTCGCTTAAAGAATATCTCCTCAGCGACAGACTCATCAATGCGGAAGCATTCGAAACAATAACCACACAGAGCAGCAAGATGAAGTCAATCTTTAAATATATAGAGGCAACAGCCTGCACAAACCAGCCTGTACTTGTAAGCGGTGAGACAGGCTCAGGCAAGGAGCTTATAGCAAAAGCAATACATAAAGCCAGCGGAAGAAAAGGCGCATTTATTGCCCTCAATGTTGCGGGTATTGATGATTCCTTTTTCTCTGACACGCTTTTTGGGCATAAAAAAGGAGCATTCTCAGGAGCAGACTCGAGCCGAGAAGGATTGATTGAACAGGCTGCGGGCGGAACGCTTTTGCTGGACGAAATAGGTGATCTGAGTGAACAGTCTCAGACCAAGCTTCTGAGGCTGCTTCAGGAACATGAGTATTATCCAATAGGAGCAGATACTCCAAAACGGACAGACGCGAGAATAGTGGTCGCGACCAATTGTGATCTCAAAAAACTGATGTCAGAGAAGAGGTTTAGAAAAGACCTCTTCTTCAGACTAAGGGCCCACCAGATAGAGCTGCCTCCTCTCAGGCAGAGGACAGAGGATATTTCACTGCTCACAATGCAGTTTCTCAGGGAGGCTGCTCAGGAGATGGACAAAAAAATGCCATCTCCGCCTGCTGAGCTTTTCGATCTTCTGTCTGCATATCAATTCCCGGGTAATGTGAGAGAACTCAGGGCAATGATTTTTGATGCAGTGGCGCTTCATAAGACCGGATTGTTGTCCATGGAGAGCTTCAGATCCTATATTGGCAAAAACGCCACTGGTAACGCATCAGCAGACAGGGAAGAAAAGAACCTGCATATTGAGATGACAAAGGGCTTTCCAACACTCAAAGAGGTACAGGAGTATCTGATTAAAGAGGCGCTGAAACGCTCTGGCGGCAATCAGGGAGTTGCTGCATCGCTTTTGGGCATAACAAGACAGGCACTTAACAAGCGTCTTAATAAATGAGTCAGCTGAATTATTCTAACCACTGCAACTTTAGTTGCACTTTGGATTAAAGTTGCAGTCCATCCATTAAGTTTGTTTTTCAAGGTTAATTTCTAAATTTTCATGTAGTTTGTGGATTTTTTTTGCAGCCATCCAATTTTCCTCTAATATTTGGTAAATTATTTACCCCTTTGTTTTTCAAGTAAAATCCACTGTTTTTTGATAGTGGTATCAAACATGCAATGAAAAAAGAGTGAAAATGAGTTTAGAGGTGCAACAGATGAAAAAAATCTTGATAGTTGATGATGAAGATCAGTTCAGGTTCGCGGTAAAACTGACGCTCAAACGGGCTGGCTATGAGGTGTTTGAGGCTGAAAATGGCGCTGAGGCGCTGAATATGATTATGGATGCTGAAGAACATAACAATATTTATGATCTGATAATTCTGGATATCCAGATGCCGGTGATGTCAGGTATAGAGTTTGTGTATGCCCTGCAGCAGAATGATATAACAACCCCGGTATTGATTTTGAGCGGCTATGCTGACAATTTAAACTTTGCGCTTGAACTGGGGCGAAATGGGTGTACAGAGCTTATGGTTAAACAGTTTGAACCTGAAGAGCTTCTTAAAAAAATTGATTTGATGATAACCAGCAAAAAAAAAACTGATAAAGGAGATGTTTGATGTCGCAAAAAAAGTTTATTGCAGCTGCTTCCCTGATTATCCTACTTGCTGCAGCTCCGGTATTCATATACGGCCAGGCTGCGAGAATCATAACAGCGCTGATAACCTCGCCAGCGGCATTCTATATGTTCATATACTTGATGAGAAGATGTTTCAAGGAGCGCGAGCTCGAACTGAAAAGGTGTGAGGAGCAGCGCGCAAAAGAGCTGGAGTCAGTTATACATCCAATATCAATCCTGATGCAGGGCAGAACCCAGTTGTTTCCTGTGCTTGCGGATCAGCTCAGGGAGGTTGTTGATGAGACTGAAAAAGCAGCGCTCGAAATAGGCGAGAGATTTATGGATATAGTGGAAAGGGCAAGAAACCAGTCAACAATGGCGTCCGAGGCATTCACCGGGCTTGCAGGCAGTGAGGGCAGTAGCAGCACGGCTTTTTTAGATATAAGCAGGACAGCGCTGCACGAAATCATATCCAGTCTCAGAAGTATTGAAGGTGTTGCCAAACAGGCGCTTGAGGACATGACCATCATACTTGCCGACGCTGAAAATATAAAGAAAATCGTTGCTGAAATAGAGAGTCTGGCAGACAGGATTAATATGGTTGCTCTTAATGCAGCCATCGAGGCTGCTCGAGCCGGAGAGCATGGCAGAGGATTTGCCATTGTGGCTGATGAAGTGCGCAGGCTGGCTGAATCATCAAATACCGCTGCTGAAGGCATACGAAAGCTTATAGTCAAAATTGAAACAGATCTGGGCAGCATATTCAGAAGGACAAGGCAGAATACTGTGGATATAGAGGAGAGGTCTGGAGAGGCAGATGCTGTAGTGGAAAATACCCTTAAACAGATGAACAGCGTACTCGGATCAGCAAGGGAAAAGCTGGATGATATCTCAGAAGGCACTGAAGGGCTTGCAAGAGATATAAGCGGCATACTTGTATCAATGCAGTTTCAGGATATTACAAGGCAGAGGATTGAACATGTGATTGAACCCCTGATGTCATTCAAAAAAGAATTTGAGGATATGACGCAACAGACTGATGAAGCAAGCAAAAGGATACTTTCAATGGAAGAGGGCAGCGGTGCTGACTGGCTCGAAAAGATGTACACCATGGAGTCTGAGCGCAGGGTTATAAAGAAGGTTTTAAAACATAATGAGCAGGGCTGAACATAAGGAGGAACTGAACGCATGCCGAAAACTATTCTTATTGTTGACGACTCTGCTTCAATGAGGCAGCTTGTCACTTTTACACTCAAGGATGCCGGTTATGATGTTATAGCTGCTGTGAACGGGAAAGATGCATTGTCAAAACTCGGCGGCGCAAAGATTGACATGGTCGTTACTGACCTTAATATGCCGGAGATGGACGGCATAGAATTCATCAAGGCGTTCAGAGGTACTCCAGGCAACAAATTTGTTCCGATAGTCATGCTCACCACAGAGTCTCAGGAATCAAAAAAACAGCAGGGCAAGGAAGCGGGAGCGAGCGGCTGGCTTGTGAAGCCTTTTGTGCCGGATCAGCTTAAGGATGTCATTAAAAGATTCGTCAAATGACGGGGAGGGGGAATATATGGAGATGGAAATAAACAACAGCGGAGATGTCTGTATTATGAATCTGAAGGGCGATGTGCTGATTGATGATATTGATATGCTCAGGACCAGGATGATAGAGGCTCTCGAGAGCTCAGACCGGATTGTCCTGAATGTGGAAAATGTGACTGTTATGGATTTTTTCAGTCTCCAGTTTCTATGTTCAGCTCATCGCACAAGCGCAGGGCTCAATAAACATTTCGAGCTGACAGGGAAAAAAAGCGATGCACTCAGGGATATTGTGAAACAGTCAGGATTCAAGAGAGAAATAGGCTGCATTTATGACAAGTTTAAAAAATGTTTTTGGGTAAACGAGGACTAAAATGTCAATGACCGACAGGCATAAAGAGGTTTTCAGGGAAGAGGCTTCAGAGCTGCTTGTTGAGCTCGAAAATTCACTTCTTGAGCTTGAAGAGAGACCGGATGACGAGGAGCTGATAAGCCGTGTCTTCAGGGCCATGCATACAATCAAAGGCTCGGGAGCCATGTTCGGATTTGATCAGATAGTAACCTTTACACATGAAATAGAGACTGTATTTGATCAGGTGCGAAACGGCAGGCTCTCTGTAACCAAAGAGTTGATTGATCTTACACTTGAATCGCGTGACCAGATTCGTCAGATGCTGGACGCTGCAGAAGGCGAATCCGCAGGCGATCCGGGAAAAAGACAGAAACTGGTATCAGCATATAAGCGGCTTCTTCCTGACTCAGTAAGGCCTGAGTCTGAGGAAGGGCAGGCAAAAACAAAAGATAAGGAAGTTTCAGAACATCTGACATACCGCATATATTTCAGACCGGATCAGGACATAATCATGCGCGGCATCAATCCCCTGATGTTTCTTCCTGAGCTCGCAGACATGGGAGAGTGCACATTCATAGCAAACACATGCAGCATCCCCCTGCTGTCTGATATTGATCCTGCAAAATGCTATGTGAGCTGGAACATTATACTGACAACGAATCTTGGAGTTGATGCTATCAAGGATGTTTTTATCTTTGTTGAAGATGAGTGCGAACTGAAGATAGATGTTATTGACCGCTGTGATCCGGCTGATGATACAAGAATTAAAATGGTAGGAGAAATACTGGCAGAAAGAGGTGATATATCGCACGAAGCCCTTCAGAAAGTCCTGAGCAAGCAGAAGAGAATAGGCGAGCTGCTTGTTGATGAGGGGCTTGTGAGTCCTGACCAGATACAGTCAGCCCTTACTGAACAGAAACATATAAAATCCATACGCGACAAACGCCAAAAGGTAGAAGTTGATACAAGCATCAGGGTGGCATCAGAAAAACTGGATATGCTGGTCAACCTTGTAGGTGAACTTGTCACAGTGCAGGCAAGGCTGACACAGACAGCTTCCAGCAATAGTGATCCTGAGCTGCTGCTTATATCAGAAGAGGTGGAGCGGCTCTCAGCTGAACTGCGGGACAACACAATGAGCATACGCATGCTTCCGATCGGCAGCACATTCAGCAAATTCAAGAGGCTTGTGCGCGATCTTTCCGGCGAACTTCACAAGGAGATGGAGCTCACAACCGAAGGAGCGGAGACAGAACTGGACAAGACTGTTATCGACAAGCTTGGCGATCCGATGGTGCATCTGATCAGAAACAGTATTGATCACGGCATAGAGTCGCCTGATGAGAGACTTGCAAAGGGCAAGCCTGCAAAAGGGAATCTGCATCTTTCAGCAAGACACTCCGGCGCCAATGTGCTTATAGAGATAAAGGATGACGGCAAGGGTCTTGATCCTGATGTGATAAAGTCCAAGGCTGTTGAAAAAGGCCTTGTGCTCCATGACGCTGTCATGACAGACAGAGAGATATTTTCACTAATACTGCTCCCGGGATTTTCTACTGCAAAAATAGTGACAAATGTTTCCGGCCGTGGTGTTGGAATGGATGTTGTAAAAAAGGCTATTGATTCATTGAGGGGCACAATCGAGATAGACAGCGAAAAAAATATCGGCACGACAATTACTTTAAGACTTCCACTCACACTCGCAATTATCGACGGTCTGCTTGTGAATATAGCGCAGGAGAGCTTCGTGCTGCCGCTTTCTTCTGTACAGGAGTGCATAGAGCTGACTGATCAGGATCGTGCTGACGCGCACGGGAAAAATACAGTTGCAGTCCGGGGAGAACTTGTGCCCTATATAAGTCTTCGTGATCAGTTTGGCATGACAGGTCAGAAGCCGGCCATAGAGCAGGTGGTTATAACCGAAGTGAACGGGATGAGGGTCGGGTTTGTTGTTGACCATGTAATAGGTGAACACCAGACTGTTCTTAAAAACCTCGGCAGGTTTTACAGGGATGCAGAAGGAATATCAGGAGCTACCATTCTGGGCAATGGCAGCGTTGCACTGATATTAGATATGCAGAAACTTGTTGAGAGCGTAGAAAAACGGGAGGTGGCGAGATAAGACACTTGGGTATCAGTAATGAAGCAGGGATCTATTCAAAAAATAAGGAGGGGCATTATGAGATGGTTTTATAACATGAAGATAGGTTCAAAACTGATTCTCAGTTTTGTGCTTGTAGCTGTCATTGCCGCTGTAATAGGGATCATCGGGATTTTAAATATTAAAAAAATTGCAGAAGCAGATAAATTAATGTATGAAAAGATAACTGTGCCTATAGAACAGACAGCTCAGATAGCTGTTGCGTTCCAAAGGAGCAGGGTTAATGTAAGAGATATTTTGACTGCAACAAACGACAATGACAAGAAAAAGTACTCAGATCGCCTTGCAGAAATTCGAAAGATGATATCTGACAACGGGGCATTGTATGAAACAACTATTTTCACAGAAGAGGGCAGGACACTTTTTGAAGATTTCAAAAAAGCCCGTATAGCATATGGCAGCATAGTCGATAAAATTGAAAATCTGGCCAAGCTGAATAAAATGACAGAAGGTTCAGCTTTGTTGAATAGCGAAGAATTTGATGCTGCGTCGCGAAATGAACAGACTCTCATAGAGACAATGATGAAGCGTAAGATAGCAAATGCTAATAAAATTGCAAAGCAAAACACAGATACAGCAAGGAATTCCACTATAATCATGATAACCTTTCTGATAATAGGTTCTCTCCTTGCAGTAGGTCTTGGTCTTTTCATAGCAAGACTCATAAGTGCTCCGCTCAGAAAAGGTGTTGATTTTACCCAGTCTGTGGCAGCGGGCGACCTTATGCAGAAGCTGGACATAGACCAGAAGGACGAGGTGGGTCAACTTGCAGCTGCGATGAACAATATGGTCGAGAAGCTGAAGGAGATTGTTGCTGATGTTAAGAGTGCAGCTGACAATGTAGCGTCAGGCAGCCAGGAGCTGAGCGCGAGCTCAGAGCAGATGAGCCAGGGGGCAACAGAGCAGGCAGCAGCTGCTGAAGAAGCATCATCATCAATGGAACAGATGTCCTCCAACATCAAGCAGAATGCTGACAATGCTCAGCAGACAGAGAAGATAGCTCTAAAGTCTGCGACAGACGCAAGAGATAGCGGTAAATCAGTATCTGAAACTGTCGCAGCAATGAAGGAGATAGCAGGCAAAATATCGATTATAGAAGAGATAGCACGGCAGACAAACCTGCTCGCGCTTAATGCGGCAATCGAGGCAGCCAGGGCAGGAGAGCATGGTAAGGGCTTTGCTGTTGTAGCATCAGAAGTCCGCAAACTTGCAGAGCGCAGCCAGACAGCAGCAGCAGAGATAAGTCAGTTGTCGACAACAAGTGTTGAGGTTGCTGAAAAGGCCGGGGATATGCTCGCCAAATTAGTGCCTGATATACAAAAGACAGCTGAACTGGTGCAGGAGATAACAGCTGCTTCAAATGAACAGAACAGCGGAGCTGATCAGATCAACAAGGCGATACAGCAGCTTGATCAGGTTATACAGCAGAATGCCAGTGCATCAGAGCAGATGGCGTCAACATCAGAAGAGCTCGCTTCGCAGGCAGAACAGCTCCAGAGCACCATTGCATTCTTTAAGGTTGATGGCAAGGGAAGCCCGGCACGCAGGATTGTGATGGCTCAGGCAGCAGCTTCCAGGGTGCTCCCGAAGGCAAAGGTTGCACATATAGGACATGATGCCAAGAGGATAGAAGCTGGAGTCAAAAAGACAGGAGTACACATTGATATGGGCGATGGCGCTGACAAGCTTGATGAAGAGTTCGAGAAATTTTAAAGAAGGGAGGGTGCCATGAGCGTGAATGAAATTACAGAAACAACACAGTACCTGACCTTTAAGCTGGACGAAGAGGTCTTCTCTGTGGATATCTCAAAAGTGAGAGAAGTGCTGGATTTTACCACTGTAACAAAAGTGCCGCAGACCCCTGACTTCATGCGTGGCGTGATCAATCTGCGAGGCAGTGTTGTGCCAGTTGTTGATCTTAGATTGAAGTTTGGAATGAGCAGGACTGAAAAGACTGTTAATACCTGCGTAATCATAGTCGAGATCAGCATAGAAGGGGAAACAACAGTGCTTGGCGCGCTTGCTGATTCTGTTCAGGAAGTTATTGAGCTTGAACCTGAGCAGATAGAGCCTGCTCCAAAGATAGGGACAAGGTTCAGGACAGATTTTATAACCGGGATGGGCAAGAGGGACAACCAGTTCATAATGATCCTCGATATTGACAGGGTATTTTCATCAGATGAGATAGCTGCTGTGCATGGTACAGGTGCAGACTCGTCACAAAAAGATACGACTGCTCTGTAAAGCCATGTTCTTTACAGTCAGATTTGCTGCGGGGCTACGGGGGACCCGCCCCGCAGCAAATAATACATGGTGGGGTCAGTATGTTTAATAAACATGTAAAAGATATAACCATGTCTTCAAAAGAGTTCAGCCGACTCAGCGAGTATATACAAAAAGAGTGCGGTATCAAGATGTCTGACTCTAAAAAAACAATGCTTGAAGCAAGGCTGCTCAAGAGGCTGAGGGCACTCCGGATGCATTCGTTCACTGAATACTGCGACTTTCTGTTCAGCGAAGAGGGAGCTGATCAGGAGGTTGTGCATATGATAGATGTAGTCACAACCAACAAGACGGATTTTTTCAGAGAGCCTGTGCATTTTGAGTATCTGGTCAGCCGTGTTGTGCCTGAGCTGATCCACAGACAGAGCAGCAGGCTTGTGCTCTGGAGCGCAGGGTGTTCGACTGGCGAAGAGCCTTATACAATATCAATGGTGTTGAAGGAGTTTCAGGCAATCCGGCCTGATTTTCAATTCACAGTACTTGCGACTGACATAAGCACAAAGGTGCTCGAAAGCGCCCAGAGGGCTGTTTACAAGTTTGATCAGATAGCGCCGATGCCTGAAATACTGAGGAAAAAATATCTCCTCAAGAGCAGGGATAAAAGTAGTCAGCTCGTCAGGATAGTGCCGGAACTGAGGCAGATGGTCAGGTTCAGAAGACTCAATTTTCTTGAAGATGATTTTGGCTTCAGGGAAAAACTTGCTGTCATATTCTGCAGAAATGTGATGATCTATTTTGACAGGGAGACGCAGCACAGGGTTCTGACCAAATTTTGCCGGCATCTTGCCAAAGGCGGATATCTTTTTGTAGGGCATTCTGAGACACTGAGCGGTCTGGATTTGCCTCTTGAGCAGGCAGCTCCAACAATCTACAGGAAGATATCCTGATTCTTATCAGTACGGCAATAAACAGCCGGACTGATGCTGTTGCAGCGGCTGTAATGCCATAAACGCAAGACATGGTTTATTAATGTCCGGGGGAAAGAGTTGCTGGATTCAGTCCAAAAGGCAAGAAAGATTTACCTCAAACCTGGAGAGATGCATTTTGCAGGGCGTCCGACCATAGTGACCACGGTGCTCGGCTCATGCGTATCTGTCACCATATTCAGCAGAAAACATGCCACAGGAGCGATTTGCCACGGGATGCTGCCTTCATATAAAGACAGAGGGATGTCTGAGCAAATGTCTCCTGAAGGTCTGAGATATGTTGACTGCGCTATAGAACAGATGCTCAGAAAATTTATGAGCAAAGGTATTGCTGAAAGCGATCTTGAAGTCAAGCTCTTTGGCGGAGCAGAGATGCTGCCAAATTGTCTGCCCAGTAAAAATGTGACTGTCGGCAGGCAGAATATCGAGATCGCGATCAGGATGATAAAAGACAAAAATCTCAATCTGGTATCATCAGATTTAGGCGGACTTCAGGGCAGAAAGATAATCTTTTATACACACACAGGAGATGTTTTTCTCAAAAGGCTTAAAAAGACGGAATATTTGAGTGAGCTTGAGTGATCGGAAAGCAGGGGTTGGACTCACCTCTGCTCAATCAGGCGCAGGCCGGATACATTGACATCAGGGCAAGAGAGGGGAGCGGCACTCATGTGATGATACTGATGCCACTGACAGAAGAAGCCTGACCTTCTTGTCATACTGCTGATTGTTGCTATATTATGTTTGAAATTTTGATAGTCAGGGGATATGATGCGCAAAAAAATCGGAGTCCTCATTGTTGATGATTCGGCAATTGTCAGGCGCACGCTCAGCGAGATCCTCTCGAGTGATCCTGAAATAGAGGTGATAGGAACAGCAGCAGATCCTTTTATTGCGGCAGACCGCATGAAGGAGATTACTCCTGATGTCATAACCCTCGACATAGAGATGCCGCGCATGGACGGTATAACCTTTCTGCAGAAGCTGATGACTCAGCATCCAATACCGGTGATAATATGTTCAAGCCTTACAGGTAAAGGATCAGAGACAGCGCTCAAGGCCCTTGAACTCGGAGCAGTCGAGATTATAGAGAAGCCGCAGTTGGGCACAAAACAGTTTCTTGAAGAATCAAAGATAAGGATCTGCGATGCTGTAAAGTCTGCTGCAGTTGCAACAATAAAAAAGGTAGCGCCTGCCAAACCAGTCCAGCCCAAATTGAATGCAGATGTAATCCTTCCCATGACAGAGAGCAGGGCAATGATACAGACAACTGAAAAGGTTGTTGCTGTTGGCGCATCAACAGGAGGCACAGAGGCCTTAAGGGTCTTTCTGGAGGCAATGCCCCCTGATGCTCCCGGCATTGTAATTGTCCAGCATATGCCTGAACATTTTACAGCCGCTTTTTCAAAACGGCTCGATTCACTATGCAGGATTACTGTAAAAGAGGCAGAGGATAATGACACCGTGATAAGGGGACGCGCGCTGATAGCTCCGGGAAACCGCCACCTTCTGCTCAAGCGAAGCGGGGCCAGATATTATGTGGAGCTCAAGGACGGACCTCTTGTGAGCAGGCACAGACCTTCTGTTGATGTGCTGTTCAGATCAACAGCCCGCTATGCAGGGAAAAATGCTATCGGAGTGATCATGACCGGCATGGGAGACGATGGTGCAAAGGGCATGCTCGAGATGAAGCAGGCAGGCGCATATAACATAGCGCAGGATGAATCTTCGTGCGTTGTGTTTGGCATGCCGAAAAAAGCGATAGAGCTTGACGCAGTTGACAAGATAGCACCTCTGCATAAAATACCGGCTATAATTTTTGAACAACTTTGAGATTTTGTTGCTCAGGCGTCCGCCAAAGGCGGACGCTTTTTTTTTGTTCTTTAAAGACAAATTCTTTAATCCTCCTTTAATCACTGTGCCTGTAAACTGGAATCATCAACAGAGGAGGTCGCCATGAAAACAGGCATACTATTCAGATTAACATCACTGCTCACGGCAGCCATGCTTTTTGCAGCCTCTTCATCCGTTTCCGGCGCATCCGACGCGAGCCGCATGTTCAGATATGCTTTGGACTACAGCGTTGTGATACACAAGGATAATATTACCGGTGTGCCGGTTATCGGCTATATGACAACAAACAGGGGTAATGTGCCTGTAATAGTGATTGAATCTGAATATCTTGACAGTATGGTGGCATTTGCTGCCAGAGAGAGAGGATCAAGGTCAGGTTATCAGATTTTTATTTCGAGCAGGTTCATTTCATTTGTCAGCAGCAATCAGGACTGGGGAAAAGATATAGCAGCCTTTATCCTCTACCACGAAATGGGCCATGTCATTAATGATGACCAGAATGTTTTTAAGCCTGCTACTCAGGATGTTGTGACGGATAAATCTTTAAAAGAGTCTGATGCTGACAGATACGCGCTCGAAAGATTCAGGCAAAGAGGATATTCCGAAGACAGGATAAAAGTTCTTTACAGGAATGTTTTTGAAGAGATAGGCAGATTTCATACGACAGATCCAGCTATCGGCAGATCAGTAGAGGCGCGCATGATTGCAGCGCTCAAATAAAAAATAAAGGAGTTAAAAATGAAAATTATCACGGCAGTATTTGTTGTATTGACGCTCGGATGTTTCAGTAATGCGTATGGAGCCGCATTCAATCAGGAGGTGAATTCGTATATCCAGAATCTTGAGAAACAGGCAAGGCAGCAAGACCCGTCATTCAAAGGATTCAGCGCGGAACGCGGCAAGCAGATATATTTTGATCAGCAGCCTCACCAAAAGCTCGGAAAGATCTCATGCGCGAGCTGCCATACGGATGATGTGAGAAAGCAGGGGCGGAATGCAAAAACAGGCAAGGTTATAGATCCCATTGCTCCATCAGCAGACCCAAAGGCCTTTACCAGCGCCAAGAATCTCGAAAAGTGGCTAAAGAGAAATTTTAATGATGTGTACGGCAGGGAAGGAACAGCAAAAGAAAAAGGCGATGCCATATTTTATATCAGCCAATACTAAGTGGAGGATAATATGAGAGGGTTAATAATCATAGTGCTGTTTTTAATACTCAGCATCAGCAGCTATGCGATTGCAGGCAGCAAGAAGTATGAACAAAAAGTATATGCAGGCCAGAGCAAACAGCTTAAACAGGTTAGTTTTAAACCTTATATAGATGAGTGCGGATCATGTCACTTTGCCTTTCAGCCGGAACTCCTGCCGGCGCGTTCATGGCAGCGTATGATGAAGGAGCTTGATGATCATTTTGGAGATGATGCATCGCTCGACAGCGAGACAACAGAACAGATATCTCTGTTTCTGAAAAAAGAGAGTGCAGAACAGAGCAGTTCAAAAAGGGCAAAGAAGTTTTTAAGCTTAATAAGGCCTGATGAAAGTCCGCTAAGGATTACAGAGACCCGTTATTTTTTAAAGAAACATGATGAAGTGGAGCCTCATGTATACAAAAGAAAATCTATAGGTTCACCTGCAAATTGCTCAGCATGCCACACAACTGCTGATAAGGGAAACTATAGCGACAAGTTTGTGAAGATTCCGAGGCAATAAGCCATGGCAAAGGTATGGAATATACAGATCAGGATATTCCATTGGGTGTTTGCCGTTCTTATTGGATACGCGCTTGTGTCATCAGGCATAACAGAGTACTTTGGATTAAGGCTGCTGCATACAGATCCGCTGCTTGCTTCACATATAGCAGCAGGAACAGCAGTATTTGCTCTGACAATATTCAGGATATATTGGGGGTTTAAGGGGTCGCGGTATTCGCGCTTCAGTGCCTTGATTCTGGAACCTTATGAACTTGCCAGATATATAAAGGCTGTTTTTAAAAAGGAGAGGCTCTTTTATACCGGGCATAATCCTGCTGCCTCATGGTTTGGCGTTGCAACAATAGGCCTAAGTCTTATTATTTTTATCTCTGGATTGGCTGTATATGGAATTGATGAAGACCGGGGTTTGTTAGGATTTCTGCATACGGATTACCATATGTATTCAGGGGCACTAAAACTTGTGCATGGATTTAACGCCATGCTTCTTTTGATCGCGATTGTGATTCATGTATCCGGCGTTGCGCTCGAGACAGCAAGACATGGTCCTGATACTGCAAAGTCTATGCTTACAGGATCTAAACAAGCAGCGCTGAATGAAGAATTAAGAGTTAGCAGCAGCAGAACAAAGGCAGGATTGCTCTCAATTATTCTGGTTTTAGCCCCATTTATAGCTGCAATCACTGTTTATGCATCGATAAATGCTTATGAGCCTGATGAGACCGCAATCCCTGAAGTATATAAAGAGGAGTGTGCCTCATGCCATATGGCATACACACCGAATATGCTGCCTGCAAGGAGCTGGCGTGCGATGATGGCGAATCTGGAGGATCACTTTGGGGAGGATGCGACAATAGAAGGCGCTGAAAAGGCAGAGATAGAGGATTATCTGACGGCAGGAGCTGCTGAAAAATCTTTGCAGGAGTTCTCGATAAAATTTTCCGCATCGATCCGTTCGGATAAAGCGCCGCTCAGCGCAACAGAGATAGGATACTGGAAGCGCAAGCACGATCTTATCAAGCCGGAAGTCTACAAGCGTGAATCAATCAAGAGCAAGGCAAACTGTGCGGCATGCCACAAGTGGGCTGAGCGCGGATCGTATGAGGACAATGATATAAGGATTCCACGGTACTGAAGGTTTTAATTATTTTTTAATCTTCATGATGATACTATTATAAAAAAGATGATCTGTAACTTGATAAGAACTAAAATAGTTATAAGGCATTGAAAGGAGCAGAAAAGATGAAGAGGTTAGTTTTCATATTGATAATGTTTATGGTGTCAGCAGGTACTGCATTCAGCAGCGAACCCGCTGCAGCAGCTTCTCCTGCATATCAATACAAGAGCAAGGTTTATGGCGCTATCGAGCAGATTATACAGGGCAATCCGGTCAAATGGAGAGTAGACGGCAGGGATGTTATTGTAATGCCTGATACTCTGATCAAGGAAAAATACGGAAAAGCTGCTGTCGGCGCCTTTGTAGAAATCAAAGGCATCTTTACAGGGCGAGAGCTTATTGCTCAGAAGATCGAGGTGAAAAGAGACAGCAGCCATGCGAAGCTCTACGGAGTTGTAAAGAGTATTCCTGCGGGCGGTCTGGGCATATGGATTATAGACGGCAAAAGGGCGCTCGTTACCGAAAAGACCAGAATTGATGAAGATCATGGGAGAGCGGTTGAGAGCGCTTATGTTGAGGTGAAGGGCAGCTACTCTGCAAAAGGGTTCAACGCGAGAGAGATAGAAGTGAAGCGCGGCAGCCGGAGAAAATGATGATGGAGGATTTATCATGAATGATTTAAATAAATTATCAAAAGAAGAATCTTTAAGTAAATCAGCGCGGGTGGTTCATCTCGGCATTTTGATCTTCGGCATTTTCGCGATGTTCACAGGCGAGATGGCTGATGACTACAAGAAGGTTGTGCATAACGGGTATGAGCTGCATCTTATGCTGGGCATCGGGCTTGCGATGTTCATTATGATCAGAGGGATTACCGGTATATTCGGTTCAAAGGTCGTACGTTTTACGCAGTGGCTCCCTTGCACAAAAGAGCGCATTGCGTGGGTACTGGAAGATATCCGTGGGCTGCTGCGTTTTAAGCTGCCTGACCGTCCTGTTCACAGAGGGCTTTCCGGTGTTGTTGAAGGTTTTGGCCTGCTCGCATTTTTCTGGATGGCTGCAACAGGTGTATTGCTTGCCTTAACTATCACTCCAGGACAAAAAGCTGTGGGCATTGCCCATGCCATCAAGGAGGCACATGAAGCGGGCATGGCGTTTCTTGTTCTGTTTCTTGCCATGCATGTTGGCGCTGTCATTCTTCATGCGATAGCAGGAAAACATATCTGGAAAAAGGCGTTCTTCCTGAAATATGAGGAGTAGTGAATAAGTGTTTATGGTGAGCTGATCATGAAAATCCTGATTGTTGAAGATGAGAGAGAACTTGCCGGCATACTGAAAAAGGGCTTTGAAGAGCTCGGGTTCGCTGTTGATCTTTCGTTCGACGGCGAGGACGGGCTCTTCATGGCAGAGAATTATCTTTACGACGCCATGCTCCTTGATATAATGCTCCCGAAAGTGGACGGCATCTCTGTGCTTGCTGAACTGCGCAAAAAGAAGATTGATGTGCCTGTGCTTATGCTGACTGCCAAGGCTGAGATCAGGGACAGGATACATGGGCTGGAGAAGGGCGCTGACGATTACATACCCAAGCCGTTTGATTTTGAAGAACTTGTCGCAAGAGTTCGATCAGCGATCAGGAGAAACAAGGGCACTCCTTCGCCTGAAATCGTGATAGATGATCTGGTGCTGAATACAAGCGCTAGGAGTGTCAGCAGGGCAGGCAAGGCAGTATCTCTTTCCGTCAAGGAGTTCAATCTGCTCGAATATCTCGCGATGCACAAAGACAGGGTTATAAGCAGAGCCGAGCTGACTGAACACATCTATGACTCTGAGTTTGATCTTGACAGCAATATAATAGATGTTTACATAAATTATCTCAGAAACAAAATAGACAAGGGATTTGAGAAGAAACTCATCCATACTGTAAGAGGCGCTGGTTATGTCTTGAGGATGTCTGAGTGATGCGCATGTTCCAGTCGATAAAAGCACGGCTCTTTATTTTTATATTTGTCTCAATATCCGCTCTTTTAATCGGGTCAGGATTTTTTGTCTACAATGAAGTGAAGAGCATGCTTGTCGCATCTGTTGATGAGGGGCTTCATTCAGATATTCAGATCTTCACCGGACTGCTTAATGAAAATAAGGGCAAGATCGAATTTGAGTTAAGCGAAGTTGTATCAGGCGACTACGCAATCCCGCGGTCAGGCCACTATTACAAAATCATGTCCAGCGGAAAGGTTATAGCATCATCTCCATCGCTTGTTGATCCTGGTTTTGAGTTCATTGCAAACAATGATTCCTCATCATTAACAGATCACAATCATGATGCGTTCACCTCGATCGGCCCTGCTGGCGAGCTGGTTCGCGTAATGAAACAGGATATCAGAATTTTTGATTCTGCCGTAACACTTATAGCTGCCAGAAGTATTGCTGAAAGCAGGGCAATGATGCATAGATTCAGGATTTTTCTGATTATCGCAATTCTGGCCAGTATGAGCATTATTGCATTGTCAGGATTGATAATTGCGCAGCATGGCCTAAAGCCGCTTAGAGATTTTGTTTCAAAAGTAAAGAACATAAGTCATAAAACTCTTGGTATGCGTATAAAAAAAGAGGAGCAGAGCAGTGAATTAAGAGAGCTTACTCAATCCTTTAATGCAATGCTTGATCGTCTTCAGAGATCATTTGAGGCTGAAAAGAGAATTGTCTCTGATGCATCACATGAACTAAAGACTCCAATCGCGGTTATAAGAAGCAGGTGTGATGTGCTGCTCCAAAAAAGCAGAACAGCTGCTGAATATGTTGATGGCCTTCATTCAATCAGGTCGGTTTTAATTCGCATGGGAGAGGTTATAAAAGATATGCTTGCATTGGCACAGCTCGATTCAGGCTCGCTCGAGTCTGCAGGATTTTCAAAAGTAAATATTGTCGACTGCATTAAAAATGCAGCTGAGCTTGCGCAGCCGATTGCTGAAAAGAAAAACATTAATCTTGTCATAAAAACAGAGAAATATTTGTGGGTGAACGCGCAGAGAGACCGGCTTACTGAGGCATTTTTGAATATTATAGGAAATTCCATCCAGTATAACCAGGATAGTGGTTCAGTTATTATTTCTGCCTCACATTCAGACAGCAATGCCATAGTAAGAGTGAAAGATACGGGCATGGGTATAAATACAGATGAAAAAGAACGGATTTTTGATCGTTTTTACCGCGGAGGCTCCTCACGGAACCTTGAGGGTACAGGCCTCGGCCTGAGCATCTCAAAATCTGTGATTGATGCGCACGATGGGAGTGTTACAGTAGAAAGCGAATATGGAAAAGGGAGCGAGTTTATCATCACCCTGCCATTAATTGCGGATTGAGCAGTCAGCATTGCCAGACCCGGGAGCTTTTTTGAAAGCGTCATGTGTTCAGTTTGCTTCTCATTTTAGCTGGCTCTGGATTTATGTTGACGATTTGTTGGACAATAGCAGGGCAATCATTTATAAATTATCAGGGGGTTGTATGAAAAAGATTTTGATTTCTGTACTGCTTTTGGCAGCGATGGTGTTTGTGACCGGATCAGGGTTCAGGGATAATTCTGATTATGGAGCTGGAGCATTGATGACTCCTCCGCCACCAATAGAGGAGGATCGCGAATTCAGGATGCCTGGCGGAGCTGATTTTGCCAGAGGAGCAAATTTTTATGGAACAGTAGAAAAGATGAGCAAAGGTTCTGGCACATGGACTGTTGACAAAAGACCGGTTCAGGTGACAGAGAGTACCGAGCTTGTTCAGGAGAAAGGCAAGATAGCTGTTGGCGCATATGTCTGGGTAGAGGGCAATCTCAAGGCTGGTGTTTTTACTGCCACCAGGATTGAGGCGAACAGATACGGCATGACAAGCGTAAGCTCCACTGCTGCGCAGCAGGACAAACTTTATGGTGTTATTGAGAGCATAAAAAAAGGTGAGCCCTCAATCTGGACTATAAAAGGCACTTCAATATATGTCACGAAAGGCACAAAAATTGTAGAAAACAACGGCAAGGCTGATGTCGGCTCATATATAAGCGTAACAGGCAAGACCTCTGGGGATAATTTTACGGCAGAGAAGATAGAGACGCTAAAAAACCCCTGGGGCAGTGTAAAAAAATAGTAAATAAACAATATCAGGATATTCACATTTGCTTTGGCAGACAGTTTGACAGGCTGTCTGCCAAAGTCTTATCATAATAGCTCATTAAAGCGGTCAAATCAGCCGCTGTAATCATATTTCACATATATAGAAGGGGATGCAAAAAATCATGAACGGCAAAAAGAATATGTTAAAACTTGGGCTTCCAAAGGGCAGCCTTCAGGAATCAACCCTCAGGCTTTTTAAAAAGGCTGGATACCATGTGTCAGTATCTTCAAGATCATACTACCCGGTATTTGATGATACTGAGATAACATCCATGCTTATAAGGGCCCAGGAGATGGCCAGATATGTTGAGGATGGAGTGCTTGACTGCGGACTCACAGGCAAGGACTGGATACTCGAGCAGAATGCCGATGTTATTGAAGTGGCAGAGCTCAACTACGCAAAGGAAGGCTTCAGGCCTGTAAGATGGGTTGTTGCTGTGCCGAATGATTCGAAGATAAAGTCTGTTAAAGACCTTAACGGCAAGAGGGTAGCTACTGAACTCGTCGGTTATACAAAGAGATATCTCAAGAGCAAGGGAGTAAAGGCTGAGGTCGATTTTTCATGGGGTGCAACAGAGGTGAAGCCTCCGTTTCTTGCTGATGCCATTGTTGAACTTACAGAGACAGGCAGCTCTCTGCGCGCAAACAATCTGAGGATAGTGGAGACGCTTACTGAATCCACAACCCGATTTATAGCCAATAAAAAGGCTTGGCAGGACAGGTTCAAGAGGCAGAAGATGGAGAATCTGGCCATGCTGCTCAAGGGCGCTCTTGCTGCAGAAGAAAAGGTGGGGCTAAAGATGAATGTGCCTGAAAAGGCATTCAAAAAGGTTATGAGTCTGCTGTCCGCTATGCACTCTCCCACAGTATCACAGCTCTCTGACAATGACTGGTATGCAGTGGATGTGGTGATTGATGAGAGGACTGTGAGAGATATAATACCCAAGCTGAAGTGCGCAGGCGCTTCAGGCATAGTGGAGTATCAGCTTAACAAGGTTATTCCGTAGTTCTTTATACCAGGATGAGGAGCTGTAATATAACTGAATCTCTTTTCGCTGATTCCCGAATGGCTTCCAGGCCATTCTCCGAGGCTGCGCCGGTCTGCTTTGCCATCCATGGCACGCAAAGACCGCTGAAGTCCGCTCAAATTCGATCCAGTTATCATGATAGGCGTTGTGAAAAATCAGCATGACTGAACAGCTAAATATCTACAACATAAAAATCCCTGTGTTCGAGGGCCCGCTTGATCTGCTTCTGCATCTTATCAAGGAAAACAAGCTCGACATATACGACATACCTATTGCCGAGATAACAAGCCAGTACCTTGAGTATATCGAGATAATGAAAGAGCTTAATCTCGAGATAGCCTCGGAATTTCTTGTAATGGCAGCAACGCTGATATATATCAAATCACGAATGCTGCTGCCTCCTGATGAGACAATACAGCAGGATGAACAGGAAGACCCGCGTGCAAATCTTGTGCAGAGGCTGCTTGAATATCAGGCGTTCAAAGAGGCATCTGCACCACTCAGGGAGAGAGAGGATATATGGCCCAACGCATACGCCCGTACTCCTGAAAAGGATGATGTTGCCCCTGCTCCTGAGCCTGAATTGATGCTCTTTGATGTGAATATGTTTGATCTGATGTCAGCTCTCAAAAAGATACTCGGCAGAGTGCCTCCTGAAGTGCTCAAAATTACGAGAGAAACACTCACTGTCAAGGACAGGATGGCTTTAATAATGGAGAAGGTGGGCGGTCAGGAGAATGTCAGGTTTGATGATCTTTTTGTTGAGGCTGATTCAAGAGTTGATGTAATAGTTACTTTTCTGGCTCTGCTCGAGAGTCTCAGGCTTGGCCTTGTCCGTGCGTATCAGGACTCGGTTTTTGGATCTATCTGGATACTTCAGAATAATGGTGAAGAAGCGGTTGCTGCAGAAAACGAACATGAGGAGGTTTCTTGAGATCAGTTTGCTGCCTGGTGGTAATTCCTGCTCTTCTTCTGATCTTTTCTTGCAGCGTATATGCCCAGGGGTCTGAGCATGACATTGGGTTTGAGGATGCAAAAACAAAAAAAATTATGAATATCAATGCAAGAATTTCTGTGCTCGAAGCAGAAAGGGAGTGCATAGCACAATCAAAAATCAGTCAGGATATGAAAAAGTGCAAGTATGATGCATTCCGCAAAAGGGTTGATCTGGCAATTGAGCCAAGAGAACAAAGAAGCAGGAATTAAAATTGGAAGCTAATCAACAGGTTAACCAGCCACTCCGTTAGAACTCTCTTCTTCATGCCTCCTGTTTTTTTAACCAATCTTAAATATAGATCATTTTTTGTCGATAATAATTATATGCAAGGTATGAACGATCTCATAGACGCCCTGCTTGATGGCGACAAGAACAGGGCTGTAGCAGAAGCATCCGATCTTGTTGCCAATGGCGCGTCTCCTGACAGCATAGTGCTTATGGGAATTGAACCAGCCATGAACAGGCTTGATGCCCTGTGCAGACCTTTCAGTATTTGAGCTTTGGGTGGATGCTGTTCTTACAGGCTGCGACATGGCATCTTTAAGTGCTGATCACAGGCAGAAGCTGGACAGTACAAGAAATAAATGTAAATATTAAATATGGCAAATGATGAGAAGTACGAGTCTCTATTTTTTGAAAACCTCTATCTCGGCTGCATGAAAGGTATAAGCTGATGCTTAAACAGAGCCAGAACTATAAGGAACTTTCCCGGGGGTTTATGAAGGCTGCCCAGTACATTGCAGGCATACCTGCGGATGTGAATATATGGGAGCAGGCTGATGAGGTTATACGCACGCATCTGAAGGCAGAGTCAGTATCTTTCATAGGTCATGAAGACGATAAAAAAATTGTTATAATGCATTGCACATCTGATAAAAACAGTCTATGCGAAGACATGGTTGTAAGCCTGGCTGAGACTATAAATCAGGTTTTTGAAGACGGCTTCATAGAGACGGAAGTTTTTGATTCATGCGGTGATCATTCTGTTGTATGCATGCCTGTATTATCAGGAGGAAGTGTCAATATCGTTGCGGTAATCAGCTACTTGGGGAATGTTTCTTTTCCCGAGGATATTCTTGATATATATCTTTCGCTTTCCGGATTCTTGAGTGTCGTCTACCAGAACAGGATAAATAACGCGAGCCTTTTTGAGAGTGAAGAAAAGTTCAGGGCCATAGCATCAAACGCAAAAGATGCGATAATCATGATAGATGAAAAGGGTTTTATAACTTTCTGGAATACGGCAGCAGCAGCCATGTTTGGTTATAGCACTGATGAGGCTATGGGTTCTTTCCTGCATGATATGGTTATGCTGGACAATGATACGGCAGGCTTTCTTAAAGGGTTTTCGAGATTTACCAAGACAGGAAATGGCAATGTTTTTGGACACAATCTCGAGATGAATACCAGAAAGAAGTCTGGCGAGGAATTCCCTGTTGAACTCTCCATATCCCGCGTCAGAATCGATAACGCCTGGCATGCAGTAGGCATTATACGAGATATTACAGAACGAAAAAAATATGAGGCTTCACTCAAGGAAGTCAAGGACTTCAGTGATATTGTGCTGAACAGCATAACAAATGAATCAATTGTGATTATAAATACAGATGATCTGACAATAAGGTCTGTAAATCAGGCGTATTTGAATACGCGTGGACTGACCATTGAGGAAGCCATAGGCAAAAAGTGCTTTGAAGCTGACAGGGCATGCAATAACGATATGAGCCTCTGTCCCTTGAGGAGCATGATAAGGCTGGATAAAACTGTCACATGCGACCATGTGCAGTCTGATGTCCGGGGTGTTGTCAAGCATGTAGAGGTTTCTGCCTCGCCTGTAAGGGATTCGCTGGGAAGCATAACAGCAGCAGTTATTGTTGAGCGCGATATAACAGAAAAGAAACAACTTGAAGAGCAGCTGAGGCAGTCGCAGAAGATGGAGGCTGTCGGCCTTCTTGCGGGTGGTATAGCTCATGATTTTAATAATATTCTTACTGCGATCATGGGTTACGGCAGCCTTGTGCGTTCGAGGCTCGAGGAAGACAGTCCTCTGATGGAGCATATAAACTATATACTTTCATCCGGTACAAAGGCAGCAAATCTGATTCAGAGCCTAATGGCTTTCAGTAGAAAACAGCCGGTAAATCTCAGACCTGTAGATATTAATAATGCGATCGCAAAGATACAGAGGATGCTCTCAAGACTTCTGAGAGAAGACATCAAGCTTGAGCTGAGGCTCACGGGCAAGCAGACATTTGCAATGGCTGATGAAGGACAGCTTGACCAGGTGCTTGTCAACTTTTCTACCAACGCAAGAGATGCCATGCCTTCAGGCGGCATACTTGCAATCGAAACAGATATAGTTGATGTTGATGAGAATTTTGCCAATACATTTCTTTTGGATAGACCCGGCAGTTATCTAAAAATTTCGATTGCAGATACAGGAAAGGGCATAGAAAAAGACAAGCTCAGTCACATATTTGAGCCATTTTTCACCACTAAACCCGTAGGCAAGGGTACAGGTCTCGGGCTTGCAATAATATTTGGAATCATTAAACAGCATAATGGCTGCATATGCGTTGACAGCGAAGTTGACAGGGGCACTACATTCAATATTTATCTGCCGGCAATAGATGCTTCAGCATATGCTGACAGCTACATACAGGAGTTCGAGTCTTTTTCAGACACTCAGGGCAATGAAACTGTGCTTGTGGCAGAAGATAATCTTGAGCTCAGGAATCTCATCAGCGAGGTGCTGGCTGCGAGCGGGTACACTGTGCTTGTTGCTGAAAATGGCAGGAAGGCAGTCGAAATTTATAGTGAAAACGCGGACAAGATAGATTTGCTGCTGCTTGATGTATTGATGCCGGAGATGAATGGCAAGGATGCTTATGATGAGATTGTCAAGGAGAGGGGAAGTGTTAAAGCAATCTTTATGAGCGGCTATACAGCTGATGTGATAAGTCAGAAAGGAATCATCAAAGGCGAGATGGATTTCATGCAGAAGCCTCTTACGCCATATGCACTGCTAAAAAAAGTGAGAGATGTTCTTGACAGAAAGTAGGGTTTTAAGCGTTAAGAACAGATAGTGTATATATGTAGGCATCATAGGGATAATCAAAATCAAAAAGTTTATTTCAGTCATATTTTGATTTATCCAAACATGGGAAAGTGTAAGGATTTTCGACAAGCGTAAAGATTTTCGGACATATAAATTTATCTCAGATTTGGAAAAAACTTAAAAATCAATATAAGACCTATATGGTATATATTTTGCTTATATATAGCTTTAGAATAGAAAGAGCAAAAGGGGGAAAGAGCATTGGCTGCAAAAAAATGTAGTATTACCACAAAGATTTTGGTTGTGTTAGCAATGGTTTTTACTTTCGCAGCAAAACCTGCTACAGCGAATGCATTGCAGTTAGACTTTAGTTATGAAGGGTCTGATTGGGGCAGCATGACCATAGAGTCTGTTGATGATTATACGCTGTCTGTCAGGTATGATGCTGATTCATCGATACCTGCTGGATCTCAGGCAACAGGATTTGCATTTGTTTTTAACGGTCAATTGCCTGCGTCAGTGAATAATCCCGTTGCTTCTGATTTTGCATGGGACAATGACATACTGATATGGATAAAGCTCGTGAATTTGAATCCAATTCCAAACAGCAGTCCAGTAGACAAGCGAGAGTTTAATTATGGAGTTACAGAAGGCAATGCAAATAACTTCAATCCTCCAGGCATAAAACCGGGCGAGTCTGATATTTTTTATCTCCTTTTTAATAATCCTGTAACACAGGAGGATATTTCCGAATTAATTAAGCATGCAGGTGTCAGACTCCAGGGGCTGCCTGGCAATATTGATGGCGGGAGCCTGTTTCTGGTTGGAGATATTCGGGATATTGATGATACTGGTATATTGCTTGATAATGATCAGCCAGATGACTATAGTGTTCCTGAGCCAGGCACATTTATACTGCTGGGCGCCGGACTCTTTGGTGCAGGACTGTACGCAAGAAAAAGAATAAACTAATAACATATCTGTACATTATAAAGGGGCGGCAGCTAAAACTGCTGCCTTTTTTTTGTTTATTGTTGATACAAATCAGTATATAATGGAAATATCAGCACCTCATAACTATATATATGAAGTTAAAAGAGGTACGAATGACACTTAAAGAGTATTTCAATACAACACGCGGCATTGGAGTGTTAAGCACAGCCGATGCAGAAGGCAGGGTGGATGCGGCAATATACTCAGCTCCGTATTTTCTTGATGACGGCACACTGGCATTTATAATGTCTGAAAGACTCACATATAGAAACACAAAAGCCAATCCATATGCTGCTTATCTTTTTATCGAGAGTGGGGGCAATTATAACGGCATAAGACTCTTTCTCAAGAAAGTCAAAGAAGATGATGATCCCGGGCTTGTTTCATTCATGAGCACCCGGCATCTTATGCTGGAGGAGGGTGTTTCAAGAGGACCAAAGCATATTGTCTACTACACTGTGCTCAGGATACTGCCGCTTTTAGGGACAAGAGATGTGGATGTGACAACAGAACAGTAGGGCAATGGTCTGGCGGCATGGCAGTAACAGAAGAAATAAAAAGATCAGAATAACAGATCAGCAGCAACAGGTAAATAACAACCATCCTTGCAATTATTTCTTTGTGAGCAGTCTTATCAAAATATAGACTCCAAACATTATTGCAGCTGATATCACAAATACAGTTGTGTCCATAATTTACTCCTCTCCATGATGGTTTTGCCTACAGGTAAGTATAAAGCAAATGATTTAAATATGAGAAGCCAAAAGAATTTTGGCGGTCCCAACGGGAGTCGAACCCGTGTTTTAGCCTTGAGAGGGCCACGTCCTAGGCCACTAGACGATGGGACCATTGTATGGCTGGGGAGAGAGGATTCGAACCCCTATAAGCAGATCCAGAGTCTGCCGTACTGCCATTGTACGACTCCCCAATATTCAAAAAATAGACTATTAAAATAAATGAAAATACCCTGTTAAGTCAAATTTTTCAGGGTTTGTGCTTGATGGCGGAGCTGCTATTTCTGTTGTCTGCGAGGCTCAAAAAGTGTCTTCATCTCATCCATGAAATCATTTATATCCTTAAAATGTCGGTAAACAGAGGCGAATCTTACATATGCCACTTTATCGAGCTCCTTGAGGCTTGACATTATTTCTTCACCCACCCACGAGCTCGGGATCTCTTTTACTCCGAGTCCAACGAGTTTCTTTTCGATCTCTGCTTCAATCTCATCAAGTTTTTCAACCGGAATCGGTCTCTTTTCACATGACTTTTTAAGTCCGGTTAGCACTTTGTGGCGATCAAAAGGTTCTCTGCGGCCATCTTTTTTAACTACCATTGGCAGTGGGTCTTCAACCCGCTCATATGATGTAAATCTGCCTTCACATTTAAGGCATACCCTTCTGCGGCGTATGGTGTCTCCATCTTTGCTTGTGCGCGAATCAATCACCTTGTCTTCAACGCTGCCGCAGTAGGGGCACTTCATGACTGGTATATGGGGAACTTGTCACAAAGGTTTTTAATTCTGTTGCTCATTTCAGTCATCAGTTGAGGATTCCCGATATTTTTTACAACAATAGAGATGATTTCAGCTATCTCGGACATCTCAGTTTCACCCATGCCTCTTGTTGTTATGCAGGGAGTGCCTATTCTTATTCCACTGGTTATTGCAGGCGGTTTTGTGTCATAAGGGATTGCATTCTTGTTGAGCGTTATGCCTGCAGCATCGAGTGCCTCTTCGGTCTCTTTGCCTGTTACATTCATTGCTGTAAGGTCAACGAGCATCAGATGATTGTCTGTGCCGCCTGATATTATGCTGAATCCGCGATCTATGAGTTCTGCTGCAAGTTTCTTTGCATTTGCCATAACATTTTTCTGATAGCTTTTAAATTCAGGCGACAGGGCTTCTTTAAAGGATACTGCCTTGGCTGCTATCGCATGCACAAGCGGCCCGCCCTGAATGCCGGGAAAGATCGTCTTGTCAACAGCTTTGGCATGCTCTTCTTTGCACATTATCATGCCGCCGCGAGGCCCGCGAAGTGTTTTGTGAGTTGTTGTTGTTACAAAATCCGCATAAGGTATTGGCGAAGTGTGCAGTCCTGCTGCAATAAGGCCTGCTATATGAGCTATGTCAGCCATCAGGTATGCACCAGTCTCTTTTGCAATTTCAGAGAATGTCTTGAAGTCAATTATTCTTGAATACGCGCTTGCGCCGACAACAATCATCTTTGGTTTATGTTTTTTTGCCTGCTGCCGCACCTCGTCCATGTCAATATATCCGGATTTGTCAACTCCATAAAAAGCTGTTTTATACAGCTTGCCGGTGAAATTTACTGAAGACCCGTGCGTAAGGTGTCCGCCATGACTGAGGCTCATACCGAGGATGGAGTCTCCGGGCTTGAGTACAGAAAAGTAAACAGCCATATTAGCCTGGCTGCCTGAGTGGGGCTGCACATTCACATGTTCAGCTCCAAAAAGTTCTTTTGCCCTGCTTATTGCGAGATCTTCAACTATGTCTGCATACTGGCACCCGCCATAGTAGCGCCTGCCAGGATATCCTTCAGCATATTTGTTTGTAAAGATTGATCCCTGAGCCAGCAGCACCTCGGGGCTGCAGTAGTTTTCGGATGCAATTAGAAGTATTTTGTCCTGCTCGCGTCTGATTTCGTTAATCAGCGCATTGTATATATCCGGGTCAGCTTTTTTAAGAAGTTCAAAATTCATGGTCTGTTTGCGCATGTAATAAATTTAATATTACAGCTCTGGGTCTCCTTTCATATTTTTGCTCTCTATTGCATTTATTTTATCAAGCCTGCTGCAGTGTCTGCCGCCCTCAAATGGTGTAGAGAGCCAGGTCTTTACTATCTCTTTTGCCAGATCCCTGCCAATTATTCTGCCGCCCATGATAAGCATATTGGCGTCATTATGCATTCTGCTCATTTTAGCTGAAAAGAGGTCATTGCATAATGCTGCTCTTATGCCGCGGAACTTGTTTGCGACCATTGACATGCCTATGCCTGTGCCGCATATGAGAATGCCGCGGTCAGTTTTGCCGGCAGATACGGCTGATGCTGCTTTTTCTCCGTAGTCAGGATAGTCAACTGAAGCGGGGCTGTCTGTTCCAAAGTCAACAGGTTTATGACCAAGATCTTCAAGTATTGAAATTACCTCATTTTTTAGTTCAAGGCCAGCATGGTCAGATCCGATCGCGATCTGCATTTTTCCTCCGAAAAGGCTTTAAAATGTAAAAAATCTTAAAAAGAGAAGTTATTATGTTATAAGAGTAAACATAGTCAAGTCAAGAATTGGAACATTTCCATACAGGTATCATGAGATGAGAAATTCAAGCAGTGCTTTTTCTGTATGCAGTCTGTTTTCCGCCTGGTCAAATACAACGCTTTGCGGGCTGTCCATAACCTCATCAGTAATTTCTTCTCCCCTGTGAGCAGGCAGGCAGTGCATTACAATCGCATCTTTTTTTGCGCATTGGAGCAGGCTGCTGTTGAGCTGATGCCCCCTGAGCTGCTGCCTTTTATGGTCAGCCTCATTCTCCTGACCCATGCTTATCCATACATCAGTATAAAGCACATCAGCCATATCTGCAGCCTCATGCGGATCCCTGATTATCTTGATCAGGTTGTTGGCTGCCTGTGATTGTCTGTAAATTTCAGGGTTCGGATCATATCCCTCCGGACATGATATAACAAGCTCCATGCCTGTCTTTGCAGCTGCCTCCATAAGGGAGTTGACAACATTGTTGCCGTCGCCAACATAAGTGAGCCTGATACCGCTGAGGCTGCCCTTTTTTTCGTATATTGTCATCAGATCTGCAAGCGCCTGACATGGATGATGGAGATCTGAGAGTCCATTTATCACAGGAATATCTGCAAATGATGCAAAATCCTCTATTGTTGCGTGTCGGTAGGTCCTGAGCACAAGGGCGCTCAGGTATCTTGAGAGCACCTTTGCTGTATCTGGTATTGATTCACCCCTGTTAAGCTGTATTTCTTTTGGCGTTAGATAGATCGGCTGCCCTCCAAGCTGGTACACCCCCACCTCAAAAGATACTCTTGTGCGGGTGGAAGGCTTCTCGAAAAAGAGACCCACACTCTTTCCAATCAGCGGACAGGAAGAGATGTCCTTGCCTGACTTCAGCTCGACTGCCCGCTGTATGAGGGCTTCGAGTTCAGAGGAGCTAATGTTGTTTATTTTCAAAAGATCTCTTTTCATGGCATCACTTCCCGATCACATCATCAAGTATGTCAATAAGTTTGTCAATTTCGTTTTCCTCTACAATAAGCGGAGGAGTGAATCTAAGCACATTGCCTGCAGTGCAGTTTATCAGAGCGCCCTTTTCAAGACATGCCTTTACAATGGGCAGTCCATCGCGCATAAGTTCCATCCCTAAAATAAGTCCTTTTCCTCTCACATCAACAATCTGCTCAGGGTAGTATGATTTCACAAGGTTGAGTTTTGTCAGGAAATATTCACCCATTCTGGTGCAGTTTTCGAGCACAAGACCGTCCTCGAGAATTGTCTCTATTGTCGCTACTGCAGCTGCGCATACCAGGGGATTGCCGCCAAATGTTGATGCATGATTGCCCGGCTGAAATGCTGATGCGAATTTGTCTGTTGTTAGCATGCAGCCTATTGGCACGCCGCCGCCGAGCCCTTTTGCAAGAGTCATGATATCCGGCATGATGCCAAAATGTTCATAAGCAAACAGTCTGCCTGTTCTGCCCATGCCTGACTGTACTTCATCGAATATCAGGATTATGTTTTCCCTGTTGCATAGTTCGCGTACATTTTTAAGGTAGTCAGCTGACGGCACTTTTACTCCGCCTTCTCCCTGAACAGGCTCGAGCATTATTGCGCATGTTTCCTTGTCAACAGCTGACTGCAATGCTGCAAAATCATTGTAAGGCACATAGCTGAATCCCTGCAAAAGAGGTTCAAATCCCTTATGGAATTTTTCCTGTCCTGTTGCAGTAAGGGTTGCCATTGTGCGGCCATGAAAAGAATTAAGCGCTGTTATTATCTTGAACCTGTTTCCAGTAAAATTCTCTTTTGAGTATTTTCTTGCCAGTTTTATGGCTGCTTCATTAGCTTCAGCTCCTGAGTTGCAGAAAAATGCCTTGTCAGCAAAAGAGTTTGCCACAAGCAGCTTGGCGAGCCTGACCTGATTCTCTATATGGTAGTAATTCGATACATGTATCAGTCGCTGCGCCTGTTTCTGTATGGCAACAACAACTTTTGGATGGCAGTGTCCGAGCACATTTGTGGCAATGCCTGACACAAAGTCAAGATACTCCCTGCCGTCATTGCCCCAGACCCTGATTCCCCTGCCTTTTCTTAGGGCAACCGGGAGTCTGCTGTATGTGTTTAAAAGGTAACGCGCTGAATCTTCGGATATTTTGCTGAATTCCATTATTGAAAATAATAACACACGCAAAAACATAAGGGCAATAATAATGCTGGTATTCAACAGGATTGTGATATAATTTTGTTTATGAAACTCGCGATCACAGGCAAGGGCGGTGTTGGCAAGACAACGCTCTCAGCAGTCCTCAGCCATCTTTTTGTGCAGGATGGCAGAAAGGTTATAGCTGTTGATGCTGATCCTGATGCTAACCTGGCGCAGGCGCTCGGGATGACTCCTTCAGAGATTGAGAGCATTAAGCCGATATCAGATATGGCTGATCTTATTGAGGAGCGTACAGGAGCAAGACCCGGTTCCTCGGCAAAGGTATTCAGGATAAACCCAAAGGTTGACGACATACCCGAAGGGTTTGGCCACAAGGTCAACGGAGTAACACTTCTCATAATGGGCAAATCAAAGCTGGCTGGTTCAGGCTGCTACTGTCCTGAGAATGTTTTTCTCAAGAGGCTGCTTAAACATCTTGTACTCGAGAGGGATGAGGTTGTAATTGTTGATATGGAGGCAGGCATAGAGCATCTTACAAGAGGCACTTCAGAAGCTGTGGACGCGATGATTGTTGTTGTTGAACCAGGCAAAAGAAGCGTGCAGACAGCCCATGCAGTCAAGGATCTGGCAGCTCAAATGGGAGTGAAAAATATATTTGTTGTTGTTAATAAAGTGCGCGGGGATGAAGATATTGCTTTTATAGGCAAAGAGCTTTTTGACATGAACATCCTTGGCCATATAAAGCTCGACACCTCGCTTATGGATGCTGACCTGCATGGCGAGCCGCCGTTTGCAAGGGACTCAGATGCAGTTGAATCAATAAAACAGATCAAAACAGCGCTGCATAATTTTGTGCCGGCGCTTTAGTCTTTTGCAATCATGCAGGGAAAAAATGAATTAAGACTAACAATGCTCTCGATGAGAGACAATATTTCATATCAGCAGAGGGAACAGAAAAATAAGGATATACTCAACAGACTCTCGCTGATTGCTGATTTTATCGAAGCCAATGTTCTGCTGCCTTACGCATCATTCAGGAGCGAAGTTGATACATGGATGATAATGAAGGAGTGGCTCGGCAGAGGCAGGAGGCTGCTTCTTCCAAGAGTGGACAATAGAACAGGAAGCCTCGGGATTTATGAAGTTTATGATATTGATGATCTTCAACGCAGTACTTATGGAATAATGGAGCCTGATCCTGCAAAAAGTAGAAATGCCGATGCATCCGAGGCTGATCTTATACTGGTTCCGGGCGCTGTTTTTGATCTTTCATGCAACAGGATAGGCTATGGAAAGGGCTACTATGACAGGCTGCTGAAAAACAGAATATCAAAGGCTGCCGGTCTTGCCTATGATGAACAGATAGTTGACAGTCTGCCGACAGAGCCGCATGATGCTGTGCTGGACATGATTGTTACAGACAAGAGGGTTATAAAAAATGGATAAGAAAAAGATCATCAAAGGCGTAAGGCTTATGCTCGAAGGCATGGGCGAGGATATATCAAGACCCGGGATAACAGATACTCCGGAGCGTGTTGCCAATATGTTTGCTGACATATTTTCAGGGCTCGATGCTCCTTCTGAAGAGATACTCAAACCAATCCCTGGCGAGAGTCATGACGAGATGGTGCTTCTTAAAGATATACCATTCTACTCAATGTGTGAACACCATCTGCTGCCTTTCATAGGCAAGGCTCATATAGCCTATGTGCCTGACGGTTCGATAACTGGGCTGAGCGAACTGGTTAAGGCTCTCGAGCATTTTGCCAAAAGACCCCAGGTGCAGGAGAGGCTTACTGCGCAGCTTGCTGACATGATAATGGAAAAGCTGAAGCCGCAAGGCTGCATGGTTATTATAGATGCGGATCATCTCTGCATGAGCATGCGAGGCATTAAAAAGCCGGGTGCAAGGACAATAACATCAGCTGTACGCGGCATATTCAGGTCAAAACAGAGCACAAGGGAAGAGATGCTCGAACTCATAGGGAGAAAAGAATAATAATGATCAAAGGGAGGAAGAGGCATGGCAGCTCGTATTATCAGCGGTACGGAGATTGCGGCTCAGATCAGGGAGGAGCTGAAAAAAGAGACAGCAGAGCTTAAAAACAGAAGCAGCATTGTTCCCGGCCTTGTGACCATACTGGTCGGCAAAAACCCTGCATCAGTCAGCTATGTAACAGCAAAGCAGAAGGCAGCTCATGAACTCGGGTTCAACTCTATTCAGGATGACCAGCCGGAAGATATCACAGAAGATAATTTGCTCAGACTCGTTGAGAAGTACAACAATGACCCTCAAATTCATGGCATCCTTGTGCAGCTTCCTCTTCCAAAACATATTGATGAAAAAAAAGTGCTTAATACCATAAATCCTGACAAAGATGTTGACTGCTTTCACCCTGTAAATGTCGGCAGGCTGATGATAGGTGGTGATGAAGTCAGATTCCTTCCATGCACTCCGGCAGGCATACAGGAGCTTATAGTAAGGGCTGGATTCGAGACATCAGGCTCAGAGGTGGTTGTTGTTGGCCGTTCAAACATAGTAGGCAAGCCGATTGCAAACATAATGCTCCAGAAGGGCAGGGGTGCAAACTCCACAGTAACGGTTGTTCATACAGGCACAAAAGACCTTGAGTCTCACTGCAAAAGAGCTGATATACTTATTGTTGCAGCAGGCGTGCCGCATCTTGTCAAACCTGAATGGATAAAGCCCGGAGCATGTGTTATAGATGTTGGAGTGAACAGGGTGGGAGAGAAGATCAGTGAAAAGACAGGCAGGCCTGTTCCAATACTAAAGGGTGATGTTGATTTTGAATCTGCTAAGGAGATTGCAGGGGCAATAACGCCTGTGCCGGGCGGAGTCGGACCGATGACAATAATAATGCTGATGAAGAATACTGTTAAGTCAGCGAAGATCAGCGCAGGCATAAAATAATTTAATACTCCTAATTTTCTGCTGATATTTATTTGCGCTGGTTTTATAATCAGGCAAGGATCTGATCACCGCCAGTGCGGCAGCCGTATCAAAAAGGAGTCTGTAATGCCGGACAACAGGATTCAATGCAACATAATAGAATCTGGTCTCTTTCTTTCAGAGGTTGCTGAGAGGTCAGGACAGAATATTTCTGCGTGCTATCAATGCCGCAGATGCGCTGCCGGATGTCCTGTTGGCATGCAGGCAGGAGTGACGCCTGACCGTCTTATAAGAATGATCACTCTTGGACAGAAGCATGAGGCGCTCAACAACCTTCTTGTCTGGAAGTGTGTTGCATGCTACACTTGCGGAGTCCGCTGCCCCAACAATATACAGACAGCCCGCATAACCGAGACACTCAAGCAGATGGCAAAAGAGGCCGGCATAGAACCCATAATGCACCGTACTCTTGATTTCAACTCATCATTCATGCAGGCAGCAGGTCGTCTCGGGAGGTTCAATGAGCTTGAAGGCATGACAATATACGAAACAAAGACCATATTGAGAGACCTTAAAAAAGGTGACTTAAAATCAATAATAAAAGAGATAAAAGACCGGGCAGAGCTTGGACTCGCTATGTTTCAGAAGAAACGCCTGCATACAGGATTTGAAAGGATAAAGAGATTGTCTGAAGTGAAAAACCTTTATAAAAAGGCGGGATTCTCCAGAAAAGAGGACAGACAGTGACAGAGGTTGCATACTATCCGGGCTGCTCGCTCCATGCGTCATCAGAGCTCTATGATGTTCAGTGCAGAATGGTGTTCTCGAATCTCGGCATAGAGCTGAAAGAGATAGATGACTGGAATTGCTGCGGTGCCACAGCAGCTCCAAAGACAGATGATTTTCTCGCAATAGCGCTTCCGGCAAGAAACCTTGGTATAGCTGATGCAACAGGACTCTCTGAGATGGTCATTCCATGTTCATCATGCTACAGCAGAACACTCGTTTCACAAAAAAGGCTTTTAAATGATAGTAAATTGAAAGATGAAATTAATTCTGAACTGAACAATAAAGTAGAGGGAAGGATTAAGGTATCAAGCATACTCGATCTGCTGATGCCGAAACTGCACTCCGGAGAGCTTGCTGCCAAGACGCAGAAAAAACTTTCAGGACTAAAGACTGCCTGCTATTACGGCTGTCTTCTGACACGCTTTCCGTGCGATATAAGTGTTGATGACAATGTTGAAAATCCTGAGTCCATGGAGAAGATATGCGAAGCACTCGGTGCAGAGCCTGTTGATTGGGGATACAAGACAGACTGCTGCGGTGCATCAGCATCGGTTAATGATACTGAGCAGTCATTGCTGCTTATGTCATATATATTGAAAGATGCCGTGGCCAGAGGCGCTGACTGCATTGTCACAACATGTCCGCTCTGCCAGATGAATCTTGATGCGCACCAAAAAAAGGTTTGTGAAAAATACGGCATCAATAAGGAACTTCCGATCTATTTCATTACCGAACTCATAGGAATATCCATGGGGTTCGATCCGATCGCCATGCAGATAGACAGACATTTTGTTGATGCCCTTGATCTGCTGAAGGAAAAGGGGCTGGTATGAGTCTGCTGTCAGATTCAACAAAGCGCGGTTCAGTTCTTGTTGTCGGCGGCGGCATAGGCGGAATGCAGACGAGCCTTGATCTTGCTGACGCAGGCTTCAAGGTTCATATAATCCAGAAAGAGTCATCCATCGGCGGCATCATGTCAATGCTCGACAAGACATTCCCAACAGGCGACTGTGCAATGTGCATGATCTCTCCAAAGATGGTGGATGTCGGCAGGCATCTTAATATAGATATTCATTCTTGTTCAGAGCTTGTGAGTCTTGAAGGAGAAGCAGGCAACTTCAAGGCAGTTGTCAGGGAAAAGGCGAGGTATGTTGACCTTGCAAAATGCACTGGCTGCGAAGCCTGCGTGCTGAAGTGCCCTGTGCAGAAGCCGAGCGAATTTAACCAGGGACTTGCACAGCGTACTGCAATAAACAGGCGCTATGCCCAGGCAGTGCCCGGCGGTGTTGCCATAGACAAGGAAGGAGTATCACCATGCAGGATGGCATGCCCAGCTGAAGTTAATGCGCATGCCTATGTTGTGCTGACAGCTGAAGGGAGATTCAGCGAAGCGCTCGAGATCGTAAGAAAGAATAATCCTTTTCCTGCTGTCACAGGCAGGGTCTGCAATCATCCGTGCGAGACAGAATGCAGAAGAGGTGATCTTGACGAGCCTGTATCAATATGCTCGTTAAAGCGCTTTCTGACAGATTATGAAGATGCTCACGGAGGATTTAAAAAACCTGATCTGCCTGAACAGAAGCTCGAAAAAGTTGCTGTCATAGGCAGTGGTCCTGCCGGAATGACCTGTGCAAGAGATCTCGCTCTCAAAGGTTATAGAACAACTGTCTTTGAAAAAGAGGCTGTTGCAGGAGGGATGCTCGCCTTATCCATACCAGCCTATCGTCTGCCAAAGGATATTGTGCAGAAAGAGATAGATGCGATACTGAGCCATGATATAGAGCTGAAGACAGGCCTTGCGCTCGGCAGGGATTTCAGTATTGACGATCTTAAAGTCCAGGGATACAAGGCTGTTTTTATAGCTGTCGGCACGCACAGGGGAGTGAAGCTCAGGTTCGAGGGGCAGGAGACAACTGAGGGCGTTCTGGACAGCCTCGATTTTCTCCGCAGGGTGAATCTTGGCGAAAGTGTAGATATAGGCAAAAAAGTTGTTGTGCTTGGCGGTGGCAATGTTGCTGTTGATGTTGCACTTACAGCAGCGCGGCTCGGAGCTGAGGAGATAAGAATTGTCTGTCTCGAAAAGTGCGATGAGATGCCTGCGCATAAATGGGAAATAGACCAGGTGCTTGAAGAGGGCATCAGGATAGAGAATTCCTGGGGCATGAACAGGATTGTTGCTGCTGACGGAAAGATAAAGGGCATAGAGGTGAAGCAGTGTGTCTCTCTGTTTGATGATAGCAGACGGTTTAATCCGCAGTATGATGAATGCAGCCTGAACTTTTTTCAGGCAGACACTGTTATATTCGCAGTCGGCATGGGTGTTGAAGATTCATTTAAAACCGGCATAAGGAATCTGGAGTTTATGCCTGACAAGAGAATAAGGGCTGACCTTCTCACATGTGCAACAGGCATTGATGGAGTATTTGCAGGCGGCGATTGCGTTTATGGTCCGACAAATATAATCACAGCCATAGCATCAGGCAGAGATGCAGCAGAGTCGATCCACAGGTATCTGCGCAATGAGGATATGTATGCTGACCGCCCTAAACTCAAAGATCGTCAGAAATATATAAAAGACATCACAGACATAAAAAAAGAAGCACGCCTCTCGATGGCTGTTCTGCCTGTTGCAGAGAGAAAGAATAATTTCAAAGAGGTCTTTATCGGATATACGGAAGAGCAGGCCATTAAAGAGGCATCACGCTGCATGAGCTGTTCAGGCTGCTGCGAATGCATGCTCTGCATTGCAGAGTGCGAAGCAAAGGCAATAAATCATTTTATGGAAAAAGATAAACTGACAGAGCTTGATGTAGGCGCTGTTATTCTTTCTCCTGGTCTCGATACATATGATCCGAAAGTGCGCGGAGAACTCGGATATGGCAGATGGCCCAATGTTGTTACATCACTCCAGTTTGAGCGAATACTCTCGGCATCAGGACCATATCAGGGAGTTGTGCAGAGACTGAGCGACAACAAACATCCTGTGAAAGTCGCATGGATACAGTGCGTTGGTTCGCGTGATCCGCAGAATGCCAATCCGTGGTGTTCATCTGTCTGCTGCATGTACGCCACAAAACAGGCGATCATAGCAAAAGAGCATGACAATAATATTGAACCCACGATTTTTTATATGGAGATGCGCTCTTATGGAAAGGATTTTGACAAGTATGTTGAACGCGCCAAGAAAGAATATGGAGTGCGCTACATAAGGTCCATGATCTCTGCTGTACGCGAAGATTCAGATACAAAAAATCTTCTGCTGAGATACGCTCAGGAAGACGGCACCCTGACAGACGAGCCATTTGATATGGTTGTGCTCTCTGTCGGACTTCAGCCCCACAAAGACGCAGAACAGCTCGCAGGCATATGCGGAATAGATACAAATGAGTATCAATTTCCGCTCACTTCAACTTTTGAGCCTGTTCAGACATCAAGACCAGGGGTTTTTGTTACAGGCATTTATCAGGGGCCAAAGGACATACCGGAGACTGTGATGCAGGGCAGTGCTGTTGCAGGACAGGCAATGTCACTGCTTTCTGATGCGCGCTGGACAGAGACGATCACAAAAGAGCTGCCAGAGGAAAAGGATATCTCAGGACAGGAGCCGCGCATTGGCGTGTTTGTCTGCCACTGCGGCATAAACATAGCAGGCACAGTTGATGTGAAAAAGGTTGTTGAAGAGGTGAAGGATCTGCCCAATGTGGCGCATGCTGAGAATCTCCTCTATTCATGCAGCCAGGACAGCCAGGAGAAGATAAAACAACTCATAAAAGAGAAAAACTTGAACCGAGTGCTGGTTGCATCATGCACACCGCGCACTCATGAAGGGCTGTTTCAGGATACCATCAGAGAGGCTGGTCTGAATAAATACATGTTTGACCTTGCAGACATCAGGGAGCAGTGTTCATGGTGTCATATGGGTCAGAAAGAGGCTGCAACAAAAAAGGCAGAGGGCATTGTGAAGATGTCCATAGCCAAATCCAGACTCCAGGTCCCGCTAAAAAGCGAGTCTGTAGAGGTTAATCCTGCATGCCTGATTATCGGTGCCGGGCTTGCCGGAATGACATCTGCTCTCTTGCTTGCTGATCAGGGCTTTAAGGTGCATCTGATCGAAAAAGAGGTCGAGCCGGGCGGACTGCTTAAAAATGTTTGCAGGACTATTGATGGTCTTGATCTGCAGAAGTTTCTTGCAGAGAGAATCGATGCTGTAAAAAAGCATCCTGATATAATCCTGCATACTGGAACAGAAGTCAAACATACTGATGGTTTTGTGGGCAACTTCAGGACAATCCTTACGGACGGCACAGAGCTGGAGCATGGAGCGGTCATACTTTCAACAGGCGGCATTGAGTATCAGCCAACAGAATATTTATATGGCCAGAGCAGCAATGTGATAACCCAGAGGCAGCTTGAGCAGAGGCTCTCATCAGACGAAAGACCAAAAGCCGGTGAGACATATGTGATGATACAGTGCGTTGGCTCCAGGGAAGAACCCAATCAATACTGTTCGCGCATATGCTGTCAGGATGCAATAAAGAATGCTGTTTATATAAAACAGACTGAGCCTGCTGCTAATGTGGTTATACTTTACCGCGACATAAGAACCTATGGTCTGCGTGAAGACTACTACAAAAAAGCGCGTGATCTTGGCGTGGTATTTATCCGTTACGATCTTGACTGCAAGCCTGTTGTTAAGCAGAACAGCAGCAGAATTTCTGTCTCAGCATGGGATTACATGCTCGATAAAGAGATAACAATAAATGCTGATCATTTAGTGCTCTCAACAGGGCTGAGACCGCATCCTTCGACTGAACAGATCAGCAGCATGTATAAAGTTACGCGCAATATGGACGGCTATTATCTTGAGGCGCATGTCAAGCTTCGTCCTGTTGACATTCCGAGTGAAGGACTGTTTGTTGCCGGGCTGGGTCATGCCCCTAAGAATATTGATGAGACTATAAGCCAGGCAATGGCAGCAGCAGGAAGAGCCGGAGTGCTGCTGTCGCATGAGAAGCTGGCTGTATCAGGTATAATCGCAAAACATAAAAGAGAACTCTGCATGTCATGCCTGAGCTGCATGCGGGTCTGTCCGTTTGGTTCGCCGTACATAGATGCAGACGGCAGGGTGTCTCACAATGAAGTCAAGTGCATGGGATGCGGAATATGCGCTGGCATATGTCCGGCAAAGGCATTTCAGGTAAACAACTTCAGGGATGACCAGATAATGGCCATGGTAGATGCTGCTGCTGAGTCAGGGCCCGGAGTCTTGAACTGAATGATTACAGAAGAGGTGAGAGCGTATGCCTGATGATGTTATGAAAAAAGAAGAAGCCCTGTTAATCGAGAAGCCGCATAAAACGCCTGAAGCATGGGAGCCGAATGTGCTTGCTTTTGCCTGCCACTACTGCGCTTTTGCAGCAGCAGACCTTGCAGGAATCATGAGGCTCTCATATTCGCCCAATGTGAAGATCATAAGGCTGCCATGCACAGGCAAGCTGGACCATATGCATATTTTGCGGGCATTTGAAAGGGGTGTTGACGGAGTATTTGTAGCAGGCTGACTAAAAGGCCAATGCCATTACCTGGAAGGTAATAAATTCGCAGCTCAAAGAGTTAAACACCTCAAGACCATGCTCAAAAAGGTGGGGATTGATCCGGCACGGGTCGAGATGTTCAATCTTTCTTCTGCAGAAGGTCCGCGCTGGGCAGAGATATGCAATAATTTTACTGAACGCATCCGCAAGCTTGGGCCGTCTCCGATAAATATAGCGACGAAAGAGACAGCGCGGCAGAACGGCAGAGCGGCAGAACGATAGCGCGGCAGAACGATAGCGCGGCAGAACGGCAGAACGGCAGAGCGGCAGAACGGCAGAGCGGCAGAACGACTGAACAGCTCTAATCGGGCTGCTTAGTCGCTGGCACATAAATCAGTATTTAATGAAGCAAGAGATACAAGAGGTGAAAAGATATGATTGTTGCTGAACAAAAGCCGTTTGATGAAATATGGGATATGGTCAAGGGCTTTAAAAAGGTGCTGGTCTTCGGCTGCAACACATGCGTTGCAATATGCCATGCAGGCGGTGCAAAGGAGGCAGAGATACTCGCCTCGATGCTAAAGATGAAGGCAGCGCAGGAAGGTCTTGAGATGCAGATAGACCATGCAGCAATCGAGAGACATTGCGAACCTGAATTTTTTGAACCAATAATGGAAAAGGCGAGAACTTATGATCTTGTGCTCTCAACAGCCTGCGGAGTAGGTGTCAATTTCCTTTCTGCGCGCATAGGCGATATACCTGTTTATCCGGGCCTGAATACATCATTTTACGGTGCAGTGCCTGAGCCAGGTTTCTTTGTTGAGCTCTGTGCAGGATGCGGCAGCTGCATTCTGCATCATACCGGAGGCATATGTCCTGTTGCGCGCTGCGCAAAATCATTGATGAATGGTCCTTGCGGCGGCACAAACAAAGGCAAGTGTGAGGTGAGCGACCAGATTGACTGTGCCTGGTATCTGATAATTGATCGCTTGAAAAAACTTGGCACCCTTGAAAAGCTTTACAAGGTACAGCCTCCGCGCGACTGGTCAACAGCGCGCGACGGCGGGCCGCGCAGGATTTCGCTGGAACATATCAGGGCATACGAAGAAAAAGAAGAGAAATCAGAAAATGAACCGGAGGCATGTTAGATGAAGAGCGGAAGCAATCTCGAAAAGATTATCACGAGCGGCCAGATGGCTGTGACTGCTGAACTCGGGCCTCCGATGAGCGCTGATCCGCATGAAATTATTGAAAAGACAAAACTGCTTAAAGGTTTTTGCGATGCAGCCAATATAACTGACTGCCAGACAGCTGTTGTGCGCATATCGAGCATAGCTGCCGCATATATTGCACAGCAGCATGGGCTTGAGCCTGTAATGCAGATGACCTGCCGCGACAGAAACAGGATAGCAATGCAGGCTGATCTGCTGGGCGCTGCTGCATTAGGGCTTAAAAACTGCCTCTGCATTGCAGGAGACCACCAGAAGTTTGGAGCAGCAGGCAAACTGAAGGGCCATCCAGGGGCAAAGAATGTTTATGATGTTGATACATGCCAGCTTGTGAGCATACTTAAAAAGATGAGGGATCAAGGTTTGCAGCAGGGCGGCGATAAGATAGAGGTGCCTCCCAAGTTCTTTATCGGGGCTTCATGGACGCCTATGGGTGATCCGATGGATTTCAGGCCGTACAACCTGATGAAAAAGGTTGATGCCGGAGCGGATTTTATCCAGACACAGGGCATTTATGACATGGAGCTTTTCAGGCAGCAGATGGAGAAGGCGAGAAATCTGGGGCTGCATGAACGCACAGCGATTTTGGCAGGTATTATTGTGCCAAAAAGTGGTATGATGTTAAGGTATATGGATTCGTCAGTAGCCGGCGTGACTGTGCCGAAGCCTTTGATAGAGCGGATGTTAAAGGCAAAAGAGGCTGCAGGCGATGACAGGAAGAAGGCAAAAGAGCTGCAGGAGCAGGAAGGAATCAGGATAACAGTGGAGCTTGTTAAACAGGCCCTTGAAGTCCCCGGGATAAAGGGAGTGCACATACAGGCTATTGAGTGGGAATCTGCAATAGAAGAGATCGTCAAGGCAGCAGGGCTTTATCCAAGGCCTAATCTTTAACATATCCTGAAGGGGAGCGTGTATGGCCACAACCTTTAAATGGACAGGCAAAACGCTTAGGAGCGGGATCAAAAGCGGAGAGATCACAGCAGCCAACAAAGATGATGTTGCTTCAATATTAAAAAAACAGGGCATCATCCCGACCTCAATCAACGAGAAAAAGGGCTTGAGTCTTAATATGAGCTTTGGCCAGAAGAGGGCCAAGGTTACTGACAAAGACCTCGTTGTATTCACCAGACAGTTTGCCACCATGTTCACAGCAGGCATTCCGATTGTTCAGGGTCTCAGCATCATGGGCTCCCAGATAGAGAACAAGGAGTTTGGTCTGATCATCAATCAGGTAAAGACAGATGTTGAGACAGGCACAACGCTTGCCGATGCGCTCAAAAAACACCCCCGGATATTTGATGACCTTTATGCAAACCTTGTTGCAGCCGGCGAAGCTGGCGGCGTGCTCGATGCTGTGCTTATGCGCCTTGCAACTTACATAGAAAAGGCGATGAAGCTGAAGAAGAAGGTCAAGGGTGCGATGATCTACCCTTCAATAGTCATATCCGTAGCTGTTCTTGTTGTGGCTGTTATCATGATTTTTGTCATACCGGTTTTTTCAAAAATATTTACAGACATGGGAGTGCCATTGCCTGCGCCAACGCTCCTGGTCATTGGTATGAGCAACTTTCTTGGCGGAGTAGGCGGTCTTGCACTTTTTGGATGTCTGATTGCTGCTGGTTTTGGTATTGTTAATTACAGAAAAACAGAGAACGGCAGAAAGGTTACTGACAGACTCCTGCTCGATATGCCGATTGTGGGAGATGTGCTCAGGAAGGTTGCGATTTCGAGATTTACAAGGACGCTCGGAACGCTTATCGGAAGCGGCGTGCCGATACTCGACAGTCTGGAGATATGCGCAAAATCTGCAGGCAATAAAATAGTTGAGGAAGTTGTGTCTGGCGTTAAAAAAGAGGTTGCATCAGGCAAGACCGTGTCTGAGCCGCTTATGAAGTCTCCTCTCTTTCCGCCTATGGTTGTGCAGATGATTCATGTCGGAGAATCAACCGGGGCTCTTGATCAGATGCTCGGCAAGATAGCTGATTTCTATGATGATGAAGTTGACAACTCTGTTGCGAACCTTACCACAATGCTGGAGCCGATGATAATGGTATTTCTTGGCGTTGTCATAGGATTTATTGTTGTTGCGCTTTATCTGCCCATATTCAAGATGGGAGAAGTTGTCGGAAATTAGTAGTTCGATTGCTTGATATTTGAGGGGGGATGGTTGAAAAAACCATCCCCCCTTTTGCTATTTTGTTTTATGTTTCGAGAGCTTGTACCTGAATTCCCTGAAGGTGAGTCCGAGCAGTTCCGCTGCCTTTGATTTTACGCCGTCAGCTTTTTTAAGCGCTGAGCTGAGCATCCTTGCTTCTATGTCAGAAAGATGTCTGTTCAGGTCAAAGCCTGTGTCAGGCAGTTCTGTCTCAGGCTCGCAAGGCTGCGGCTTGACTGCTGCTGCACTATATCTCAGTCTGCCGTCATCAGACAGTATGATGCTTCTTTCTATCATGTTTTTTAGCTCCCTCACATTGCCCTTTAGTTCGTGCTGCATGATAGCGTCAATAAAATCCGGTTCAATCCTGTTTATGGTCTTTTCAAATTTCTTTGCCAATGCCTTTACAAAGTGGTTGATCAGCAGAGGTATGTCTTCCCGCCGATCTCTTAGTGAAGGCAGTCCAAGCTCAAATGTGGCCAACCTGTAATAGAGATCATCCCTGAAGTCTCCTGATGCCGTGAGCTCTGCAACAGGCCTGTTTGTGGCAGAGATGATCCTGACATCCACCTGTATCTCTGTGCTGCTGCCGAGGGGTCGTATTTTTCTGTCTTCGAGAAACCGCAGCAGTTTTGCCTGCAGGGAAAGAGGCATCTCGCCTATTTCATCCAGAAAAAGCGTGCCCTTGTCTGCTTCTTCAATAAGTCCGCGTTTTGTGGTATAGGCTCCTGTAAAAGCTCCTTTTGAGTATCCGAAAAGCTCGCTCTCTAACAGTTCAGCAGGCAGGCTCGCGCAGTTTACTGCAATGAATGATGTTTCAGAGCGCCTGCTCTTCTGGTGTATTGCCTTGGCTACCAGCTCCTTGCCTGTGCCGCTCTCGCCTGTGATAAGCACATTTGTGTCAAAAGGCGCGATTTTATCTATTGTGTTAAAAACCTTTTTCATTGCTTCGGATTTTCCCACCATAAACTGATAGACATCAGCATACTGCTGAAGCTCTTTAACCCTCTTTTGCAGCAGGATATTCTTTTGTATGTTCTTTATGACTATTCTTAGTTCATCAATATTAAATGGCTTTGTAACATAGTCGTAAGCGCCGAGCTTCATCGCTGTTATCGCTGTTTCTGCTGAAGCAAAAGCGGTAATTATCAGTACGGTTGTATCAGGCTGGGTATCTTTGATTGTTTTGAGCAGGTCAATGCCTGAACCATCCGGCAGTCTGAGATCAAGGACAGCAAAGTCAAAAAAAGTCGAGTGCAATGCCTCAGCCGCTTCTGCAGCAGACCCTGCCTCGAACGAGTCAAATCCTGTTTCAGCAAGTATGCGGTTCAGCACCTTTCTTATATTGGGTTCGTCATCAACTATCAGCGCCCGCAACGCGCACCTCCTTTTCCGGCAGCGTGAACCTGATCACAAATTTTGCACCGCCCATGCCGGATTTTCCTGTGCTTATGCTGCCGCCATAGCTGGTTATTATCCGGTGGGCAATGGCGAGTCCGAGTCCTGTGCCATTGTGTTTTGTGGTGACAAACGGCTCAAACAGGCTATCTTTAACCTCTTCGCTTATGCCGGGTCCGTCATCCTCTATCCAGATGATTATGTCATTCTGGAGCTGTCTCAGAGTTGCCTTGACCTCTGTTGCGGCTGCTTCAGAGGCATTTTTCATTATATTTGTTATGGCTGCTTCAATATATGTCCTGTTGCAATCTATGATGCCGTCAGTTGCAATGTGCAGCGTTGTTTTTATCCCGTCTCTTACAGTCCTGGATGATTCTTTTATAGCCTCGGCAAGCACGACTTTTTCAGTAGGCGCGTCAGCAGGGCGGGAAAATGACAGAAAGTCATTAACCAGATTAGTGAGCCGTCTTGTCTCTGCATCGAGCATATCTATAAAATCCTGCTCAATCTTGCCCTCTTTCAGAAACTGCACAGATGCAGAAATAGAGGCAAGAGGGTTTCTAAGCTCATGCGCAAGGTCTGCGCTCACCCTGTACAGCCGCTCGTAGCTTTTCATCCGTATCTTTTCATCCTCAAGCGCTTTTATATAATCTTCCTGAGTGTCGAGTCTTTTCTTAATGCCGCTGCCGGCAACAGCAATAAGGCTGAAGGACAAAAAGTAAAGGATTATCTCAAGCAGTGCTGACTTCACCGCAAAGGTGAAATTCAGGGTATAAACTATTATATAAAGCGAGCCTGCAAGCACAGGATAGAGAAATATCCTGTCTCTTCTTGTGAGTATGGATGCCGTCAGAATCGGGAAGAGGTAGAGAAGCGCCAGATAGCTGTTGAGGCCTGAGCTTAAATAGAATATGGCTGTAATAAACACTATGTCGAGTGCAAATTCATAAGGTATCACTCTATGTGGCGCTATAAAAAATCTTGCAAAAGCAACGAGGCAGTATATTGCCAGTACAATCGCCATTGAGCTGCTCGAGTATGCGCGGCCGAGCATTGGCAGGGATACGAGAAATGTGAGTACAAGGATGAACCTGCCTACCTTGTAGTAGTTGAAGAATGCTTTAAGGTTCATGGCAAATTGTATAATGGGTGACAAAAATTGTCAATACAAGAGCCGTTTTTTGTCACAAACAGGATTGGCTGTGGAACAGGCTTGAGGGTTTTGGCTTAAAAATCAGCATGGTTGATATAAATGATATCCTGGCACAGAATCTGCATTAGTAAGGGTGCGGATAAAAATGGATCATCTGGATGAGTGTATAAATCAGGAAGTCCGCCTTGCGGACAAAAGTTAAAAGGAGGTCTAAATGTCAGGCTTGATCAACAAAATGAAGTTAAGGGATGAAAGAGGCTTCACACTTGTAGAACTGCTTATCGTTATCGCCATCATCGCTATACTCGCAGCAATAGCAATACCGCAGTTCGCTGCTTACAGGGTGAGGGCAGTAGAGGCGAGCATGGTTGCTGATGCAAAGAATACAGCAACTCTTCTTGAGGCTCTATTTACCGACGACAACTCTTATGCAGCTGCAAATGGTAAAACAGCAAAACAAGAGACTCATGGTACAATAACTCCAAGTACTACTGGCGTGGCAGATATTGATGTGCCAGCAAGCACAGGAAATACCATTACAATCACTGCAACTGCTACCACATACACAATATCTGTGGCTAATTCTAATGCTACCAGGACAGGAAGAGGAACTCCTCATACAATTGACAATACCGGCACAACAACCTGGGGATCGTAATCTGCAACAGGCAATTTCCTAAAAAGGGGGGCTTGAATGCCCCCTTTTTTTATTCAGAACAATCAGGATGGATTTATGGACAGACCAATAAAAAATAAGGCAGTGCTTGCTCTGATGGTCTTAGCCATTGGTGCTGCTGTTTTTTTAGTCTATTCAAATACACTCACGCAGACTCTTGTCTGGGATGACCACTACTATGTTAAAAAGTTTTCTCTAAGGTTTAATTCATTTGAATCGCTTTTTTTGCCTGTTGATCTGGAGGGTGCGATAATGGTCTTTTACAGGCCAATGGCAGGTGTCTCATATCTGCTTGACTACTCCTTGTGGCATGAAAACCATGTTGGTTATCATCTGACAAACCTGCTTCTGCATATGCTTAATTCATTAATGCTTTTTATGATCTGCTTGAGGCTGAAGGTTTCATTGATTGCAGCATTTCTGGGCTCAATGCTCTTTGCAGTGCATCCCATTCATACAGAATCAGTATCATGGATTTCAGCAAGGCTCGATCTTATTGCTGCGGCTTTTGTAATGCTGGCTTTTATCTGCCATGCTGAATATGCAAAAGGAGACAAAAAAGCTGTTATTCCTGCGGTGCTGTTTTTTTCATTCGCACTATTCTCCAAAGAGATAGCTCTTGCTGCTGTTATTGTTTTCGCGCTCTATGAGATATTGATAGCAAAAAAGAAGATCGGGATTATGCCTTATGCGTTGTATGGACTGTCTGCGACAATCTATTTTGTAATGAGGTACGCTTACCTGTCTAACAGTACAGTTAATATTGCCTTCAAGCCCTTCACAGATATCCTGGTGTTGTTTTTTTCAGCAACAGGATTCTATTTTTACAAGTTTATATTTCCGTTCAATCTCAGTATCTATATAGCTCATATCCCGAATGTGCCTTTGTTTTTCATATTGGGAGCAGCGCTTTTTATTATTACAGCCCTTTTATATGTTAAAGGCAGGAGAATTGCTGCTTTTTTGCTCTCATCATTTATTGTTACTCTCATGCCGTCTGTTGCAGGTTCATTCACAACAATACTCTCGCCTCCATTTGCAGAAAGATATCTGTATCTGCCTTCAGCTTTCCTGTGCATTGCCGCATCTGCCGGTATTGTCAGATTCAAACCGTTTGGCAAATATGTTCTGGCAGCAGTGCTGATCGTATCTGGAATTGCCGCATTCCAGCGCAATGATGTATGGAAGAGCGAGGCGCTTTTATGGAAAGACACCATACAGAAAACAGAACACTGGTATCCGCAAATCCAGTATGCCGGCACCCTGTCGTCTGAAGGCAAATATGAAAGCTCGCTGCGTATGCTTAACAATGCTCTTGACAAGGCAGTAAAGAGCGGAGCAAGCCAGAAAGCCCTGTCGAGAATATACAACAATATAGGTCAGGTGCATATCAAGAAAGGCGAACAAAAAGCTTCTGAAGGCTATTTTGAAAAATCACTCTCTTTAGATGAAACAAATCCTGTTCCATTTTATAATTTAGCAGAAATCATGCTGTACAGCGCACAACAGACTAACGCAGGAGACAGGAATTCATATCTTGCAAAGGCTGAGGCTTATTATAAAAAGGCTTTGGAGAATGATCCATACTTTTTTGAGGCTAATCTCGGGATCGGAAAGCTATATTATAAAATGGGAAATTTTGCAGAGTCAGCAAAATATTATGAAAAAGTGCTCAATGCCGCTCCCAATACAATCTATTCAGCAGAGGCTCTTGATGCGCTGTTGCAGCCCAGTATGCTGAAGGTAAAATGAAATATCCTGAGCTGAGCATAATAATGCCTGCCTATAATGAAGGCCGTGTTATTTGTGACAATCTTCTTGAAGTTGATAAAGTGATTGGGAAAGATATTTCTGATTTTGAGATAGTTGTGGTAGATGACGGCAGTACGGACAATACATATGAGCAGGCAGCGCAGGCAGCAGCCGGACATGGCAGAATAAGGCTTGTCAGGCTGAACAGGAATTGCGGCAAGGGAGAGGCATTTAAGGCAGGTTTTAGCGCAAGCAGCGGGGCATTTGTTGCTTTGCTGGATGCTGATCTTGACCTGCCTCCTGGACAGCTTGTTCCTATGCTGTGCCGCCTGAAAAATGAGAATGCTGATATCATTATCGGGTCAAAGTACCACCCGGACGCAAGGATCAGATACCCATTCACAAGAAAGCTGATGAGCAGGTGTTATGCGCTGCTAAACAGGACTCTCTTCGGTCTGTCTCTAAGTGATACGCAATCAGGCATAAAGATTTTTAAAAGGGAAGTGCTTGATGCGGTTCTGCCGCTGGTAAAAACGAGTGGATACGCCTTTGATATTGAAATCCTGACCACTGCCTTTGAAAAAAACGCCCTGATAATGGAGCACCCTGTTGTTTTGGAATACAGATCAAAAAAACATTCACCAATGCCTCTGAAGATGGCTAAGGATCTTTTGGCAGATACATTGAGGGTGTGGTATTCAAGAAAGATCAATTGATGTGCGGATGTGCTGAAAATTTTTCTGATTCATCTCTGCCCGGCCTTGCCGCACCCTGCTTCTTGATAAAAAAATACTGCTCTGTTATTATTTAAATTCCTTGAAAAAGATATTTTTTGCTGTGATATCAAAGGAGGTGATGTTGTGGGTAATGTTACAAAGTGGCGTAAAAAGAAGATGAGCAAGCACAAACACAAGAAGCTCCTGAAAAAGACAAAGGCTCAGAGAAGGAAGTAGCTCGTCCTTTTTGCTGAGCTTCCTTTAATAAATCTGCTGCCTGAATGAACAGAATCCAGGGGGCTGCCGGATGCCTGATATATGAAAGGCTTTTTGCAGCCCCCTGTTTGCATGGAATTTAGCCGTGTTGCAGCATAGTGCGTTGATATGCATATGCTATAATACTGGATGTTAAATAATATAAAACCATTCTCCACAACCGGTATCGGCAGTCTTCCTCACCTCAATGCTGATGAGGCTGTTGACCTCATTCTAAATACTTTTGATATCCCTTTCTGGCCCCAGCTGCCCATGCTCTCTTTCAGGGAATCCATGACCCTTCAATATGCAGAGGGCATGCCTTTTCTGAAGATTGACGAGGCCAGGCAGACAGCGTGGGTTGAGCCCGGCGCCGGTGATGATCTGACAAGGTTCTACGAATCATACACAGAGAGTTCAAAGATAGCTGTGTCAGAGGATTGCGCAGCAGGCCTGCACGCATTTCTTAGGCGGATAAAAGGCAGGCGCTTCCCGTTTTTGAAAGGACATGTTACAGGCCCCATAACTTTTACTCTCGGCTTGAAGGACAGCAGCGGCAGGTATCTTTTTTTTGATGAGGAGATGCGCGAGATATCTTCTATGCTGCTCAAGGCAAAGATTCGCTGGCAGATAGATGCTCTAAAGCAGCATGCTGACAATGTGATCATATTTATTGATGAACCAATACTGTCAGCACTCGGCAGCTCATCTTATCTTGGAGTTGATACCTCAGAGGTGCAGAGGCTGTTGAGCGAGTCTGTGTCTGCCATTGAAGAGGCAGGCGCGATACCCGGAATACATTGCTGCGGCAGGGCTGACTGGCCTGCTGTGGTGCAGACCGGAGTTAAAATCCTTAACTTTGACGCATTCGAGTATTTTGACACGCTTGTGATGTACGAAAAAGAGCTTGCTGAATTTATGTCCGGAGGCGGATACCTTGCATTCGGCATTGTGCCTACATCAGACAGCATAGCTGTTGTCACAGAGGACAGCCTGCTTTCGCTTATGCTTGATGAGCTGAACAGACTTGGAAATGTTGTTAAGGACACTGAAGCTGCCAATCGCATAATCATTACTCCATCTTGCGGAGCCGGCTCGCGCAGCATTGAAGAGGCTGTAAAGATATTTCAGATGACAATCAGGCTCAGGGAGGCTCTTTCCTGAGGGCGCTGCTGTGAAGAAAGGCATCTTCATATCCCTTGAAGGCATTGAGGGCACAGGCAAGAGCACGCAGTCAAAGCTGCTTTCCGAATCGCTTTCTGCTGCCGGATACGAAGTCCTTCTGACATTTGAGCCCGGCGGCACCCGCATCGGACAGAGAATAAGGGAAATACTGCTGCAACCTGATCACAAAGAGATGTCGCCTGTTGCAGAGCTTATGCTCTACAATGCTGAGAGGAATCAGCATCTGCATGAAGTCATATTTCCTGCCCTGGAGCGCGGGGCTGTTGTTATAACAGACCGATATACGGATTCTACTGTTGCCTATCAGGGGTACGGCAGGGGGATTGATATAAAACTGTTGAAGTCGATTGATGCGATATCCACAAAAGGATTTATGCCTGATCTTACTATTCTGTTTGATCTCGATGTAAAGACAGGACTCGCGAGAAACAGGGGAGTGAACAAGGTGGACAGGTTTGAGCTTGAGGATGTCGCTTTTCACGAGAAGGTGAGGAGCGGCTATCTTGAGCTTGCGAGGCTTGAACCAGAAAGAATAAAGATTATTGACGCATCAGCAGATGCCCGGAATATACACAAAAAAGTGGAAGATATTGTTATGGAGATGTTGTGTCGCTGAGCAGTATAAAAGGGCAGGACAGGGCGTTAAAGATAATTTTCGGAATGCTCGGGCGGGAGCGTGTGCCCTCTGCAATGCTCTTTGCCGGTGATTCCGGCATTGGCAAGAGAACTGCTGCCATAAATCTCGCAAAGGCTTTGAACTGTCTGTCGCCTTTGCATACAGCCAATGGACCTGACTGCTGTGACGAATGCTCATCCTGCATAAGCATTGATGCCATGACGCATCCTGATGTCAAGGTGATCTCCTCAGAGGCAAATGATATAAGAATAGAGCAGGTGAGGGAGGTCATTGAAATGCTCTCCATGAAGGCCCTCTCGGCAAGATTGCGGGTCATCATAATTGACAATGCAGAGGATATGAACATCCACTCTTCAAATGCGTTTTTAAAGACTCTTGAAGAGCCTCCTGAAGGCAGCATGATCATCCTTGTGTCCGGAGCTCCTGACAGCCTGCCTGACACTGTGCGGTCAAGATGCATGACAGTAAGGTTCTATCCATTGTCCTATGAACTCCTCAGGGAAGTTGCGGCAGATAAAATTAATCCGGGCAGCATTGATGCTGAATTGATGCTCGCCATGGGCAGGCCGGGCATTGCCCTGTCAAAGAATTTTTCTGAAGAGCTTGTCTGGTTTAATGGAATGCTTGCAGATATGCTCAGGAATGAAACAAAGGCTTCCTGGCAGGACAGAAACGAGATAAGACAATGGCTTGATCTTGCAATGCTTATGGTCAGGGATCATGCAGTTGCGGTTATTACAGGAAATTCTGTCATGAAATCTCTCTGGAAGGATATCCTGCCAAAGGGCCTGAAGCCTGATCCGGAGCTTCTTGCGCATCTTTTTTTCTTGCTACAATCCCTGAAATCGCGTCTTGATTTTAATCTGAACAGGTCAATAACATGGAACTATGTTTCGAGTATAATGAGGATGCATATAGTGCGCGGCTGATTGAAGATAATGCTTATTGGTCATGGCGCAGTACATTTTTTGATTAAAATAAAGAAGTTCGGAACTGGAGGATGTAATGCCTGATGTTGTGGGAATAAGATTCAGAACCTGCGGAAAGATATATGATTTTGATCCTGCTGATCTTGTGGTAAAAAAGGGAGACCGCATTGTTGTGGAGTCTGACTTTGGATTGAATATCGGGACTGTGGTTGTGGAGAGACATGAGATTGAGAAGCCGCAGCGTGATATCAAGAAGCTGCTAAGGATGGTATCAGAAGATGACCTCAAGGCAGTTGAAGAGAATAAAAAACTTGAAGAGGATGCAAGAAGATTCTGTCTCGAAAGGGTGATGGCGCGCGGACTGCCCATGAAGCTTGTGGGTGTTGAATCCACTCTCGACAGAAAGAGGCTGGTATTCTATTTTACGGCAGAAGGCCGTATTGACTTCAGGGAGCTTGTAAAGGACCTTGCCGCAAAGTTCAAGACAAGAATAGAGATGCGCCAGATCGGGGTGAGGGATGAATCAAAAATGCTGGGAGGGCTTGGATTGTGCGGCAGGGATCTATGCTGCTCAACCTTTCTCACAAGTTTTGACCCTGTATCAATAAAGATGGCAAAGAAGCAGGAGCTTGTGCTGAATGTGGGCAAGCTGTCGGGTGTCTGCGGCAGGCTCATGTGCTGCCTAAGATATGAGTATGACGGTGATCTCGCACATGTTACTGTTGATGAGGAACTGCCTGCTGAGGAAGATATGCTTATCAGCGAACTGCTTGATGAGGAGAAGACAGAAGGCAGAACACAGAGAACAGACAGCAGAAGACAGAGAACAGAGAACAGAACACAGAGGACAGATACCAGAAAACAGAACACAGAAGACAGACACCATAAGCCAGGAGACAGACAACAGGCAGCAGAGCACAGACCTCAGAAAACAGACAGCAGAGAACAGATTGCAGGCAATGCACAACCTGCTGCAGCCGGACAGCCCGGGACTGATGACAAGACAAAGACCCAGGACAAACATAAGCGCAGAAGACACAAATTCAAAAAGAGGAAGTTTAAACCACAGCAATGAAAGAGCGCAAATTCTATGTAACTACTCCAATTTACTATGTGAACGATATCCCGCATATCGGCCATGCCTATACAACCATAGCTGCAGACATCCTTGCCCGGTACAACAGGCTGATGGGCAGGGAGGTCTTTTTTCTGACAGGCACTGATGAACACGGCCAGAAGGTGGAGAAGGCTGCTGCTGAAAAGAACAGGACTCCTAAGGAGCATGCTGATCTTATGGTCAGCAACTTCAGACAGCTCTGGGAAAAACTGAACATAAGCGAACACTCATTTATCAGAACAACTGACAAAGAGCATATAAATGTTGTGCAGGACCTGATGCAGCAGCTCAAGGATAACGGCAGGATTGTCAAGCGCTCTTATGAAGGGGTTTACTGCACGCCATGCGAGCGATTCTGGACAGAGAAGGACCTTGTTGAGTGCTGCTGTCCTGACTGCGGCAGGCCGGTTGAAAAGATCATGGAAGAGAACTACTTTTTCCTGATGTCCGGGTATCAGCAGAGGTTGATAGATTATATAAACAGCAATCCTGACTATATAATGCCTGAGTCGAGAAGAAACGAGGTGCTCGGGTTTTTGAAGAACAATGAGCTTTGCGATCTCTGCATATCAAGGCCTAAACAGAGGCTTTCATGGGGCATACCCCTGCCGTTTGATGCAAATTATGTAACATATGTCTGGTTTGATGCGCTTGTGAACTATTATTCTGCAACTCAGTATCTTGCGCCAGAAGACAGAGAACAGAAGACAGAAGACAGAGCACAGAGGACAGAAGACAGACAACAGAGCACAGACAACAGACAACAGACAACAGAGAACAGACAACAGAGCACAGAAAACAGACAACAGACAACAGAGAACAGACAGCAGGAAAGTGCAATGCATGATGCATGGTGGCCTGCTTCACACCATCTAATAGGCAAGGACATACTCACAACCCATGCTGTCTATTGGTCAACAATGCTGATGGCCCTTGATATGCCGCTGCCAAAAAACATATTTGCTCATGGCTGGTGGACTGTTGAGGATAAAAAGATGTCAAAGTCTTTTGGCAATGTTGTTGATCCGGCTGCGATGGCAGAGAAATACGGCACAGACGCATTCAGGTATTTCCTCTTCAGGGAGGTCACATTCGGACTTGACGGAGATTTTTCTGAAGATGCTCTCATAAGAAGGATAAATACTGATCTTGCAAATGATCTTGGCAATCTGCTGAGCAGGTTTGTGACAATGGCTGAAAAGTACTTTGGCGGAGTGATAGAAAAACCCGCCGGCTATGCAGCTGATGAGTCTGAATTTACAAAGGCATGCGCTGATGCCATGTCAAAAGCACTGGATGACAAGGCATGGAAGCGGCTTGACTTCAATCATCTGCTCGATCATATATGGCACATTATCAGGCTTGCGAACAATCACATTGCGCAGACAGAGCCATGGAAGCTCGCAAAGACAGACCCTGAAAGATTGAAGCAGGTGATGTTTGATCTATGGAATGCCCTGCGTGTTGCAGCTGTGCTGCTCGCTCCGTTTATGCCGGCTGCTGCTGAAAAGATCTGGCAGCAGCTCGGACTGAGAAATATCAGCTCAGAAGCCTGCCAGTGCATAGGGCAGTACTCGTGGATGCCTGATTATCCCATAAAGATTTTTAAGGGCGAAGCCCTGTTCCCAAGAATAGAACCTGATAAAACAGATGCAGCTGTTAAATTGGCTGACAAGAACAAGGAGACAAAAAAAATGACAGAAGAGATAAAGGATGATCTGATAGGCATAGAGGACTTTGCAAAGGTTCAGCTCAAGATTGCCCGTGTGTTAAGCGCGGAGCGCGTTGAAAAGTCTGACAAGCTGATAAGGCTGATAGTTGATGCCGGCGGAGAGAGGCAGATTGTGGCAGGCATAGGCAAGTCCTATGCTCCGGAAGAGCTCGTAGGCAAAAAGATTGTGATAGTCGCAAACCTCAAGCCTGCAAAGCTTATGGGTGTAGAGTCGCAGGGTATGCTGCTTGCTGCAACCGGCAGCGACGGCACAATATCCGTGCTCTCTCTTGACAGGGATGTTGAAGAGGGTTCAAGAGTTAAATAGAAGATAATCCTTCCGCAGTTATTTCCGGAGGTCTCGGCATGGCGCAAAAAAAGGTTAAGGACTGGCCTGAAGGTGAAAGGCCGCGCGAGCGGCTGATCAGCCACGGTCCCTCCAGTCTGACAGACTCGCAGCTGCTTGCCATAATTCTCAGGACAGGAGACCGCGACAGGGGTGTAATGGATCTCGCCATCTCGATTCTCGACAGATTTGGCAGCATATCAGGAATTGATGCTGCATCAATAAATGACCTTAAATCAATGAATGGAATTGGCAATGCCAAGATATGTCAGATCAAGGCAGCATTTGAACTCGGCAAGCGGGTGATGAACTGCACAAACCAGACAGCGCCGATATTTTCTTCAGGAGAAGATGTATTCAGATATTTTAATCCAAAATTCAAGGGACAGAAGAAAGAGCTTTTTGTATGCTGCCTGCTTGATGCAAAGAACAGACTTGTCAAGGAGTACAGGGTCTCTGAGGGCACTCTCACAAATTCTCTTGTGCATCCCAGAGAGGCTTTCAGGGAGGCTGTGCGCGAGGCTGCAAAGTCAGTAATATTTGTGCATAACCATCCAAGCGGAGATCCAACGCCGAGCACAGAAGATATCGAGATTACCAAACGGCTCAGGAGCGCCGGCGAACTTATCGGCATCAATATGCTCGATCATGTTGTCATAGGCGACAGCAGGTTTGTGAGCCTACAGCAAATGGGCCTGTTGTGGTAAAATAACTTTCCTGGAAGGTTGCTGCTTATATAATCAATGGGGGGTAGTGCCATGCTAAAGAGAGCTTTGATGAGTGTTTCTGACAAGGCCGGTATAGTCGAATTTGCCAAAGAACTTAATTCAATGGGTGTAGAGATTCTCTCAACAGGAGGGACAGCAAAGGCTCTGCGCGACGCAGGCATCAAGGTTATTGAGGTTTCTGATTATACGGGATTTCCGGAGATGCTTGACGGCAGGCTCAAGACACTTCATCCAAAAATACATGGCGGACTGCTCGCAAGACGCGGGCGCAAAGAGGATATGGAGGATACAAAAAAGCATGATATCCCTCCAATAGACATGGTTGTTGTAAATCTTTATCCATTTGAACAGACAGTATCAAAGCCTGATGTTGCTTTTGAGACAGCTATCGAAAACATAGATATAGGCGGTCCGACAATGCTGAGGGCAGCATCAAAGAATTATCAGGATGTTGCTGTTGTTGTTGATCCTGCTGACTATGTTGTTGTGCTGGATGAGCTGAAGCAGAAGGGGGATGTGAGCAGGCAGACAAAGCTGAATCTTGCAAGAAAGGTGTTTGCGCATACTGCCCGCTATGACACGCTCATTGCTGATTACCTTACAGGCGTGATAGACAGGGAGCCTCAGTTTCCTGAAGCATTTACAACATCACTCAGCAGAGTTGCGGTACTCAGATATGGCGAAAACCCGCACCAGAAGGCAGCCATCTACAAAGAGAGAAGTTCAGGCCTGGTGCTGCCTGACGCAAAGGTGCTCCAGGGCAAGGAGATGTCTTTCAACAACTACCTGGATGCAAACTGCGCTCTTATGCTCACGCTTGAGTTCAATAAAAATACATGTTCAATCATAAAACATAACAATCCATGCGGAGTCGGCACAGGTGAAAACTCTGCTGATGCCTATAAAAAGGCGCTCAAGACAGATCCGCTGTCAGCATTTGGAGGAGTTGTTGCCTTTAACTGCGAGGTTGATGCAGAGGCTGCTGAAGAGATGTCAAAGATATTTCTTGAGGTGATAATTGCGCCGTCATTCTCAAAAGAGGCGCTTGATCTATTTGCAAAAAAACAGAATGTGAGGCTGCTCGAACTGCCTTCGATAATAGACCCGAAAAAGAACAGGCCTGCTTCATGGGACATGAAACGCATTGCCGGCGGACTGCTTCTTCAGGAGTGGGACCACTCATCAGAGGATGTATCATCCATAAAGGCTGTTACAAAAAGAGAGCCTGATGCTGATGAACTCGAGGCGCTCGATTTTGCATGGAAGATCTGCAAGCATGTCAAATCAAACTCAATAGTCTATGCGCAAAAAGACATGACAACAGGCATAGGTGTTGGCCAGACGAGCAGGGTCTTTGCTGCAAAGGCAGGCGCATCAAATGCCGTGCTCCAGATAAAGGGCTCTGTTGCAGCGTCTGACGGCTTCTTTCCGTTCAGGGACGGGCTTGATGTGCTTTATGATATGGGTGTTACAGCTGTTGTGCAGCCTGGAGGATCGTTAAAGGATCAGGAAGTGATAGATGCTGCGGATGAACATGGCATGGCTATGATACTGACAGGCAATCGGCATTTCAGACACTAAAAGACAAAAACAGGATATAGGTGAGGGATATATGAAGGTACTGGTAATCGGGAGCGGGGGCAGGGAGCATGCCATAGTCTGGAAGCTTTCCCAATCAAGACTGGTTGACAAGATATACTGCGCTCCTGGCAACGCCGGCATAGCTGATATGGCCGAGTGTGTTGACATAGACCTGTCTGACTTCACTAATTTGCTCGACTTTGTTAAATACGAATGGATAGACCTCACGATTGTCGGACCTGAAGAGCCGCTTTCCCGCGGCATAGCAGATGCGTTTGAAAAAGAGGGCAGGCGCATTTTCGCCCCTGTCAAGGCAGGCGCAATGCTCGAGACTAGCAAGACATTCTGCAAAGACTTTCTGCGCAGATACCGCATACCAACAGCAGACTACAAGGTGTTCACATCATATCTACACGCTGAGGATTATGTGCGCATGAAAGGGCTGCCAATAGTTATCAAGGCTGACGGGCTTGCAGCCGGCAAGGGCGTATTCATCTCCTCAACATTCGATGAGGCAAAAGAGGCGCTCAAGATAATAATGAAGGACCGGGCTTTTGGGGATGCAGGCGACAGGGTTGTGATAGAGGAGTGCCTTGAAGGAGAGGAGGCATCATACATAGCATTTACAGACGGCAAGACTATCGTGCCAATGGTCAGCTCTCAGGACCACAAACGCATTTTTGACAATGACAAAGGCCCGAATACAGGCGGGATGGGAACATACAGCCCTGCTCCGGTTGTGACTCCTGAGATTGAAGAAAAGATTATGGAGAGGGTGATGCGCCCCACGCTTGAGGGGCTGAAAAGAGAAAATATCAAATACAAAGGCGTGCTCTATGCTGGCTTGATGATAAAGGATGGGGAGCCGAAACTCCTGGAATACAACTGCAGGTTTGGCGATCCTGAGACTCAGGTCATACTCACAAGACTCAAGAGCGATCTTGCTGAGGTGGCGCTTGCTGTGTCTGAGGAGAGGCTGGCTGATATCAATGTAGAGTGGCATGACAACCCCTCGGTCTGCGTTGTGCTGGCATCCGGAGGTTACCCCGGCCATTATGAAAAGGGAAAGATCATCAGAGGACTAAAAGAAGCTGCAGCGCTCGAGAATGTGACAACTTTTCATGCAGGCACATCTTTCAAAGGCAATGACATAGTAACAAGCGGAGGCAGGGTGCTTGGCGTTACCGCTCTTGGCAGCACAATAGCAGAGGCAAAAAAACGGGCTTATGAAGCTGTGAGCAGGATAAGCTTTGATGGCATGCAGTTCAGAAAAGATATATCTGACAAGGCGTTAATGAGAATGCAGGAGAACAAAACCTGAGATAATGAGAATATATCCTGACTGTTTCCCATGTTTTTTTAAGCAGGTATTAATAGCATTTCGTCTGAATCCTGAATGTTCCCATCTTGAAGAGGCTGCGCTCAAAAGTATTTGCGATGATATAAAGACAGCAGATCTTTCCCTCTCCCCTGCACATACAACTACCCGGATACACAGAAGGCTAAGGGAGCTGATGGGAAAAGACCCTTTTGGCAAAATAAAATCTGAATATAACCAGCTTGCGCTCAGGCTTTATCCTGAACTCAGGTCTTTAGTCGATAAAAGCCCTGATCCGCTCTGGACAGCAGCAAGGATAGCCATAGCCGGTAATATAATAGACTTCGGTATATTCACATCAATAGATATAAACAGCACAATAAAAAAAGCGCTTGATGAAAAGATAGCTGTTGATGACTATTCATTATTCAGGAAATCACTGCTCGAATCAAAAGAGGTTATGTATCTGCTCGACAATGCTGGCGAGATAGTCTTTGACAGGATACTGATAGAGACTATCAAGGCTATGGGTGTTAATGTGACCGCAGTTGTTAAAGGCTCTGCTGTGCTGAATGATGTTACAATGGCTGATGCAGAGGAGTCCGGCCTTTCGACAGTATGCAGGGTGATAGACAATGGTTCTGACGCAATAGGAACAATACTCGATATGTCCTCCCCTGAATTTGTACAGGAATTTGATCAAGCAAAATACATAATCAGCAAGGGGCAGGGCAACTTTGAGACCCTGCATGAACATTATGATCAGAGACTCGCAGGCAGGGATGTCTATTATCTATTTCAGTCAAAATGCGAAGTGGTCTCAGAAGTGCTTGGACTCGAAAAAGGTTCAATGATGCTGATGAAGGCATTGAAATAAAAGTCCTGATATTGAGTGTTTGACAATTTTTATCAAGATAATTACAATATTGAGTCAATTTTAATTGGGAGGTAGATGTGGAAGCTCCAGCATTCTTACACGCAGTATTGCCGAATATCCCGCCGTATGTATCTTATTCCTGGCTTGCGATGGCTATTCTTATCAGTATGGCTCTTGTGCTTAGAGGAAGGTTGAGCATGGTGCCGGCAGGGCTCCAGAATGTTATGGAATCAGTTGCAGAGTTCTTTCTTACAACTGCAAGAAGCAATATAGGGCATGACTGGGGAGATAAGTTTTTCCCGCTGATAGGCACAATAGGACTTTATATTTTCACATGTAACATAATGGGACTGATTCCCGGCTTTGATTCCCCTACCAGCAACATCAATATGACAGCATCAATGGCTGTTCCGGTTTTTTTAGCTACACACTATTATGGTATTAAGGTTCACAAGTTCAAATACATCAATCATTTTGTTGGACCTTTCAGGTCAGTTTACGCATTCCCCGCAATGGTATTCTTCTTTATACTCGAGACTATCGGGCATATTGCAAGACCGGTTACATTGTCTGTTCGACTTTTTGGCAACATGATGGCCAAGCATATGATACTTATAATTTTAGCAATGCTCGTGCCGGCCATTGTACCGGTTCCGATTCTTATACTCGGCGTTCTTGTGAGTGTTATACAGGCGTATGTCTTTATACTGCTCACATGTTTATATCTTGCAGGCGCTGTCGAAGACGCGCACTAAAATTTCTTATTGAAAGGAGGGTCTTATGAGGAAAGTTCTTACAACCATTATTATTGCAGCGTTCGCGCTGACAGCATTAGCCTCATTTGCGCTCGCAGCTGAACCGGGAGATGTGGTCAGCCAGGTAAAACAGCAGATTGATTTTGGATTCGTGACCATGGGTCTTGGATTCGCAATAGGTCTTGCTGCACTTGGGACAGGCATCGGCATGGGTCTTGGCTTGAAAGGCGCAACCGAGGGTGTTTCAAGAAACCCCGGTGCATCAGGAAAGATAACAACCACAATGATCATTGGTATGGCTCTTATCGAGTCTCTTGCGATCTATGCACTGGTTGTTGTTCTGATAGTTCTCTTCGCAAATCCATTCAAGATTTTTTAATTATTTAAATTTAAATGGGGATGGTTCGCTGATGCGAACCATCCCCATTTTTTTGCTTTGTAAGTCAGTTATGTTTATGAGTAATCATACTTTGAACTGATCAATAACACCTTTGAGTTGTCCGGCCAGCCTTGCCAGTTCAGATGAAGACTGTGCTATCTGGTCAGAGCCGCCTGAGATCTCTTTTGCTCCGAGTGCTACAGACTGTATATCACTGCTTATAGATTCAGATGTTGTTGACATCTCCTCTGTTGCAGTAGCAATCTGCTGAACAAGATTCTGCAATGATCCCACACTGTTTACAATATTCTGGAGCTGATCTCCTGCCTCAACAGAGTATTGAAGTCCGACATTCACTTTTTCATTTGTATGGCTCATGGAATTAACAGCGCTCTCCACCTCTCCCTGAATTGCGCCGATCATCTGGCTTATCTCTGATGTTGCTGTTGATGTGCGCTCTGCAAGTTTTCTTACTTCATCTGCAACCACAGCAAATCCCCTGCCCTGCTCACCAGCACGGGCAGCTTCAATGGCAGCGTTAAGTGCGAGCAGGTTGGTCTGATCTGCAATATCATTAATTACATTGATGATATCCCCTATCTGTTTGGATTTTTCACCCAAAGACTGCATTACCTGAGTAGATGTATTGACCGTCTCAACTATTGCCCTGGACTCGATAACAGATTTCTCAACAACCTCTGCTCCATTTCTTGCAATAACTGCCGTGCTTGATGAAGACTCAGCTATGTTAGATGCATTTTTAGCAATATCAATTACTGTCTGTGACATCTCTTCGGTTGATGTGGCTATCTGGGATGAGCGGTTTGACTGATCCAGCATTGTTCTTGTTATCTCTTCTGAGCTGGCGCTGAGCTGCTCGCTGCCGGAAGCTACACTGTCTGATGCCTCTTTGATATCGCCTATCAGACGCTTTAATCTATCAATCATTATGCGCATTGCTTCGAGCATCTGGCCTGTTTCGCTTCTGTCAGTGTCAGCAATATCTACTGTCAGGTCTCCTGAAGCCACTCTGTTTATAATATTGACAGCCAGATCAAGGGGTCTGGTGATGCTTCTTATTATCAATAAAGCTATTGCTGTTCCAAGGAAAACAACTATCAGACCGACTGCTGTCACTTCAGCTCTTACCACAGCAGAGTTTTTTTCAGATTTTCTTCTGCTGTCATCAACAACTGCTATAACAAGATCACTCAGGTCATCCAGTGATTTGGCATAAGCTGTCTCAGCTGTCTCAAGTTCAGGAATCAGCCTGATCGCATCACTTTTCTTGCCTTCTTTTAACAGTGCAAGTATTTTATTTCGTGAACCTGCCACATTCTTTCTTAAATCAGTTATGGTTTGATATTGTTCCCTGCCTTTTTGTGTTGTCAATAATTTTTTAAGGCTTTCAAGGTCATTTGTAACAGCATCTCTGTTTTTTAAAAGAGCCTGAATCGTTTTTTCAATATCCTTTTCATTCTCAGCGATAATAGCCTTGTAAAGATAACTTGTGCTTAAAAAAGCGTGCTCCCTGATCTTTCCAAGCAACAGTATCTCGGGTATTCGAATATCTCCAAGATCCTCAATACTGTGGTTTAGCGTTGTAACACCTAAAAAAACTCCAATCGCCAAAGCGATCACCATACATATCAGCAGGCCGAACCCTGCAAAAAGCTTGGTGCTGATTTTCATGTTTTTTAACATATGGACCCTCCTTAATTGATATTCATTCGATTATAAGTATCTCTGTTTTGTTTATAGCAACAGGCAGCTGGATATTATACGCATATGTATAAGGTATAGCCATATGCAATAATTTGTGCACAAGATAGTTTTTATGTGGTTAATCGGGTATGCCAAAGTTAGCACCAATATAGTGTAGGAAATTATAATATTACGCACTTTATTTTATGTATCGCTATGCAACCAGTAAATCAGCATGCTCTCGGTTTTTAGACGCATTTTGTATTCTATTGTTATCGGATTATTGATATTTTACTGAACCCCTGATAAGTGATAGAGATTCATCAATAATTACATAGAGCAACAGGGCAGTAAAAACAGATAGAAAAACAAAGGGTTATAACGATTATCCCAACTTGGGAATTTGCGGTCAGCTAACTGCCGAGATTGCCTCATCGCCATGATTTTTACAAAGGCCGGCTCTACAAGCCGGCGCTGCTTATCTACTTCTTTTTTCTGTAGTATGAAGATTTATACTTCTCCGGAGAAAAGGATTCAAGCCTCAACACATCAGCTTCTGGAAATCTGAGCTTCATTTCAGTTTCCGAAAGCCGCTGATCATATCCAAGAGCGATTATTGAAGGTGCTATCTCATCAATTATCACAAAAAGATCTTCACCATAGTTTCCAAGAATAACATCATCAGCAATGCCTGAGTTCTGAACATTCATCAGCCTGTCATTTTCATTGTCAGTAGGCAGAAAGCCTTTTATTCTCAGTACAGTCTCATCCCTTGCAACTACAACGGTGAGACTGCTGCCAAGTGCCCTGGCCTCTTTAAGAAAATAGGCGTGGCCAGGATGGAAATGGTCGAATGTGCCGCCGCATACAACCTTTTTTATCATTTCATAATATTAACAAAACATGCTTTTCTTGACAACATATCAGCACAGATGATATTCTTCAATTCCTGATAATTACCGTATTAGGGGCTGTAGCTCAGTTGGGAGAGCGCTTGAATGGCATTCAAGAGGTCGTCGGTTCGATCCCGATCAGCTCCATTTTTAAACTATCCCATGTAATCGCCAATGCTTGTCAGCTGATCAGTTCAGAAGGCGGCTCAATTTTTTCTCCTTGATCTGCAAGAGGCAGGAATATATCGAACCTTGTACCTGTATTTGCTTTGCTTGTTGCATTGATATATCCCTGGTGCTTCTTTATCGTTCCATAGACCATTGAGAGTCCGAGTCCTGTGCCTTTGCCAGGCTCCTTTGTTGTAAAAAAAGGTTCGAATATTTTATCCATCAGTTCATTATCAATTCCGCAGCCAGAGTCTCTTATGGATATTTGCGCGTATTTACCCGGAGAATCTATTCCTGTTTCGATTGTTTTTTCTCTGTCAATCAAAACAAGCGAGGTCGATATTTCGAGAATCCCTCCTTCTGGCATGGCATCGCGCGCATTTGTTGAGAGATTCATCAACACCTGTTCAATCTGGGTTGTATCTGCCAGTATTTGCAATGGTTCACGAAAGAGTATGAGTTTAAGCTCAACATTTTCAGGAAGCAGTCTGAGTATCAACTGCTCAAAATGATTGATTATCTCCCTGACATCCACTATCTGAAGATTCAGTGTCTGCTTGCGGCTGAATGCCAGAAGCCTCTGGGTAAGCAATGCTGCTCTCTGACCGGACTCTATTATTCGCTCCATATGCTGTTTAAGCTTATCATCATTATTGAGTTTCATCATGGCAAGATGCGCATAGCCGAGAATTGCTGTCAGGATATTATTAAAATCATGCGCAACGCCGCCCGCCAGCGTGCCAATGGCTTCCATTTTCTGCGCATGAAGAAGCTGATCTTCAAGCCTCTTTTGTTCAGTTATATCGATTGAGATGCCCCCTAACAGAATAGCTCCGTCCTTGGCAGGAATCGGAAACTTGTAAGATAGAAATACCCGGGTTTCGTCTTTAATATGCAGAGATTCTTCAAAAATGATCGGTCTGCCCTTCTGCATAATATCACTATCGTGCAATGACAGCTTCTGAGCTGTATCGTTGTTCATAAAGTCCTTATTTGTAATATCTATCCTGTCTTCAGTCTTGATATTCAACTCAGTACTGAAGCGTTCATTAGTATAAATATGTCTGCCGTTTATATCCTTGATATAGGCGAATCCAGGCAGATGATTCATGAATAAATTGAATCTGTTCTCGCTCTCGATTAGTGCTTTTTGCGCTTCAATGCGATCAGAAATGTCCGATATTGATGTAATTACTCCTGAAAATTCACCTGCACTGTCAAACATCGGGGCTGTATTTACGGTAAGAAAGATTTTTTTGCCGTCAGGTCGCATGATCGAGTGCTCTGCTCCCAAAAAAGGCCTGCCGGTTTTTTTAACGATTGCAAAGGGCAGATTTCCATTGTCAACTGCAGTCCCGTTTACAGAATAGATATCCCACCCGGGATCATTATAATTGCGCATAAAGATATTCTTGCTGGCCATACCCAGTATTTTTTCTGCTGTTGCATTGGCGTATGTCATATTGCCGTTCTTGTCCATTATTAATATTCCGACAGGCATTGTTTCCAATATGATGTTCAGTCTGTCCTGATTGGCGCGGAGCAGTTTTTCAAGTTTGATCCTTTTTAGCAGGTTGCTTGACAGGCCTGCTATTAATGCAATAAAAATTATAAAAATACTTAAAGACACCCATATAATTTTTTTGTTGGACTCATAAAATGATACTGGCCTGTTTTTAATAATTGATCCTTCAGGCAGGCGGGATTCATCTATCTTCCATCTCTTTAGAACATTGTAGTCGAATATATATTTATTGGGACTTTCCGTTACTACTGCGATGTTGTCGGCTTTTTCTCCTTTCAGTATTCTGAGCGCAAGTCTGGCAGCAGTCCTGCCCTGCATGTCTCCGCTCACAACCATTCCTCCAACAACGCCTGATCCGACCCTGTCTTCAGTTACAACAAACGAAGGGGCATTGCTTGTTCTGGCGAGCATCCCGAGACTTTCCTGAATCGAGTATGATCTTCCTGTACTGTCCTTGAAGTGAGCTATCAGAAGCACAATGCTTTTGTCATCAAGAAGGCTGAGCCTGACCTGAAGATCCCGCATTGTCATATTGGCAAGGTTTATAGTTGAGAAGTCTGCCCGGCTTTTGAAGTGAGGTTCAAGCTCCATGATTCGTTTGGTATGGGCTGTTCCGGTAACAGTGTCATCAGTAACAACTATAATGTTATGCGCATCAGGGAAAAGCTTGAGCGCTATCTCTATTGTTTTGGCATAATCAGGTACTTCTGCAACTCCGGTAATATTTTTTTGACCGATTATCATTGCCGGACTGAAGTCGTTTATGCCGCAGAATACCAGCGGCACATCAGGGAAAAGCTTGATTCTTCTCTTTTTAACAAAGTTGAAGGCATCATTATCAGCAGCTATGATAATATCAAATTTATCATCAGAGAATTTATATTTGAAGAGTCTGAATATGTTTTGTAAATGCTCGGAATCATATGCCCGTTTTGCATCGAGAAACTCCATATGAATATCAGTGCGGATGTCTGAGTTTCTTAACTCAGATTCAATACCTTTCATCTCAAGGTCAGACCACATGTATCCATAGTTGTATGAGTTTAAAACGAGTATTTTTTTGTTTTGACCAGGGGTCTCCGGATATGAAGCACGAGGGTTGGCAAGATCAATCCACAGGATTATCAAGAAGACAAACATCAGACTGAATAAGTTGATGGCATGGCGGAACCCTATGGTAGAGGTTTTATTTACCATATAATTCAAACATAGCATACATATATGGACCAGTCAAACTGCATTGATAGTCATGATTTGGCATCGATTATTTCTCTGATCTTGGTCAGGAGCTGATGCGGAGAGACCGGTTTCTGAATAAGCTTCGAAATATCAAAAGGATAGTCTTTTTCAGATATCAGGTCTTTGGCATAGCCGGTATAAAATAAAAAGCGAATGTCAGGGGCTGTTTTTTTAATTTCCATATATGCCTGCACACCCCCCATCCTGGGCATTGTCACATCAAAAAGCAGGGCATTGATTTTATCCTTGTTAAGAATAAACAGCTCTACAGCCTCCGCACCATTTTCTGCCACAATAACCCTGTATCCGAACTCAGTAAGGAGGGATGCGGTCATTTCGCGCAGAGCGTAGTCATCTTCAGCTATAAGGATTGTCTCCCCCTTGCCAAAAGGCATTGCAGGCTCGAGGTCGGATTTGCTGACAGCAGATGCATCTTTTTCAGCTATCGGGAGATATATCCTGAAGGTTGTCCCCTTACCCGGCGTACTGTATATGTTGATATGGCCTTTATGCTGTTTTATGATTCCATACGCCATTGAGAGTCCGAGCCCTGTTCCCTTGCCCACATCCTTGGTTGTAAAAAATGGTTCAAATATTTTTCTCCTTGTCTCTTCATCCATGCCTGTGCCAGTATCAGAGACAGACCAGACTGCATAGCTGCCCTGGCTGCCTATACTATGCATTCTGACAAACTCTTCATCAAGCTCAGCGAGCTCAGTTTTGATAAGCAGTCTGCCGCCTTTTGGCATGGCATCGCGCGCGTTTGTGACAAGATTCATCAGCACCTGCTGAATCTGACTTTCATCAGCTCTGATATAAAGCGGGTCGCTCCTGAAGTCAGTTGTTATCTCTATATCTTCGCGTATCAGTCTGGATGCTATCTTCATGGTTCTGGTAATTATTTCGTTCAGATTCAAAGTGTAGTAATTGAATATCTGTTTTCTGCTGAAGGTGAGCAGGCTTTTAGTCATCTCGGCTGCGCGTTCGGCAGCATGTATAATTAGTGCGGCATCAGATTTTATTGCGTCATTGTCAGCAGCCTTCAGCTGCAGCAGGCTTGCGTAGCCTATTATTCCGGTCAGAATATTATTGAAATCATGGGCGATGCCGCCAGCAAGCTGGCCAACAGCCTCCATCTTTTGCGCCTGAAGGAGCTGTTCCTCAAGTTTTTTCTGGTTAGTGATGTTTCGCGCAAAGATTATGACATTATTACTTTTGCCGATTTCATCAGATATGGCTACTGATCTTATGTCCCATATCTGTTTATCATGGCTCTCGACAGTAAAGTCCTGCAGTTCTCCTGTCTCGAAACTCTTTTTTATAAAGCACTCAATGCAGGGCGACTCATTCTTGTGCCAAAACTCGCAGCATGTCCTTCCGATTATCTCATTAACAGTAGACTCAAAATTCTGTGCAGCAGCCTTATTTGCCCAGATAATTTTTAGATCAACAGAAAGAACCATAACAACATCCGGGTTGGCTTCGAGAAGGATGTTGAATCTTGAAGATAGTGTGCGGTACTTGTTTTCCCTCTCGATCAGAATCTGCTCTGTCTTTTTTCTCTCTGTAATGTTAATGTGCGTTCCGAGCATATGCAATGGTTCGCCGCTGCTGCTGCATTCTGTAATTTTGCCTGTTGAAAGTACCCATACCCAGTCGCCATTTTTTGATCTCAGACGAAACTCTGTTTCATAGACAGGAATTTTCTTCTGTGTAAATGCATTGTAAACCTCAACGGAAGTATCTCTGTCGAGCGGATGCAGTCTCTGTTTCCAGTTGCTTATATTTTCCTGAAATTCCTCAGCGCTGTGGTAGCCAAGCATTTTTGCATATTCATTGTTCACCAGCATCTCACCTGTCTTCAGGTCAACTTCATACATGCCGATGTGGCCCGTTGATAAGGCAAGACTAAGACGCTCCTTGCTGGCATTGAGTTTTGTGGTGGCGTCAAGCAGGGCATTGGTTCTTTTTGTAACTTCATCTTCCAGTTCCCTGTTCCACTGTTCAATTTTTTCAGCAAGACTGTTAAAGGCAGTTCCAAGCTCATCTATTTCGTACTTTCCTGTTATCTGGGCTCTTGCCCGCAGATTCCCTTCACTGATCTGCTTTGCTGTATAAGCAAGTTTTTCTATAGGAGCAGAGATCCATTTGGATGCTGTGTGCGCCAGTGCAAGAAAGATGAACAACAATCCAAGCGATACAAAAGAAAGATATTTGAAGCTCTTCCATATTGGTTCCAATATCTCGTTTTTATCGATTTTTACGATAAGCCCAACGCCTGATTCCTGAGTTATCCTTATGTATTTCACAGCCGCGAGTACATCAACACCCCTGTAATCACGCTCCTGGAGCATATTGTCAACGCCGGCCGCAGCATACTCTGCTGACTTTGTTGATGCCGTGTATTCCATTGCTTTTGGCAATGACCCGTCAGGCAGTATGCGTTTTGCACCTGCAAGAAGGATTTTTTTGTCACTGATGATAATTACTTCGCCTGTGCTGCCCATATCCGGCACACTGTGCAGCACAGTGTCAAACCTATCGGTCAGATCCATCTGTATCGCGAGTATGGCAGCAGCGCCTTTACCTGGCAGATGGACACCAGCATCATATATGGGTACAAGCAGGATGGAATAAATTGTGCCTGAGTGGTTTTTATAAAATACCAATGTTTCGTGCAGCATGTCGGGTTTGATATGTTCCATGCTTTTTATATATTCAGGAAGTGCTCCATGCTTCAAGTCTGAAGAACTTATGATTATGTTTTTTTTGACAGGATCGAGCAGTGAGATGTCAGGTTTATCTTCAAAAATATTCTGAAACAGTATCAGCACCCGCATTGTTTCCTGTGTTGGCGCAGCCTGCTTGATGGTCTTGTTGGATACAATTGTTTTTGAAGCTTGCAGATATTGTTCAAAGTGGTGCATGAGCTCATGTTTTTTAAGTTCAGCAATAAGATTGAGATTATTGAATGCCTCTGCTTTATGTATATGCCAGCTTCCCTTATAGCCGCTGTATGGCAGTCCGAAGACTATTATGAGCCAAGTGGCAAGAATCAACAGCAGCGAACTGATGCTGAAGCAGATGAACATTCTGTTGCGCAGCGAACCCAGAAAGTTTTTTTGCGGTTGTTTATTGATGGCTGGCTCTCCTTGCTTTTCTGATTAAACAGTTCTGACCAGACAGCATATGGTTTCCCCTCACTATTTGCAGCTGATCTCTGTTTTTAACGGTTTAATTAACAGGCCCTTATTAAATAGTTTATTTCATATCCCTTTCTTCTGCAAGCAGATATATAAGTTATGGTAGTATTTAGATACATCTGTCATAAGATATGGAGCGGTAAAGGGGAATATGCCAGGCAAAAAGATACTTGTAGTGGAAGATGAAGCGAATATAGCTGATATCGTAAGGTCATATCTCCAGAGAGAGGGCTTCAGCGTGGCTGTTGCTGCTGACGGAGCGTCTGCTCTGAGCATGCTGAGAGATAGATTTGATCTGATTGTTCTTGATCTCATGCTGCCGGATATGGATGGAGAGGAGATCTGCAGGAGCGCCCGCGAAGTTACAGATGTGCCTATAATCATGTTGACAGCCAAAAGCTCTGAGGATGACAGGGTTAAAGGTCTTGGCCTGGGCGCTGATGATTATGTTGTCAAGCCTTTCAGCCCGCGCGAGCTGGTGGCCCGCATAAAGGCGCATCTGCGAAGGAGCAGCTCCAGATCTGGCGGAGACAGGCTTTCTTTTAACAACGGCGATCTGGTTATAGATGCCTCTTCAATGGAGGTTTTCAGAGGCAGCCATCTGGTGTCCATGACAACTACCGAGTTCAGGCTCTTTCTTGGTCTGGCTGAAAAGCCGCATATGGTCTTTTCGAGACTGCTTCTTATAAATATTGTGCAGGGTTATGATTTTGAGGGTTTTGAGAGGGTTGTTGATGCGCATATCAAAAATATCAGACAGAAGCTTGGCGATAACCCGCGGGAGCCGGTCTATATCCAGACAGTCTATGGTTCAGGATACAAGTTCATTGGTTCTCCTGATGAGGCTCAGGAATGAGAACCAAGATATTTCTGGCTTTTGTCTCAATAATAATTGCTGTCCTGCTTTCCAACTTCATCTTTGAGAAGTTCATACTAAATGATTTTGACGAGTATGTTGATAAAGTGAAGGATGACCAGTTCTACTGGGTGATCACATCAATAGAGGATAGTTATAACAACGGCAGATGGAATCTTGGCATGCTTTCTGATGCTGTGCACTGGGCAATGATGCTGGGTATCAATCTCAGGATAACAGACAGCACAGGTGCTGAAATAATCTCTTCAGAGGTGGTGGCGCAGACCCTGTCGCCGGGCATGCTCAGGCGTCTGCATGACAGCTTCAATCTCAGAAAGAGCGCAGCTCATTTTTACGAGTATCCGCTTGTTATTAACGGCAGGAAGACAGCCTCGCTTTTTTGGCAGCCTTATGACAAAAAAGATCTTCTGAGAAAAGAGATGATATTCAAGCAGCGCGTGAACAACTTTCTGATATTCTCTTTTTTTATTGCCGGCGGCAGTGCCCTGATAGCTGCCTATTTTATGAGTGAATTTTTGTCAAAGCCGGTATCAAATCTTAAAAAAGCTGCTGAACGGATTACAGAGGGTGACTTTAATGTTATTGTTGAGAAGCCGGATTCGAGCATCCACAGGCTTATGTCAGGTGGAGAGGACGAGGTTGAGGATCTTTTTGATGCGTTTGCAAAGATGGCGGAATCCCTCAAGCGTGAAGAAGCAATACGAAAAAAGCTGATGTCAAACATAGCCCATGAACTGCGCACTCCGCTTACTGTCATAAAGACACAGGCTGAGGCGATTGTTGACTGTGTGATGGACAGGGAAAGAGGCATGGCAAATATTCAGAGCGGAATAGACAGACTGACAAAGCTTATAGACGGCATAGAGAATCTTGCCATAGCAGAGGCGAGCTTCCTTTCAAAAGGCAGTCTGGAGGAGATGGAGCTCCGCGATTTTATCAGATGTGTTGCTGCGGCAATTGACGCGCTTTTCAAGGAAAAGGGAATAGCTCTGAATATACACAATACAGGTCCGGTAATCATAATGGCTGATGCTGAAAAGCTCGAGAGCATACTCAGGAATCTTTTGTCCAATGCCTTGAAGTTTACAGACTCAGGCGGTGTTGACATATATTACGGGATTGACAGCACAGAATGGTTTATAAAGGTGAGCGACACAGGCAGGGGTATCCCCCACGAAGAGATGCCGCATATTTTTGACAGGTTTTACAGGGCTGACAAGGGGTCTTCATCAGGTCTTGGACTCGGACTCGCCATTGTCAAGGAGCTTGTGTATGCAATGGGCGGAGATATAAAGGCAGAGAGCATCTTCGGAGCAGGCGCATCATTTACTGTTACTTTTCCGGTAAAGGAAACTTCATCAGACGCTTAGAAGTTTGGGGTCATTGCTCTCGCTTTTTTCACCAGAGCCGCGATTATTTCTGCTGCAGTATCAATCTCCTTTGATGTCGTGCTTCTGCCGATGGTAAGTCTTATAGAGCATCCTACCATCCTGTCTGACAAACCCATGGCGTGCAGTACATGCGAAGGTCCTGAACCTCCGGAGCTGCATGCCGAGCCTGTTGAGCATGCTATTCCGGCAATATCCATTCCTGCCATAAGATATTCCCCGTCAGTATTGTTGAAAGAGATATTTATATTGTTCGGAAGCCTCTGCACAGGATGGCCATTGAGCTTGAGATCTCCAGGGTTTTCTGCAAGGATTTTGATAAAATAGTCCCTGAGAGCTATCTGACGCCCGGGTTCAGTATCAATGAGGCTGGCAGCTATCTCGGCAGCCTTTCCCAAGCCTGCAATGCCGGGCACATTAAGTGTGGATGATCTGAGGCCTCTTTCCTGTCCGCCTCCATGCATAAAAGGCGTTATCTTTGTGCCTTTTTTTATGTAAATAACGCCTATGCCCTTTGGACCATAGATTTTGTGTCCTGAAATGCTGAGCATGTCAACTCCGAGCTGTTTAACATCAACAGGGATATGCCCGAATGTCTGCACCGCATCTGTATGAAATGGTATGCCGCGCTTCTTTGTTATGGAGCTGATTTCGCTTATCGGCTGTATTGACCCCATTTCGTTGTTTGCGTGCATGACAGAGACCAGTATGGTGCGGTCTGTAATGGCATTTTCAATATCAGCTGGATCAATAATTCCGTTGCTGTTCACAGGTATATATGTTGTTTCAAATCCAAAGCGCTCAAGAAATGAGCATGGATCAAGTACAGCATGGTGCTCAATTGCCGTTGTTATTATATGCCTGCCTCTGTTCATGTTTGCAAAGGCAGAGCCTTTTATCGCAAAATTGTCGCTCTCTGTTCCGCCGCTGGTGAAAACAATCTCATCAGGGTCCGCGTTTATAAGCAAAGCAATCTGTCCGCGTACAGACTCGACTGTTTCTTTTGCATCCCTGCCGAATGAGTGCTGACTGGACGGATTCCCGAAGCATTCAGTGAAAAAGGGCATCATTGCTTCAGCAACCCGAGGGTCAACAGGGGTGGTTGCAGCGTGGTCGAGATATATTTTCCTGTCCATCATGATTATCCTTTTGAATATGAATGAAATTTAAATATTATTTTACGACTGTGCAATAAAAAGATACAAGGCTTTTATGTGGCTAATGTTTTTTTCTTTTGGCATATACAAATATGTTTAGTCCTGCCAGAGCAGCAGTGAGTATCGCAAGAGAGCTTTCCGGGAGGGTCAAATAAATAAGTTTCTCAATATAGTGGACAATAAACGAACCAGCGTAAGAAAGCGTCGGGTCATGCTTTTGCCTGAACCAGACCTCGAGATGAGTGAGCGGACATATGCTGCCTGTGGCATTTATGACTACTGCAAAGGCGAGTGCAGCAAGATGCACTATTTTGATAAGCCGGTATTTTACACCAACAAAAGAACCGAATAACAGAAAAAGTATCCAGCCAAAGTGGATGAAAACCGTGAAGTCTGCCAAGAGTCTGTATAACAACTTTTTTGTGTTTTAATCTGCAACAGCAGGAGGTTATTTGCCGCCTGACTGCTTCTTGTGTTCGCTGATTATTTTGGTTATCTCTTCAGCTGCTGCGGGCACTGTTCTTGTGCGGCTGCCCCGCTCATAACCGCCTTCGTACACATCCCAGTTGCCATGCTGATTCGCTACATAAATAATGCCGTCTTTTTCGTAGCTTGTTACAAGCATCTTATTATAAAAAGACCTTACAAGCGTTTTTTTGATTTCTGATTCTGACATGCTCGCCTCTTGTTTAGTTATTTTCACACCATTGCCGCGCATTCTGAAACATTTTCAGCCAGGGCGATGCTACAAGTTCACTTTTCATATCTTCAGGCATCCATGCCCACTGCCACTTTAAAAAGGCTCTTTCAGGATGAGGCATCATTGCCAGATGCCGTCCGTCAATAGAGCATAACCCTGCAATTCCCTGGGGTGAGCCATTAGGATTAAATGGATATGCCTCAGTTATGCTGCCCATATCATCAGCATATCTGACAGGAGCAAGGTTTTTATCCAATAAATCAATAAGTATTTTGTTATCGGGGAAGTGCGCAAAACCTTGACCATGCGCAAGCCAGACTCCCAGAACAGATTCTTCCATATTTTTTAGCATGATAGAAGGACTCTGGAGTATTTTAAGACTTATGAATCTGGACTCAAATCTCCCTGATTTATTATGGATAAATCTCGGCTGTATCGCATCTTCAATGCCTTTCCATGGCACCCAGCCGAGCAAAGCCATTAATTGACAGCCATTGCATACTCCAAGGCTGAATGTGTCTGGTCTATTATAAAAATCATTGAACATTTCCTGAAGTTTGTTATTGAATCTTATTGTGCCTGCCCAGCCTTTTGAAGAGTCAAGAACATCAGCATAGCTGAATCCTCCTGTAAAAACAGCTCCTCTGAACTGATCAAGCCCTATACGTTCATTAACCAGATCAGACATGGTCACATCAAAGACATCAAACCCGGCATGGTAAAATGCTGAGATCATCTCTCTGTCTCCGTTGCTGCCCTCTTCACGAATAACTGCAACAGAATACTTGTCATCTTTTTTCAGAATGCTTTCTGGTGTAGGCTCAGGATTAAAGGATATTCTGAAGATCTGCCCTGGCCTGTCATATATGTTTTTGCTCTCCTCTTCAACGCTTAAGGGGTTTGCCTGGAGCTTTTCGAGTTGATAGCTTGTCTCTTCCCATACAGCTCTGAGTCTTCGCATATCATCATTCAGCTCTTCATTGTTATTGAAGATTATTCTTATATTTTTATCAATTGTGCTTCTGCCTATGGCACTGGCTGTTATTCCCTGTTTTTTAAAGTCAGAAATTATTTTCTCAGTATTATCCTGACTGCATTCTACTACCAGACCCATTTCTTCAGAGAAGAAATACTCGAGTGCAGAAGAGTTTTTTGCTGATGCATTTATGCTAAGTCCATAATTGCCTGCAAATGCCATCTCGAGCAGAGTTGTTATGAGTCCGCCGTCGCTCCTGTCATGACCTGAAAGTATGATGCCCCTGTCAATCAAATCCTGAATGATAACAAACGCATTTTTAAGAGCTGATGCATCTTCAACATCAGGAGACTCGCTGCCAATCTGGCTGTAGCACTGGGCAAGTGCAGATCCGCCAAGCCTGTTTCTGGAGCCTGCCAGATCAATAAAAATTATGTCATTCCCTTCTGCCTTTATGTCAGGTGTAATGACTTTGGTAATATCAGGGCAGGGTGCATATGCTGAGATTACAAGAGTGCCTGGGGACTTTACGAGTTCATCAGCTGCCCTGCCTGCAACCTTTGCAGCCATTGAGAGGCTGTCTTTTCCTCCATCAACAGCTATGCCTAATTCGCACATCATACTGCTCATTGCGACTGCTGCATCATATAATCTGGCACCTTCACCAGGAAGCTTTGGCGCCCACATCCAGTTTCCTGAACATCGTATATCTTCAAGCTTTGTTATCTTTGCCCAGACAATATTTGTAACAGCCTCTGCAACACTCATACGCGCCATTGCAGCAGGATCAATCAGGCTTTTGAGAGGCTGCTCTCCTATTGATATGGCAGCGCCTGTCAGGCCAAAGTGGCTTTGTGCTATTACAGCAGCATCAGACACAGTCAGCTGTAGTGGTCCGGCACACTGCTGTCTTGCTATCAATCCTGTAACAGACCTGTCAACCTTGTTGGTTAGAAATCTTTTTGACCCGACAGAAACAAGTCTGAGCACTCTTTCGAGTGCATCTTTTATAGTTGTGTCTTCAGGAATGTTCAGAGGCTGGAGCATAGGCTTTTGCCTCTGCATTGTGAAGGTCTTTTTAGGCATATCACCAAGCACTTTTTTTAGATCAAGATTTACAGGCATGGAGCTGTCAAGACTATCAAACAGTACAATATATCCGTCTCCTGTTATGTCTCCTATCACTGAAAACGGCACCTTCTCTCTTTCGCAGAGGCCTGCAAACAGATCTACCTTTTCTGAGGAGAGAAGAAGTGCGTTCTGCTCCTGATACTCAGCACCCCATATTTCGAGTACAGAAAGAGTATTGTCGCCAACCAGTATGTCTCTTATATTTATCCTGGCTCCGGCAGGATAAATGATCTCTTTTACAACATTGCAGTTGCCGCCTGCTCCCTGGTCATGAATGCTGACTATCGGATTTTCATCACCCATTTCAATACATGCTCTTATAACACGGTTGACCTTGTGCTCCATCTCCGCATCACCGCGCTGCACTGCATTAAAGTCGAGTTCAGCTGCATTTTCACCCTGTATCATGCTGGATGCAGCTCCGCCGCCCATGCCTATTCTGTAAGCAGGACCCCCGAGCTTGATAACAACCATGCCTTTTTCAGGTTCTCCCTTTTCAGTATGAGTTGCATCTATCTGGCCTACTCCGCCGGTGAACATTATGGGCTTGAGCCATTCACTTCTTTCGCCGTCAGAAAGCCTCAGGCCGAATGCCCTTGTGTAGCCCTGAATCAAGGGCTCCCCGAATTTATTGCCATAATCAGATGCGCCATTGCTGGCGTCTGTCATTATCTGGAGCGGTGAAGCAAGGTTTAAAGGGTACTCAAATGCTTTGTCTTCCCATGGCAGTTCATAGCCCGGAATAAGTAGGTTGCCAACGCAGTAGGCAGCTGTGCCTGCAACAACAAGGCTGCCTCTGCCTGTTGCATGAACATCTCTTATCCTGCCCCCTGTGCCTGTCTCAGCCCCTGGAAATGGAGCCACTCCTGAAGGAAAGTTGTGTGTCTCAGCAGTAAATATCAGGTGGTAAAGCATATTTTTTTCGATAAATTTTGAAGGGGCTCCTGGTTTTTGCGGAATAATAGTCTTTATTCTGAATCCTTCTATGGCGCTTGAGTTGTCTTTAAAGGCGATTATACTGTTGTTTTTATTTTTAAGATAAGGTTCTTTAACAATTTTCATCAGGCTCTTGTCCATCTCTTTGCCGTCTATCACAAGTCTGCCTGAAAAGAACCAGTGACGCGAATGTTCGCTATTTGACTGGCTCAGGTCAAAGCATTCTACATTTGTTGGATTGCGTTTAAGGTCATTGACAAAAAGATTGTAGTAATAATCAATATCCCATTCATCAAGCCCAAGCCCCATTTTTGAATTGAGTTCAAGAAGTGCATCTCTGCCTTCTTCAACAAGAGGCACTATGAATACAGGTTCCGGCACTATGCCTGTCTCGAATGTGGTGAGTCTGCTCGTATACTCGCATTCTGTCATTCTGTCATGCACAAGAGCAAGAAAGACCTGCCTGTCAAAACCAGCAGAGTCATTGTTGAAAACAACCCTGTATCTTCTTGAGGGTTCAATCCGGGTTATCTTTTTGAGGCCGCAGGCATGGCATATTGATACAGCATTTGTTGACCATGCTGTTGTGAAGTTCATCCTTGGTCCGACCTCTATTGTTAGCGCTGTTTCTGAATCAGGAGCAAGAAAGCTGGATGGTGCAAAGAGTTTTTGCTCGAATGTTTCAGCGAGCAGCCAAGTGAGAACTCGGAGCTCTTCCTCTGTCAGAACATCAGTTATTTCAATATTAAAACAATGCTCTGTCTCAATGTTTGAGACTATGGAAGGCATTGCTGCATCAATGTTTTTTAATAGCACATCAGTCTGGTGCCCTGATAGGGCAGGTGTGCGGTACATATGGACAAGTCTGGTCTCGGACATAGCATCTCCTAGAATATTATGAGCAATAATTTTAACACATTAAAGCATCAGAACAATAGCGCAGCTGTCTGAGCAGCCAGAGGCTTCAAGTTTTGCATTATTGTTCTAGGTATATTAGATCAGTGGAAAGTTGTTAAGACATTGATATTAAAAAAATAGCTATGCATAATTATGCATAGCTATTGATAAATTAACTGATAGCCAATAAGTTATGTGAGATGCAACCATTTATCTAAATCCTCTGCCTCCTGGTCCTTTGGGCATAGGTTTCCCTGCTCCTCGGCTGCCACTGCCACCAGGGCCCATCCCCTGCCCAGGTCCTCCCATCCCGCCCTGTCCAGCACCCTGTGGTCTGCCCAGATACTTCTGCTGCTCCTCTGGAGTCATTGCATTAAGTCTTTTTAGCCACTCCTGCTGAAATGCAGTACGTTCCTGGGTTGTAGCATTCTGCATTGTTCCACGCATAGCAGCGAGTTCTTCTGTACTCATGCTGCTGTAGTCAGCACTAAATGCTAATGATGCGGCAAATATTATTGTTCCGCTCAATACTGCTAACCTTTTGATCATATTTTACCTCCTGCTTCATTTAGAGGGTGAGTAGTCTTCTACAAGGATCACTTTCATCAGATCAAGTGGATATATATCATATCTTGCTGCAGCATCCTTGAATGCTTCATTTTCACCTATTTTTATACCTTTTACCTCAAGCTTTTTTAGTGCATCGTTTAGATCAAGTGCATTTTCAGAAGTTACCTGTTTTAATGTTTTTCTTCCTATGCCTGTTCCTGCAAAGCGCTCTTCAACCATTTCAGGAGTGAATTTTAGACTGGTATCAATTGGATCGATCTTCTGGAATTTCTTGATTATCGCGAAAACCTCCATCGCATTTTTATTGTTTGCCCTTGCTATGCTCTGGAGCGATTCAGAACTGTTGTCAAATTTTATGCCGCTCTTTCTGAGTTCATCCATTGCAGACTGCAAGTCAATATTTGTTCTTCTTGTAAATGCCTTTAATGAGAGCTCTTCAGCATGCCCAAAGGGCGGTTCATATTCGCTGCTTGTTACCCATGCCATCTTCAGATATTCACTGAAATCGATTACATAACTGAATGGCGGTATGCTGAAAACAGGGCCAAAGGTAAATACAATGGTTAGTACAGCTGCTATTGCCAGTTCTCTTTTAAGTCTTGCTGCTGATTCAAGTTTTCTCGAAATATAGGAAAGGAATACTTTCCAGTTAAGCAGCAGATGCCATACAGCCACTACCACAAAAAGCAGGCTTGTCAACACATGCATATCAGCCCAGTTGTTTTTTGTGAGCAGCGCAAACTTCCAGTCTGTCCAGTACGCTATTCTGCCGTGGGGCGTAAAGTATAGTACAATGCCTGACACTGTCATTGCGATAAAACTGAAAGCAGTAACAAGACTTATAAAGCCGCGTTTATGAAATCCCTTCTTCTGCATTTAATCTCCTTTTTTAAAGTTATTACTTATTTCCGATTATCTGTCTGACAGCCTGATCAATGCTTCCTCTGAATTCTACAAAAACTATTCCCTGCGTTCTCATAGCATTGGCCATTCTTGGTCCTGTCTCTCCAGCAGCAATTTTTGTGACGCCTTTTTTGGCCAACAAATTGACTATTGATACACCTGCTCCTCCGCGGGCTGTTTTGTAGGGATTTTCGATGGTTTCAAGAAACCTGCCGCTGCTGTCAAAGATCTGGAAGTATGGTCCTCTGCCTGCAAGCTGGCTAACCTGATCTGATGTGGTCTTGCCTGTTGCTGCTATCGCAATCTTGCCCGTGTCCTGTGCTGAAAATGCTATGGGAGCGATCAGCAAAACACAAAGGCATAGTAAAAATAAATGTTTTAACATGCCTGCCTCCTTTGTGACATTAGAATTTTGATGCAAACGCATATCAAATACAAGCAAGTTAGATGCCTGTAAAAAATATCTTGATTACAGGGAGTTATGTTTGCAGTGCTGATCTTTAATGGATATTGGATGCATTTATTGCACTATATGTGCATTTATTGCACCCATGATGATTCGAAATATACTAAATAAATGAAGATCATAATGCTATGGTAAAATATTCAACAACAGTTTGAACTCTGTTTCATGGCGGTGTGTTTATGAAAATAACATTGACCTCAGGTCATGAGGTGCAGGCAGATGCCGGAGAATCAATTTTTTCAGCGCTGAAGCGCAGCGGTATTTTTTTGGCTGCTTCATGCGGAGGCAAGGGTACATGCGGCAAATGCAGGGTGAATATTGTCGAAGGCAGATACAGGACTGAATCAAGGATAAGGCTCAGTGCCGAAGAACGAAAGCGCGGTGCAGTAATATCGTGTCAGAGCTTTCCTGAATCAGACCTGCTTGTTGACATACCAAAAGAGTCTCTGCTTGTAGTTGGAGACAGGATAGCTGTATCAAAAACAAAAGATCTTGCTGGCTATTTCAGGTCATACGGCGCAGAGATAAAGCCGATAGTAAGCCGGATATTTTTGAATCTTCCACGCCCCACAATCAGCGACAGCATAAGTGATCTCGAAAGGCTCAAGCGAAGCCTTCATGACAGGGGGTTTGCTGACATGAGGTTTTCGCATGATTTTATAGCAGGGATGTTTGAGACGCTCAGATACTCAAACTGGGAGGTGGATCTCCGTTATATAAAGGGCGAGGATGCTCCTGATGAAGCCATATTCCTCACCTCCAAAGAAAGATGCAACAGGAGATACGGACTTGCTGTTGATATAGGCACAACAACAGTTGTGGTCTATCTGGTTGGACTATCAGACGGTTCTGTTATTGATGTAGGATCAACATACAATTCGCAGATGCGCTTTGGCGATGATGTCATAACCAGGATTGTTTACGCTTCTGAAGGAGATGATGCGGAGATAAGGCTGGATGAGCTCAGAAATGCCGTTGTTGAAGATATTAATTCGATTGCCGTATCCATGATGGAACGCCATGGCATATCAGACTGCGAAATCGATTCAGCAGTTGTGTCTGCCAATACAACAATGGCTCATATATTCTGGGGACTTAATCCCGCATCAATTCGTGAGGAGCCTTATGTCCCTACGATGAATATTTTCCCCCTCTGGAAGGCAGGTACAGCCGGACTAAAAATAGACAGGCAGGCACCTGTATATACATTGCCCTGCGTTGCGAGCTATGTCGGCGGAGACATAGTATCAGGTGTGCTCGCCTGCAAGATGCATAGAAGCGACGAAACAGCGCTCTTTATGGATATAGGCACAAACGGTGAGATAGCTATCGGCAATCAAGACTGGATAATGACAGCCGCCTGTTCAGCTGGTCCATGTTTTGAGGGCAGCGGCATAAAGTGCGGTATGCGCGCTACAGAGGGCGCAATAGAGTCGGTCAGAATTGATCCGGCTACTCTTGAGCCTGAGCTTGGAGTTGTTGGTGCTGTTCATCCTGCCGGCATATGCGGCTCAGGCATGATCGATGCCATTTCTGATATGTACCTTACAGGGCTGATTGATCAGAAGGGCAGACTTGCAGAAGGCAGCAGCTCCAGAATAAGAAGAGGGGACAGCGGCCTGGAATATGTCTTTTACCACAATGAGACCATGCACAAATACATTGTGCTTGCAGAGCCTGATATTGAAAATCTGCTCAGGGCAAAGGCTGCCATATACGCTGGGGTGACCACTCTGCTGAATGAGGCAGGCCTTACATTTGATGATATAAGCAAGGTTTATATAGCAGGAGGATTTGGCAATTATCTGAATATTGACCGCGCTATAATCCTTGGAATGCTGCCTGATATGCCGAAAGACAGATTTTCATTTATTGGCAATGCATCCATAACCGGTGCGTATCTGTGTCTTCTTTCAGAAGATCTGAGGAGAGAGGCTGAGGATATAGCATCAAAGATGACATACATTGAGCTCTCTGTATCAAGGGGGTTTATGGATGAATATATGTCAGCGCTGTTTCTGCCTCATACAAATCTTGATCTTTTCCCGACTGTCAAGAGCCTGATGCAGCGCAGACCGCAATAACGGCTGATTTTTGACTTGTTTAGGTTATAATTCAGAATTATGTCATTTCTGACAACAATAAGGCGTGATTTTGATGCAATTTTTGAGCGGGATCCTGCTGCCGGCAGCAGGATAGAGGCCCTGCTCACCTGTCCTGGATTTCATGCGATATTCCTGCACAGGATGGGCCGCTTGTTTATAAGACTGGGATTGCCCATACTGCCCAGAATTGTGTCATATGCAGCACGCCTGCTGACTGGCATAGAGATTCATCCGGCCGCAAAAATAGCCCCCGGATTTTTCATAGACCATGGTATGGGTGTTGTGATCGGGGAGACCGCAGAAATCGGCGAAAACTGTCTCATATACCAGGGGGTGACGCTCGGAGGCACAGGCAAGGATAAGGGTAAAAGACATCCGACCTTGGGCAATAATGTTGTTGTCGGCGCTGGCGCAAAGGTGCTTGGTCCGATAAAAATAGGCAGTTATGTAAAGATAGGAGCAAATTCGGTTGTGCTTAAGTCAGTGCCTGATTATTCGATTGTGGTGGGTGTGCCTGGCAGGGTTATAAAAAAGAAGGTTGTGCATTTTGGAGTTGACGGCATTGTAGAGGCTCTTGATCATGTTCGTATGCCTGATCCTGTTGAAGACAAATTTCGTGAAGTTGGTGAACATATATCAATTCTGAAGAGCAGAATAGGGTTGCTTGAGGGCAAAGGGGGAAGGATGAAGGTTTTCAGCACCATGTCCGGTAGAAAAGAGGATTTTGTGCCTCTTTCCGGAAACAAGGTGGGTATGTACGCATGTGGTGTGACTGTTTATGACTACTGCCATATCGGCCACGCAAGAAGCGCTGTTGTATTTGATGTTATAAATCGATATCTGAAGTACAAGGGATTTGAAGTTAAATATGTGAGAAATTTTACTGACATTGATGACAAGATTATAAGACGCGCAAATGAAGAGCATATCTCATGGGATGCTGTATCCCAGAAATATATCAAGGAATACTATGTGGATATGGATGCGCTCGGCATTGATAGGGCTGATGTGGAGCCAAAAGCAACAGATCATATCAATGAAATGATCAATGTTATAAATGGGCTCATAGATAAAGGCTATGCCTATGAGGTTGAGGAGGATGGCGGCAGAAGTGTGTATTTTGCTGTTGACCGCTTTGAGGGCTATGGCAAGCTCTCTGGAAAGGACCTGGATGATCTTCAGGCGGGTGCGCGTGTATGTGTTGATGACAGAAAACGCTCGCCCATGGATTTTGCTCTCTGGAAGGCATCAAAAGAGGGGGAGCCATGGTGGAAAAGCCCATGGGGCAAAGGCAGGCCCGGCTGGCATATAGAGTGCACTGCAATGGCGATAAAACATATTGGAGAGTCAATAGATATTCATGGAGGCGGTGCAGATCTCATATTCCCCCATCATGAAAACGAGATTGCACAGTCTGAGGCATATACCGGCAAGTGCTTTGCCAAATACTGGATGCACAATGGTTTTATAACAATAGACAAAGAGAAGATGGCAAAGTCGCTTGGCAACTTCTTCACAATTCGTGAAATACTGGATATATTTGATCCTGAAGTCGTAAGGCTCTTTATTCTTTCGACTCACTACCGCAGTCCTATTGAATTTTCAAAGGAGCAGTTGAGGGATATTGAATCTTCTTTAGACAGATTTTATTCAACCATATCAAGAATTGATGAGTATGTATCCAGACCAGCCGATGCCTTGGCTGACAAGAGATGCCAGGATGCCTCCTCAGAACTCAGGGGATGCATTGACAGATTTGGGCAGAGGTTTGAGGAAGCAATGGATGATGATTTCAATACAGCCATGGCTGTTGGACTCTTTTTTGAATTTGTACGAGAGATAAACAGATTCCTTGATATGAAGGTAAGGAGTCAGGAGGCTTTGGATCTTGCAACAAGCACAAAGGGAGTTCTTTATAAGTTCGCTGCTCTGCTCAATATTTTCAACAAGACTCCGTATGAATGGAATAAAGCTCTGCTCAAAACCAAGAAGCTGCCTGTTACTGAATCTGAAATAGAACAGCTGATAGAGCAGAGAAATACTGCCCGTCAGAACAAGGAGTGGGCTGCGGCAGATGCAATAAGAAGGGATCTTGAGACTAAAGGCATACTGTTAGAGGATAAACAAAATGGCACGACATGGAAGGTCAGGATTCCGTAAAGGCGAAAAGTCTGACCACCAAAACAGGGCATCAGACTGGATATATGGACTCAATCCGGTAGCAGAGGCCCTCAAGTCAGGCAGACGGATAGAAAAAGTTGTCTATTGTGCGAACAATGAGGCAGTAGCCAGGCTTGTCAAGGATGCAGTACAGCTTGGCATTCCAGCAGAAGCAACCGGAAGGCAGTTTTTTGATGAGAGGTTTCAGAAAGGTCATCAGGGTATTGCTGCAAAAGCAGCACCCATTAACACCATTAATATTGATGACCTGCTCGAAATACCCGTATCAAAAGGTGAACAGCCCTTTTTTATGGTGCTGGACTGCATAGAAGATCCGAGGAATTTCGGCGCTATTTTAAGAACAGCAGACTCAGCAGGCGTGCATGGAGTTGTTTTCCAGTCGCACCGGTCAGCTGGCATAACTCCGCTTGTATCCAAGACATCTGCCGGCGCGATAGAGCATATAGCCCTTTGTGAAACAGTAAATATAAAACATGCCATAACAGCAATGAAAGCCGAAGGTATTGTTATAATCGGAGCTGAAGCTGGATCAGAAAAGAGCATATGGGACATTAATCTTGCCGGGCCGGTTGCAATAGTCTTAGGCTCTGAAGGCAAAGGCCTAAGAAAAACAGTAAGGGATTTGTGCGATGAGATTGTGAGCCTGCCTATGCGCGGCAGTGTTAACTCCCTGAATGTCTCAGTTGCAGCCGGCATTATGGCGTATGAGGCTGTCAGGCGCAGAACCATTAAAAATCTTTAAATATCAAGTTGTTAGTATAATTCAGGATAATTTTGGCATTTCTTTAAGGAATCTAATATGTTATGCCTTATATTCTTGCATTTTCTGCCTTGACTAAATTATAATATTTCCCTTATATTAATCAGTTCTTGCCACCGTAGCTCAGATGGTAGAGCAGCTGATTTGTAATCAGCGGGTCGGGGGTTCGATTCCCTTCGGTGGCTCCATTTAAGCAGCAGGCAGGAATCAATAGCAGAGAAATATATAAAAGGCGGCTTTTGCGATAGATTTTTACAGCTTCAGCTGACCATGCACAGACTTCTCGGTATTGAATTCCGGTCTTTTTATTATATAAGGAGAGGTTCCCGAGTGGCCAAAGGGAGCAGACTGTAAATCTGCCGGTTCCGCCTTCGGAGGTTCGAATCCTCCCCTCTCCACCATGCATTATCCGGTTTTCAGCATGGGGCTGCACAATGAATCGGGGTTTTTATTTTGATGCGGGAGTAGCTCAGTGGTAGAGCGTCAGCCTTCCAAGCTGAGGGTCGCGGGTTCGAATCCCGTTTCCCGCTCCAGAAAATAAACCGCTGGAGCTGCCCGGATGGTTTTGAACTGGGCAGATGTTTTCAGGGATTGCCCATGTAGCTCAGTCGGTAGAGCACTTCCTTGGTAAGGAAGAGGTCACCGGTTCAATCCCGGTCATGGGCTTGTATAGAGATGCCGGAAGCATTTTCAGGGATTAATTTGCATCAAGCTGAATATATAACAGAATTACCAAGGAGGATATATGGCAAAGGCTAAATTTGAGAGATCCAAGCCGCATGTAAACGTAGGAACGATAGGTCATGTTGATCATGGCAAGACGACCCTCACGGCAGCGATCACAAAAGTTCTTGCCC